>CAWADQ010000041.1:0-115031 GCA_963780835.1 uncultured Actinomycetota bacterium | reverse complement strand
CTGGCCCCGTGCCCCCCCAACCCCCGCCGCCGCACCCCAGCGGCGCCCGGCCCCCGGCGATCCCGCGCGAGCTGGTCCCGAACCACGTCGCGCTGGTCATGGACGGCAACGGGCGCTGGGCCAACGCCCGGGGGCTGCCGCGGATCGAGGGGCACCGGATGGGCGAGGCGTCGCTGATGGACGTCGCCCGCGGGCTGCATCGACATCGGCGTCCGCTGGCTCTCGGCGTACGCGTTCTCGACCGAGAACTGGCGGCGCAGCCCGGACGAGGTGCGCTTCCTCATGGGCTTCAACCGCGACGTCATCCGCCGCCGGGTGGACGAGATGCACGCGATGGGCGTGCGGGTCCGGTGGGCCGGGCGCCGGCCGCGGCTGTGGCGCAGCGTGATCCGCGAGCTGGAGATCGCCGAGGAGAAGACCAGGCACAACGACGTGCTCACCCTGACCATGTGCGTCAACTACGGCGGCCGCGCCGAGATCGTCGACGCCGTCCGGGAGATCGCGCGGCTGGCCGCCGAAGGGCGGATCAACCCGGGCAAGGTCGACGAACGCATGATCGCGCGCCACCTCGACGAGCCGGACATGCCCGACGTCGACCTGTTCGTCCGCAGCTCCGGCGAGCAGCGCACCTCGAACTTCCTGCTCTGGCAGAGCGCCTACGCCGAGATGGTCTTCCTCGACACCCTGTTCCCCGACTTCGACCGCCGCCACCTCTGGCAGGCCGTCGAGATCTACGCGCGGCGGGACCGCCGGTTCGGCGGCGCGCTCGACAAGCCCACGGAGGCCTGATGAACGAGATGCTGGACGTCGCCCGGACCGCGCTGGAGCGCTACCACGACGTCGCGGTCGACGACGACGGCACGCTCACCTTCGCGCACGGCGGCGTCGTCTGCGCGGTGCAGGGCACCGAGCTGGAGGAGGGGCTGCCGGTTCTCAACCTGACCTGCGTCGTCGCCTGGGACCTGCCCCCAGACCCCGACCCCGAGCGCGACGTGCCGATGCGGGTCGCGATGGGCGCAGGGGAAGGCCTGTTCGGCACCCCTCGGGTGATCCGCGGCGAGCACGGGTGGGACGTCACCTTCCGCTACGCCTTCCCTGCCGCCGGGCTGGAGGAGAAGGCGATGGGCACGCTGCTGATGCTGGTGGTGGGGGGCGCGTCGAGCATGCGCGCCGAACTTACGACCGACCAACAGGACTGACCCCGGCGAACGGGCTCAGCCGGCCCCAGGCGTCGAGCATCCGCTCGTCGGCCGGGGTCGCGACCACCTGCATCCCCGCGCGTTGCGCCTGGCCGAGCGTGAGGCGGCCGCAGTGCCAGGCGACGAGCGTCGCGACGTCCGTGGTCACCACGGCGTCGTCGCCGAAGCCGGGATCGTGCACGCACACCTCGCGCTCGCCTGCGCCGAGGACGAGCCAGTACCGGTTGGGCGGCGGGTGGGCGGGCACGTCGAACCGGACCACCACCCGCGGCCGCGGCAGCCCGTCCCGGTCGATCATCCGCGAGAGCATCCACACCACCAGGTACGGGTCGTGGTGCTCCGGGCGCACCTCCCGCCATCGCGCACCCCACATGCCGAGCGCGAGACACACCTGGGCGAGTTCCTGCCCGCAGTCGGTCAGCTGATAGGTGGGCACGCGGCCGTCGGACCGCGCGATCACACCCGCGCGCTCGAGGCGGCGCAGCCGCTGGGCCAGGACGCTGCGCGGGAGGCCGGGGGCGCCGTCGAGGAGGTCGCCGAACCGCTCGGACCCCGACATCAGGTTGCGCACGATGATGGGCGTCCATCGCTCGGCGAACACCTCGGCGCCCAGCGCGATGGGGCAGTACTGCCCGTACCCGTCCACAGCGCCGACCATCCTCCGCCGGCGGAGTCGAGCGGCAGTCCGGAATTCGAACTTCTTCCGGTTCGCCCGCCCGTCGATGCTCGCTCCCATGACGACGACCGCACACAGCTTCTGGGCACTGGGCGACTACGACCGCATCGCGGAGCTGGTCGCGGACCTCGGGACGGAGGTGGTGGCCGCCGCGGACGTCGGCCCGGGCATGCGCGTGCTCGACGTCGGGGCCGGGACGGGGAACGCCGCGCTGCCCGCCGCCGCGGCCGGCGCCGACGTGGTGGCCACGGACATCACGCCGGAGCTGCTGGCGGTGGGGGAGCGGCACGCCCGTGATCGCGGCCTCGGCGTGCGGTGGCAGGTCGCGGACGCGCAGGCGCTGCCGTTCGCCGACGGCGAGTTCGACGCCGTGCTGTCGTGCATCGGCGCGATGTTCGCCCCGGACCACGCCACGACGGCCCGCGAGCTGCTGCGGGTGTGCCGCCCCGGCGGAACGGTGGTGATGGCCAACTGGACGCCGGGTGGCGGTGTCGGGCGCTTCTTCCGCCTCCTCGGTCGCTACGGCCCCCCGCAGGCCGACGGCCCGTCACCGACGGCATGGGGCGACCCCCGGCACGTCGCGGCCCTGTTCGCGGGGGCCGAGGTGCAGACCGAACCGCGGATGGTGCGGCTCAGGTTCACCGGCCCGCCCGCCGAGGTCACCGCCTACTACCGGCAGCACTTCGCGCCGGTCATCGCGACGTTCGCCGGGCTCGATCCCGACCGGGCGGCGGCGCTGGAACGCGAGCTGATCGACCTCTACGCCGCCGAGGACACCGGGCCGGCCGGCGGGCCGTCGTGCTACGAGCTGGAGTACCTGCTGGTCCGGGTGCGGGTACCGGCGGACCGCTGACCGGCGGTCAGGCCGGTACCTGCACGTCCACCAGCGGCAGCGCCGCGAGCCGCGCGGCGTCGAGCTCCTGGGCGACGAGGTGCACCTTCTGCTGCGCGGCCTGCATCCGGGCGTCCACGAGCCCGCTGAGCCCGTAGGCGATCCGGCCGAGCTGGCGGACGGTGGTGTCGTCGACCGCCGGCTGCGGCGCGCCGACCACCGCCACCCCCGCCGCGGTGCCGTTGGTGCGCTGCGCGACGCCGACGGTGAAGGTCTCGCGCGGGTTGGCGTGCCGCGAGGCGTAGTGGTCGCGCAGCCGCAGCAGGGCGCGGTGGAAGCCGGCGACGTCGCCGTCGAGCTTGAGTTCGGCCAGGTCGGTGTCGGCGAGGATCTTCGTCCGGCCCGAGAAGCACCGCGCGTACGCGACGAGCGCACCCGTCCACAGGGCCTCGACCAGGGCGGCGTCGCTCCCGCCGTTGTCGACAGCGGGGCGGGCGAGCGCGCCGACGAGGTGCTCGCAGCAGCGCAGGGCGTACTGCAGGTCGTCGAACACGCCGGCCAGCGCGGCCAGCTCCGTCGCCTCGCTACTGTCGAGGCGGCGCACCGCATCGGGTGCCGCGCCAGTGCTCTCCGCCACGTCCGCGGACGCTAGCCCTCGGCCGTCGCTCCTGATGACTCGTTCTGAGACGGACCCCGGAACCGGCCGCACTCCCGGCACAGCCCGAAGATCTCCACGGTGTGGCTCAGGTCGGTGTAGCCGTGCTCGTCGGCGACCCGCTGCGCCCACGTCTCCACCGCGGGCCCGGCGATCTCCACCGCCTTCCCGCACTGCCGGCACACGAGATGGTGGTGGTGGTCGTCCGTGGCGCACCGCCGGTACACGGACTCCCCGCTGCCGGTGCGCAGGACGTCGACCTCGCCGGCGTCCGCCAGCGCCTGCAGCGTGCGGTAGACCGTGGTCAGGCCGATGCCCTCGCCGACGCGCCGCAGCTCCTCGTGGATCTCCTGCGCGGAGCGGAAGTCGGCGAGGCGGTCCAGCAGGCCCGACACCGCCGCCCGCTGCCGGGTGGCCCGCATCGCCCGCGCCGTCGTCACGCGCTCTCCTCGCTGCTCGATCGTCCGCGTATCTGCGCTGCTCACGACTGCTCCTCCGCGTGCGCGACGGCGTCCACCACGATGTGCGCCAGGTGGTCGTCGACCAGCGAGTACACGACCTCCCGGCCGCGGCGCTCGCCGTGCACGACCCCCGCCGCCTTGAGCACCCGCAGGTGCTGGCTGACCAGGGGTTGGGGCACGGCCAGCGCGTCGACCAGATCGTGCACGCAGCACGGTGACTCGCGCAGCTCCAGCACGATCGCGATCCGGACGGGTGCGGCGAGGGCCCGCAGCAGGTCGCCCGCCGCGGCGTAGTCGCGCGTGCTGCGCGCGGGCGTGACCGTCGGGCAGATCTCCCCGGAATGCGCGCAGCTCGGCCCGGCCAGCACGGCCGTCGATTGCCTGCCGGGCCGCTGCGTCACGGCACCCATCGTAGACAGCCGGAGGGCCACCCGGAGTAGACACTGATAATCGTGTGCGCTTGGCTGTGCCGCGTGCTGCTCGTCTGCCGCTTCGTCGTGCCCACGGGTGCGGACGACTTCACCGCGCGGGTGCGGCGCGCACTCGAGCTGCTCACCGCCGCCCCCGGGTGCCTGGGCGGTGCGGCGGGGCGGGCGGTCGACGACCCGGAGCGGTGGGTCCTGACCGTGCGCTTCACCTCCGTCGACGCCTACCGCCGCGCCCTGAGCCCGTTCCCGGTGCGCGAGCACGTGGTGCCGCTGCTGTCCGAGGCGCTGGCGGACGAGCCGGCGACCTTCGAGACGCTGGTGACCGCGACGGCGGGACACGCCGACGACCTGCCGAGCCTGCGCGCAGACCCGTAGTGTCCTTCGGCACTGGTGATCTTCGGTGGCGGCCTGCCACTGTGGGTGCGAGGCGGACACGGGGAGGTGTGCCGTGACAGCGCAGGATGCGGCGCAGGACGGCGCGCGCGACCGGGCATTCGTCGTGCTGCCCGCCGACGAGTGCCGCACGCTCCTGGCCACCCGCCAGCTCGGGCGCATCGGCCTCGCGGACGGCGCGTACCCGTTGATCCTGCCGGTCAACTACGTGCTCGACGGCGACGCCGTCGTCATCCGCACCGACTCCCCGAAGATCACCGCGGCCGCCGACCACACCCGGGTCGCCTTCGAGGTCGACGACGTCGACGAGCGCACCCGCAGCGGCTGGAGCGTGCTCGTGCAGGCGCTCGCCGAGGAGGTCACGGGCAGCCGCCGCGAGGAGCTGGTCGAGCGCCTGCGCACGGCGGGCGGGACCCCGTGGGCGCCGGGCGAGCACGGCCACTGGATCCGCCTCATCCCGAAGGTCGTCACCGGCCGGCGGATCATCCCGGGGCAGCTGCCCCCACCGTTCGAGGCGGGCGGCTACCTGTAGGCCGTGCGCCGGCCTGCGTCGGCGCGCCTTGTTCCTGCGGCGTGCGCGGGGCGCGCCGCAGCGCGCTGTTGCTGCCGTCGCACGCCTTCCGGCCGGCGCTGTCGCACCCCGTCCGCGCCCTCGCACCCCGTTCACGCCAGCGCGCGCCTTTCGGCGGGCACTGCGCACCTCGTTCGCGCCGGCGCACGCCTTCGGCTGGCGCCGCCGTACCGCCCGCCCTCGCACCCCGTCACGCCGTCGCACATCCCGTGACCGCCGCACCTGCTGCACCGGGTGCGACGGTTCGACTCGGTGTGCGCCGGGGGCTCAGGACGCGCGGGGTGCGCCGCGGTAGGTGCCGAAGTACCAGCGGTTGCCCTCGGGGTCGCGGATCGCGAAGTCGCGGGAGCCGTAGTCGGTGTCGTGCAGCTCGACCGTCACCTCGGCGCCCCCGGCGCGCATGCGTGCGCACAGGGCGTCCGGCTCGTCGACGACGATGTACGCGCTGCACGCACCCGGGGCGGTCGGTCCGTCGGCGCCGTCGTCGCGCGCCGAGCCGAGCATGATCCCGCCGCCCAACGGCCAGGACAGCTCGGCGTGGTGGACGACGTCGCCCTCGCCGTAGACGGCGGTCTCCTCGAACCCGACGACGTCGACGAGGAAGCGGATCAGCGCGCGGGCGTCGGTCGCGCGCAGCGTGGGCCACACGGTGGGTGGGGGTGTCTTGTCGCTCATGACGCCCAGTCTCGACCCGCCGCGGTGTCGGGGGCTTGAAGATTTCCGACCTCGGCGGCGAGCCAGGCGCGCGGGGCGAGGCCGGTGAAGTCGACGAAGTCGCGGACGAGGTGCGACTGGTCGGCGTACCCGCAGGTCGCCGCGACGGCGGCGCCGGGCAGGTGCGGGAGCATCTGCCGCGCCCGGTCGAACCGGATCACCCGCGCCGCGGCCTTCGGCGTCAGGCCGATCTCCGTGCGGAACCGGGCGGCCAGGTGCCGTTCGCTCCAGCCGACCGCCCGCGCGACGTCGGCGACCCGCGCAGTGCCCTGCGAGGCACGCAGGAGGTGCCAGGCGTGGCACACCTCGGCGGGCGGCCGCCGGGCCGGGTCGACGAGCCGGCCGAGGCCGACGTCGAGCAGCCGGAACCGTTCGGGCCAGGTGGGGGCGTCGCGCATCTGCTCGTGCAGGTCGTCGGCGAGCCGGCCGAGCAGGTCGGCGGCGTCCAGGTCGATCCCGGCCAGCTCGCCGGCCGGGACGCCGAGCAGCGCGCGGGCGCCGAGCGGGCTGAGCTGCAGCTGGACGCCGGACTGCGCGCCGTCGTGCGCGATGACGGCGGCGGTCGTGTGCAGGCCGCCGACGAGGGCGCGATAGGTGGCGGGCGCCTGGTCCGGGTCGGGTTGCCGCGCCACGTGCAGTGGCTCGTCGAGCGTGACGATCACCGTCAGGTACGGGGACGGCAGCCCGAGGTGGCGGGCCGGCGGGACGTGCCGCTGCCGGTAGGCGTGGTGCTCGGCGACGACGGCACGCAGCGGCCCGGCGGGTCGCGCGGACACCGCTTCCCAGATCGGCTCGGGCACGTCGCCAGGATGGCAGACGGAGACGGAGCCGCACGTCGGAGCCATACCGCTGTTCCCCTACCGAAGTGCGGGAAGGCAGGCGTGCCCGCGGTTGCGCTCCGGCCGCTCGGTACTCTCGATCCTTCAGGCAGTCCTACCGTCGTGGAGCGTCATCCGTGGCCAGCAACGTCTCGTCCGCAAAGATCGACACCATCGTCGCGCTGTGCAAGCGCCGGGGGTTCGTCTTCGCCTCCGGCGAGATCTACGGCGGCACCCGCTCGGCGTGGGACTACGGGCCGCTCGGCGTGGAGCTCAAGGAGAACATCAAGCGCCAGTGGTGGAAGGCGATGGTCACCGGCCGGGAAGACATCGTCGGCCTCGACAGCTCGGTGATCCTGCCGCGCCAGGTGTGGGTCGCGTCCGGGCACGTCAACGCGTTCCACGACCCGCTGGTGGAGTGCACGCACTGCCACAAGCGGTTCCGGGCGGACCAGCTCGCCGAGGAGTACGTCGAGCGCACCGGCAAGAACGCCGGCGAAGACGACCTGTCGGACATCCCCTGCCCGAACTGCGGCACCCGCGGCCAGTACACCGAGCCGCGCGAGTTCAACATGATGCTCAAGACCTACCTCGGCCCGGTGGAGTCCGAGGAAGGCCTGCACTACCTGCGCCCGGAGACGGCGCAGGGCATCTTCGTGAACTTCCTGAACGTGCAGACGACCTCGCGGCGCAAGCCCCCGTTCGGCATCGGCCAGATGGGCAAGAGCTTCCGCAACGAGATCACCCCGGGCAACTTCATCTTCCGCACGCGCGAGTTCGAGCAGATGGAGATGGAGTACTTCGTCGAGCCGGGCACCGACGAGGAACTGCACCAGTACTGGATCGACGAGCGCACCCGCTGGTACGTCGACCTGGGGATCGCGCCCGACAACCTGCGGCAGTACGAGCACCCGAAGGAGAAGCTGTCGCACTACTCGAAGCGCACCGTCGACATCGAGTACCGCTTCGGCTTCACCGGCCAGGAATGGGGCGAGCTCGAGGGCATCGCGAACCGCACCGATTTCGACCTGACGACGCACTCGAACCACTCCGGCGCGGACCTGTCGTTCTACGACCAGGCCTCGGGCACGCGCTACCGGCCGTACGTGATCGAGCCGGCGGCGGGCGTCGGGCGGTCGATGATGGCGTTCCTCGTGGAGGCGTACGTCGAGGACGAGGCGCCGAACGCGAAGGGTGGCGTGGACAAGCGCGTCGTCCTGCGGCTGGACCGCCGCCTGGCGCCGGTCAAGGCCGCGGTGCTGCCGCTGTCCCGCAACGCGGAGCTCTCGCCCAAGGCCCGCGACCTCGCCGCCGCGCTGCGGCGCCACTGGAACGTCGACTTCGACGACGCGGGCGCGATCGGCCGTCGCTACCGTCGCCAGGACGAGATCGGCACCCCGTTCTGCGTGACGGTCGACTTCGACACGCTGACGGACCAGGCCGTGACCATCCGCGAGCGCGACTCGATGGCGCAGGAGCGGGTGGCGCTGGACCAGGTCGAGGGCTATCTGGCGGCCCGGCTGCCCGGCTGCTGAGCCGCCGGGGTCGACTCGTCGGTGGCCGTGAGCTCGACGAGCTCGACGAGTTCGAGGTGCTGCCCGGCCCGCCAGGCGAGGGTGAACCGGGCGGCCCCGAGTCGGGTGCGCAGCTGCTCGAGGCGCTCGGTCGTCCCCTCCGTCCGCGGGTGTCGGCGACGGGCAGCGCGAGCGGAGCCAACTTCTGGACCACCTCGCCGTCGACTCCCAGGGGCTGGCGACTCGTGGCGAGCACCGCGACCGCAGGCGCGGCCTCGACGAGTGCGTCGACGGTGGTCGCGACACCCTCGACGACCTGCTCGCAGTTGTCCAGCAGCAGGAGCAACCGGGGCACCCGGGGCCCGGACCCGCAGGCTGCTGCCGATGCGATCGCTGCCGGTTTCGCGGTGAGCACCGCGGCGTTCGCCGTCGCGCTGCTGGTCGCCATCCGGCTGCTCGCCCGGGAGCGGGTCGCCGCCGACCCCGCCGCCGCGTCCGAGGCAGTCGCCTGACCGCCGGCCGGGCGGCCCGGTCCGCAGGGCGACGAGCCGTGCGGCGGTGCGTGCGATCGGCCGCCTCCGGGCGCGGCTACCCTGCTCTGCGTGACCTTCGTGCCCGCTGCGACGTCTCCGACGGGCGCGTCGGCGTCCCGGGGGCTGGGCGCCGCGCTGCGCCGGTGGGCCGAGGGCGGCGCGGCGACGGTCGGTGTCGTGCGCGTGCTCGACCGGCACGGGTTCGGGACCGTCGAGGCCGGCCAGCTGCTCACCGCCGCCCCGGACGGCGACATCGCCGGAACCGTGTTGCGCGGTGTCCTTGACCGCCACGTGGTCCCGCTGGCGATCGCCGAGGCGACGGGCGCGCCGCCGATCACCCGCGAGGCGCACGTCGCCGACGAGGAGGCCGTCGACGCGGGCCTCGCGTGCAGCGGCGGCGCCACCCTGCTCGCCCACCCGCTGCCCGCACCGCTCGCCGCCGCGCTCGGCGCTGCCCTGGAACGGGGGCAGCCGGCCGCGCTGGCCGCGACCGTCGACGGCGCTGCGGCGCTCGTCCTCACCGGCCCCGAGCTCGCGGACGTGCACGGCTCGCTCGGCGCCGAGCGCCTCGACGCCACGGTCGCCGACACTGCGCGGAACCGCCTGCGCCGCGGCGCCACCGTCACCGAGCGGGTCGCCGCCGACGACGCGGACCTGCTGCTGGACCTGTGGGTTCCCGTGCCGTCCGTGCTGGTCGTCGGCGCGGGCGCGATCGGCGACGCGCTCCCCGCGCAGGCCGCGCTCCTGGGCTGGACCGCACGGCGCGTGACCGCTCTCGACGAGGCGCTCGCCGCCGTCGCCGGTTTCTCGGACGCGGACGTGCTCGTGCTGCTCGACCACGACCCCGCCTTCGACGCCGTGCTCGCCGAGGGGCTGCGCCACGGCCGCGGCTTCCTCGGGGCGCTCGGGTCCCGCCACACCCAGGCGGCCCGCCGTGAGCGGCTCCTCGCCACGGGCCTGTCGGACGACGATCTCGCGGCCCTGCACGGCCCCGTCGGTCTCGATCTCGGCGCCCGCACCCCCGCCGAGACCGCGGTCTCGATCGTCGCGCAGGTCATCGCGCACCGCGCCGGCCGGTCCGGTGCCGCGTTGGCCGCCTCCGAGGGCCGGATCGGCGGATGAGCGCCACCGACTACAGCTCCGGCCACCACCGGGCCGGACGGCAGGCCACTGCCGCGCTGCCTCGCGAGCCCCGGGCCCGGATGCGTCGCACCACGTGGCCCGTCCGGGTCCTCATCGGCGCGGTCCTCGTCGCGGTATTCCTCGTGGGCGGCACCGCGTTCCGGGTCTGGTACGTCGCGCGGGCCGACGACCGTCGCGCGGTCGACGCCGTCGTCGTGCTCGGCGCCGCCCAGTACGACGGCGAGCCGAGCTCGGTCTTCGCCGCCCGCCTGCGCCACGCCGAGGCGCTCTACGACGACGGTCTGGCGCCGCGGATCGTGACGGTGGGCGGCAGCCGGGCCGGTGACGCCTACACCGAGGCCGAGGCCGGGCGCCGCTACCTCGTGGACCGCGGCGTGCCGGCGAGCGCCGTGGTCGCCGTCGGCGAGGGCAGCGACACCCTCGGCAGCCTCCGCGCCGTCGACGCCCGCGCCCGCCAGGACGGCTGGGACACCGCGCTGGTCGTCAGCGACCCCTGGCACTCCCTGCGCGCGCGCACGATGGCCCGCGACAGCGGCCTGGAGGCGTGGACCTCGCCCACCCGCAGCGGCCCCGTCGTCCAGACGCGCGAGACCCAGGCCCGCTACATCATCCGCGAGACCGCCGCGCTGCTCTACTACACGATCACCAAGGCCCCGGTGGACACCGAGACCACGGGCCTCGGTTGAGCACCGGCTACACCGCGTCCCACTACGGCGAACACGACACAGCCCGTCGGGAAGACGAGCCGCCGAAGGCCGCCGGCAACGGCAGGCGCAGCCCCTTCGCCCGGGACCGCGCCCGGGTACTGCACTCCGCCGCGCTGCGCCGGCTCGCGGGCAAGACGCAGGTCGTCGGGCCGGGGGAGGGCGCCGAGGTCAGCGGTGTCCCGCGGACGCGGCTGACCCACTCGCTCGAGGTCGCCCAGATCGGGCGCGCGATCGCCGAGGAGCTGGGTGCGGACCCCGACGTCGTCGACACCGCCGGCCTCGCCCACGACATCGGCCACCCGCCGTTCGGGCACAACGGCGAGCGGGCGCTCGACGAGTTCGGCGCCGCCTGCGGCGGGTTCGAGGGCAACGCGCAGACCCTGCGGATCCTCATGCGGCTCGAACCGAAGGTCGACGGCACGGGCCTCAACCTCACCCGCGCGACGCTGGACGCCGCGTGCAAGTACCCCTGGCTGCGCCGGTCGGGCCTGCGCAAGTTCGGGGCCTACGCCGACGACGCCGCGCTGCTCGCCTGGGTCCGCGACGGCGCCCCGCCCGGTCGCTGCTGCCTCGAGGCGCAGATCATGGACTGGGCCGACGACGTCGCGTACTCCGTGCACGACGTCGAGGACGGGATCCTCGCCGGGCGCATCGATCTCGCGACGCTGGCCGTCCCGGGCGAGCGCGCCGCCCTCGTCGTGCTCGCGGCCCGGCACTTCGGCGCCGAGCCGGACGCGCTCGAGGCCGCGGCGGACGCGCTGCTCGCGCTGCCGGTGGTGGACGCCGTCCGCGGTTTCGACGCCCCGACCGCGCCCGGCCGCCGCGCACATCGCGCTCAAGCGGCTGACCAGCGAGCTCGTCGGCCGGTTCGCCGTCGCCGCGACGGACGCGACCTGCGCCCGCTACGGCCCCGGCCCGCTGCGGCGCTACGCGGCGGACCTCGACGTCCCACCCGCCGCACGGGCCGAGGTCGCGCTGCTCAAGGCCGTCGCGCTCCGCTACGTGATGAGCGATCCGCAGCGCCTGGCGATGCAGGCCCGTCAGCGCGAGCTGCTCGCCGAGCTGGGTGCGGCGCTGCTGGCCGGCGCCCCGGCGGCACTGGACCCGGTGCTCGCGCAGCTCTGGCACGACGCCCCCGACGACGCCGCGCGCCTGCGTGTCGTCGTCGACCAGGTCGCGCTGCTGACCGACCAGCAGGCCGTCGCCCGCCACGCCGCCCTCGTCCGCCGCTGAGTGACTACCGCGGCGCGGGCAGCGTGCCGTCGGTGGGCAGCGGCTGGCCCGGGCACCCGGCGAGCACCCCCGCGATCGCGTCGTGCTCGGCCTGCGTCACCCACAGCCGGTACTTCGCCTTCACCGCCACCTGCCGCGCGACGTAGGTGCAGCGGTACGCGCGCACCGGCGGCAGCCAGGTGGCCGCGTCGCCGTCGCCCTTGCCCTGGTTCGTCGGGCCGTCGACCGCCATGAGGTTCAGCGGGTCGTTGCCCAGGCTCTTCCGCGCGTCGGCGGAGAGCTGCTGCGCGCCCTTCTGCCAGGCGTCGGACAGGGCGATGACGTGGTCGATCTGCACAGCCTCGCTGGTGCCCTGGCCGCGGCTGAAGGTGATCTTCTTGCCGGTGTACGGGTCGTCCAGCGTGCCGGTGAGCACGACACAGTCGTGCGTGCGGGGCTTGAACGTCTCCCCGGCCAGGTCGCGCTTGAGGATGTCGTTGCGCGTGTCGCAGCCGTTGCGGTCGACGTCGGACCAGGCGGGCCCGAACTGCTCGCGGTCGTAGCCGGTCTTGGGCGCCCGGCCCTTGACCGGCAGCTTGGCGAGCGCGGAGGCGGCGTCGCCGGACGCCGCAGCAGGCGCGGCCACCGCCGGTCCGCCGCCGCTCGCCACCGCGACCTGGTCGAGCACCGCCGAGCAGCCCGTCGAGAGCGCCGCCACCGTCACCATCGTGAGCGCGACCCGCGTCGCCGTCCTCCGCACGGCATGGATGATCTCCGGACGCGACCGTCCGGTCACGGAGCGACACGCGTCGGCCACGATCGGGTGGCGACGTGGCGGCATGCCTTCCGGATTCCCGCCGCTCACCGATTTCAGCCGCGCCGCGTGCACTCAGGGGTTCCTCAGCGCAGTCCCAGTCCGGTCACGGCCTGCGAGCGCACAGTGGACGTATGACCGTCGTGACCCAACTGCTCGCCGCCGTGGGCACCCTCACGGCGGTCGTCCTGATCGTCCTGATGGCCGCTCGTCCCATTGCTCCTCGACCTGCCCCTGCGCCGCGCGCCACACTCGCAGGCAGTCCGTGGAAAGGGGCGCTGACCGGATGCGCACCATCGGCAACATCCTCTGGTTCCTCCTCGCCGGCTGGTGGCTGGCGCTGTACTACGTCCTGTGCGGGCTGCTCGCCTGCGTCCTGATCGTGACGATCCCGTTCGGCATCGCCGCGTTCCGCCTCGCCGGCTACTCGTTGTGGCCCTTCGGCCGCACCGTCGTCACCGCGCGGAGCGCGGGCGTCGCCTCGGTGATCGGCAACATCCTGTGGATCGTGCTGTTCGGCTGGCAGCTGTTCCTGGCCCACATCGCCGCCGGGATCGCGCTGTGCCTGACGATCATCGGCATCCCGTTCGGGATCGCGGCGTTCAAGCTGTCCGTGCTGGCCCTGGTGCCGCTGGGCACCCGCGTGGTCGACGCCGACGGGCCGCAGACATGGGCCCATCCCGTACCGCAGACTGCGGCGTGGCCCGCGCACCGCTGACCCCGGACACCTACCTGACCCACCTCGGCCGGGCGGGTGACGCCTTCGCCGCGTGCCTCGGAACCGGCGACCTCGACGCACCCGTCCCCGCCTGTCCCGGGTGGACGCTGACCGACCTCGCCCACCACCTCGGCGGCGTCCACCGCTGGGCCCGGACCGCGGTCGTCGAGGGCCGGCCCGGGCCGGAGACGGTCGACGGCCCCACCGATCGTGAGACGCTCGTCGGCTGGTTCCGCGACGGCGCGGCCGCGCTGGTCGACACCCTGCGCGCCACCGACCCGACGACGCCGTGCTGGACGTTCGGTCCGAAGCCGCGCGTCGCGGCGTTCTGGGTGCGCCGCCAGACGCACGAGACCGTCCTGCACACGGTCGACGCGGCCGAGTCCCAGGGCACCGTGACGTCACTCGATCCGGCACTCGCCCTCGACGGCGTCGACGAGGTCGTCACCATGTTCTTCCCGCGCCAGCTGCGCCTCGGGCGGACGACGTCGCTGCCGGCCACCCTCGGGCTCGCCCCCACCGAGGGCGGCCACTGGGTTCTCGGCGGGCGACCGGGGACCCCGACGCGACCGTCTCCGGTCCTGCCGCGGCCGTCCTCCTGCTGCTGTGGCACCGCATCGGTCTCGACGACCCGCGCCTCACCGTCGCCGGCTCCCGCGCCGCGGCCGACGCCGTGCTCTCGGCAGCCCTGACGCCGTGAGGTAGGGGAGGAGGCCGGGCGCCTCGTCCCGCCGAGGGCCCCCCGGAACCGTCGGTGCCCGCGCCTACACTCGGCCGCGTGGCAGGGCGGATCCGGGACAGCGACATCGCGGAGGTCCGTGACCGCACCAGGATCGAGGAGGTCGTCGGCGAGTACGTCGCGCTGCGCCGCGCCGGCGCCGGGTCGCTGAAGGGCCTCTGCCCGTTCCACGACGAGAAGACGCCCTCGTTCACCGTGCGCCCGTCGCACAACAGCTTCCACTGCTTCGGCTGTGCCGAGGGCGGCGGCGTGATCGACTTCGTGATGCGGATCGAGCACATCGGGTTCGTCGAGGCCGTCGAGCGCCTGGCCGACCAGATCGGCTACCGGCTCACCTACGCCGGCGGCGGCAGCTCGGTGCAGCGCGACCGCGGCACCCGCACCCGGCTGCTGGAGGCGAACAAGAAGGCCGCCGAGTTCTACGCCGCCGCGCTGCGCACCCCCGAGGCCGCGCCCGCGATCCGGTTCCTCACCTCCCGCGGCTTCGACGCCGCCGCGGCGGAGCGGTTCGGATGCGGGTTCGCCCCGGCGGGCTGGGACGCCCTCACCAAGCACCTGCTCGCCGCCGGGTTCAGCCTGGACGAGCTGATGAAGGCCGGCCTGAGCAAGGAGGGCCGCCGCGGCCCGATCGACCGGTTCCACCGCCGCCTGCTGTGGCCGATCCGGGACCTCGGGGGAGACGTCGTCGGCTTCGGCGGCCGCCGGATCTTCGACGACGACCCGATCGAGGCCAAGTACCTCAACACCCCCGAGTCGCCCGTGTACCGCAAGACGCACGTGCTGTTCGGGCTGGATCTGGCCAAGCGGGAGATCGCGAAGTCCCGCCAGGTCGTCGTCGTCGAGGGCTACACGGACGTCATGGCCATGCACCTCGCCGGGGTGCCGACGGCCGTCGCGTCGTGCGGCACGGCGTTCGGCACCGAGCACATCAGCGTGATCCGGCGGCTGATCGGTGACGACGCCTTCGACCTCGGCGAGGTCATCTACACCTTCGACGGGGACGCCGCGGGGCAGGCCGCCGCGCTCAAGGCGTTCGACGGCGAGCAGGGGTTCGCCACCCAGACCTTCGTGACGATCGCGCCGAACGGGCAGGACCCGTGCGACCTGCGGCTGAGCGCGGGCGACACCGCCGTGCGCGACCTCGTGGCCCGGCGCGAGCCGATCTACGAGTTCGCGATCCGGTCGATCCTGCGCGACTACGACCTCGACACCGCCGAGGGCAGGGTGGCGGCCCTGCAGCGCTGCGTCCCGCTGGTCGCCCACATCAAGCGGGAGGAGCTGCGCGACGAGTACGCGCGCCGGCTCGCCGGCTGGACGGCCTGGCCGGACGAGTTCTCGGTCGTCCGGCGGGTCCGCGAGTCGGCGAGCGCGCCCGCCGAGCGGCCGCGTGGTGCGCGGCCGGCCCCGGCGATCCCGGCCCGCGACGACCCGCGCCTGCACCGGCAGCGCGAGGTGCTCAAGTCCGCGCTGCAGGTTCCCGCGATCGCCGGGCCCGCCTACGACGAGCTGCCCGAGGAGGCGTTCACCCACCCCAGCTACGTCCAGGTGCACCGGGCGGTGCGGGTGGCAGGCGGCGTGTGCGGCGGGCGGGAGGGTTCGGCGTGGCTGGAGGCCGTGATGGCCGAGTGCCCGCCGGACGTGCGCGGGCTGGTCAGCGAGCTGGCCGTCGAGCCGCTCGAACTGCCCCGCAAGAACACCGACGAGGTGCGGTACGTGGCGAGCGTCGTCGCCGGCGTGCGGCTGGCGCTGGTGGACGAGCAGATCGCCGAGATCAAGTCGCGGCTGCAGCGCACGAATCCCGTCGCCGACGCCGACGCCTACCTGGAGCTGTTCGGCGACCTCGTGCCGCTGGAGCAGTACCGGATCGCCCTGCGGGAGAAGGCGATGGGGGCGGTCGGATGAACGCCGTCCGGGATGCACTGCGCCGCCTTCTCGGCGGGGACGGGCTGCCCGAGGGCTTCGCCGGCCGGCTCGAGCCGGACGAGCGGGTGCTCGCGACGGCGCGGACGGCGGACGGCGCGCACCTCGTCGTCACCTCCTGGGGGCTGTGGGTGCCCGACGGCGACGGGGTCCGGCGGCTGGGCTGGCACCTGGTGAGCCGGGCGACGTGGAAGAACGGCGCGCTCGCCGTCGTCGAGGCCACCGAGGTGGAGGAGATCGACGCCGCCGTGCTGCTCGCGGACCGCCCGGCCCGCCGCTTCCGGCTGGCCGAGCCGGGCCGGGTTCCCGAGGTCGTGCACGCCCGGGTGGAGGGCTCCATCCGCAGCCGGCACCGCCGGGAGCTGCCCGGCGGCGGTGCCTGGTTCGTGCAGCGCAAGGTCCCGGGCCGGGACGGCACCGTGCTGCAGGTCCGGCCGGATCCGGGGACGGACCCGGCAGTGGTGGCGCAGGTCGTCGCGGACGTCGTCCGATCGCTGCGTCGGCCATGACCGCTCGTGCACACCGCCGCGGTGCCGTGCACATGTCGCACGGTGTGCACGGGCCGGTCGGGGTGTGCACCGCGGTGAGCCCGCGATGAGCACCACCTGGGATCCGGCGGCCTACCTCGCCTTCGACGACCACCGCGCCCGCCCCTTCCACGACCTGCTCGCCCGGGTCACGGCGGCCGCGCCCCGCCGCGTCGTCGACCTGGGCTGCGGCCCGGGGAACCTCACCGCGCTGCTCGCCGCCCGCTGGCCCGGCGCCGTCGTCGAGGCGATCGACAGCTCCGCCGAGATGGTCGACGCCGCCCGCGCCAGGGGGATCGACGCGCGCCGGGGCGACGTCGTCGACTGGACGCCCGCGCCGGACACGGACGTCGTGGTCACCAACGCCGTGCTCCAGTGGGTACCGCAGCACCGGGAGTTGCTGCCGCGCTGGCTCGCGGCGCTGCCGCGCGGGGCCGAGCTCGCCATGCAGGTACCGGGCAACTTCGGCGCGCCGTCGCACACCCTGGTGCGCGAGCTCGCAGCGCGGCGAGGCCTGCAGCTGCGCGGCGAGGGCGCCGTCGCCGAGCCCGCGGAGTACGCCGCGCTGCTCGCCGCCACCGGCGCCGAGGTCGACGTCTGGGAGACGACCTACCTGCACCCGCTGACCGGTCCGGACCCGGTGCTGGAGTGGATCAGCTCGACGGCATTGCGGCCGGTGCGCGACGCCCTGGACGACGAGGCCTACGCGAGCTTTCGCGCGGAGCTGGCCCCGCGGTTGCGCACGGCCTATCCCGCCCGGCCGGACGGCACCACCTGGTTCCCGTTCCGCCGGATCTTCGCCGTCGCCCGCGTCCGGTGACGCCGATCAGCGAGCGGGAAGCAGGAGGTGGCGGACGGAGGGGAAGCGGGCGAAGTCGCGGTCGAGAGTCGCCACCGCGCACCCATGCTCAGCAGCCACGGCCGCAATCACTGCGTCGGGTATCAGGTCGCCGACGGCGTCGCCCTCCTCGCACAGTCGTCGCAGCAGCGTGAGGTGACGCGGACCCGGGCCGAGCAGGATGTGGTGTGGCTGGGTTGCCGTCGTCTCGGCGAACGTCCAGGCGTCCGCTCGCGGAGTCGGGACGCGGAAGATCCGCCTGTTGGTGGCCAGCCGCAGGAACGACGCCCAGATCAGCACCGGGACGGTGAACGGGTCGTCGGAGGCCATGAGCTGGTCGAACCACGGCCGCACCGCGGCGTGCTGGGGATGATCGTCGCGATGGGCGGCGAGTACCACATTGACGTCGAGGAGGTACACCTCAGCGCCGCGCGTCCAGCTCGAGCCCGTCGTCCAACTGTTCGTGCAGCGCGCGGTTGGATGTGAGATCGAGCCCGGGGACCGGACCGGTGCCGCCGTGGAACACGGGGACCACGGGGCGATCATCGGTGCCCCGACCGGCAGCCAGCTCCCGGCGAAGCGCAGCGTCAATCACCTCGCCGAGGGAGACCCCCAGCTCGCGCGCCTTTCGCTTCGCCGCTGCGAGCAGCTCGTCGGAGATGGAGACGGTGGTGCGCATGATGCAGATCCTAGCGCATCACGCGCATCAACGGAGCATGCTGCCGACGATCGCCTGGGTACAAGGTGGTGATTACAGCGTATCGTCGGGCTTGCCGGAGATCGTAGCGTCACCCCTCGCCCGGAACCCCGTGCCGGACTAGCTTCTCGGGTGACGGCGCATCGTTGCGAACCAGATCGTGGGCGCCCGGCGCCCGAGGGAGCCGCATGTCCAGACCCGTCCTGATGACCGTCGACGACGACCCCGGGGTGTCCCGCGCCGTCGCCCGTGACCTGCGTCGGCGCTACGGCGCGGAGTTCCGGGTGGTCCGCGCGGAGTCGGGGGCGGACGCGCTCGACGCGCTGCGTGAGCTGACGCTGCGCGGCGAGTGCACCGCGGCCATCCTGGCCGACTACCGCATGCCCGGCATGAACGGCGTCGAGTTCCTGGAACAGGCGATGGACATCGTGCCGCGTGCCCGCCGTGCGCTGCTCACCGCCTACGCCGACACCGACGCCGCGATCCGGGCCATCAACGTCGTCGACGTCGACCACTACCTGCTGAAGCCGTGGGAGCCCCCGGACGAGAAGCTCTACCCGGTCGTCGACGCCCTGATCGAGACCTGGCGCGCCGTCGGCGACCGGTCCGTCGAGGAGACGAAGGTGCTCGGCCACCGCTGGTCGGCCGAGTCGTTCGCCGCACGCGACTTCCTGGCCCGCAACGCCGTCCCGTATCGCTGGTACAACATCGAGGAACCCGACGGCGCCCGCCTGCTCGACACCGCGGGCGCGACGGCGGACGACGTCCCGGTGCTGGTCACGTCGGACGGCACCGTGCTCAAGTCGCCGTCCGAGGCCGAGATCGCCGCGGCCGTCGGCCTCACCACCATGCCGACGACCGACTTCTACGACCTCATCGTGATCGGCGGCGGCCCGGCCGGGCTGGGCAGCGCGGTCTACGGGTCGTCGGAGGGGCTGCGGACGGTGCTCGTCGAGCGCCAGGCCACGGGCGGCCAGGCCGGGCAGAGCTCCCGGATCGAGAACTATCTCGGGTTCCCGGACGGGGTGTCCGGCGCCCAGCTCACCGACCGCGCCCGCCGGCAGGCCGCGAAGTTCGGCACCGAGGTGCTCACCGCGCGGGACGTCGTCGGCCTGGAGGCCCGCGGCTCGGCCCGCGTCGTGAAGTTCGGTGACGGCACGGAGATCGCCGCGCACAGCGTCGTCCTCGCGACGGGCGTGTCCTACCGGGCGCTGGCAGCCCCGGGCGTCGGGGACCTGACGGGCCGCGGTGTCTTCTACGGCTCGGCGTCGACCGAGGCGCCCACCTGCCGTGGCCTGGACGTCTACATCGTCGGTGGCGCGAACTCCGCAGGCCAGGCCGCGGTGTTCTTCTCCCGGCACGCGAAGACCGTGACGCTGCTGGTGCGCGGGCGGTCGCTCGAGGCGTCGATGTCGTACTACCTGATCAAGCAGTTGGAGGAGATCGACAACGTCGCGGTGCGCACCCGCACCGAGGTCGTCGAGGCCCAGGGTGACGAGCACCTCCAGCGGCTCGTGCTGCGCAACAACGAGACCGGCCAGCAGGAGATCGTCGACTGCGGCCCGATGTTCATCTTCATCGGCGCCGCACCACGCACGGAGTGGCTCGACGGCGTCGTCGTCCGCGACAGCCGCGGCTTCGTCCGCACCGGCCCGGACCTCATGACCGAGGGCAAGCCACCCGCAGGCTGGCCGCTGGACCGTGAGCCCTACTACCTGGAGTCGAGCATCCCCGGCGTGTTCGTGGCCGGCGACGTGCGGGCGGACTCCGTGAAGCGCGTGGCGTCGGCCGTCGGTGAGGGAGCCATGGCCGTCACGCTCGTGCACCGATACCTGGAGGAGCAGTGACCACCACATCCGACGACAAGGTCCGCATCCCGCCGGACGAGCTGCGCGGCCTGTTCCTCTTCGAGCACCTCGACGACGACCAGCTCCGGTGGGTGTGCGAGAACAGCGACGTCGTCGCGGTTCCGGCGGGCCATGAGCTCGTCGTCGAGGGCGACCCGGCCGAGTGCTTCTACGTGCTGCTCACCGGCGCGATCCTCATGACGCGGCGGGTCGGCGCCGAGCAGGTGGAGATCAACCGCACCGACTACCGCGGCTCGTACGTCGGTGCCGTGCAGTTCTACATCGGCGACCAGACCGACCAGCTCTACGGCGCCAACGTGCGCACCACGTCCGACGCGACGTTCCTCGCGCTGCGCGCCCGCGAGTTCGAGCGGGTCTTCCGCGCCTGGTACCCGATGGCGGTGCACCTGCTGCAGGGGCTGTTCCTCGGACAGCAGAACGCCGCGTCGGTGATCGGGCAGCGGGAGCGGCTGCTCGCGCTGGGCAAGCTCTCCGCCGGGCTCACCCATGAGCTGAACAACCCGGCCGCCGCTGCCGGGCGGGCCGCGCACGACCTGCGCGAACGCGTCGCCGGCATGCGCCACAAGCTCGCGATGATCGCCGACGGGGCGATGGACCGCACTCAGCTCAAGAAGCTCGTCCTCGCCCAGGACAAGTTCGTCGAGAAGGCCCGCGACGCACCGGACCTCACCCCCCTGCAGGCCTCGGACGCCGAGGACGAGCTCACCGACTGGCTCGACGACCACGAGGTCACCGAGGGCTGGCAGCTCGCCCCGATCTTCGTCGCGGGCGGCCTCGGCGTGGACGACCTCGAGGCCGTCCACGCCGCGTGCCCGGACTGCCCGCTGGAGGGCACGCTGCGCTGGCTGGCCTACACGGTGGAGACCGAGGGGCTGCTCGGCGAGATCATCGACTCCACGCAGCGGATCTCGACGCTGGTCAACGCCGCCAAGCAGTACTCGCAGATGGACCGCGCCCCGCACCAGTGGCTCGACCTGCACGAGGGCCTGTTCGCGACCATGACCATGCTCAAGCCGAAGCTCGAGGGCATCACGATCCACAAGGAGCTCGACAAGTCGCTCCCGCGGATCCCGGGCTACCCCGCCGAGCTGAACCAGGTGTGGACGAACCTGATCGACAACGCCCGCGACGCGATGGACGGCTCCGGGACGCTGACGATCCGCACGCGCCGCGAGGACGACTGTGCGGTGGTCGAGATCGAGGACACGGGCCCGGGGATCCCGCCCGAGATCCGCAAGCGGATCTTCGAGCCGTTCTTCACCACGAAGGCGGTGGGGCACGGCACGGGCCTGGGCCTGGACGTGAGCTTCCGGGTGGTGGTCAACCGCCACCACGGCGACCTGCGGGTCAAGTCGGAGCCGGGCAAGACGGTGTTCACGGTGGTGCTGCCGATGACGGAGTCGGGGCCGTCCGCCCCGCCGGACGTCGACTGAACGTCGCGGGCACGGCGCTGTGCCCGGCGTTCAGGACATTTCAACACCCTCGAGGGAGTGCAAGCACACGACGCGGGTGTCGAAATGCCCTCTCAGCCGCGGTGCCCGTTCGTCGACGCCTCGGCGTGCGGGCGCCCCGGAAGCCTCTCGTCCACGCGCGCCCGCACCACGCCGGCGGCGCCCTGCACGGCCGGATGGTCCGAGATGCGCTGGTAGGTGCGGACGAGCTGCTCGTAGCGCTCGTGCCCGGCCTTCGCGCCGAGCACGTAACCGACGGCCGCTCCCAGCAGGAACTTCAGCATGAACCCTCCTGGCATGTGGTGACCCGTTCACCCCGTCGCCATCCTGCCCCAGCCCGGCTCACGGCGCCGGGGGATGGGGGAGGGGGCCCGGGGCGCCGAGGGGGGTGCGCTAGAGTTCTCCCTGCCAACGGGTGGTCACCACCCGCACTGACGGTCCTCCGTAGCTCAATTGGCAGAGCATGCGACTGTTAATCGCAGGGTTACTGGTTCGAGTCCAGTCGGAGGAGCAAACCCCCTGGTCAGCGGCCCTGAGCTCGCAGGCCTTCGTCAGATCAACACATGGTTTATCCATGATCTAGCCTCGTTCGAGACGTGCCGACTGCAACATCCAGCAGCCTCGGCGGTGCGCCGATCGGTGAGCCGGCGGCCGAGGTAGTTGTCCTGGGTCATCGAGACCTTGGCGTGGCCGAGCTGGTCGGCGATCTGCCGAGCGGACAGCTCGGACTCGTCCAGGATGCGTGGCGCACGGTCTTGCGGAACACGTGGCTGGTCACCCAGGCGAACTCCTCACTACCTCGCGCCTCGCGAAGATCACGTGAGGTGTTGGACGGATCGCGCCATCCACCGCGAGCATCGGGGAACAGGGGCCCGTCGACTCGGCGTCTGGCTGCGCCGGCGCAACATCCGGAGGGCGAACAGCGGTAGCGGCAAGGTTCGATGGCCGGCGTCTGACTTCGGTCGGGGTACGCGTACCAGGCCGCGGCCCTTCACTCGGATGATCTTGTAGTCGATGGCGACGGTCGAGTTGTCGAGATCGATCTCGTCCCAGCTCACCGCTATCGCCTCCCCGATGCGGACTCCGGTGGCCAGCAGCCAGCGAGTGAGATCGGGGAGGTCGCGGCGTACGGCCACTTCGTCGTCTTCGAGCTTGGCCAACCAGGAGACGCATTCAGCAATTGTAAGGCTTCGCGCTTTTGCCTTGCGGCTTGCGCCCCGGACGCGTCCGATATCCCGAATCGGGTTGTGTTCGACGGCGCCGTGCCGCACGGCGTATCCCATGAATCCCGAGAGGATGCTTCGGCAGGTCTTCACAACGGATGTGCCGTTGCGCTCCTTGAGCGATCGCATGAACAAGTCCAGTCTGGCACGTCCGCCTCACTGATGCGCAGATCGCCCACCGCGGGCAGTATGTGCAGGTCCAGATAGCAGCGGTACAGGCGCGATGTGTTTGGTGACAGGTCGTCAGCCGACACGGCCTCTTCGATCTCGGTGAACCAGCGTTCCGCGAGGACTCGCAGTCTCGTACTGCGGTCCAGCGCCGGGCTCCGGGTCTTGGCGCGCTCCGCGAGCGCCTTCTTGAGAGTCCGCTCCGCCGCGGGCCCCGACTTGCCCCGGCGGGAGACCAGACGACTCTTGCCGTCGTAATCGCGGAAGTAGGTCCTGGCTTCCCATACGCCTTCGGCCAGCTCCCGATGCTTGACCTTCCCGTAGGTTCCAATTGGGGTTGGCGGACGCCCTGCCATTGTTGTTCACCTCCTACGCCACGTCGTCACATGACTCGAACCAATCGCGGACGTCCTGGGGGTCATAACGAAGGTGCTTGCCCAAACGTCGTGCTTTCGGTCCGTTTCCCTGGCACCGCCACTGGTACAGGGTCTTCACGGGAATCTTCAGGTAGCGGGAGACATCCTTGATGCTCCATAACTCCTCCATCTGTGCGGTCATTTCACCTCCTCTCACACGGTTGACTCGTCACGCGATTTCCTTGGCTGCTTGCCGTTGCTCGCGGGCGCGGGCGGCGGCGCTCGCGGCGAGTTGGGCGTCGGCGGTGGTGTTCCAGCCGATGCCGGCGAAGGTGAGGTCGCAGACGATCAGGGTGGTGTCGTCGTCGGTGGTCGACCACGAGCCGTCCCGGTGGTGGCGGTCGCGCCAGTCGGCGCGGGTGGTGCGCTGGTATTCGCGGCGGGCGGCGCGGAGCTGCTTGTGGGTGGTGGAGTAGCGGCGGCTCTTGGTGGCGAAGTGGCCGCCGAAGCCGAGCATGTGGGCCCAGCGGCGGAGCCGGCCGAAGGTGTCGTGCCAGTCCTGGCGCTGCTGCTCGCTGGTCGTGGCGGCAGCGGGAGGGTGCCGAGTTGCCAGGCGTAGGCGATGAGCCGGCCGAGGTGGGTGTCGGGGTCGCTGTAGTACTCGGTGGTCTCGCCGGTCATCCGCGCCGGTGACCGGGAGCCCGGTGGGCTCGGTGGCCTTGGTGGCGTACTTGGCGAGGTAGGCGGCGACGGCCTCGGTGCTCACTCCGGGCCCCGTCGGCTCGACGAGCCGGTGCGACGGGCCGGATGTCGAGCTGGGCGCCCCAGGTCGATGGGCCACGCGTGCGTGGTGTCGGGGTAGTCCGGCGTCCGGAACGCGGTGGAGGCGACGGCGGCGGCGACGAGCTCGCCCAGGTCGGCGGCGGTGATCCCGGCGGTGGGGGAAGTATCGCATCGGGGTCGGCGGGGTCGACGAGGTCGAGGCGGAGCAGGGCGTGGAAGTGGACGACGCCGCGGCGCTGGTATTCGGCGACCTTGCCGTAGGAGATCCGCAGCTTGACGCCGTGCGCCCGTTCGAGCGGCTTCAGCAGCGCGGCCGAGGGTGATGGTGGTGCGGCGCCAGAGTTCGCCGGCCCAGGCGTTCCAGACGACGTGCTGGGCGTGGTCGTAGCAGTCCAGGCAGATCGGCCGGCCGAGGCAGGGGTGGTTCTCGGTGTGCCGGGCGGTGCAGATGAGGCGCGGCCGTGCGGGCAGACGGTGAGGTCGCGGCGCATGCGGCAGGGGCGCGACCTTCCCGTCTGCGCGGTTCACGGTCCGGGTGTGGACGGGCCCGAAGGAGGGCGCGGTGAGGGTCGCGAACACGGCCGGGTGGGTGGCGACGGATGGTGGGGACGCCTTTGCCGCCGGCGAGGCCGGCGCGGATGAGTTGGTAGGTGTCGGCGCGGTAGGTCTCCGCGCAGGGGGGCAGACGAGGCGCGGCGGTCGCCGCAGGGGACGTAGAGCACCCCGTCGGGCATGTCGGGATCGGTGTGGCGGGTGTCGAGGATGCGGCCGGTGGCCTTCTCGACGGTGTGCAGCTGCCCGGTGAGCCGGACGGGGCGGACGCAGCCGCGGGTGGTGGCGGTGTGGGCGAGCCAGCGGGCGTGATCCGGGGATGCCGGCGCGGCGCAGCAGGTCGCGGTGGTGGGCCGAGACCGACCGCGGCGCCGTCGTTGGAGTGGTGTCGGGGTCGCGCAGCGGGAGCTGCCCGGGTCGGGGCGGGGGTGCGGGTTCGGGTCATCGGCGGCTACCAGGGCACGGCCGGGAACTGGCGGCCGAAGTAGTCGCGGGCGATCGCCTCGGCGCGGGCCCGGATCGCGGCGATGTCGGCGGGGGTGCGGCCGGTCGTCCAGGAGGTGAGGTCGGCGCCGTCGAAGCGCATGACGGCGTCGATCGCGCACAGCGGGTCCACCACCTGCACGTGCGAGGGTGTCGCCGAAGCGGGCCAGGTGGGTGGCGAGGGCGAGCACGACCTGCCGGGCGGTCAGCGTGTAGGTCTCCGCGGTGAGGAACACGGCCTCGCCGCGGGCGTTCGGGTAGCCGGTCGGTGCTCGAGGTGGCGGTGGCTCGGGGTCGGCGCCGGCTGGTCGGGGTGGTCGGGGTGTCGAGGGTGGTGGTCATGGCGGGCCTTTCTGCGGTAGGTGGGGTGGTTGGCGGTCACCAACACCCCCGGCGCTCAGCTCTGGCGTCGGTCCGGGGGTGAAGGTCGCCGTCAACGACCGGGCGTGTGTGGTTCGTCGGTCGTCGGAAGGGTGGCGAGGGTGGCGGCCTCGGCGGCGTCGCAGCCGTCGCGTTGGCAGTAGCGGAGCAGTCCGCAGCCGCAGAGGGCGTGGTCGGGGATGCGGCCCTGGCAGACGCAGGGCATCCACGGGGTGTAGTCGTGCCCGTCGGTGAGGCAGGCGGCGATGGCCACGCAGCGGTGGCAGTAGGTGTGGCCGTCGGTGTCGAGCTGCCAGCCCTCGGTCGAGGGCGTAGTCGGTGGCGGCGTCGAGCGGTGTCGAAGTGCGGGACGTAGTCCTCGTCAGGGTCCTGCAGCTCGGTGCGGCAGGCGTCGCAGACCAGCACCCAGCAGGTCTGCTGTTCGGCGCTCACGAGCGGGCGGCGAGCAGGTCGTAGGCGCGCTGCTTGCGCTCGCCGAGCGCGTGCGAGGTGAGCACCCGGGCCGCCCGGACGTCGTCGTCCTTGGCGGGGGTGTGGTGGTCGAGGTACTCGGTGATGGCCTGCAGCCCGGCCCAGCGGGTGCCGCGGATCGCGTGCTGGGTGTCGGCGTCGGTGAACAGGCCGCGCAGGGTGGTGTTGCGGCGGTCCCGGATCCCGGCGGCGCGCGGGCTCGGGGATGTCGGTGGGGTCGCGTGGGCCAGAGCTGGTCGACGATGGCCTGGAACTCGTCCAGCACCAGCGTCTGGTTGATCAGCTGTCTGGGCCGCGGTCTCGAAGGCTCTCGGCGTAGCGCCACACGATCCCCAGGGCCTGGCGGGCCTGGGCGATCTTCGCCCTGGCGGTGCGGGTGTGCCGGATCGCGTAGGTGGCCTTCGCCTGGCGCAGGGCCATGCGTTGGGTGTTGGCGCAGACGATGCGCACGGGGGTGACGATGACCCGCCAGGCGGCGGTCCCGTCGTGGCTGGACATGGCGGCGAGGTACAGCTCGATGTCGTCGGAGCCGTTCGATGCCGGCGAGGGTGATCGACTGGGGGAGTTTCATGGTCACGAAGGTCTCCCGGCCCCCGCGCAGGCTGCCGGCGGTTTCGAAGTGGGCGCCGGCCTCGTCGACGAGCAGATTCAGCAGTTCGCAGTGCTCCTCGTTCTGCACCACGGTGTAGCCGGACCCGACCACGCCGAGGACGTCGGGCTTGCCCGACACGGGGTGGGTGCGGACGGTGGCGAAGTGGTCGGGCACCGGCAGGGTGGTGACCCCGTCCGCGGTGAGGTCGGTGGCGGTCAGCGGCGACGGTGTGCACGTTCCAGCCGCCCAGCCGGGCGGTGGTCATGACCTGCTCGGCGGTGAGGCAGTCGCGGGTGGTGACGCCGAGGCGGTGCCAGGCGTCTTGGCGGGCGGTGAAGAAGGCGGCGGTGCCGTCGTCGAAGGTCTCGATCTCGTGGGCCATCAGTGCTGTCCTTCCGGGTCGGGCTCGTGCCTGGAGCTGGGCCGGGCTGGCGGAGCTGGGGCTGTCGGGTGCGTGGGGTGGGGCCGGCTGGTAGCCGTGCCGGGCCGACGACGGGGCAGAGTTGGGTGCCGTCGGCGTGCCGGTAGCGCGGCAGCACGGCCGCGGACCGCTGGATGGGGGTGAGGTCGGTGGGGGTGCCGCGGTGGGCGGGCTCGCCGCACTCGGGACACACCAGGTCCGGGATGTCGAGCGCGAGACGGCTCAGCTGCTGCCACGCCCCGTCGAGCGACCGGACGGTCTGGGCGGTGAGGTCGCGGGCGTGGTCGATGCCGTCCTCGACGGCGGTCAGCACGAGGGCGACGTCGTCTGCCCTCGTCGTGGCGGAAGTCGACCGCGTCGGCGTGCGCGGACGGTCCGCAGCAGGTAGTCGGCGAGCTGGTCGAACCGGCTGAACAGGGCGTGCAGCGCGCCGAGCGCCGGGTAGAGGTCGGTGACCTCGCGAGGGCTGTAGGTGTGGTGGTTCGCCGCCCGGATCTGCTCGGCCGCGGCGTCGAGGCAGCGGACGAGCGGGTCCTGAAATAGTGGGTCGTCGGACATGCGCACTTCTCCTTCGTGGGAATGAGTGAACAGGGATGTGCGCGAATCCGACACGGCACCGGTGACCGTCAAACAATGGTGGGTGGTGCCGTGGCGGAATCGCGAAGCGGCGCGGATACGCGCGCGAGTGACCTACGGTCGGGCGGCGAGCGCCCGGGTCACGGTGGGGGTGGGCCGGTAGCGGGCCCCGGGTTGCAGGGCGAGCAGCGCGACCAGGCTGGCGAGGGCGACGAGCCGGTCGTTGGTGGCGGTGGCGCCCAGGTGCACGGCGGCACGCAGGTGGGCGTCCCCGAAGGGTTGGCAGCGGGACTGCCCGGCGAGGATCTCCACGGCCAGGCGGATGGCGATCATCTCGGCGTAGCGGCGCTGCCCGGCGGTCACGACCGCACCCCGTGCCGATGTGTCGGCAGATGTGTCCGACCGGTGGGCGGCGGCGGTGTTGGGCAGGTCGCGGGTGCTGATCGTGTAGGTCTCGACACCCCAGGGCAGGGCGTCGAGGACCGCGACGACCAGTCCGAGCGCGACGAGCGCGCACAGGACGATCAGTGAGGGTGTTCATGGGCAGACTCCTCCCGTGACCGGAATAGCCGAGCTATTCCGGGAATGGTGGTGCGGATGTTAGTGGTCGTGCGATGAATGCGATCCGGCGAATGCAGCGGATGAATCCGGGGCTGCGGGTCAGGCGGCGGGGTTGGTTCCGCGCTGCGCGGCGCGCAGTGCGGTGGCGATGACCGCGCGGATCTGGCGGTCGGTCAGGTAGGCGGCCTTGAACCGGCGCGGGATGCCGCCCTCGGCGAGGATCCAGCCGATGCCGATGTCCTCGGGGCGGATGTCGCGGGCGGAGTAGCCCTCCTTGGCCCAGCCGACCGACAGGATGATGTCGCTGGAGGAGTCGGTGGTGCAGCGGAACGCGACCCGGAACCCGAACAGGTCCCGCAGGCTGGTGGGGATGATGTCCGCGCTAGGGTCGTTGGGTGGCGGCGATCGATGATGATGCCGGCGGCGCGGCCGCGGGCGACGAGGTCGCGGACGAGGGTCTTGAACTCGTCCTGCTCGGCGGGGGTGCCGATGGTGACCGAGAAGTAGGCCAGTTCGTCGATCGACGCACAGGATGACGTCGAGCCCGTCGGCTGCGGACGATCTTGCGGCGGCCGGCGGCGTCGAGCTGCCGGTAGCGGGTGTCCATCTCGGCCTGCAGCTCGCGCAGGCGGTCGAGGGCGTCGCGGATGGTGTTGCCGACGAAGGTGTCGGCGACCGGGCGCCACAGCCCGAGTTCGACGATCTTGCCGTCGAACAGCCACAGCTTCACGTCGCTGCACAGGGCGGCGTGGGCGATGATCGTGTTCAGCAGGCAGGACTTGCCGGAGCCGGGTTCGCCCCCGGCGAGCAGGTTGCGGTACATCAGGGTGACGGCCACGGGCTGGCCGTTCTCGTCGATCCCGAACGGGATCGGGTCATAGATCGACAGTTCGCAGTGGGTGGGCCGCCGGTGGCGGCGTCGGCGCAGGTTCATCATCGTGGTTCTCCGGGTTCAGTGTGTGCGTGGTCGTGGTGTTCTCCTTGCGTGGAGGGCGGCGAAGGCGGACACGGAACGGACCGAGTCCGGGCCGGCTGGGTGTTCCGCGCCCGTCCTTCGTCGTGATCAGCCAGCGGTGATCGTCAGACGTAGTCGCTGACGTCGACGCCGCCGAACCCCGTCACGGGGGGTTCGTTCGGTGCCGGCGGTGCTGGCTGTCGTCCCGGCGGGTGCCGGGTTCTTGCGGGTCCGGGTGCGTGACCCGTTCTGCCCCGTGCTGTGCCGGTGCCGTCGGTGCCCGTTGCGGCGGGATCGGCGGTCGGCGCGGGCAGGCTGGTGCGCGAGGGCAGCGGCACGACCGTGCCACCGGTGCCCCCGGTACCGTCGGTGCCGGTCGCGTCGTCCTCGACGACGTCCGATCCTGGTCGGGTCGATCGGGGTCGAGGTCGTCGACCACCTGCGGGGTCGAGTGCCCCACCGGTGAGCGGGTCGCGGCGGATGACCTCCACGACCACCAGCGCGGCCTGTGAACGTGACGGGGTGATCCGTACGTCGGCGGCCCAGCAGGCGGCCGCGGTTTCGGTGGTGACCCGTTCGAGGTCCTTGACCGAGAGACCGGCCGGGAGCCACACTCGGACCCTCTCCCCCACGGGGGAGGGCCGGGACCACACCAGCAACGGCAGTCGTGCCGTGGTGGGTCATCGTGCGGGTCTGCAGGAAGCAGGCACGCATCCGGTGCCGGGTGGTGATCGACCACCATCGGCGGTACAGGTACCGGCGGGATGCCGGGATGACCAGGATGCCCAGCACGAGCACGGTCACCACGATCAGGCCGCGGTGTGGCCGATCAGGTCTCGCAGCCGGGGCCAGGCCCAGAACCGGGCGATCAGCAGCAGCGCGAGGACGGTCAGTTCCGCCCGCAGGCGGACGACCAGACCCGAGCAGCCGTCACCACGAGGCTGTGCTGCGGGGCGGGTGAAGATCTCCACCGACGCCGGTGCGCGCCGAGGTGCGGGTCCGGGTGTGCGCGGCCCGTGCGGGGCCGTCGAGCACGTGAGGTGCGTGCCATAGTTGGGACGTCCTTTCCAGAAGCCTTGCTAGGGGCTGGATGCGGGACGACAGAGAGGGACGCGGGGCCGGACAACGAGGCGGCAACCTTTCGCCGGTCCCGTGTCCCCCTCTGACGGGGTCAGCCGGCAGTCGCCCGGTGGGCTGTCGCCGAGCGCGGCGCAGTAGGCGCCGTCGGTGGCGAAGATGTAGGTGGCGTAGAACAGGTCCTTCCAGGACACGAGCACCCGGAACTCCCGGGCTTCGGTCTCGTACTCGGCCCAGATGCTGCGCTTGGCCACCGGGTCGGTGGTCTCCTTCCATCGCTGGCCGGTGTCGTTCATGTGCTGGCCGGCCTTCTCCGCCAACTCGGACAGGTACTGCCAGCGGACCCACAACTCGTCGGCCGTTGCCGTGGTCTCCAATGACAGGACAAGGTCCTGCGACCCGTCGATGTCGATGTGTGTTTCGGGCATGCCGAAATCAACTCCTTGCTGTGAATCGGGTGAGGGTTCTCAGATAGCCGGCAGATCGGCTACCGGACACCGGCTACTTGGCCGGGCTGTCCTTGGACGGGGTGCCGTTGACCGGGAGGACGGACTTGGCACGAAACGCCACCCGCGCGTTGCCGTTCTGCACCCACGGCATCGCCTCCAGACGCTCGACCACCACGTGATCGCCCTGCGACAGGGCCGGCGGGGTCGCCACCGGAACCGTCACCAGGATCGTCTCGGCGTCGGCGTCGGACCAGGCGACGAGCTTCACGGCATACAGGGGCAGGTTCGTGCCACCGCTCTTGTCCCGACGGTGCACACCGTCCTTGTCCAGCCGCGCCTCGAACGAGCTCGCGGCCTGGAACTGCATGGACTCGGAGTTCAGGATCAACTTCATGACTGCTGTGCTCCCTCTGCGGATCAACTTGCAGGTTGTGCACCCCCGGTCGGGAGTGCTCCGCAAGGGAAACAAGAAGCCCAGCGGGGCCGTAAGAGTCGCGGGGTAATGGGAGGTAACGCTTCCCCGTTACGCCACGAACGAGCGGTCCGCTGTGCCAGAATCAATCGCCAGAGAGTGTCCCGTCGATGGAGTGTTTGCGATGGTGAATCTGATCCGGCAGGCCCGCCAGACGCGGGGTTGGACGTCCGCGAAGCTCAATGCCGAACTCCGCCAGTGCGCCCGCAGGTCTCAGGGTGGCCACGGCGAGCCAGGAGAGCTTGCGCGTGATGATCTCTGCCTGGGAGAACGGCCGCCAGGTTCCCGACGCGACCTACCGGCGGTTGCTGCAGCAGGTGTTCGATCTTCCTGCGGCGGCGCTCGGGTTCCCGGCCGACGACCTGGGGCAGGTCGACGAGGGCCTGGCTCCGCTCGTGCGGCGTGGTACCGAGCGGATCGAGGTGTCCGACAGCATCCTGGGCTACTTCCGGCGCCAGTTCGCCGAGCACGTGCAGCTCGACAACGCCGCCGGGCCCGGGCTTGTGCTCGATGTGGTCGGGACGCAGGTGCAGCAGGTGCGCCGGCTGGCCGAGCGCGGTCCGGTCGAGGCCGTCGAGCTGGCGTCGCACTTCAGCGAGTACGCCGGGTGGCTGCACCAGGACTCCGGTGATCTCGCGCAGGCGCTGCGGCTGACCGATGAGGCCGTGGATCTGGCTGACGCAGCAGGTGACGCGGGTCTGACCGCGTACACGCTGATGCGCAAGAGCAACATCCTCACCGGCCTGGGCGAGGGGCAACGGGCCTGTCTGACCGCGCGGCGGGCTGCGAACCTGGCCGCTCGGGAGGCGCCGGCGCAGCAGGCGGTGTGCCTGCGGCAGGTGGCGTTGTCCGAGGCTGCGCAGGGCAATGAGGTCGTGGCACGTGACGCGATCGAGCGGGCTCTGATCCTGCTCGGCGCGCCGCCCGATGGTCCCAACGGCTCTGTCGCCGTACTGCACGTCGTCGTATGTGGAGATGGAGCACGCGTTGTGCCTGCTGGTGCTCGACCGGCCGGCGGCGGCCGCGGAGGCGTGCGTCCGGGCGCTGCAGTCGTGGCCCGCGGGACTGGTCCGCGACGAGGGGCTGTGCCTGGTCCGGTTGGCCGCGGCGCAGCTACGGACGCACCAGGTGGACGAGGCGTGCGCATCGGCGTTGCAGGCCATCGAACGTGTGCAGGTGGCGCCGTCGGCACGGACGTTGGAGCAGCTCCGGACGGTCAGCCGAGCGGTGCAGCCGTACCGGGATGCGCGCAGCGTCCGCCAGTTCCGGGAGGCTCTGGCCCGGGTGGCGTGACGGCGGGATGATGGCCGGGATGCTGCCGACCACGAGCTCCTTCGACATCGCCGCGAACCCGACCGACACGGCGGTGCTTCCCGTCGGAAGCTTCGAGCAACACGGACACCACCTGCCACTGATCACCGATGCGCTGATCGCTACCGCCATCGCGGAGCGGATCGCCGCGGACTACGAGCTGTTCCGCCTGCCGGTCATCCCGCTGGGTTGCTCGCACGAGCACGCCGGGTTCGCCGGGACGGTCAGCATCTCCGCGACCACGCTCTACGCGGTGGTCAACGACGTCGCCAGGTCGCTGGCAGCAGCCGGAGTGCGTCGGCTGGTCGTGGTGAACGGGCACGGCGGGCAACTACGTGCTCAGCAACGTCGTCCAGGAGGCCAACCTCGGCGATCTGCGGATGGCGCTGTTCCCGACCTCGGCGGACTGGAACGACGCCCGGAGCGAAGCCGGCCTGCAGACCTCGGCACACGAGGACATGCACGGCGGCGAAGGCGAAACCTCGATCCTGCTGCACCGGTTCCCCGACGTGGTCCGCCCCGGGTTCGAGAACGCCGACCACGTCGAGGACGACCGACGACACCTGCTGACCGAAGGCATGCGCCCCTACACCACGAGCGGCATCATCGGCCGACCGTCACTGGCCACAGCGGAGAAGGGCGAACGGCTGCTGACCGCCTTCTCACGGCTGTTCAAGGACCACCTGACCGTTCTGCGTGACCGGTAGAAGCGGGGCGCGCAGCGGGGGACCGGACGGACCAGGTCGTGCCCGGTGAGGACTATCGATACGTCTTCAAGCCGCGCCCCACCGGGCGCGGGCCGGACCGGGGCCGGACGGCAGCACGCCCCCGCCCTGCCGGCCTGACGGCCTCTGGCGGGGCCGTCACCTATGGGCCGCCGGCTACCCGCCGGCAGGGGACACGAGCATCGTGGACGTCGGTGGGTCATCCCCGCTGGCCGCAGATCGTCTTAGCGTGCCCGGACGGCGTCAACCCCGCTGCGCGCCCCGATCCCGCCGGTGGTGACGTCGACGAGGACCAGGCCGGTGACGAGCTGGTCAGGTAGGCGGGATCGGGGGTACCGGGTTGACGCCGCCCGGCCCGCCAAGTGCTGGCCAGGATCGCGGGAATGGCCTACTCCCAGCGTGGAGAACGGGTTGACGCCGGCGACCTACTCATAGAGTTCTGACCGTACGCGTAAGATACTGGCGGCGATGTCGGAAAATGAGGTTGATCTGGGCCCCATTCTCTATGGGTGCCAGAGATGTGCCCGCAGAGCCATTCAGATCCTGAGGAAAAGCCATAACTGCCCCAACGGGCCTCCTAGGCGTGCTGGCGACGGCAAGGTAGTGCGCACAACGGACGGATATAGCGCCTAAGCAATACAGCACACTCATGAGAAGGCATACGGAGGTAGGGCCTAGTGGGCCGTCCCGGTACAAGTTCCAAACGGCGCCTCCAAGGAATGCTAGGCTGTGTAGCCCGCAAAATCCCAAAGCGAACCGAAACTTCAAGTTCTCACTATTGGCAAATTTGCTGCCAAGTAGTTCGTACGACACGACCAATGCGACGTACACTAACACTGCCGCAACGCCAGGGATGTCGAATAGTCGGTCGATCAAAGCCCCGGCTACCGCGGAGATGAATCCGGCACCGACGACAGTGAACAGCGTCCCTAGTGGCCTACCCCTAGTGCCCACAAGCACTCCCAGATCTGGACCACCCCTGATCAACATGAGATCGACCAGCCTAACACCTGGTCGGTGAGAGAACATAGATCCCAGCAACGATCGCGCTTCGGCCGACCATGGGCCGGACGCTGGGACCAGATGGCGCCCGAGGACCATCGACGCGCTCAACACCGCTGGGGTCATCGCGATCGCACACACCTACCAGGGCGGCGGGCCCGCGTCCGCACCCCGGAGCGTTGGCGCGTTTTCGACCTCGACACCGGCCGCTACCGGCGCCTGTCGGGCAATCAGAAGGCCGTCAACACCGCGCACACCCGCCAACCGCGGACCGGGTGAGCGGCTCAACGCCGAGCTGAAGGCCTGGCGAATCCTGCGCAAGATCCGCTCCAGCCCCAGTCGGGTCGGCAAGCTCGTCGCCGCGGTTCAGACCCTCGTGATCGCCAACGCGTGATCAGGTTGGTAAAGGCTCATTGCCCAGCCATGCAACATCGCGCCGAGTTCGGGACGAAGAGGCCCATCCCTGCTGGCCGTGATCGTCTCGGCGGTCCCGGCCGGCGTCAACCCCGCTGCGCGCCTCGATCCCGCCGCTGGTTGCCTCGGGCGCTACTCGGACGTGCCGACGTGGTCCGGTAGCGGGATCGAGGGTTCCGAGTTGACGTCACCCGATCCGCCAAGCGTTGGCCACTACGCAGGGAAAGGCCCCCGGCTGGATGCTCCTGGCGGCACGGCCTCGGCGGCCCGGACTCCTCCCTCCACAGCGGAGCGGACCCGAGTGGATGTCCCCTTTCGGGGCACGCTGGGGGCACACGAGAACGTGATCCGCCCCTGAACAGCGTCAACTGTCGGAAGACGAACCGGCAGCTCAAGGCGTTGCAGGCCCATTCGCGCTGGTAGTGGGCTTGGTCCGGCTTACAGTCCGCTACCTTGGTGCTCGTGGGTCCAAGTAGGCGAAGGTAGCAACAATTAATGCGCCCGCTGCGATAAGCGCAGACAGTACGGTTGCCATGGCCGAAAGTACGGCGGCGACGCCGGCGAACTTGCGGAAGGCGTTGCTCATGAATCGACCCCAAGTGCTACGATGGACAAGCATCTTCGCGTTGTACCATCGATGAGCGACGACCTGGTTGCAGCCAAGAAGCAGTCCCCGGGCGTTGTTGCGACAAAGAGTACCGTCTCGGTTCAATCCACCGCAAGGCACACGCGCTTGAAACAAGAAGAAGAGAGTCGATAGCGGACAGGGATGGGATCGAGGTGGTCGGGCGGCGTACATCGGGTGAGCTGGCGCAGATCGCTGCCGCAGCTTGCGACGCAGCTTGTCACGAGACACTCTGCCACTGCCCTCGTGACACGATCGCTGCGCCCGTAGACGGACGGGCGGCAGAGCCGAACCAGTACCGGGAATCAGGAAGTAACCCCATGTGCGAACCAGTGCGTCTCGCCGCTTCTTATTGAAGAACCGCCTTCGCGCCATGTGTATAAAACCTATGGTTCTACCCATAAGGAGGCCAATCGGCCATGTGAGTGGCGATCGGTACCTGTATGGCGGCTATCTTACATTCATGTAATTGCGACTCGCCGGGCGAGGTGTCGAGTCATTGCTGTGTCTACCCGCCAATCGGCGCTGTTCTTCAGTCAGTCGACCCGAGCCCCGTCTCAGCTTCCGTGTCAGCTCCAGTCCGTCGGCCCCCGCCTTACCCGCGGAGATGCACGGCGAAGGACTGCTGACGATGCCAGACAACGAGTAGCGTGGCTGGCTGTCCGTGCAGATGACAGCAGATCGCGACTAGCAGGGCGAGGTAACGAGCACAGTCGATCTTGTCTCGCAGGGTTGTTGGTCGTCCAGCGCTGCGGCCGCCATACGGCCTGCGATCGGACCTCTGTGGACGCCGTCGCGCTGCAGTACAGCAGTGAAGTACAGCAACGCCAGCTACTTCGCGCTACGACACCAGGCCGCAGCATGCCACTCGACCTCGTCGGCAGCCTCTGGACAGCGGAGCGGCGCTGTGCTTACACCCGAGCGGTCGCAGGTTCGAACCCTGCCGCGCCCACCGGTTTGACCAGCGGTTTCGCTCGGCGACTCGCCCGGGCGCGGGTGGCGTGACACGGGACGTGACACGAAACCGCGGTAGGGTCGCCGCGTGACACGGCCCAAGCCTGGCCGGCGACGGCAGCGCGGCGCGATCGACGAGCTGCCCAGCGGGGCCCTGCGCGTCCGCGTGTACGCGGGCGAAGACCCGCTCACGGGCAAGCGGCACAGCCTGGTCGAGATCATTCCGCCGGGCCCGAAGGCCGCGACGCTCGCCGAGGCCGCCCGGACCCGGATGCTGAGCCAGGTCGACGAGCGCCGGAATCCCAGGACCAGCGCGACGCTTGACCAGCTGCTCGACCGGTACCTGGAGACCCTCGACGTCGGCCGGACGACACCGGATGTACGCGAAGTACCTGGAGAAGCACGTCCGCCCATTCGTCGGTCGGCTCAAGGCCAACGCGGTGGACGCCGAGGTGCTCGACTCGCTTTACGCCGAGCTGCGGCGGTGTCGCATCCACTGCACCGCCCGGCGTGGCATCGACCACCGGACGCCGCGCGAGCACGCCTGCGACGAACGGTGCCGCCCGCACACCTGCCGGCCGCTTGCCGCGGCGACCATCCGGCACATCCACTTCGTGCTGCGGGGCGCCTACGAGAAGGGCGTCCGGTGGCGCTGGGTCGGGACCAACCCTGTCCTGCTGGCGTCCCCGCCGGCCGCTCGGCGGCCGGAACCGACGCCGCCGAGCGCGGACGAGGGCGCGCGGCTCGTCGAGGCCGCCTGGGCAGATCCTGACTGGGGGATGCTCGTCTGGCTCACGATGACGACTGGTGCCCGCCGCGGCGAGCTGTGCGCGCTGCGGTGGCGGCACGTCGACTTGGCCGCCGGCGTGGTGACCCTGAGCCGCGCGATCTCGCAGGACGGCGGGCACCGCGAGGAGAAGGACACCAAGACCCATCAGCACCGCCGGCTGACCCTCGACCCCGAGACCGTGGCTGCGCTGACCGAGCACTGGGATCGGTGCTCCGCTCGTGCCGCGGCCGGCAGTGTCGTCCTTGGCAAGGACGCGTTCGTGGTTCCGCGCCCGGTCCGCTCGGCCAGCAGCCGCAACGGCAGCGCCCCGGCGAACCCGACCAGGCGGTCATCATCACCGCGGCCAGGTGTCGAGCCGGGCGAACAGGGTGGGCTGGTTGTCCAGGACGGGGAGGATGAAGTGCGCGTCCTTGTCCTCGCGCAGGAAGTGGGCGTTGGCGCGCTGTGTGTGCATGGCGTCCCCGGTGATCACGACACCGGTCAGGTCCAGCGGTTGCAGCAGCGGGATGAACGCGGTGATCTCGTTGGACTTGTCCGCGATCTGGCGCTGCGCGAGCACGACACCGCCGTGGATGAGGGCGGCGAGCAGATGCGGCGCGGTGGCCTGCGCCGTTCGCGCGCCCCGCACGGTCTTGCCGTCGACGGCCACGGCGGGCATCGCGGGTACGTGCGCGTCCCGGGTGCTCTTCCTCGGGCGGGGTTGACCTGCTGCTTTCCGGCGTCGAGACCGGCCCGACCCGGCCTTTCGGGGCGTGCGACCGCGGCGGGCCCGCGCGGCCAGCGCGAGTTGGCGCCGCCGCACCAGCCAGTTCCCCAGCGCCCCGTCGAGGGCATCGCACCGACGAGTTCCAGCCGGTCGGCCCATGAACTATCTTGCACGGAAGAGGTGCACCTGCCCAGGTCAGTCTACGATCTTCGACAATCGCATTCTGGCTGGTCAGGTGCACCTCGCCACGTCTATCCCGAGATCACGCCCAGCGTGTCGTCAACCCTATGCCGCAGCGCGGACCGCGTCCATCGCGGTGGGCCAGGACACCCCGGCCATCCGGCCGGCGGCGGCCACCGTCGCGCACAGCCCGTCCACGGCCAGGTCGCCGGCATGCTCCCGCAGCCGTGTCGTGATCCGCGCGCCGGCCGGGACCGCGGGCATCGACTCGGTGAACGACTTGCGGCCGCACCACGGTTCACGGCAGTACCAGCGTCGCTTGCGCCACTCCAGCTCCATCCGGGTCCGGCCCTGCGCCAGGTCCCGCGGCCGGGTGCACACGTACTCCTTCACTCGCGTCGAGATCACCCCGCACGTCGGGCAGGCCGCCGCCATCTCATCCGCCGTCGCGACCTCCACCAGCAGCGTCTCGGCCGCACTGCGCTCCACCAGCGTCACCGCCAGCCCGTCCAGACTCAACAGCAGCGTCGCGTCCCCCGCGCCCGCACCGGCGCCGGTCGTATCCTGATTCAAGCCCGTAGTCCTGGTGTCTTGATTGTGTAGGAACAACCATGATCACCAGCGACTACGGGCGTTCTGCGTCAGACACGCCGCACCCTCGGACGCCAGCAGCTCAGCTGCAGCTCGCTGGGGTCAGCGCGACGTCGTCGGGCATCGGTGCGGTCCAGGTGTCGGCATACGTTCACACCACGTCACCGCACTGACAGTGCGCTCAGGCACCAACCCCGATCAACTTCGATGACCCCGATTCGTGTGTCTGCAGCACCGCTATGAGACGAGTTCGATCGTGCGCTGTCCGATCATGGCGGATCGTGGCGAACTCAAGTGTTGACCGCCGCTGAGGATGCCGACCTGGCGCTCGATTCCCGCCATTGACCGTGACGACGGATGACCCATCACTGCGGCGTTCGTCGGCGCCACCACCATGACGATCAACAGGGCTAGGCTGCCCGCAGGTTCGGGCATCCTCGGTAGCGGCCACCACTCAAGGCGGAGGGGCGATGGAGCCTGTCGGACCTACGGGCCCAGCCTCAGATGTTTTGGAGGACGAGCAGGCCGTTGGCCGGTACTCGGACCTGGATCCGGCCATCGGCGACCGGGACGTCCGCGCCGAAGTTGCCGATGTCGTGGCCGCCGTAGATCGCCGCGTCGCTGTTGAACGACTCCCGCCAGAGGCCGCCCGGCAGCCGCGACGGATCGGTCTGGATGACGTAGCCGTCAAGGAAGGGCTGGTTCCGGAGGTTGGCGATGACGAGGAGGCGGTCGCTGCCGACGAAGCGGGTGTAGGCGATCAGCCGGTTGTCTCCGAGGGCGTGGATGATGTCGATGTGATGGCCGCGGGTCGCCGGGTGGTGGCGGCTGAAGCGGATCAGGTCCTGATAGAACCGGAACAGCTTCGCGCCGGTGCCCGCACGGAGGCCGGCGATGTCCTCACGGTGGTTCATGAAGTCGTCGAAGCGGTACGGTTGGGCGGCGCCGACCTCCTCGCCCATGAGGAACATCGGTGTGCCGGCGGAGAGAAGTGACAGGCCGAACGCCACGCGGCTCCGTGCCTCGGCGAACCCACGCGTGGCACCCGTCAGCGGTGCGTCGTTGACGGCGACCACGATCGTCCGTGCGGTCCCCCCCGCGTTCCCGGCCTCGTCGTGCGACTCGTGGTAGACGACCCGGTTGAATTGGCTCGCGAACAATTCACCGGCGTACTGACCGATGTCGAGCGGGCCGTCGCCGCCGAAGCCGGCCTCCTTGATCAGCCGCGCCTTGCCGCCGGCCATGTCCGAGTCGCCGATCAGGTTGTGGTAGAAGACGGCGAACCAGGTCGCCCCGAAGCCGAGGCCGCCGGCGTCGGGGAGCCGCGTGACCCCGTCCCAGCCGGTGTGGTCCTCCGCGATCAGCATCGCGTTGGGGCGGATCATGCTGAGGGTCCGGCTCCATTCGCGCAGCATCTTCATCCCGAACTGGTTCGCGTTGCCCAGGCCGCGGCCGTCGGCGTGTAAGGCGTTGTCGCGGTGGATCGCCTGTGTCAGATCGACGCGCAGGCCGTCGACGTGCAGTTCCTCGAACAGCGTCGCTGCGCTGCTGACGAAGACGTGCCGCACCATCTCCTCCCAGTACCGGGGGGCGAATCCGCTCGAGCCGTTGTCGACGTAGCCCCCCTCGGGGAACGTGTAGTCGGACGGCTTGCCCTCGTACCAGTAGTAGATGTTCTGCTCGGGCGCGGTCGAGTCGTACTGCCACTGGTCGCGTTCGGCGTTGAAGTCCCAGTGGTTGTAGCAGACGTCCTGGATCACGGCGAGGCCGAGGCGGTGGCACTCCCGCACGAAGTGCCTGTACTGCGACCGGCCGCCGGTGATCGTCTCGACAGCGAAATGGTGAGAGTCGCCGTACCCCCAGCCGGCCCCACCGGAGAACTCCGACATCGGGAGCAGCTCGACCGCGTTGACGCCGAGGTCGACCAAGTGCGGCAGCAGCGCGATGGCGTCCTGGAGGTTGCCGGGTCGGTTCGTCCCGGCGCCCAGGGAGTTGACGTGCAGCTCGTAAATGATCAGGTCTTCGATGCGGCTGGGCACCGTGAGCCCCGGGGTGAACTCGGTGGCCCAGAACTCGCTGACGGGGATCCGCTCGCCCTCGGGGTGAGCGACGTCCTTCGCCACGGTGTCGATGCTCCGGACGAGGCTGCACCCCTTCGTCCCGTCGAGCGTAGACGGGTCGCCGGTGAACGGGTGCCCCTCCGGGTCGTCCCCTCCGCGGCCGATCTGCTCGCGCGAGAACAGATCGGTGCGGAAGACCTTCTTTCCTTGCGCGTTCGTGATGCGGTACATGTAGGGCGCGCCCTCGAATGCTGCGAAGTCGGGGATGACCGCGCTCTGGAAGATTCCGTCGTCCCCCTTGGTGAGCGAAAACACTTTCGCGGCCGGGTCGATCCCGGTCTCATCATCGCTGATGTAACCGTTGTCTGGTTTTCCGAACACGACGTCGACGGTCGTGGCGTTCGGAGCCCAGACCGCGAACCGCAGGTCGGCGGCCTGGGAGTGGTCGCCGAAGACCCCCCGCGCGCCCAGCCGGCGCGCGTAGGTGAAGTAGAAGTCCTGGTCGCGCGCCGCCTCATCGGCGGACAGGGTGAACTCGCGGTATCGCTCCGTCGAGTTCATGTCCTGGATCTCGGTCGGGATCCCCCAGATGTTCGAACCGGAAGGGCCGTCGAGGCGCACGCCCCACCGAAACCGCGTACCGACCTCAGCGGCATCGAGGTTGACGGTCGCAACAAAGCAGGGGCAGCCATCCTCGGCCCGACCCGACGTCATCGGGGCTTCGCTCCAGACCGCCGAGGACCGCCCCGACCCGTCCCAGCTTCCCACCAGTCGCGCGTTGCGGAACAGCTCCCGCTTCAATCCTGTCAAATACCGGAACCGGACAGCCACCATGGCCATGCGTTTCTCCCCCAATCCGGGCTGGATGCGGAGCGAAGTGCCCTTGCGAGCCCGCGCCCCCGAGCTACCTCGCGTTCACGCCGGCCACGCGGCTACCTGGTTGGCGGGGACGAGTGCGGGCCGGACCGGCGTCGTGTGAGCCCCTGCCCCCTTGAACGTCGCCAAAGCGGCGGCCGCCTTTTCCTGATGGTTACATCGCACGCATAGAGATCAGACGCTGCACCGACCCCCAGCACCTCACCTCGGAGCAGATCCACTAGCCGCGCTGCGCTAATCGGTGTCGCCGGCGGGAAGGCAGGCCCGGGGAGCACGGGTACGGTCGGACTGCCCCGCGAAGGACGGCCGCCGCAAATCAACGCCGCGAAGCGGCTCGAAAAGCCGCTCGGAGCCGGTGATATTCACGTACATACCTGCCTCTAAGCCGACTTCGTCCCGTTCGTCGCGAACCCGCCGAAGGCTGCATTCGCGGACGTTGTCAGTGTTGCGGCAGTTCCGGACCGGAACGATACGTAGTACTGCGTATTGCCAGGAGGGAAATGAGGCCGATCCGTTTGCGCGGGGCTCGCACATCGTAGAAATGCCCGGTTCGTCGGAACTCCAGGTCGACATGTCCCATCGCTGTTGGACAGCCGCAGCGCGGTATGGTCGGCCTGTCCGCGGTAGCCCTGACCTGCACGGAGCGGGATGCGACGGCACCAGGCGTCACTCGGCATCATCATCTCCGGCGACTCATAATCCGTCAGGTCGTGGGGTTCGAGCCCACCCACCCCACTGTCTGGGCTGGAGGTCGAGGGTCCGGAGAGTCAAGGGCGGTCGTCCCGATGTGGTGGGTCTGCGGTGGTGCAGTGGAGCCGCGGACGACGAGGGTGGGGTCGACGACGAACTCGCGCACGTCGGCTCGCCCGCGGTCGAGTCGTTCGACGGCGGCGTTGATCGCGAGGTCGGCCGTGGCGGCTGCGTCTTGGCGGATCGAGGTCAGGGTCGGCGTAGGACAGTCGGGCGATGCGGCTGTCGTCGTAGCCGACGATGGAGATCTGGTCGGGCACGGCGATTCCGGTGCGGATGAGCGTGTGGAGCAGGCCGCTCGCGCACCGGTCGCTTGCAGCGACGACGGCGGTGAACATCCCGGTCCGGGCGGGCCACCGGCCTGCCCGGGCCGCTCAGATACCCGGGACCTCCGCGGGCAGGCGATCGCGGCGGCCCTCCATGACCAGCAGGACGATCAGCACCACCTCGGCGATCTTGTCTGCGATGCCGATCACGTCGTACTGGCCCTGGATCAGGGCGAAGTACGCGACAATCGTCGCGGCCGTCAGCGCGATCAGGGCCCAGCGGGTCAGCCGCCGGAACCGGGCGAAGGCCGGGTGGTAGAGGGCCACGGTCAGAACGATGTACCCGAGGCCATCGAGGTAGAACAGCGCAGCGAAGAACCCGAGCGCGGCCGCGCCGCCGGCCGCGGCCGTTGCGTCGGGCTGGGTCACCACCATGACATGGGTGATCACACCCAGGTAGATGTGCACCGCGGCGGTCGCCGCGGCCAACACACAGATCGCGACCTGGATCGCGCCGAACCGCGTTGCGTTGCGGGGGACAGTCACCGTCATCACCTCGTCGGGATCGCTGGAGGAGTCGTCACCCGATGTAGACGGCCAGGAGCGCCGGGAGTCATCGGTCAGCCGGACAAGTCGCGGCGACGGACTTCAACGACCTGCTCTCCGCGGTCGCCGAGCGTGCGGATACGCCGCTCCAGGTCAGCCGCTGGCGGGGCCGATCGTGACCTGCTCGCTCGCAGCCGGCGCCGTCTGCACCGACGTGCCGGTCAGATGGCGAACACGAGCGCGCTCACACGCTAGCCGGGCTTCGCCCCATGCCCGAAGGCGTGCCTCGGCTGGTCACGTCGGCGTTGGGGGCTCCGGTCGGCGGGATTGAGACCGTGACCGGCGGGCCGGTCCGGTGTATGAACCGCATCGAGCGGTTGGTGGGCCGTGCTGGCCGCCCGTCGACCGGAGCCAGCCATGACGGTAGCGCGCAGCGTCGCTGATGTCCTCGCCGATCACGTCGTCTTCGAGGTGGAGTCGATCGACCGGATGTATCTCAACGTGTGGCAGCCCCGATTGGCCTACGGCGGCGGGGTGCAGGGCTTCTTCGTCGGCCACCGCGGCTACCACTACGCCTCCACCGCGTTGATGGACCCGATGACCAAGGCGTTCGTCGCCGATATCCACGGCTTCGTCGCCGCCCGCGGGCTGGAGTTGGTGTCGTTCGCCAAGGGGCAGCGCAAGGACGACCTCGCCCAGGAGTTCCTGGCCAGGTTCACCGACGAGGAGGGGGTGCTGTTCGTCGGTCGGGCCCAGGAGAAGGCCGGGGTGTGGCGCACCCAGCGCCGCTACAGCCCGTCGACCGGCGGCAGCTACGCCTGGCTGGTCCGCGCGTCGGCGTTCATCAACTTCTTCTACTTCTACTGCGTGGACGCCGACTTCGGCCCGTTCTTCCTCAAGTTCAGCACCTACTTCCCCTATACCGCCAAGCTGTGCATCAACGGCAACGAGTGGGCCAAGCGCCAGGCCGCGAAGGCCGGCATCCGGTTCGAGCCGCTGGACAACGGGTTCGCCGCGGTCGACGACGTGCCCGCAGTCCAAGCGATCTGCGACAGCCTCGGCCCGGAACACATCGACGCGCTGCTGCGCAAGTGGCTGGCGATCCTGCCCCACCCGTTCGCGCCCGAGGACGAGACCGCCGGCTACCGCTATGAGCTGTCGATCCTGCAGGCGGAGTTCTCGCTGACCCAGATGCTCGACCGCCCGGTCTCCGGGCGGATCTTCTTCGAGCAGGTGCTGCACGACAACCTCGACATCGGCCGCCCCGACCAGATCAGCCTGATCTTTGACCGGCGCATCATCCGCACCGGCCGCAGCAAGACCCCCGGCCGGTTCCGCACCCGAGTCATCACCAACGGGGTCATCCCGTCCCTGCACATCGACTACAAACACTCCACGATCAAGCAGTACCACAAACTGGGGAGGGCGCTACGCACCGAGACCACGATCAACGACACCGGCGACTTCGGGCTGTCGAAACGGCTGACCAACCTGCCCACGCTGCGGCAGATCGGCTTCACCGCCAACCGGCGCCTGCTCGGCGTCCAACGCCTCAGCCACGACCCGATCCGCGGCGCCCAAGCGTTCACCGAGCTGACAGCGCCGATCATCACCGATGTCGGCACCCGCATCCCCGGACTGCGCTTCGGCGACACCCGGGTGCACGCCTTACTGCAGGCCCTGCTCATCCACCGGCTGCTCCCGCACGGATTCACCAACCGTGAGCTGCGCACCCTGATCGCGCCCCTGCTCGGCACCACAATCGAGCACATCACCGCCGGGAAGATGACCTACGACCTGCGCCGACTCCGCGCCCACGGGCTCATCACCCGCATCCCCCACACCCGCCGCTACCAGATCACCGACACCGGGCTCGGCCAGGCGCTGCTGTTCACCCGCGCCCACGACCACCTCCTGCGGGTCGGGCTCGCCGAAATCACCGACCCCGACCCACCCGCCCCCTCCCGGCTCCGGGCCGCCGACCGCGCCTACCAGACCGCCTTCGACGACCTCGCCCGCTACGCCCACCTCGCCGCCTGACCCTCAAACGGCGACGTTGACTCCCGCCGCACACTTGACTCGATCATGACGGCTCCGCCGCTTAAGCCCAGCTAAGGGGGTTCTCGCAGTACCTGTTTGGACAGGCCCTGCCAGAAGCACGATCGTCCAGGTTTCCTGGGTATCGACCAGGTGTCCGAGGTATGCCACGACTGACCGTGGGCTCCGGGCCCATTCGAGAAGGAGCGAGTTCTTTGCGTGCAACCGTGATCCATGGTGCCGGTGACGTGCGGGTGGAGGAGGTGCCCGACCCGACGCTGCGGGAGCCGACCGATGCGGTGGTGCGGGTGCTGCGGTCGTGCATCTGCGGCAGTGACCTGTGGCCCTACGGCTCGATGCCGGTCTCGGAGCAGGGCCGGCGGATCGGTCACGAGTTCCTCGGTGTGGTGGAGGACGTCGGTGCCGAGGTGTCCGGGCTCAAGGCCGGCGATGTCGTGGTGGCGCCGTTCGTGTGGGCGGACAACACGTGCGACTTCTGCAGGGAGGGTCTGCAGACCTCGTGCCGGCACGGCGGCAGTTGGGGTGCGCCGGGCGTGGACGGTGGGCAGGGTGAGGCAGTGCGGGTGCCGCAGGCGCAGGGCACGCTGGTGACGCTGCCGGTCGGGGAGGACTCGGCGCTGTTGCCGTCGCTGCTGTCGCTGTCGGACGTGTTCCCGACGGGGCATCACTGCGCGGTGACGGCCGGGGTGAACCCGCGGACGACGGTGACGGTGATCGGTGACGGCGCGGTCGGGCTGAGCGCCGTGCTCGCGGCGAAGCGGCTCGGCGCCGAGCAGATCATCCTGATGGGCCGGCACAAGGCCCGCACGGATCTGGGGCACGAGTTCGGCGCCACCGACGTCGTCGCCGAGCGCGGCGAGGAAGGCGTGGCGAAGGTCCGCGAGCTGACCGGCGGCGACGGCACCCACACCGTGCTGGAGTGCGTCGGCCTCCGTCCGGCCGTCGAGACCGCTTACGCGGTGGTCCGCGCGGGCGGCACGATCAGCAGGGTCGGCGCTCCCCAGTACCCGGACGTGCCGGCCGACTTCGGGACCTTCCTGCGTAACATCACGCTCACCGGTGGCGTCGCGCCCGCCCGGGCCTACATCGAGGAGCTGCTGCCCGACGTGCTCGAGGGCACCGTGCAGCCGGGGAAGGTGTTCGACCGGACTGTCGACCTCGACGGGGTGCCCGACGGCTACCGCGCGATGGCCGACCGCGAGGCGCTCAAGGTGCTGGTCCGCCCATGAGCACGTGGACGACCGACGAGCTGACACGGATCGGTGGAGCCGGCGAGATGGACATCGCGACCCGCCGCGCCGACGGCACGTTGCGCAGGCCCCGGATCATCTGGGTGGTTCGCCTCGGCGACAGCCTCTACGTCCGCTCGGTCAACGGGCCCGCCGCCGCCTGGTACCGCGGCGCCCGCACCCGCATGCAGGGCCACATCCAGGCCGGCGGCCTCGACAAGGACGTCGCCTTCGTCGATGCCGATCACGGCCTCGACGACGCCATCGACGACGCCTACCGGGCCAAGTACCGCTACTCGCCCGCGGCCGTCGGCCACATCACCAGCGAGCAGGCGCGCTCAACCACGATCGAGCTCGTACCCCGCTCCGACAACGCGTAGGGACAGATCAGCAATGACCTCCCGTACCTGGCTCATCACCGGCGTCAGCAGCGGCTTCGGACGCGAGCTCACCGAGCAGCTCCTCGACCACGGTGACCGCGTCGTCGGCACCGTCCGCGACACCGGCAAGGTCAAGGACCTGCTCGACCGCTACCCGCAGACGTTCCAGGCCCCGGTCCTGGATGTGACCGACCCCGCCGCCGTCCGCGACGTCGTCGACCACGCGTTCGGCGAGCTCGGCCGCGTCGACGTCGTCGATCAGCAACGCCGGCTACGGCCTGTTCGGCGCCGCCGAGGAGCTGACCGACGCCCAGGTCGAGCACATCATCGCCACCAACCTGACCGGTTCGATCCAGCTCATCCGCGCATCCTTGCCGCATCTGCGCGCCCAGGGTGGCGGCCGGATCATCCAGATCTCCTCCTACGGCGGCCAGGTCGCGTTCGCCGGCAACTCGCTCTACCACGCCAGCAAGTGGGGGATCGAGGGTTCGCCGAGTCGGTCGCCCAGGAGGTCGCGCCCTTCGGGATCGGCGTGACCATCGTCGAGCCCGGCGGTGCCCGCACCGAGTTCCGCTACGGGAGCGCCCAGATCGCCGACCTGAACCCCGCCTACGCCGGTAACCCGGCGCACGCCTTCCTGGCGATGCTCGACCCGGCGAACGGGCTCGCCGTCGGCGACCCGGCCCGGATGGCCGCGCGCATCATCGAGAGCGTCGACACCGAGCCGGCGCCGTTGCGCCTGGTCCTCGGCTCGCAGGCGCTGGACAGCACCATCGCGACGCTGCAGAAGCGCATCGACGGTTTCGAGGCCCAGCGCGAGCTGGCTGCCTCGACCGACTTCCCGCCCGGAGAGTGACGGCCATGGCCATCAGCGACGGCGAACGTGAGCAGCTCCCGGGTGAGCGCCGCTCGCCGTCATCACTCAGCTACTGCCCTTCATCGGCTACCCCCGGAGCCTGAATGCGCTGCGGGTACTCAACGAGGTGACGTCACGATGACCGAGGTTCCCTTCCTCACCCTGAACAACGGCGTGCAGATCCCGGCGCTCGGGTTCGGTGTCTTCCAGACGCCGCCGGACGAGACCATCGCCGCTGTCGAGACGGCGTTGGCCACCGGCTATCGCCACATCGACACCGCCGCGGCGTACGGCAACGAGCGTGAGGTCGGTGAGGCGATCCGCCGCTTCGGCCTCGACCGCTCGGAGGTCTTCGTCGAGACGAAGGTCTGGATCAACGACTACGGCTACGACAAGACTCTGCACGCCTTCGACAAGAGCGCGGGCAAGCTCGGCGTCGACCGGATCGACCTGCTGATCCTGCACCAGGCCCTGCCCGGCGAGTTCCACCTCACCGTCGACGCCTACCGGGCGTTGGAGAAGCTCCTCGCCGACGGGAAGGTCCGGGCGATCGGCGTCAGCAACTTCATGCCCGACCACCTGGCCCGGCTCCTGAAGGAGACCTCGGTGGTGCCGGCGGTCAACCAGATCGAGGTACACCCCTACTTCCGCCAGTCCGCGCTGCTCGCGGTCGACACCGAGCACGGCATCCTGTCGCAGGCGTGGTCGCCGATCGGCGGCATCACCTTCTACCGCGACGGCTCGCACGGCAGCACCCTTCAGGACCCGACCATCACGACGATCGCCGAGGCGCACGACAGGACACCGGCGCAGGTCATGCTGCGCTGGCACCTGCAACAGGGCCGCCAGGTCATCCCGAAGTCGGTCACGCCGTCGCGGATCGCGGAGAACCTCGACGTCTTCGACTTCGACCTCGCGGACGACGAGCTGGCGGCGATCGACGCCCTCGACACCGGGGTTCGCGGCGGCCCGGAACCCACGGCGATCACCCGTGAGAACTTCAGCCGCGAGATCCCTGAGGCCTGAGGAGCACGCCATGCAGATCGATCCGCGGACCCCGACGACCAAGAACCCGCCCGAGCGTTTCACCGGCGACGTCTGGCTCGATCCGATCGCGTCGCCCCGCGACGACGGGCAGCGGATGACCGTGGCGCGGGTGCGGTTCGCGCCGGGCGCGCGGACCGCGTGGCATTCCCACGCACTCGGCCAGACGCTGCACGTGACCCAGGGGATCGCCTGGGTGCAGTCCCGTGGCGGTGAGAAGGTCGAGGTGCCCGCCGGCCGGACCGTCTACTGCCCGCCGGGGGAGGAGCACTGGCATGGCGCCGCCCCGGACTCCTTCATGGAGCACCTGGCGATGCTGGACAACGCCGACGACCCGGCGACAACCACGACGTGGCTCGAGCACGTCCCCGACGAGGAGTACCTCCGGTGACCGACAATGCGGTGACGTCACAACTCCCGTGCCAGGCGAGGCGACCGTAGCGTGAAGCCCGTGAACCGTAGCCGGGAGATCCGCGAGTTCCTGGTCTCGCGGCGGGCCCGGATCACCCCCGACCAGGCCGGGCTCCCCGTCTACGGCACGAACCGCCGGGTGAAGGGGCTGCGCCGGGAGGAGGTCGCGATGCTGGCCGGAGTCAGCGTCGACTACTACACGCGGCTCGAGCGCGGGAATGTGGCCGGCGCGTCGGAAGCCGTGCTGATTGCCCTCGCCCGGGCGCTGCAACTCGACGAGGCCGAGCAGACCCATCTGTTCGACCTCGCGCGGGCGGCGAACACCAGCCCGGCCGCCTCTCGCCGCCGCAGCACGAGCCCGAACCGGGTACGCCCGTCCGTGCAGCGCGTGCTCGACGCCCTGACCGCCCCAGCGTGGATCCGCAACGGCCGTGCCGACGTCGTCGCCACAAACGCGCTCGGCCGCGCGCTGTACGCCCCGCTCTACGACGACCCGGTCCGGCCGGCCAACACCGCCCGGTTCACGTTCCTGTCGCCGCAGGCGAAGGACTTCTACCGGGACTGGGACCAGACCGCTCGTGACATGGTCGCCGTGCTGCGCGCCGCCGCCGGCCACGACCCGTACGACAAGGGGCTGTCCGACCTCGTCGGCGAGTTGTCGACCCGCAGCGAACTGTTCCGAACGATGTGGGCGACGCACGACGTGCTGCTGCACCGCACCGGCACGAAGAACCTGCACCACCCGGTCGCGGGTGACCTCGACCTGACCTACGAGGCGTTCGAGCTGCCGTCCGAACCCGGCCTGCGGATGCTCGTCTACACGGCCGAACCCGACACCCGGACCGCACAGGCCCTCGACTTCCTGGCCAGCTGGGCCGCGAAGCAGCACGTAGCCGAGGAGGCCGGCCCGGGCCGGTACTGAGATCTGCAGAGCGCGCCGCCCAGATGTTCCTGGCGGGCCGCTGGTGCCATGGACGACGAGCTCTGGGGGACCGCAGGCCCGAGATTCACGAGCGAGATCCTGCCCAACATCCTGCGCCGCGAGAGGAGTCATCGCGGACGAGCTTGGCGAGGTAGGCCGATGCTCCGCCTGGGCGCCGCGCCGCACTGGCGAACTCGCTGGGCAATGCCGGGCTCGAGGCTCACCGTCCGGCGGGGACTCCTACGATGCGGGATCATGCGGACCGTCGGCAAGATCGTGATCGCTGCGGCCCTGGCTGCGGGACTCGTCTCCTGTTCCTCCCCGGCCGGCGACTCCCCGGTGCGGGCGACGAGCGCACCGGCTGCAGGAGCGTCCGCTGCTCCCGCCGGCCCGGCCTGCACCGTCGACGACATCACGGTGACCGGTGCGGCCGGAAGCAAGCCGACCATCACGATCCCCGACACCTGCTCCCCGCCGAAGGAGCTGCTCAGCAAGGACCTCGTGGTGGGCACCGGCCCGGAGGTGACCGAGGGCGTCACGATGCAGACGCACTACGACCTCGTCACCTGGTCGGACAAGCGGGAGCTGGACTCCTCGTGGTCACGCGGCAAGCCCTTCCCGCTGGAGAACGTGGGTCGTGCGCAGGTCATCGACGGATGGAACGAGGGGCTGCTCGGGATGAAGCAGGGCGGCCGCAGGCTGCTGGTCGTCCCGCCGGACAAGGGGTACGGCCAGGGCGGCAACGGCATCAGACCCGGTGAGACCCTGGTCTTCGTGGTGGACGCGGTCCAGGTCGTCTCCTGACAGCTGTCAGTCCCGGTCGAGTTCGACCACCTCGGCGACCGCCCGCAGGTCGTCGAGCTCGGCGTCGCGGACCTCCCGGACGAGCACCAGCCCCTCCCACACCAGTAGGCGGACATCGCTGCGGAACGGGTGCCCCTGGTCCTGCCCGGCGAGCGCGAACCGGTACTCCGCGCAGGCCCGTCCGAGGTGTTCGGCCGTGCCGGCGGGTGTCCGACCGGCGACGAGGTCGCCCGCCAGTACCTGCTCAGCGATCGGCGCGACGAGCCCGACGGGTACCTCGCGCGGCGCGCCACCGGCCTCCACGACCGTGCCGTGGCCGGTGGCGAGGTCGCCGGCGAACTCCGACGGCGCGGCCGCGGGCCCGCGCAGCGCGGCCGCGGTGGTGTCCATGAACTCCTCGATCGTGCGCGGCAGCAGCCCGAACCCGCGCGGGGCAGCGACCTCGGCGGCGACCTCGGCGTAGGTGCGGCCGTCGGCGTCGACGACCCGGAACGTGTCGCCGCGCAGCCGGATCTCCAGCCGGTGCTCGGCCGGCGGGGTCGCTGGCGCGGTGCGGGTGCGGCGCACGACGGCCCGCAGCGTCGGGTAGGTCACGGCGACGGCTTCGCCTTCGCGGCGAGGTCCTGGGTGTGGGTCTCGAACGCGGCGATGTCCAGGCTGTCCATGTCGAAGCCCTGGCTGCCGGGCGGCAGGCCCTCCGCGCGCAACGCCACGAGGTGCAGCAGGCCCATGCCGGCGTAGCGGACGCCGCGTGCCACCGCGGCCCGTACGGCATGGGAGAACTCCATGTCGCGCCAGACGGCGAACATCGCGCCCATCTGGCCGACGTTGGCCTGCGGCATGGCCTCGAGCTTCTTCTTCTCCGCAGCCGTCAGCACGGTGTCGGCGGAGATTCGCGCACCCATCGCGTTCACCAGGTCCTCGCAGAAGGTGATGAGGTCCGGGATGATCTTCTGGCCGGCGGGGGTGTCCAGCGCGTCGCCGAGGAAGCCGTCGACCGGGAGGGCGGTGATGAACGGGTCGAGCGTCGGCGCGAGGCGCTTACAGGTCGCGGCCAGGCGCCTCAGCTCGGGCGGGACGCGTGTGCGGGCGGCCTTGAGTGTGGCGATCTCGGCGGGCACGTCCTTGCCGTAGCCCCACGCGACCTTGAGGTAGCGCTGCGCGGGCTGGCCGATGTACCCGGCGGGCTTGAGGGCGGTGATGTTGCGCTGCCACAGCATCGGCAGGATCGCGGTCAGGGAGAAGCCGAGCTTGGGGAACAGCGACTCGGACCCGAGCTTGCGGGTGTCGGGCGCCCCGGCGACTCCCATCCGCGCGAGGCGGTCCGCGGTCTCCTTCTCGTAGGCGGCCTTCATCGCCGGCAGCGCTGTCAGATCGTCGATGGCCAGCGGCTCGTAGATGAAGTTCTTGCTGCCGACCGCGGCGACGACGTGCTCCAGGGTGACCTTGGTGTGGTTCTCGCCGAGGAGATTGGACCCGGTGCGGGGGAAGCGGACCCACGTCCCCGGGCTCGCCGGGCTGCGCAGCGTGCCGATGTGGTCGGTCCGGCCTACGGCGTGGTCGGCGAACTCGCCGCCGTCCTGGTAGTCACGGACCGTCGTGTCGGCCGCCATGGCCTTCATCGCCGGTGTGAGGCTGGGATGGCTCGCGTTGACCTGCTTGTCCCGGACGAACGCGTACCGCTGCACGACCGGTCCGCCGGTCGGGGCCGTGTGCCGGGGGTCCGCGACGGCGCCCGCGACGGCCCGGTTCCCGGCCAGTTGCTGCAGCGCGAGCAGCCCGGTCGGCCCGGTGGGCGTCGGGTGGTCAGCGGCGTCGGGTCGGTCGTCGTCGGCCCTGCGGGCGCCGGTGTGGTGGCCGTGGGCCCGCCCGTCGTCCGACATGGACCGAGCATAGGAACGGCCGACCGGGCGCGGTACGTCCGCGCGGCCAGACTTCGGTGCCCCCAGGGGCAGCCCGCGTTTCCACGACGGCGATCGCGCCGCGGCGTCGCCGGTGTCGCGGAACCGGACCGCCTTGTTCACGCAGCCATCGCGTGGAACTCCCCGAGTCTTCTGGGAGGTCTCACCCGCTCACCGGATGCCTGAACCGGGCCTCGACCTTCAGCGCACTTCAGCAGGTCCTGAGCCACGATCGGCCGGGCTCCGCGGCGATCCTCTTCATCGACCTGGACGGGTTCAAGACCATCAATGACACCCTCGGCCATGCTGCAGGGGATGACCTTCTCGCCGAGGTGGCGCACGCGATCGCGGCCCAGGCTCGAACGGAGGACGTCGTGGGCCGGATCGGTGGCGACGAGTTCGTGATGATCTGCCGCGGCGTCTCCCGGCCGCCCGACGCGCTCGCAGTGGCAGCTCGCCTGCAGAAGGCGCTCGCCCGCACCGTCGCCGTGGCCGACCGGTCAGTCCCGGTGTCGGCCAGCGTCGGCGTCACCATGGCCGTGCCAGGCAGCACGCTGCAGGCGCTGATGAGCCGGGCCGACGAGGCGATGTACCAGTCCAAACGACGGCGCGACCGGACACCGGTGTTCCTGAGGATGCCTACCGATCGGATTCCGGCACCTGCTTCTGCAGTTGAGACGACCGGGTGAGGCCGGCCGTCCCGGCCAACGCCTTAACAGCTCGTCCGAGCCGTGGCACCAACCGGGCCGGTGGTCCACCCACGCGCCGTCGGCGAGCGCGCGGCGCTGCAGCCTTCCGAAGGTGACCGGCCCGGTGAGCTCGATCTAGGCGAGCGGGCCGAACACGAGCGAGGCCATCCCGCGCGGTCCTACCCAGCCGAGGAAGAGCCGATCACGCCTGGGTAGGTCGGTTCCGATCATCGACACCGCTACCGGCAGCATGCGGGCGACGGTCAGCACCAGCGCGGCGAAGAGCACGATCTGCCAGGTGATCGAGCCGCGTTCGACGACGTCGTTGAGAACGGCGCCGAAGAGGAACCACAACGCCAGTGAGAGCAGCGCACCGATGTCCTCGACAAGGTGCAGCACCCGTGCTGCGATCGCGCCGACGAGCGCGCCGATCAGGACTGCCACGGCGAGGGCGGGGCCGGCGTCCACCGCGGCGTCGGCCTGCGCCTCGTTTCCGGCCGCGGTGGCGGCTGCGAGGCAGAACAGGAACACGGGTGCGACGATGCCGTCGGTGAGACCGCTCTCGGCGGTCAGGACTTGTCGTAGTCGTTCGGGGATGCGGTGGTCGCGGACGAAAGCGGCGGCAGGGGCGAGGTCGAGGGGCTGTATCGGGCGAGCCGCCCGGCGATCAGCGCCCAGCCGAGCAAGAGCAGCAAGATGACGACGAGCGCGAGCACCGGTCACAGTTCCAGCGCTGCGCGTAGGGCGTTGTCGACGGCGTGCTGTTCGTCCGTGCTGATCCTGCCCGCCAGTTCGCCGAGTCGACGTTTCATGACCTGCTCGATCGTCGTCGCGACCGCCCAACCGTGGCCCTCGAGATGCACCGAGAGGAGCGAGCCCGGGTCGCGGTCGACCACCTGCAGTCCCAGGGTGATCGGGATGGAGGATTCGTTGAGAGCGTCTGCCGAGACGATCAGGCGAAGCAGCGACTGGCCGGGGCGGGGGAGGACAGGAGTGTAGGTGTAGACCTCACCGCGGTGCAGCGTCACTCAGGTGGCCTCGCCGAGGGCTGCTGCGGTCTCGGTGAGCGCGTCCTCGACGTAGGTCGGGTGGGTGGCGTACCACGCGGCCATCTGCTCGCCGGCCTCTCGCAGCTCGTCGTCGCGGACGAGCTTGGCGAGGTAGGCCGACGCTCCGCCGGGGCGCCTCGCGCCGCACCGGCGAACCCGTTGGGCCACGGCCGGCTCGAAGCTCACCGTCACGCGCTCCGCGCTCATGCGCAGGACCGTACGCGGCGTCGTACGCACCCGTCTACACCACCTGTTCATCACGTTCGTGCTGACGTACGGCACCCGGCAGCTGAGCTCGACCGCAACGAGCTGCTGACCTACACGCTGATCGCCGCAGCCATCGAGTTGATCAGCGTGCCACTGTTCGGCCAGCCGTAGCAGTTGATCGTGACCGGGCCGCGCTCAGCTTGCGGCGGCCTGCGGGTCGTGAGCGAGCCACACCACACCGAGCGGCGGCAGGGAGAGGCTCACGGAATGCGGCAGGTCGTTCCACGGCACGTCCTCCGCGGAGACACTCCCGAGCAGAACGTTCGAGCCGGCGTACTCGGCGGCGTCGGAGTTGAGGATCTCCGTCCACCGGCCGCCCTCGGGCAGGCCGATCCGGTAGTCGTACCGGACCACCGGGGTCAGGTTGGCGACGCAGGCGATCGGCCGACCGGCGCCCGACGGCGCGAAACGCAGGAACGACAGCACGCTCTTGTCGCTGTCGTCGGCGTCGATCCAGCGGAAGCCGGTCCAGTCGAAGTCCCGCTCCCACAGGGCCGGCTCGGCGCGGTAGATCGTGTTCAGCCGGCGCACCAGCGCCTGCGTGCCGGCGTGCTCGGGGTACTGCAGCAGGTGCCAGTCGATGCTGCCCTCGCTGCGCCACTCCGCGGACTGGGCGATCTCGCCGCCCATGAACAGCAGTTGCCGCCCGGGATGCGCCCACATCCACGCCAGTAGCGTGCGCAGGTTGGCGTGCTGTTGCCATTTGTCGCCGGGCATCTTGCCGACGAGCGAGCCTTTGCCGTGCGAGACCTCGTCGTGGCTGAGCGGCAGGATGAAGTTCTCGTGGAATGCGTACAGCAGGCTGAAGGTCAGGTCGTGGTGGTGGTAGCGACGGTGCACCGGGTCCTTGGAGAAATACTCCAGGGAGTCGTTCATCCAGCCCATGTTCCACTTGAAGCCGAAGCCCAGGCCGCCGAGGTGCGTCGGCCGGGACACGGCGGGCCAGGACGTCGATTCCTCGGCGATCAGCAGCGCCGACGGATGATGCCGGTAGACGACCTCGTTCGTCTCCTTGATGAAATCGATGGCCTCCAGGTTCTCCTTTCCGCCGAACCGGTTGGGCACCCACTGGTCGTGCGAGCGGGAGTAGTCGAGGTAGAGCATCGAGGCCACCGCGTCCACCCGCAGCCCGTCGATGTGGTATTCCTCGATCCAGTACAGCGCGTTCGCGAGCAGGAAATTGCGCACCTCGTGCCGACCGTAGTTGAAGACCAAGGTGCCCCAGTCCGGATGCTCGCTCAGCCTCGGGTCGATGTGCTCGTAGAGGGCGGTGCCGTCGAACCGCGCCAGCGCCCAGTCGTCCTTGGGGAAGTGGGCGACCACCCAGTCGACGATCACGCCGACACCGGCCTGGTGCAGCCGGTCGACCAGATATCGGAAGTCGTCGGGTGAGCCGAACCGCGCGGTCGGCGCGTAGTAGCCGGTGACCTGGTAGCCCCAGGAGCCGCCGAACGGGTGCTCGGCGACCGGCAGCAGCTCCACGTGGGTGAAGCCGAGATCGCTGACATAGGCCGGCAGCGCGTCGGCCAGCTCGCGGTAGGTCATCGGGCGCCAGCCGCCGTGGCCGTCCTCCACCTGCCGCCAGGAGGCGAGGTGCACCTCGTAGACCGACATCGGCGAGGTCATCGCGTCGACGGCCTCCCGGTCGGCCAGCCAGCCGGCGTCGCGCCAGGTGTACGACGCGTCGTACACCACGCTGGCCGTGGACGGCGGCACCTCGGTGGCGAACGCGAACGGGTCGGCGCGGAGGCCGAGATGGCCCTGCTGGGTGAGCACCTCGTACTTGTAGTGCGCGCCGGCGGCCACGCCGGGCAGGAAGATCTCCCAGACACCCGATCCGCCCAGCGTCCGCATCGGGTTCATGCGGCCGTCCCAGCTGTTGAAGTCGCCGACCACCCGCACCGATCGCGCGTTCGGCGCCCAGACCGCGAACGACGTGCCGGTGACCGCCTGGTGCACGCGGACATGCGCGCCGAGGTGCCGCCAGAGGCCCTCGTGCCGGCCCTCGCCCAGCAGGTGCAGATCCAACTCGCCCATCGTCGGCCAGAAGCGGTACGGATCGTCGACCGTCACCACGTTCTCGCCCGGATAGGTGACTTCCAGCCGGTAGTCGGGGATCCGGGTGCCGGCCACCACCCCGCCGAAGATGCCGGCCGGGTGCAGCGGCCGCATCGCTATCCGCTCGCCGTCGCCGCCGTCGAGGACGATCGCCATGTCGACCGCGTCCGGCCGCCAGCCCCGGATCACCACCACGTCCTGCCCGTCGGCGTCGCGCGCCGGGTGCGCGCCGAGCACGCTGTGCGGGTCGTGGTGCTCCCCGGCCGCGATCCGGTCCAACTCGGAGCCGGGCGTCCCCGCCAGTTCGCTCGTCCCATACAGCAGACCGCTCATGTAGACCCTCCGGACCGTCGATGACTGCAGGCCACGGCGTAGGGTGTCATGCCCCGGCCCGGGCCCGGCCGGGCCCTTCGGCCTTGGTGGGTCCCGTCCGAAAGCTGCTCCTCGACCGGTGGACGCAGGCCGGCCCGTCGGCGCTGTGTCAGTCGGTCGGGATCGACCAGGACAGGCAGGTGCCGGTGGGGTCGCGGGGGGTGAGGGTGAGGGTTCCGCCGTGGTGTTGGGCGCGGTGGCGCAGGTTGGTCAGGCCGCTGCGGCGGGTGGTGTCGCCGAGGCCGGTGCCGTCGTCGCGGATGTCGAGGGTGAGCCATTGGGGGCGGCCGGTGAGGTCGACGTCGGCGGTGTGGGCGTGGGCGTGGCGGGCGATGTTGGTCAGGGCCTCGCGGAGCACGGCCAGTAGGTCCTCGGCGGTCTGGTCGGGTAGGCAGTCGAGCAGTCCGGAGAATCGCACGGCCGGGGCGAACCCGAGGACCGGGGTCAGCTCGGTGACCAGGTCCAGTAGGCGGGCCCGCAGGCCGCGCGCAGGGGTCTGGGGGTTGTGCTGCAGCGCGAAGATGCTGGTGCGGATCTGGGCGATGGTGGCGTCGAGGTCGGCGATCGTGGCCTGTACCCGTTGCCGTGCCCGGCCTGGTCCGAGGGTGCTGGCCAGGGCTTGCAGGGACAGGCCGGTGGCGAACAGCCGTTGGATGACGTGGTCGTGCAGGTCCGCGGCGATCCGTTCGCGCTCGTCGAGCGTCGCGGCGCGTTGTTGCTCGACCCGGGCTTCGGCGAGTTCGATCGCGATCGCGGCCTGGTTGGCGAATGCGGCGGCCAGCTCCAGGTCGTCGGGGGTGAATGCGGTCCGGCCGTGGGTCCGGGCCAGTGACAGCACCCCGTGTACTCGGGTCGATCCACACAGCGGTACCACCAGCACGGGGCCGACGTCGAGGGCACCGGATGCGACTGACGCCAGTCCGGCCTCGTCGCGGGGGTGGGCCAGGCGTAGCGGCTGCCTGGTGGTGAACACCCGCCCGGACAGTGACCCCTGTCGTGGCACCGGCAGGCCGGGCAGATTCTCGGCGCCGGCGCCGGCGGCTACGTCGACGCGTAGGTCGGACCCGTTCTCGGTGGGCCGGATCAGGGTGACCAGGTCGGCGTCGGCGATCTCCCGGCTGCGGGAGGCGATCAGCTGCAGCGGGTCGCCGGCATCGATCTGATCGGTCGGGTCGGCGGGGTCGGGGGTCAGCAGTTGGCGGGTGATCGCGGCGCTGGCCTGCAGCCATTCTGCGCGGGAGCGGGCGGCCTGGTAGAGGCGGGCGTTGTCGATGGCGGCGGCGGCGGTCGCGGCCAGCGCGGTGGCGAGTTCGGTGTCCTCGGCGCTGAACTGTCCCCGGGTGCTGTCGGCCAGGTAGAGGTTGCCGAACACCTCGTCCCGGATCCGGATCGGTACCCCCAGGAAACTCGCCATCGGCGGGTGCCCGGGGGGGAACCCCGACGAGCGCGGGTCGTCGCCGATGCGGCGCAGCCGGATCGGTTGGGGGTCCTCGATCAACACGCCCAGGAGTCCCTTGCCCTGCGGTAGCGGTCCGATCTCCTTCACCGTGTCGGCCGGCACGCCGACGTGGACGAACTCGACCAGATCTCCGTCCGGGCCGATCACCCCCAGCGCCGCGTAGCGCGCACCGACCAGCTCCCGGGCCGCGTCCGCGATGCGGTGCAGCACCACCGGCAGGGCCAGATCACCGGTGATCACCAGGGTGGCCCGCAGCAACCCGCGCAACCGGCCCTGCGTGCCCAGCACCTCCTGCGCGCGCTCCACCACCTGCTCCAACAGCTGGTCCAGCTCCAACCGCGGTACATCCGGGAACGTCAGCGCTCCTGCGCCACCGGCGGTGCCCGCGGAGGCACGGGCCTGCTCCGCGGCCAGCGGGGAGAACGACTGGTCCCTGTTTGCTCGATCGGGCCCACCCGGAGCGTTCACCCATGACTCCGGTGCCCGGGCCGGCTCGGGCCGTCGACTCGGGCCCGGTCCACATCCCGGAGCAGCGATATGGGACCGACAGGCCGAGACGACGGGGGTGATGGACGATCAGGTCCGTTGCCGGTGCACATCGGTGGTCCTTCCCCATGGGGAAATCGCGTGCGGCAGCCCGTGACATGTCGCCGATGCTCGCCAGGGTCCGGGACCAGTATCCGACGCCCCGACGTTAGGCTCCTGAAACGATACTGTCGAGGCTTGTGACCGCCCTGACTGCGGGATCCCCCGGCTGCGCGTACTCAGCACACGCGTTCGGGGCCGGCCGGGGCCACCGACAGCTCGCCGGCCGCCATGCTCTTCAGCGCCGATGCGGCGCAGGATCGGGAGGGGGAAGCGATTCGTGGGACGCCAGGGTGGCCGCTACGAGGGCGTGGCGACCTGGGGGCGTCGGGCCGTCCTGCGCGCCGTCGTCCTCGGGCCGTTGGCAGCGGTGGCCTGTGCGGCCTCGCCCCCCGGCTCTCCGGCCGCAGCCTCCCGCGCGACGGCAGCGGGTCCGGAAACGGGTGCAGCGCCCTCGGGTGCGGCGGCACCGGCGGCGTCCGCGGCTGCCCGGCCGACCGGTGAGGTGGTGCATGCCGACACCGGCCGCCGGGAGGTGGCGCTGACGTTCCACGGTGCCGGCGATGAGACGCTCGCCCGGCGGGTCCTCACCCTGCTGCACGATCACGGCGCGGGGGCAACCGTCCTGGCCGTGGGGACGTGGCTGCGGCAGTATCCCGACGCCGGGCGGATGGTCGTCGATCTGGGCCACGAGTTGGGCAATCACACGTGGTCGCACCCCGATCTCGCTGCCCTCGACAACGACGGGGTCCGCGTCGAGATCGAGCGCTGCCGGGACCTGATCGCGGCGGCGACCGGCGGCCCGGGGGCGTTCTTCCGGCCCTCTCAGGCGCAGCACGCGACTCCGCTCGTCCGTCGGGCGGCCGCCGCGGCGGGCTACCCGACGGTGTTGTCGTACGACGTCGACTCGCGGGATTTCACCGACCCCGGCGCGCCCGCGATCCGGCGTAACGTCGCCTCGGTGCGTGCTGGGGGCGTGGTCAGCTTGCACCTGGGACACCCCGGGACGCTGGACGCCCTCCCGGCGGTCCTTGACGATCTCGCCGGCCGCGGCCTGCTGCCGGTCACCGCCTCGGCGCTGTTCTCCTGAAGGGACTCCGACGTGTCGGCACGACCCGCGGCCGGAGGCCTCCTCGCCGCCGCTGCGCTGATCGCGCTGACGATCGTGGCGGCGTGCTCGGCGCCCGCCGCCGCGCCCATCCCCGCGGCGCAGGCCGCACCCCAGGAGATCGCCGGGCCCCCGCAGGGCCCGGCGCCGTGGACCGGTTTGCCCGGGATGCCCCCGGTGACCGACCCGCACAACGTGTACGCCGCGGCGGGGGCAGGGATGCTGTCGCCCGCGGCACGGGCGGCGAAGCCGCTGGTCTACGTCCCGCACACGAAGTCGCGGGATGTGTGGGTGATCGACCCGAGTTCGTTCGCCGTGGTCGCCCGCTACCCGGTCGGACGCGGGGAGTTGCAGCATGTGGTCCCGTCGTGGGACATGCGGACGCTCTACGCCAGCGACGACCGCGGCGACCGGCTGACCCCCTTCGACCCGACCACCGGTACCCCCGGGACGCCGATCCCGGTGACGGACCCGTACAACGTGTACTTCACCCCGGACGGGCGCTCGGCCGTGTCCGTCGCGGAGGCGCACCGCGAGCTGGTGTTCTACGACCCGCACACCTGGGCGGTGCAGGACACGCTGCCCACCCCGGACTGCGCGGGCATCGATCACGCCGACTTCACCCCTGACGGGCGGACGGCAGTGTTCACCTGTGAGTTCGCCGGCCGGGTTGCCGTGGTCGACGTCGCCGCGCACCGGTTGTTGCGCATGGTCGACATGCCGCACCGGAACACGACGATGGGTCCGCAGGACATCAAGCTGGCGCCCGACGGCTCGGTGTTCTACATCGCCGACAGCGACCAGAACGGTGTGTGGGTGCTCGACGGGGCCGCGACGAAGGTCGTCCGGGAGATCCCCACCGGTATGGGTGCGCACGGGCTCTACCTCTCGCGCGACGCGACGAAGCTCTACGTCACGAATCGGCACGAGGGCAGCGTCAGCGTGCTCGACTCCTACACCGGCGCGTCGCTGGCCAAGTGGACGATCCCCGGGGGTGGGAGCCCGGACATGGGCAACGTCACGGCCGACGGGACGCAGCTGTGGCTCTCCGGCCGCTACGACCGCAGCGTCTACGTGCTGTCCACGGCCGACGGGCACCTGATCCGCAAGATCGGCGTCGGCAAGGGGCCCCACGGCCTGTGTGTGTGGCCCCAACCGGGCCGGTACTCGCTGGGCCACACCGGGATCACCCGATAGCCCCTGATCGACCCGGCTGGCGCCCGATGAGGTCCTCGCCTGCCGGACTCGGTCAACCAGTGAGCCGTCGGGCGCGCATCAACACCATCCCGGTGTAGCCGTACGCAGGCAGACCCGGGTCGGCGTCGATCCGCGAGATCCGGAGATCCTCGGTGAGCGGGCCGACCACCCGTGCCACGGTCGCGCCGTCCACGGGGATGCCCGGCCAGCGCGACCCGTCCCCGAGCTCGTAACGTCCCATGTTCTCCATGAACGCCGCGACGAGATGGCCTCCCGGCCGGACGGTCGCCACGAACGCCGCGCAGAACTCGTCGAACTCGTCCGGGTCCTCCGTGACGCTCTCGGCGACGAAGTGCATGGAGGCGAGGTCGTAGTCCGAGCCGGCCAGGGCGAAGGCGTCACCCTGCACGGTGTGGACCCGGCCGAGCGCCTCGGTCATGGTGGCCGGCAGGGTGGGGTTGAGCGCACGGCAGCGGTGCCAGAAGGGCATCCAGATCGGCTCAGGGTCTCCGGTGAGCTGTCGCCGGAGGTAGCGAAGCCCCGCCTCGCTGCGGTCGACGGCGTCGATGCGTCGTGCGGCACCCGAAGCCAGGAACAGCGGGTACAGGTTCGGCCCTGTACCGATCTCGACCGCGCGGCCGAGGCTCCCGGCAGCGAGCTCGCGGTAGGCGGCCGAGTGGTGGGCGATCACCGCATCATCGCTCTCGTGGAGGTTCCGGTAGTTCTCGGCGAGGTAGACCGGCACAGGCCAGCGATCCCAGTCCGGGTCGGCGTTGCGCCACCGACCGGCTGCCTCACCGCTGCTCACGGCGCCGACTGCGCACTGACCTCGAACTCTCACCCCGCACCGCTCCATCATGCGTACCGATCCCGGGACTCGTCACGACCCGCTCGCGGCGCGCAGTGGCCGGTCGTCGCCCGTCGAGCGCAGGAGCGACCGTTGCGCCAGGTTTGTGATCGCGGCGAGCAGCTCGTCGACCTCCTCGTCGGTGTTGGCCGCGGTGACCTGCACCCGGAAACCGACCGAGGCGCGCGGAACGAGGGGATACGCGGCGAGAGTGACGTAGATGCCGGCGTCCCACAGCAACCGGCCGACGGCCTCGAGGTCGTCGGCGTCCGCCAGGGGGATCTCGACGATCGGCAGGCCGCTCACGTTCGGGGTGTGCACGCCGAGCGTGTCGAGGTGGTCGAGGAGGCGCTCGGCCTTGCGGTAGAGGTCGGCTCGGAGCACGTCGCCGCGACGGCTGTTGACGGTGAAGCCGGCGAGCACGGTCGCCAGCGACGCCGTCGGAGACGGTCCGGAGTAGAGATAGGGGTGCGCCGCCACCTTCAGGTGCTCCTTGAGCCAGGTCGGCGCGGTCAGGAAGGCGAGCAGCGAGGAGTAGGCCTTCGAGAACCCGCCGACCAGCACGACGTCGTCGTAGCTCTCGTCGAAGTACCGCACGATCGCGTTGCCGCGCCGACCGTACGGAGACGTCTCCTCGAGATCGCGCTCACCGATCACGCCGAAGCCGTGTGCGTCGTCGATGTAGAGCAACGCGCCGTGCTCCCGGCAGATCCGGGCGAGGAGGGAGAGGTTGGGCGGGTTGCCGGTCATGCTGTTCACCCCGTCGGCGACGACGACCTGAGGCGCATGGGCCGGCGCCTTGCGCAGCAGGTCGGCCAGCCGGTCGGGGTCGTCGAGCCGGAAGCGGTGGACCGTCGCGCCGGCCGCGGCGGCGATCCTCGCGCCGTCGTAGAGCGTCCGGTGCGCCTGCGCCTCCAGCAGGAGCGTGCCGCCGGCGGCGAGCACGGGCAGCACCGAGGCGTGGATGTGGGTGATGGTCGGAAGGACGAGGGTGTCCGGGGCGCCCAGGAGCTCCGTCAGCCGTTCCTCGATCTCCGGGTAGAGCCGCGGGTTGCCGAGCAGGCGTGACCAGCTCGGGTGCGTGCCCCACCGGCCGACCTGCTCGTCGATCGAGGCCGCGATCTCCGGGTCCAGGTCGAAGCCCAGGTAGTTGCAGGACGCGAAGTCGGCGAGCCAATGGTCCTTGACGCGGATGCGCCGCCCCCGCACCTCGTCGATCACCGCGTCCACCATCGGGCTGGAGCGCTGCAGCCGTGACAGCATGGACAACCGCGGGTCGTCGCGGAGGTGCGCCAGGCTGGAGTAGGGCATGGCGTCAGGTCGGCGGACGGTCGTCATCGATCTCCCTTGCCGCAGTGGTCGGACGTGATGCGGGCAGGGGGAGCCGACGGTGCACACGGTCGGCCGTGGGCGACACCACGCCGGCCGCCATCGCCGGGCGACGTCGGCGTGTGCCGGTACCGGTCGGGGGCGCAGCGGCGAGCAGCCAGGGGACGATCTCCTCGGCCGGCACCGGAACCGAGAAGAGGTGTCCCTGACCCAGACGACAGCCGGCCTCGAGCAGGGTGTCGCGCTGCATGCCGGTCTCGACGCCCTCGGCGACGACGCGGAGGTCGAGCGCCTGGGCGAGGTGCACGATCGCTCCGACGAGCGCAGCCTGACGGCCTGAGCTCTCGATCCCGTTGATGAAGGACCGATCGATCTTCAGAACGTCGATGGCGTGCCGCCGGAGGTAGTCCAGCGACGAGTAGCCGGTGCCGAAGTCGTCGATGGCGATGTGGAGGCCGAGCTCGCGCAGCGCGGCCAGGTCGGCGGAGGCGCGTTCGTCGTCGGCGAGCAGCGCCGTCTCCGTGATCTCCAGTATCAGCGACTCCGCCGGTACGTTCCGCTGGGCGAGCGCCGCGACGAGTTCGTCCAGGAATCCCCGGAGCGCGCACCTGGAGGGCCGACACGTTGACGCTCATCGTCACGGACGTCCCCGGCGCGCTCTCGCGCCGCCAGCGGGCGAGGTCGGCCAGCGCGCAGTCGAGGACCCACGCGCCCAGCGGCACGACCAGCCCGGTCTCCTCGGCGACGTGGATGAAATCGCCCGGAGCCACGATGCCGCGCCGGGGATGGCGCCAGCGCACGAGCGCCTCCACGCCGAGGATCACGCCACTGCGGAGATCGACGATCGGCTGGTACAGCAGGGTGAACGCGCCCAAGGCGATCGCCCGCTCCAGCTCGGTCCGTACCTCGAGCCGGTCGACCGCGGCCAGGTGCAGGCCCGGCTCGTAGCGGCGCCACCGCCCCTTGCCGGCTCCCTTCGCCGCGTAGAGGGCGAGGTCGGCCTGGCTGAGCATCTCGGCGGATCCGCTCGCCCCGGGTGTCGTCGCCACGCCGACGCTCACCGACGTGGCCAGGCCGCTTCCGATGTCGAGCGGGGCGACAAGGGCATCGACGATGCGCGCCGCGATCTCCTCGATCTCGTCTGCCGTGCGCGGCGCCCTCGATCAGGATCGCGAACTCGTCCCCACCGAGCCGCGCCGCGAGGTCGTGGGGACGCAGGGTCGCGATGAGGCGGCCGGCGACGGCGACCAGAAGCTCGTCTCCTGTCCCGTGGCCCATCGTGTCGTTGACGAGCTTGAAGTCGTCGAGGTCGACCAGGAGGACGCCCACGATCCTGTTGGTCCGGACGGCCATTGCCCGCTCGACGCGGTCCCGGAACAGCACCCGGTTCGCGAGCCCGGTGAGCGAGTCGTGGCTCGCCCGGTGGGTGAGCTCCTGCTCCAGCTTCCGCTGATCGGTGACGTCGCGCAGGGTGAGCACGAAACCACGGACGGTCGGATCGTCCCGGAGATCTCGGGATGTCACCTCGACGTCGATGCGGGCCCCGTCCGTGCGCAGCAGCCGGTAGCCGCGGGTGCCGGGCCTGGCCTCCCCGGCCCACAGCGCGTGCAGCGAACGCTCGGCGGCAGTCGCGGTCGCGCCGGGGCGACGAGATCGACGACGGGTCTCGCCAACAACGAGCCCGGACCGAGGACCGCCTCCGCGGACGGGCTGGCGTACCGGATGTGGCCACCGTCGTCCACGATCAGGATGACGTCGTGGGCGTTCTGCACGAGCGTCCGGAAGTAGGCCTCGTTGTTGCGCCGGGTCACCTCCTGGCTCAACGTCACGCGTTCGACCGCGAGCGCGGTCTGCGAGGCGAGCACTTCGAGAGCGCCGCGGAGAGTGAGCAGAACCGGCTCGGCGGCCGCGACGACGAGGAGCCCCATCGACGACCCGGCTGTGGGTCGGTCGGTCGGTACGAGCGGGCACACCAACGCGGTCGCGAAGCCGTCCATCTCGCGAGCCGCGACACCATCGAGGTCGGCCACGTGCAGGAGCCGGCTCGGCTCCTCCGGGACGTCCGCACCGGGCCCGGGCACACCGGCCGTGGCGCCGTCGACGAGCAACACGGCCCGATGTGTCGCACCCGGGGGGACCAGGCAGCCGACCGCTCTGCGCACGGATGTGGCCAGGTCGGCGGCGTCGCCGGCCGACACCAGGTCCGCCCCGGCGGCGCGCAGGGTGCGCTCACGCTCGACGGCCTGCCGGTGTCGGGCCACCACTCCGGACAGGCGCACCAGGACGATCAGGAACAGCAGGACGGAGGACGCCGCGATCATCGTCGCGCTCCGGACGTCGCCGGTCAGCGACTCGACGAGGAGCGCGCCGGGCGCGACGAGCGACACCGCCATCAGCAGTGCGATGCGTCCGATGCCCATCTCGGCCGACGGCGCCCGCATCGGGACCGTGAGCTCGGCCATCGACGGATGCAGCGCCGCGAGGCCCCAGGCGATGTAGAACACCACCCAGCCGAGGTCGTAGTAGGTTCCGATCGCCCAGGTGCCGTCGAGCTGCCCCAAGCCGTAGACGACGTCCGACGCCAGGAGCCCGGCTACGCCGGCGCCGAGCAGGGCCGCCGCACGGTTGCTCCCGCTCGTGATGAGCAGGCGGGCGAGAGTCGCCATCAGAAGGATGTCGCCGAGTGGGTAGGTGATCGACGTCGCGCGTTCCTGCCACGTGAGCCCGGCGTCCTGGACATACGGGTCGATGAAGAAGATCCAGCTCAGCAGGGCCATCGCCGTGGTGACGCTGAGCGCGTCGAGGAGGCTGCCCCGGTCCCGACCGCCGGTCCGGCGCCTGATGAGCAGTACGAGGCCCGCAGCTGCGAGCGGGTACATCGCGAGGTAGAAGACGTCGGCGAGCGACGGGAACGGCCGCTCCTGCCCGAGGATCGTCGTGAGCACGTTGTATGTGGTGTCGCCGGCGGCGAACACGGTGACGGCGAGTGCGAGCAGCCACCACGGCAGTGGGCGCGCCGGGCGGTGGATCAGCACTCCGACCACGATCGCGGCCGCACTGCTCAGCGCCAGCGCGCTCCAGAGCACGAGGTGCCATGCCGGGAATGCGTAGAACGCGCCAGTGAGCGCGAGCATCAAGACGCCGAAGAAGATGGTCGCGACGCGCGGCAGTATCAACACCTCCCCGAGGGCCTTCACTCCCCGAGATCAAGTTCCTACGAGCAGTAAACAGGCTGCCTGATGTGGGCGCACGACGCTCGGCACGGTGGAGTGAGCCCACGGTGCGAGAGTCGTTACGGAACGCAACTTCTCGTGTGTAGCCCGACTATTCCGGTGCCGTCACATCGCGGGCGACGGCACATGGGCGAGCCGCGCACCCGGCCCCGGCGGCACCTGGAATGGTCCTCGGGAGAGCGGGGCGGATCCGCGGGCCGGACCGCTTCGGGGATTCCGGTCCCGATGCGATCGACGGCGGGCGGCATGGGGGAGGACCGGGGTGCTGTACTTGAGGCTGATCTGCCCTTCGGAGCGGACCGGCGAGGTCCGCAGCCTGCTCGACCAGTCTGTGGGTGTGGCCCACCTGCTGGTGTTGCCCGGGGCAGCGGTTCGTCCGCCGGGGGACGTCGTCGAGGCCGTTCTGGCCCGCGAATGCGTGGACGAGCTGCTCACAGCGTTGACTGCTCTGTCGCTGGCCCGCGACGGGGCGATCATGCTGGAGGACCTGGACACCGTGCTGTCCGATGCCGCCGAGGTGGCCGAGGAGGCGGCGCCGGGCGAGGGTGCGGACGCGGTGGTGTGGGACGAGCTGATCGCCCGAACCGGTGAGGATTCGCGGCTGTCGGTCAGCTTCCAGATCTTTCTGACGATCGCCTGCTTGCTGGCGGCCATCGGAGCGATCACCGACTCGCCGGTCACAGTGGTGGGGGCGATGGTCCTCGGGCCCGAGTTCGGGCCGCTGGCCGCGTTGGCGGTCGGTCTGGTGCTGCGGCGACGCGACCTGATCCGCAGCGGCGGGCTCGCCCTGGCCGTGGGATTCCCGTTGGCCATGGTGGTGACCGCGGGCGCGGCGCTCGTGTTCGACGCTACCGGCCTCCTGACAACCGGGATCCTGGATCGGCTCGACCAGGTCGACTTCATCTACCAGGTCGGCCCGTTCTCGCTGATCGTGGCGATGCTCGCCGGGGTCGCCGGCATGTTGTCGCTGGCCTCGGCCAAGTCCGCGAGCCTGGTCGGGGTGTTCATCTCGGTGACAACGGTCCCGGCAGCCGCGTTCGCCTCCGTGGCGCTGATCGAGCACCGGTTCGACGAGGCCTTGTCCTCGGCGGTGCAACTGCTGGTCAACCTGGTGGGGATCGTGCTCGCCGCCGCACTCGCACTGCTGGTGGCGTTGCGCCTGCGCCGCCGTCGAGGCCGTCACCAGGCCCCTGTCCCGACGTGGCTGATTCGGCCCACGACACGCCCCACGCTGACGGCCGATGAGTTTCTCGCTTGCCCGGGGTCTACCGGAGTGTCCGGATCCTGACCACGACACGAGCAGCCGAGAGGAAGTCATGACCAGCACAGCATTACCGCCCGTCGTCGACGCCGACACCTGGCAGCGCGAGCTCGACGCCCTGCGCATCCGGGAGAAGGCAGCGACCCGGGAGCTCGACGCCATCGCCGCGCAGCGACGCAGGCTCCCGATGGTCGAGATGCCCGACTACACGTTGGAGGGCGAGAAGGGGCCGGTCCGGCTCGCCGAGATCTTCGACGGCCGGTCGCAGCTGATCGTCTACAACCACATGTGGTTCCCGGGCGAGGAGTGGCAGTGCCCCGGCTGCACCGGGTTCACCGCGCAGTTCACCCGGCTGGACATCCTGGACAACTTCGACGCCCGGTTCGTCGTCGTCACCCAGGGCCCGATCGACGAGGCGCTCGCCTACAAGCGGCGCGTCGGCAACACGATGACCTGGTACTCCACCGCGGACAGCCCCTTCGGAACAGACGTCGGCGCGCCACCCGGCGGCGGGTTCGGTGTGAACGTCTTCCTCCGCGAAGGCGACACCGTGTACCGCACCTGGCACACCGCGGGCCGGGGCACCGAGCAGCTCGGGTACACCTTCGGGCTCATCGACCTGCTTCCGTACGGGCGGCAGGAGGAGTGGCAGGACTCGCCCGAGGGCTGGCCGCAGTCGCCCACTTACAGCAGGTGGGCGGGCTCGCGCGACATCGCCGCGCTCTACGGCGACACGTGACGTGCGGCGGGCCGCTACGCCCGGCGGTCACGTGGCCAGGTGGTTTCCGGGGTGGTGACGGCGCACTGCCCGGTAGATCTCGTCGAGTCCCCAGACGAGCAGCGGCATCGGCACCAGCAGGACGAGCACCCACCCCGGTAGGGCGGTCGTGGCGAAGACCGCCTGCAGCGGCGGCAGGTAGATGACGGCGGCGGCGAAGACCAGCTCGAACGCGATGCCGGCGAGCAGGAGCGGGTTGCTCGTCAGCCCGATGCTGCGCAGCGAGCTGCGCTGGGTGCGGGCGGCGAACGCGGTGCCGACCTGGCAGGCGACGATCGCCGCGAAGCTCGCGGTGGTGGCCTGCAGGTAGGCCTGGTGCAATGGGCTGCCGGGCCCGGTCGGCGTTCCCGGGGTCCAGCCGGCGCGGGTCAGCACGAGGAGGAAGAGGCCCATCGTCAGTACGGCCGAGAGCAGTCCCATCAAGCCCCACGCCCGCAGCAGCATCTGCTTGTCGATGACGTTCTGCCCCTGTTTGCGGGGTGGTCGGGCCATCAGGCCCGGCTCTGCCGGTTCGCGGCCCAGCGCCAGCGCGGGAAGGGTCTCCGTGCCCAGGTCGATCGCGAGGATGGACAGCACGGTCAGCGGCAGCGGGATCAGGCCACCGGAGAGGGCGAAGACGAGGAACGGCACGACCTCGGGGACGGCGTGGGCGAAGATGTAGAGCACGAACTTGCGCACGTTGTCATAGACCCGGCGGCCCTCCTCGACACCGGCGACCACGGTGGCGAAGTTGTCGTCGGTGAGCACGACGGCGGCGGCCTCGCGGGCCACCTCGGTGCCGCTGCGGCCCATGGCCACCCCGATGTCGGCGTGGTGGAGTGCGGGGGCGTCGTTGACCCCGTCGCCGGTCATGGCCACGACGTTGCCGCCCTCGTGCAAGGCGTCGGCGATCCGCAGCTTGGCCTCGGGTGCGGCCCGGGAGAAGACGAATTCCCCGTCGCCCGCGAGCAGCACGGCCAGCTCGGCGTCGGAAAGCGCATCCAGCGCAATACCGTCCACGACACGGTCCGCGCGGATGCCCACGCGGCGGGCGATCTCGGCGGCGGTGCGACCGTTGTCGCCGGTCACGACGTGGATGCGGATCCCGGAGGCGTGACACGCCGCGACGGCGGCGGCGACCTCGGGGCGGGGTGGGTCGAGCAGCCCCACCAGCCCGAGCAGGGTCAGCCCGGGGGCCTCTGCGTGGTCCCGGTCGGGTGCGGTCGGCTCGGTCCAGTCCCGACGGGCGACGGCCAGCACGCGTAGCCCCTGGCGGGCCATCGAGTCGACGGCGTCGGCGAGCGCCTGCCGCTGTGCCGGCTGGGTCACACAGAGCGGCAGCAACGCCTCGGGGGCGCCCTTGACGTGCACCCGCAGCGCAGTGCCGTGGCCGATTGGGCCCGTGTGGTCGAGAGTGGCCATCAGCCGGCGGCGGGGGTCGAAGGCGAACAAGGCCACGCGCTGTGCGTCGCGTTCGGGCTGGGTCGATCCGCAGGCCCGCGGCAGCGGCCATGTCGAGCAGTGCGAGCTCCGTCGGGTCACCCGTGCGGGCGACGGCGTCGGCGGTGGAGCAGCGGGCGACGGCGTCGGCGAGGTCGTGGCCCGCGGTGGCGAGCACGGCGCCGCCGGTGTCGCGGATCTGCTGCACGTGCATCACGTTCGCGGTCAGGGTGCCCGTCTTGTCGGTGCAGATGACGGTCACGGAACCGAGGGTCTCCGCCGCGGAGAGCCGTTTCACCAGCGCTCCGCGCCTGGCCATCGATCGGACCCCCGCGGCCAGCGCGAGAGTGATCGTCGGCAGCAGGCCTTCCGGTACGTTCGCCACCAGCAGCCCGACGGCGAACACGAGGGCCTCGGACCAGCTCAGCCCGGCGTAGACCCCGAGTGGCAGAAACGCGATCCCCACACCCACCGCGACGGCGGCGATCAGGTAGGCCACCCGACGGACCTGGCGTTCCAGGGGGCTGTTGCCCTGCGGGCGTGGGCCCGAGAGTGCGGCGATGCGGCCGATCTCGGTGTGCGCGCCGGTGCCGTGGACAACCGCCTCCGCGGATCCTCCGACGCACCCGGTTCCGCTGAACACCAGCACCGGAGAATCCAGGGGGCGCCTGGCGTCGTCGACCGCGTCGGCGACACGCTCGACCGGCGCCGATTCCCCGCTCAAGGCCGAGGCATCGATCTCCACCGCCCCGGACAGCAGGCGAGCGTCGGCGGCGACGCGGTCGCCCTCGGCCAGCACGAGGACGTCGCCCGGTACCACCTCTGTCGCCGCGACGGACCGGATCTCCCCGTCCCGCCGAACCTGCGCGAGCGGTGGCAGGTAGCGACCCAGGGCTTCTACCGCGCGGCCTGCCTGGCGTTCCTGGACGAACGCGAACAGGGCATTCAAGAGGACCACGGCCATGATGGCCCATGCCAACTGCGGGGTCCCGGCGACGACGGACAGCACCGCCGCGAGCATGAGCAGCACGGCCAGCGGTTGGGTGAACTGGCGGGCGAGCGCTCGCGGCCAGGTCCGGGTGGTGCGGACGACCAGCGAGTTCGGGCCGTAGCGCTCCAGCCGCCGCACGGCCTCCCGCTCGGACAACCCCGCGGGCCGCGAGCTCAGGTCACGGAGCAGTCGGATGACCGGCTCGCGGGGATCGGGCGGGGCGCCCGGCGCGGTCGAGTCCGGCGGCGGCAGCACGGTCGATGCGGACACGGGGTCGCCTCCAGGGACGGTGCTCTACGTGCCCTCCTCGACGACCCCGCCGTCGCCGGGGTCGTGATGACACACCGATGACATCGTCTGCCTCGGTGCCGGCAGGTGCTAGTGGTCGAGTGCGCCGTTCGTTGTTGCGCTGGCCACCTTTGTCGGCGGGTTGTCGCTGGTGACCGGCGGGGTCGCGGCTGCCGCCTCGCGGGCGAGGAAGGAGCCGAGCTCTCCGATGGTGCTCATCAACGGTGCGGGGAACACGACGGTGGTGTTCTTGTCCACGCCGATCTCGACCAGGCTCTGCAGGTTCCGCAGCTGCAGCGCCAACGGGTGGGCCATCATGATGTCCGACGCATCGCCGAGCGCCGCCGCGGCGAGGGACTCCCCTTCCGCGTTGATGATCTTTGCGCGCTTCTCGCGCTCGGCCTCGGCCTGTCGCGCCATGGCCCGTTTCATGCTGTCGGGCAGCTGGATATCCTTCAGCTCGACCAGGGTTACTTCCACGCCCCACTCGACGGTGCTGACGTCGAGGATTTCGCGGATGTCGAGATTGATGCGGTCGGTTTCGGAGAGCGTCTCGTCAAGGGTGTGTTGGCCGACCACCTTCCGCAGCGTGGTCTGGGCGATCTGGTTGATGGCGGCGGCGACGTTCTCGATCGCGACGACCGACTTCACTGCGTCGACCACGCGGAAGTAGGCGACCGCCGAGACGTCGACGCTGACGTTGTCGCGGGTGATGATGCCCTGGGACTGGATCGGCATCGTGACGATCCGAAGCGAGACGCGGTGAAGCACGTCGACGAACGGGATTATCACTCGCAGCCCGGGTGCGCGGACCCCGAGAACACGGCCCAGTCGGAACAGGACGCCTTGCTCGTACTGCTTGACGATCTTCACCGAGAGGACCAGCAGGATCAGCAGGACGACAACGACAGCGACAGCGATGGTGAGCGTGTTCATGGAGCTCCTTCAGGCTTTGGTGAAATGCCGTCGATGCGGAAGGTCCGGTCGACGCTCAAGCCGAATGGAACCGCGGCAGGATCCGGCGGAGGCAAGTCTGAGAATACTCTTGTTCACGACCTTCGGGACGCCGCTGAGCAGGGTTCGAGCATGCGGGCAATGGCTGATTCACCACATGACGCCGGTGGTTCACCGTCCGGTGCCCGCGAGCGGGTTGCCCCTGGGGGCTTGGTGCGGACAGTCTTGATGTCGTGACGGACAAGAGGGTGGAGCTGGATCTGGACGAGGCCGGCCTGTCGGCGGACCTGCCACGGCCCGAGAGCCCGGCCGACGAGGTGCAGCAGGTCCCCTACCGGCCGGTGCAGTTCTGTGATGACGACCTGCCGACCGCGCTGGCGCGCTCCGCCGCGTGGCTCCGCCGGGCTCAGCAGTGGCTCGGCGAGCCGCTCGATGTGATCGCGATACACCTGGACTACGACGACCGCGCCGGCTCGCCATACTACGAGGTCAAGCTGTTGTGCAACGAGGAGGATCTCGCCGGGGCACCACTGGCCGTCCGCCGTGTCGCGCAGACGGGAGATCACTGAGCCGACCGGTCGCCGGTGGTCGAAGGTCGGTCATGACGGCTGATGGCGAGGGTGGTCACACCGGCCCGCCGGCCGCGGCGACCTGCTCGGGGGATCGCCGGTCCCAGCCGTGGAAGGGGGAGAGGTCGCCCGCGTCCCACGCCCCGCGCAGTCCCGGCCTGCTGAGATCCCAGTCGGGCCGGATCTCACTGCTGGCCGCGCGGAGGTCGTGCCAGAGGTCGTCCACGGACGGGCGGCCCCAGAACCAGTATGACGATGGCCTCCTTGTGCCGATCAGCCGAAGGTGGGCGAGGCGTGGCGCCCTCCGCGACGGCGTCATCACATGTCGAGGACGACGTCGGTGTCGGGTTGAGCGCAGCAGATGAGCGTCTGGTCGCCGGGTGGCGGTTCCAGTGGGTCCGGCGAGTAGGTGATGTCGCCCGAGAGCAGGGGCGTGATGCAGGTGTGGCAGACCCCGGTCCGGCAGCTCCAGCGGCTCGGCACGTCGCAGGCGTCCGCGAGGTCGAGCAGGCTCCGCACGCCGGCGGTGAACGGGGTGGACAGGCCGCTGCGGGCGAAGGTGACCAGCGGCCCGGTTCCGACGGGTCCCGGCGGCTGGTGCGGCGGCCGGGCGGCCTGGCCGGTCACGCCGGGGTTGATCGGCGGCAGTGCCTCGAACAACTCGGTGTGGATGCGGGCCGGGTCGATGCCGATCGTCGTGAGGGCGTGCCGGACATCGGTCATGAACGAAGCCGGGCCACAGATGTAGGCGTCCGCGGTGGCCGGAACACCGAGTGCGGCCAGCCCGGCTTTCGTGAGTCGGCCGGACGCGGCGTGGCCGCGTTCGCGTTCGGCGGATGTCGCCTTGCTCCAGAACACCTGCTCGTGGGAGTGCGGTAGGGAGGCGAGCAGGTCGCGGGCCTCGACGGTCAGCGCCTGCTCACGAGGTCCGCGGTCGCCGTGGATCCACCAGACCTCGCGGTCGCTGCGACGCGCCGCGAGCTCGTGCAGCATCGAGAGCACCGGGGTGACGCCGATGCCCGCGGAGATGAGCAGCACCGGGTCGGTTCCGTGATCGAGGACGAAGTCGCCGCGGGGCGCCGCCACGTCGAGGACCGCGCCGGGGCGCACCGTGCTGGTGAGATAGCCGCTGACCGTTCCGTGCGGTTCGTGCTTGACGCTGATCCGGTAGCCGTCGGCGCCGGGCGCGGAGGACAGGGAGTAGCTGCGCACCGGCGCGGGCCGGGCCAGGCCGGGGATCCGCAGCGTCAGGTACTGGCCGGCCCGGGCGGCCGGCAACGGGCTCCCGTCCGGGGCGTCCAGGTAGATCGACGACACGGCGGCGGCTTCGCGGACCACCCTGATCACGCGGAGCGACCGGAATCCCGTCCACGTCGGCTGGTTCCCCGCCGGATCGGTGCCCGCATCCTCGGCGGCCACGAGTTCCCGGAACGACTCCTGCCAGCCAGGGCTGAGCGCCGGGATCCGGGTCGCCGTGCGGAGCTTGGCGGGATCGCGTCCGGGCAGGTAGAGCAGCGCGTCGGTGTCGGCCACGGTGAGGTCGTGCGGCCCGCTCCGGGTCTTGACGATCTGGTCGCCCGCCTGGACACGCCCTTCGGTGACGACACGCATGTAGAAGCCCGGCCTGTGGTGGCTGACGAGGAGCGCGGGCAGTTCGGGCTCACCCATCCGCAACCCGACCCGGTAGCAGGTGACCCGCGGTTGCGTGACCTCGAACTCCACCTCGCCGATGCGGTACCGGTCGCCGATGCACACCTCGTCGTCGGACAACCCGTCGACGGTGAGGTTCTCCCCGAACTGGCCGTAGGTGAAGTCGTCGCGGCCGAAATGCCGCTGCCAGTAGCGGTAGGAGTCGATCTGGTAGACGAACACGGCCCGCTGCTCACCGCCGTGACCGTTCGTGTCGCCCTGGCCGTCGCCGTCGATGTTGAGCCGGCGCACCATCTGCGGCCCGGTCACCGCGTGTTTCCACACGCCCGTGTACACCGTCCTGCCGTGCCAGGACACGTCCTTCGGCATCCCGACGTTCACCGACAGCAGCACCGGCGGTGTCATATGACTTGCTGCCCACCGTCGACGTCGAAGGTGGCGCCGGTGAGGGCCGTGTTGACCATGATGTGCACGGCGAGCGCGGCGACGTCCTCCGGCCCGACGACGCGGCGGATCGGAAGGGTGGCGCGCAGGTGCGTGCGGCGCTCGTCGAGGTCACCGCCGAGCAGGGAGGCCGAGAGGGGAGTGTCCACGAACCCGGGGGCGATCAGGTTGACGCGGACCGGGGCGATCTCGAGCGCGAGGTTGGCCGTGAGCGCGGGAAACCCCGCGGTCAGCAGCGCCGTGACGCTGATCCCGGTGGCCGGCCGGCGCGCTCCGGTGCCGCTCATGAGCAGGAGCGTGCCGCCGGGCCGCACGGTGCCGGCGGCGTGGCGGGCGACCGCGAGCGTCAGCCCGACGTCGTCGGCGACGTAGCGGGCGGCGTCCGCGATGTCCATGTCGGCGAGCGGCGCGTAGTACGGACGCCCCGCGGTGACCATGACATGGTCGACGGGCGCCGAGAAGGACCGGAAGAACGCGTCGAGACGCTCGGGATCGAGGGCGTCGAACGCCGCGTGCCGCTGCGCGCCGACCTCGGCGGCGGCGCGTCCGAGGCGCTCCGGGTCCCGGCCGGTGAGGACGACCTGGGCGCCTTCGGCGCGGGCGGACCGGGCGGTCTCGAGCCCGATGCCGGAGCTGCCGCCGATGACGACGACGGTCTGCCCGCGCAGGGCCGGCTCACGCAGGCCGGTCGCGCCGTCGGTGAGGGTGGTCATGTCCACGGCCGAACTCCTCGTCCTCGACGCGTCGACACGGGGTGCGTGCCGGCTCGGTCACCCTGTCGCGGCCGCCGCCCCCTCGACCCAGGGAGACTCCCTGGACCGGTACCTGGTCCCCGACGCCACGCGCACTGCGCGCGGCCGGTCAGGGCCACTGCCGCAGCGGCAGCGGCCCGCGGCTGAGCACGGTGCGGATGGCGAACGTGCTGCGGGCGTCGGTGACCGGTCCGATGGCGAGCACCTGGTCCAGCAGCAGCTCCTCGTACGCGCCCAGGTCCGGCACCACCGCCTCGACCAGGAAGTCGGCCTCGCCGGACACCACGTAGCAGGCGATCACGGCCGGGATGGCGGTCAGTGCGTCCTCGATGACCCGCGAGGTCGCCCGCGAGTGCTGCTCCACCTTGAGCGAGATGAACACGGTCAGCCCCAGGCCGACCCCGGTCCGGTCCAGCTCGGCGCGGTAGCCGGTGATCAGCCCGGCCTCCTCGAGCGCCTTGGTCCGGCGCAGGCAGGCCGACGGGGAGAGGCGCACCTTCTCGGCCAGGTCGACGTTGGCCGTCCGGCCGTGCCCCTGAAGCTCGGTGAGGATGGCGCGATCTGTCTTGTCGAACGGGCCTGGCGGCATGAAAGTCATCGTATCGGGTCTCTGGCGGCACGGAGTTGCGTCGACGGTTCTCTGAGCGGCCGAAGTCGCCATCGCATGCGGCGCCGTCCGGCGCACGCTGTACCCATGTCGACCACCGGTACCCCGACCGCCGCCGGCCTCTCCACGCCGGCCGGTATCGCGCTCTACGTCGGCGCCCTGCTCGGCCCGAGCCTGCTGTTGCTGCCCGGCCTGGCCGCCCGCATCGCCGGTCCCGCCTCGCTCGTCGCCTGGGCGCTGCTGCTCGTCCTCTCCGGCCTGCTGGCCAGGGTGTTCATGGTGCTCGGCCGGACCCTGCCGGGCACCGACGGCGTGGTGGGCTACACCCGGGCAGGCTTCGGACCGGGGCGGCTCGGCGCCGGCGCGGCCCGGGTCGTCGGCTGGTGCTTCCTGGCCGGGGTGGTGCTCGGAGCGCCGGTGGTGTGCTTGATCGGCGCGGGGTATGTGGCCGACCTGATCGGCGGTGGCCCGACCGCCACGGTGCTGCTGGCCGCGGTGCTGCTGGCGGTCGTGGTCGCCATGGCGCTGGCCGGGCGGGCGGTGCGCGGCGGCGTGCAGCTGGCCCTGGTCGCGCTGCTGGCCGTGCTGGTCGCGGTGGCGGTGCTGGGCGCGGCACCGCACGCGCGGGTCGAGAACTGGACGCCGTTCGCGCCGGACGGCTGGTGGTCGGTCGGCCGGGCCGCGTCGGTGCTGATGCTGTCCTTCGTCGGGTGGGAGGCCATCTCGCCGCTGGTCGCCCGGTTGCGTGACCCGGGTCGGCAGCTGCCGCGGATCATCGGCGCCGCGTTCGCCGTCACCGCGGTGATCTACCTGGGCCTGGCCGTGGTCACGGTCGGGGTGCTCGGGGCGCGGGCCGGCACCGGCGTGCCGCTGGCCGACCTGCTCGACGTCGCGCTCGGCGGCACCGGCCGGTACCTGGCCGCCGCGGCCGCCGTCGCCCTCACCCTGGCCGCGACCAACGCCTATCTCTCCGGCGCGGCCGAGCTGGCCGGCCGGCTGCGCGGGGCCGGCACCGGGCGGCGGGAGCACGGCGTGCAGCTGGCCGTGGCCGGAATCGGGCTGCTCGTGCTGGGCCTCGTCGGCGCCGGGCTGATCACGCTGGACGCCCTGGTGGCGGTGCCGACCGCGCTGTTCGTCACCGTCTACGCGCTGTGCACGGCGGCCGCGGTGCGGCTGACCACGGGCGGCACCCGGGTGCTGGCCGGGCTGGCCTGCGCGGTCGTGCTGGTGATCCTGGTCTTCTCCGGCTGGGCGCTGCTCGCGGTGGTCGCGGTCGCCGTGCCGGCCGCGGTGGCCGGACGAGCGGCGGCCGGCACCGGGTGCCGACCGCCCCCACGTGCGCTCCGCTCACCTCCGCGCGTCGAGCAGCTCCGTCGGGTCGGTGAAGGGCAGCTCGTGCGCCTCGGCCACGGGCTGGCTGACGAGCTTCCCGTCGAGCGTGCTCAGGCCCAGTCGCAGGGCCGCGTCGACTCTCGCCACACCGGTCACGCCGTCGCTCGCGACCTTGACGAGGTACGGCAGCGTGGCCGAGGTGAGGGCCAGCGTCGAGGTACGGGCGACGGCTCCCGGGATGTTGGCCACGCAGTAGTGGACGACGCCCTCCTCGACGTAGGTCGGGTGGGAGTGGGTGGTCGGCCGGCTGGTCTCGAAGCAGCCGCCCTGGTCGATGGCGATGTCGACGACCACGCTGCCCGGGCGCATCGCGGCGATCATCTCGCGGCTGACCAGCTTGGGAGCCTTCGCGCCGGGCACCAGCACCGCGCCGATCACGACGTCGGCCTCGGCGACGTAGGCGGCGGTCCGCGCCCGGTTCGGCGTCACCAGGTCCAGCCGTCCGCCGAAGATGTCGGAGAGGTAGGCCAGGCGCGCCGGGTTGGTGTCGAGGACCCGGACGATGGCCCGCATGCCCAGGGCGATCTTCGCGGCCTCGGTGCCGGACACCCCGCCGCCGATGATGAGGACCTTGGCCGCCGGCGTGCCGGGCACGCCGCCGAGCAGGATCCCCGCTCCACCGGCGGGGCTCTCCAGGTGGTGCGCGGCGGCCTGGACGGACATGCGGCCCGCCACCTCGCTCATGGGCGTCAACAGCGGGAGCTTGCGGTCGGCGGTCTGCACGGTCTCGTAGGCGATGGAGTCGATGCGCCGCTCGAGCAGGAACTCGGTCAGGCCGCGGTCGGCGGCCAGGTGCAGGTAGGTGAACAGCTGCTGGCCGGGCCGGAAGCGGTGGTACTCCGCCGGCACCGGCTCCTTGACCTTCACGATCAGGTCGGCCGCGTCGAACACGTCGTCGGCGGTCTGCACGATCTTCGCGCCCGCCGCGGCGTACTCGTCGTCGGGGAACCGGGAACCGACACCGGCACCGGCCTGCACGACGACCTCGTGGCCGTGGTGCAGCAGCTCCACGACACCGTCCGGGGTGAGCGCCACCCGCTTCTCGTTGTCCTTGATCTCGCTCGGTACTCCGACGACATCGATTCGCTCGCTCATGACGGTTCTCCTCTGCTCACAGATCGGTGTGGTCGCACCCGGCCGGTGGTCGGGTGGTTCGGGCGGCGCCCGGATCAGATCAGGTTTCTCCGGCTTCGGTGAGCGTGTGGCGCAGGATCCGCTCCATCTCGTCGACCGCGCCAGAGGCCCGCGCTAGCGTGCGCCCATGACCGCGAGCCAGGACACGCCGCAGGCCGGCATCTTCGCGCTCGGGACCGCCTCGCACGCCTACCTCGAGATCGACCTGCTCGACGGCGCGGACCCGCGCGAGCTCGTGGTGCGCCTGGCCGACCTCCGCGAGCCGCGCACGACGATCGGCGGGGTCAACCTCGTCGTCGGTGTGCGGCCCGAGCTGTGGCGCGATCGCATCGGGGCGACGGCGCCCGCCGGTCTGCACGGCTTCGACCAGCCCGTGGCCGGGCCGGACGGCTTCACGATGCCGGCGACCCAGCACGACGCCCTGCTGTGGCTTGCGGGTGCGGCCTACGACGTCGTCTTCGACGAGGCCCGCAAGGCCATCGCGGCGCTCGCGCCGGTCGCCGTGGTCGCCATGGAGACGTCGAGCTGGCCCTACCGCCACGACCGGGATCTGACCGGCTTCATCGACGGGACCGAGAACCCGAGCCTCGCCCGCGCGCCCGACGTGGCCATCGTCCCGCCCGGCGCGCCCGGTGCGGGCGGGTCCGTGCTTCTGGTGCAGCGCTGGAGGCACGACGCGGCAGCGTGGGAGGCGCTGACCGTCACCGCCCAGGAGGCCGCGATGGGCCGCACGAAGGACGACTCGACCGAGCTCGCCGACAAGCCGGAGAACTCGCACATCGCCCGAACCGACCAGGACGACCTCGGCGAGATCTTCCGCCGGAACATGCCCTACGGCACCGTGACGGCACACGGGACGATGTTCGTCGGCTTCGCCGCGGATCAGGGCCCGCTGTCCCGCATGCTCGACCGCATGGCCGGACTCGCCGGACCCCGGGACGAGCTGACCCGCTACACGACGCCCGAGACCGGCGGGTACTACTTCGTGCCTGCCCTGTCCGCGCTCCGGGCCTTCGCGAGCCCGGAGGACGACGACTAGAGGTTGCCCCCCCAGGATGCAACTGTCGTCTGCTCGGGGATCGCGTCGAGGCTGCCGCCGGGAGAAAGGTGGAGGTGTGCGTCAACCGCGCGGAACGAGACCGCGACGGACGATCAGTCAGGGCGTGCGGACCACCGCTTCGGGCTACCATTCGGCGTTCTGGAGCGGTGACGCGACTGGAGCGAGGGTGGCGTGGGCGACGTTCAGGTCCCGCCGCCGAACGGCCACGAGCCGATCGCGGACCTCGTCCCGGTGATCCGGCGGGTGGTGGCTGCACGCATCCACAACCCGGCCCAGGTCGGGTGGGCAGCGGCGCGGATGGCGGGTGGCGGGTGGCTGCTGCGGCGGCGGTGACCGCGCAGACGGCGAGGGCGGCCATGGTCAGCACGGTGTGGCGCAGCAGGGCGGTGTACGGCGGACCTCCGACCCCGGCCCGGATCGACCGCCGCCGCCAGGGCCAGCGGTACCAGCGTCGTCTTCCCGGTGCCCGGCGGCGCGACCAGCACCACGCTGCCGTGCGCGGCCAGCGCGTCGGTGACCGCGCCGAGCACCGCACGCACCGGCAGGTCTGGCAGCTGGGACAGATCGGGGAGCCGCATCGGCGCTCAGTGTGCCCCGCCCCGGCCCCATGATCCGATTCCGCGCGCAGCGGGCATGGAGGAAGCGTTCAGCGCGGCACGCGGCCGACGGCGCAGCGCGCCACTGCAGCCAGTTCGAACGGGCCGTTCCCGACGTCAAGCCGCCGCTCGACGTCGGCGCGCAACCGTTGACGACGGTCTTCGGGCAGCGCGACGGCGTAGGAGCCTGCCGGCCCGATGCCCTCCATGAACCCGGTCCACAAATCCTCGAACCCGGTGTAGAGCGCGGAGACGCCGAGGCTGGACTCGACGAGGTCGACGAGGCCGGCCGCCTCGAAGAGCTCGCTGATCTCGCCAGGCTTGCCGAAGCGCATCACCCGGCCCTCGTCAGGGGCGTCGGGGTCGAGGGCCTGTGCCGCGTCCCAGAAGGTCCGGAGCATCTCCATCTCCCCGGCGAAATCCCACACGCACGCAGCCACCGCGCCACCGGGTCGTACCACTCTGCGCATCTCCGCGGCCGCCGCCGGCGGGTCGGACACGAAGTGCAGTACGAGCTGGGCCAGGGCGGCATCGAACTCGTCGTCGCCGTACGGGAGCTGCTCGGCACGGCCTGGCCGGGCATCGACGCCCGGCACGCGAGTCCGGCACTCGTCGAGGAACGGCGGCGACGGATCACAGGCGCTCACGGCGGCGACGCCCAAGCGATCGGCGAGCACGGTCGTCAGGGCGCCCGGTCCACACCCGACGTCGAGCACCCGCTGGTCGGCGGCCACCCCGGCGGCGTCGGCGAATCGGCCCGCGAGCGGCATCGAGTACCGGCCCATGAACCGGTCGTACGCCGATCCCGACGTCTGGAACGTTCGTGCGCCCTCGACTCCATCCATCGCATCGACCTTCCACGGGAGGAACGAGACCCAGCGAATCAACCCCTACACCGCTGAATGATGGCGGGAGCGTGGCATCCCGTCGACCTCCCCGAGGGCGACCACACGCCGTCTCGGAGGCAGAGCTGCACGAGTACGGCAGCCGGAGCCGTCGAGGGGGGCTGCTCCGGCCCGGCGCCCGATGGCTGGGCGAGTCCCTTGATCAGGGCGGTGCGGCGATCTGAGCGGCCAAGTGGCCCGCGCCGTAGCCGTTGTCGATGTTGACCACGGCGACGCCGGGCGCGCAGCTGTTGAGCATCGTCAGCAGCGGCGCCAGGCCCTCGAACGCCGCGCCGTAACCGGTCGATGTCGGCACCGCCACGACCGGCGCCGCGACCAACCCGGCGACCACCGCAGGCAAGGCCCCGTCCATGCCGGCCACCACGACGATCACCCGGGCGGCGCGGAGCACGTCGAGCCGGCGCAGCACCCGGTGCAGCCCGGCGACGCCGACGTCCATGATCAGATCGGCGGCGCGGCCGAGGTGCCGGGCGGTGAACAGCGCCTCCCGCGCGACGGGCTGGTCAGCCGTTCCGGCGGCCACGATGAGGACCCGGCCGCCCGTCGGGTCGGGCGGGTCGGGCGGCCACGCCAGCAGCCCGCTGTCCGCGTCGTGAAAGGCGTCGGGCAGCGCGCCGAGGACCGCTGCGGCGTGCTCCGCGCCGGCACGGGTGAACAATGTGCGGGCGCCGTGTCGGCGCAGCGCGGCGGCGATCAGACGGACCTGCTCGGCCGTCTTGCCCCGGCAGTACACCGCCTCCGGATACCCTCGCCGGGCGGCCCGGTCGAGGTCGAGGTCGGCGAAGGCGGCCAGCGCCTCGTCGGGTTCCCAGGGCGCCGTCATGGGTTCCGGACCGGCGTGGCAAGGGCTCCGACCCGCGCCCGCTTGTCCGCGGTGCGGTCCGTACGGCTGTCGATGTCGTCCACGCCCCTGCCGCCTCCACGGTGTGCGGCACGCCGGTGTCTCGGCGACGATCTCACGAAAGCATCCGCGCTGTCAGGGTGGTCTACGGCAGCGGCGTGAGCAGGGGAGAGCGATATGTGCACACCTGCCCCGGACCGGCCAAGCCGAGATCACCCAATGCCGTGAGGACCTCGCCGGCGAGTCCGGGCCGCAGCTGGAGGGCCGTGTGCGCGGACCGGTCCAGCTCAACCCGAAATCCGTCACCAAGCAACCGAACTCGCAGATCACGCGGGTGCACACCCCCTTCGGCCAGTCGCGCCCGCACCGCTATCTCGGCGCGCTCCACCAGGCCCAGCCGGCCGATGGAGACCGGCACCCCCACGGCGATTCGTGAGGCCAGACACGGCGTCGCCGGCTTGTCGGCGATGGGCAACGACCACGCGGCGGCAAGCAACCGGATCTCCCGCTTGCCCAGCCCGGCATCGGCGAGCGGCTCGATCACGCGCAGCTCGCGCGCGGCACGCAGACCGGGGCGGTGCACGGCCCGATGGTCGTCGGCATGGGTACCAGTTGCCACCTGCGCTATGCCCCGCTGGACTGCGAGCTCGCTGATGGCGGTCAGCACGGTCTGTTTGCAGAAATAACAGCGGTCGCCCGCGTTGGCGCGGTAGCCGGGAACGTCGAGCTCGGCGACCCGGACCTCGACCAGCTCCGCCCCGAGACCGGCCGCAACCTCGCGAGCGGCGAGGAGCTCCGTACGGGAGAGGCTGGGTGAGTCTGCGATCACCGCTACCGCCCGGTCGGCTGGCAACGCCCGTAAGGCCGCAGCCAGCACGAGCGTGGAGTCGACTCCTCCGGAAAATGCGATGGCCACATTGTCCAGACGTCGAAGCCGGGTCAGCAGCCGGTCGGCCATCCTTGCCGTGTCGGTGTCCGCTACGGCATTCCCCGCTGACGTGGTCACGCGGCCACCGGCCGCTCTGCGCGTACCCGGCTGTATATGCCGCGCAGCGCATTGCCCACCAGGCCAACGCCCTGTTCGGTGAACAGCGACTCGGGATGGAACTGCACGCCCTCGATCGGCAGCGACCGGTGCCTGACGCCCATGATCTCGCCCGTTTCCGACCAGGCGGTCACCACCAGCTCGGGCGGCAGCGTGTCGGCCTCGATCACCAGGGAGTGGTAGCGCGCGACCGTCATCGGGTTGCGCAGGCCGGCGAAAACACCCGCCCCGTCATGCCTGATCTCCGAGCACTTTCCGTGCATCGGCTCGGCCGGCATGGCGGATCCGGGCGCCGAAGGCGGCACCGATCGCCTGGTGGCCGAGACATACCCCGAAGATGGGGACGCTGGTGGCCCAATCGCCGGATCAGCTCGATGGAGACACCGGCATCGGCAGGATCACCCGGCCCGGGCGATATGATGATCAATTCCGGGTCGAGGGCGACGACCTGCTCGACGGTCACCTCGTCGTTGCGGTACACGACACAGTCGGCGCCAAGGTCTTCCACGTACTGCACGAGGTTGTAGACGAACGAGTCGTAGTTGTCGATAACGCAGATCACGCCGCGGCCCCTTCCACCGTTACGCCAAGGGCCCGTGCACCCGAGCCGAGTTTCGCCAGGCATTCGGCGTACTCGGCAGACGGCTCGGAGTCGTGCACGATGCCACCGCCCGCCTGCAGGCGGATTTCCCCGTCGCACAGCACCATGCTGCGGATGGTCAGAGTACAGGTCCACATGGGACAGCCCGAACGAGCCGACGGCACCGGAGTACAGCCAGCGCCGGGTCGGCTCGAGATCGTCGATGATCTCCATCGCGCGCACCTTGGGCGTGCCGGTCATGGTGCCCGCCGGGAACGTCGCCCGGATGAGTTCGTCGGTTCCCCGGTCGCCGCGGATGCGGCCGCGCACGTCGCGAGGTCAGGTGCATCACGTGGGAGTAGCGCTCCACGGCCATCAGCCGCTCGACGGAGACGCTGCCCGGCCGGCACACCCGGCCCAGGTCGTTGCGCGCGAGGTCGACGAGCATCCGGTGCTCGGCCAGCTCCTTGACCGACGACCGCAGGTCGTCCTCGGCGCGCTGGTCGGCGAGGCTGTCGTGGCCGCGCGGCCGGGTTCCGGCGAGCGGACGGATCAGCGCCCGACCGTCGTGCAGCGTCAGACACGGTTCCGGTGAGGCACCGACCACCTCGAACCGCGGGCCTGCGTACCAGAAGTGGTACGGGGACGGATTGATCGCGGTCAGTCGCTCGAAGACCCTCAGACCGTCCACGGTGGCCGGTGCGGTCCAGGCGTTGGACAGCACGAGCTGGAAGACGTCACCGTCGAGGATGTGCCGCTTCGCGCGGTCCACCGCGGCGACGTACTCCCCGTAGCTGAACCCGAACCGGCCGTCGCCCACGGCAACGATGCCGAGCGGTGCGACGGCCAGCCCGTCCAGCGTCCTCGCGACCCGCTCGGCCGCGGCCCGCGCGGCGGCAGCCGAGGAGCCCCGGCCGATCACCTGCCCGTACCCGTCCGCGAACTGGATCAGCACCTCGGGCAGGAAGAACTCGTACACCGGCCGATCGGTCGCCGGGTGACGGCTGGGCAATCGCTCGAAGTCGCGCGCCGCGTCATAGCCCAGCAGCCCGTACCAGGCCGCCTCGGGAGCGGGGGTGTCGGCGGGCATCTCCAGCCCGGCGAGGTAGTCCACGGCGTCGGCCAGCGGCGCGTGGCCCGCGCCACCCGGATGGGAGAGGACGGCGAGCTCGCCGACGGCCAGCGTCGCGCGGCGACCACCGGACCCGGCGGTGAGCATGACCCGCCCGGCGGTACGCAGCGCCGCGGCGGCCATCACCGGGTTCACCGTCGTCGCCAGCGGTACGACGTGGCGGTACAGCCGCGCTCCCGCGGACCGCGACGACATCGGCGACGTGACCGTGCTGATCGTCATTTCGGCACGCCCAACAGACGCGGCGGCACCCGGAACTGGGTCCGCTCGTGGTCGCCGACGGTTCGGCCCATCGCGTAGCGGAATGCGGCGAGCTGGATCGCGCGCGGCGGGCAGCCCTCGATGAAGATGCCGAGATCGCGGCTCTCGTACAGGCAGTTGCCGACGAGCACCACGACCCCGCGCAGCGGCGGCATCTGCACCTGCGGTCCGGAGATGATCGTCATCTCCCCGTGCCATGCGCACAGTTCCTCGGCGAGCGCCCGCATGGCCCCGGCCACGAACCGGCTGCACGCCGGGCAGGCGTGCTCGGCGTGGACGTGGATGCCCGCGCGTGGCGGGACGATCTCGACCGGCGCCTTGACCATGTCGAACGCGAGCTCCGCCAGCGGCGTGCCGCGCAGGTCGATGTCCTGCAGCGCCAGTGGGCCCATGCCGCGCTGGTGCGCGTCGCGGAGGTAGGCGACGCTGTTCGGGTCGAACCCGGCCAGCACGCCGACCGCGACGTCGAGGGCGACCGCGTTCGAGCTGGCGGCCAGGAAGCCCACCGATCGCGCGCGCCCGTCCATCGGGTAGTTGCCCTCGATCACGGTGGTTCCGTCGCAGACGACCAGATCCTGCGGGCGCATCAGGTTGAGGTCCACGGTGGACTCGTCGACCCCGGCCATGTGCACGATGCGGGTCGTGTAGCCGGGCAGCAGCCCGACCAGGTTCTTCATCGCGTTGGAGTAGACGACGCTCGCGTGCGTGCGCAGTTGCGGCACCCCGATGAAGTAGTCGCAGTCTCCGATCAGCTCGGGCACGGCGATCGGCACCCGCAGCGACGTCGCGCCGGGAATGCCGGTGATGCGCAGCGGCAAGTCGTCGAAGCTGACCACGCGGGCGTACCGCGCGGCCTCGTGGTCGTTCAGGATCTCGTAGATGGCGTGCGTGCGCTCCGCGATCACCGGCCGGGCCCCGTGCTCGGCGACCGCGCGGGCGATGGCGGCCAGCAGTGCCGGGCTCACGTGGAATCCGGGCTGGGTCTGGAACAGGTTAGGCTTGATCAACACCTCTGCGCCCGGATGCAGGCCGGCCAGTGGCTCGTCGAGCAGCTCGAGCAGCCGGTGCAGCACGTCGGGCACCGCGGCGTCATCGGCCACGGGCGCGAGCGCGACCGGGTGCCGCGCCGGCTCACCCATCGGTGTCCTCCAGGGCGATGACCCGCGCGGGAGCCGCCTCGGCGCCGGCCACCTTGATGGGCAACGCGAACAGCTGCACGACCGGCTTGGTCAGCTGGTGCATGTTGGTGACGTACTCCAGCAGCGGGATGCCGGCCGCGAGCAGCGCGTGGTGCACGGGGGACTCGGCGTCGCCCGGCCGTTCGGTGAGGCAGTCCAGTCCCGAACAGGCCGGCGCCGTTGTCGATGGCCCACTCCGCGGCCGACGGGGTCAGGTACGGCGGGCGGTCCCAGTAGTCGGGCCGGCCCCAGTTGTGCCGCAGGTAGTCGGTGCGGACCAGCAGCCGGTCGCCCTCCCGCCACACCGGCCGCAGCGCTTTCTCCAGGTCCTCGCCGGTGACCGGCTCCAGCTCACCCTTGTCGGACAGGTCGGCCACGCAGGCCCGGCCGATCAGGGTGTCCAGTGGAACCTCGTCGATCCCCTCGGTGCCGGGGAAGAAATGCAGGCGGTACTCCATGTGCGTCCCGTTGTGCGGAAACACGTGCAGGTAGGAGAACGTGCGCTTGGTGCCGTAGGGGTCGGTCTCCGGCGTCATCGCCCGCTCGCTGGCGAACTTCGGGAACCAGTCGGCGGGGTATGACGGCATTCCGTCGTAGAAGCCGTGGGTCAGGTCGACGAATCGGGTCATCGCGTTGCTCCTGGGTCAGCAGATGAATGGGGCTCAGCAGGTGAAGAGGCAGGTGTTGCGCACCTGGGTGTTGTTGATCATGGTGATGACGCCGGTGCCGCCGGGCGGTACCGCCCGCACGCCGCCACCGGCGAGCCCGGCCGGGGTCATGAAGGCGGCCCACAGGGCGTACCACTCGGAGCGGGCACCGGTCTCCGGGTCGATCACCGGCTCCACGTTCGGCCGGACGATCTCCTGCACGAGGCTGCCGGTCTGCGTGCTCGCCGCCAGCGCCTCCCGCCAGGTAGGGTCGTCCACCTCCCGCCCGATCAGCACGCCCTCGCCGCCGAACAGCCCGGTCGGCTTGAACACCAGCTGTTCCCGGCGCTGCATGCACTCGGCGATGAACCGCTCGTCCGCCTCGGCGCCGCGCCGGCCGAGCATCCGGCTCCACGGCAGCACCCGCTCGATCACCGCGCGCTCCTGCGCCGAGAACACCGAGGTGTCCTCGGCGAACTCGGACAGCATCGCGAGCGTGCCCTTGTTCCCGAACACGTTGGTCGGCGTCCACACCACCACGGTGCCGTTCTCGTGGGCGCGGAAGACCGGCTCCATCAGCGCGTCGCAGTCGGGATGGGCGAGCATCTCCTCCAGCCCGTAGTACCGCAGGATCACGTCGACCGGCGTGCCGTCCAGGTGCGGCTTGCCGGCACGGAACGTCAGGTCGCCGATCTCGCCGACCCGGCAGTGGATGCCCTGCTCGACCAGCAGCTCCCCGATCGCCCGCCGCTGGTGGCCGTACACACCCATCCCGCCGGGCCCCTCCAGCACCGCGACCACCGGCTCGCCGGCACCGATGGCCTTGCCCGCGTTGCGCAGCGCCGCGGCCAGGTCCCCGCCCATGTCCAGGTAGCCCAGGCCGTGCTCGGCGGCGAACTCGGCGACCGCGGGGATCCGCAGGTAGGCCTTCGGCAACGGGCCCACCATGTCCAGGCCGCCGAGCGCGCTGCCGATGTTGAACTCGAGCAGCTTGAACGACGAGCCGTCGTAGTAGGTGTCGGCCCGGCCGTACAGCGGCGGGGGGCCGTCGCCGAGCAGCCGGCGCATCCACGCACCGCGCCGGTCGTCGATGCCCAGGGCGGCGCGGAACCGTTCGAAGTCCCCGTCGAAGCAGCGCTGCGGCAGCGAGGTGACCAGCTCGAAGATGGTGACGAGATCACGGCCGAACGCCCGGAACTCCGCCTCGTCGACCATGATCGGGCGGGGCAGCAGCCTCGGCCACGCCGCGCGCATGGTCTCCGACACGTCGAGTTCGGCCAGCGCGCGGCGCAGCCGGCTGTCCGGGGCCGTGCATTCGGCGAGGTAGGCCTCGGTGACCCGATCCGCCCGTGCCGACATGATTGCCTCCAAGGTGTGTGCAGAAGTCAGACGGGCAGCGGGGCTTCCGCACCGGAACGCGCCGCGCGGCGGACCAGGATCACCCGGTACTGCATGATGATCACGACGCCGAAGATCAGGTAGATCCCGGCCATGCCCTGGGTGCTCAGTACCGCGCTCAGGCTGATCAGCAGCGCGTTGACCACCTGGCCGAACCGGATGTGCAGGTAGTACGCGGCCATGTACCTCGGCCGGCCATCATCCGGGGCCAGCTCCGCCAGCAGCCCCTGCTGAACCGGCGTGTTCATCAGCTCGCCGATCGTCAGCACGACGGCGGCGAGCAGTAGCACCCAGGCGATGTTGCTGACCGCGAGCACCGCGAAGCCGCCCGCGTACAGGGTGATGCCCACGTACAGCCGGACCCGGTCAGGCAGCCGCCGCAGCAGCGCGTTGACCTGCAGCGCGAGCAGCACGACCAGGGCGGTGTTCACCGCCTTGAGCACGCCGAGCATCTGCACGCCGTCGACATCGCCGAACGGGATCACGTGCTGGACACCGAAGTCGTTCGACAGCCGGATCCCGATCGCGGTGCTCAGCTGTCCTTCGAGGGTCAGCACCAAGGTGGCGACGATGATCAGCCTGCGGAACGTCGAGTCGGCCAGCACCACTCGGTAGCCCTCGGTGAACTGGGCCCACCCGCGGAGCTTGCCGGGCACGGCGCCGGCCGCCGTGGACTCCGGCTTCGTCGCCGGCTTCGTCTCGGCCACCAGCAGGACGGTGACGATGAGGGCGAAACCCATGCCGATGGCGCCGCCCAGGATCACCGCGCCGAAGTGCGAGCCGTACAGGAATCCGCCGAGCAGCGCGCCGCCGCCGAGCGCGAGGTTGATCACCCAGTAGTTGACCGTGTAGACGTACTTGCGGTCCTCGGGCGGGGTCACATCGATGATGGTCGAGTCGTTGGCCGGCAGAGCCAGGTTGGTCCCGAACTTGACGACGGCGTAGCTGCAGTAGACGGCGAGCGGGCCCCAGTCGGCGAAGTAGGCCACCGCCATCAGCACCAGGAACACCGTGCCGATGAGGTCCCCGACGATGAGGACCGGCCGGCGTCCCCACTTCTCCGACAGATGACCGCCGAGCAGCATGCCCAACACCGCGAACACGGCGAACAGCAGGATCAACGCGCCTGTGGTCGCAATCCCCACCCGGGCCGCGAGGTAGATCGCGATGAAGGTGAGGATCATCGCGTCGATCAGCTTGTGGACGAACGCCAGCCCGATTCGGACCCGGACGTTGCGGTGCAGTGCCAGGAACTTCCTCATCGGGCCACGACCTCTCCGGCCGGCGTTGCGGCCGCCACCTCAACCTTGATCAGTTCGCGCACCCGGTCCGCGCGGGCCAGGGCCTGGGCGGCATCGTCGGAGCCGGTGAGGATCACGAAGCCGTGCCGGGTCTTGGAGCTCACCGTCTCCGGAAGCACGTCCCCGACCGAGAACGGGAAGTTCAGGGTGTCGACGAAGTCCAGCGCGCGTGCCTCGTCGAGGCCCGACACCGACCGGAGAATCCCGCTCGGGAAGCTCAGGTACGCGATGTGCCCGACGGACTCCGCCGGACTCGATCGAGGCGCCCGCCCGGCCAGGGCGGCGAACATCGCCCGCTTGATGTCGAAACCCTGAGCGATCCGGATGATGTCCGGGATCTTGTCCCCGCCGAGCCGGGCCTGGGACTCCACGATCCGCGGCCCGTCCGCGGTCAGGATGATCTCGGTGTGCGCCGGGCCGCACTGGTACCCGACGGCGTCGAGCAGTTCCACCGCGAGCGCGGCCACCCGGCCGGTCTCCGCCGTGTCCGGCGCGCCGAACAGGTGCCCCCGCTCCACGAAATGCGGCAGTGGGCCGAGCAGCTTGCGGGTCACGCCGATCACGTGGTGCTCGCCGCGCACCGTCAGCGTCTCCACGCTGAACTCCGGTCCGCGCAGGTACTCCTCGACCAGCAGGGGCCCGTCGTACTGGTAGGCGGCCAGCATCTCGCCCCAGGCAGGCAGGTCGGCCGGGTCGGTGAGCAGGTAGGTCCCCCGGCTGGCGGACAACGTGGCCGGCTTCACCACTACCGGCAACGTGAAGTCCGCCAGTAGCGCTGCCACATCCGGCCAGCGCTCCGCGGTGGCGAACCGCACCGCGGAGATACCCTTGTCGCGCAGCAGTGTGCGCATGGCGAGCTTGTCGTTGAGCAGCGCGACCGATCGCGGTGAGTTGACCGCCTTTCCGAGTTCGTCGGCCACCTCGTAGGCGAGCATCATCGATTCCTCGCTACCGACATGCCAGACGTGGTCGGCGCCGGTGTCCCGGACAGCCGCGCGGATCGCGTCGGCGTAGGCGGCGCGATCGGTGAAGTCCACCAACCGGAAGCCATCGGCGAGTGCCTCGACGTCCTGGAGGTACTGGGCGGCCTCCGCACCAAACAGCCGGTCGGCCTCGCCCGGATCCCAGATCGCGCTGATCCGGAACCCTTCAGCCTGCGCCTTTCTGATGTATGCCTTGTAGGGCATCACCATGACCAGGTTCGGCATATCGTTTCTCCTGTGAAGACAAAGGGCTCGAACAGGGGCGCGAAGACAAGGGACCCGCAGCCCAAGGGCTCGGCGCCCGGTTGGTCAAGCCTCGCCGACGCGGCCATCGGCGAAGCATCGAATACGCATTTGGTCAGCCCCGATGGGTGCGCACCGCGATCTGCTGGGCCGCGGCCTCCGCGATCCGGCCGGCCAGATACGGATCGTCGGCGGTGGCCAGGACGTGCCCGACCCGGTCCTCGTTGACCCTCAACCGGTTGACCCGCGCACCGGGCTCGACGCCCACCACGGCCTCGCAGACCCCGGGCACGGCAGCGGCGATGTCCAGTCCGGTCACGCTGTGCACGACGCCCGGAGGCGCGGTGAGGTACCGGATCGCCGCGCCACGGACCGGATTGGCTTCGATGGCGCCGCCGGACTCGCCCAGGTACTGGCGGATCACCAGCTCCATGGTGGAAAACCCGAGGCTGCGATCCATCAGCTCGGTGATCTGGTCACCGGCCGGCCGTGGATTGATCTCGACCAGCTTGGGGCCCGTGGCGGTGTATTTGAGCTCGACGTGAGCGATGCCGAGGTCGAAGCCCACCGCCACGGTCGCGGCCACCGCGGCCTGTTCCAGCTCGCTCCTGATCGGATCCGGCAGCGCCGTCGGGAAGGTGTGCCCGAGCTCGATGAACCGGTTGCCGCCCCCGACCAGCTTGTCGGTCACCCCGAGCACGCGAACGGATCCCGCCTCCGCCAGAACCTCCACGCTGACCTCGAACCCGACCAGGCATTCCTCGACGAGCACCTCGGGATGCCGGGGCTGACCGCGGCGGTTGGTTCGCTCGGACCGCACGGCCGAGAAGCCGTCGATCACCTCGGCCACGGTCGTGCACCGGACGACATGGGCCCCGCTGGTCTCGTCCGCCGGCTTCACCACGCACGGCAGCCCGATCTCCTCGGCAGCCCGCGCGGCCTGTTCGGGGGTGGTCACGGCGCGGAAGGCCGGGATGGGCACGCCTCGTTCGGCCCAGCGCCGCCGTTGCTCGGCCTTGTTGCGAGCGATCCGGACCGCGTCCGGATCCGGGCCGGGCAGGCCGAGCTGGCGGGCCGTCTCGGCGGTCTGGACCACCTCGTACTCGGCGACCGAGAGCAACGCGTCGAGCGGTTGCCGTGCGTCGACCTCCTTCACCGCCGCCAGGAGCGGAGCCAGCTCGTGGGTCGGGCAGGACACGAACTCGTCGACGCAGCTGCGCAGCACCTCGGTGCCGCCGGGCGTCGCGTGATAGCGGTCCAGCCCGCAGTTGAAGAAGGTGACGTGCAGCCCAAGTCTCCGCGCCGCCCGTAGTGCGTCGAACCCGGATCCGGACCGGTTCGACTCCACGAACCCGATACGTCTCATGTGCACAAACCCCGTTCCGTCATTCGTAGCTCAGGCCACCGGACCGAGCGCGCTTCATCTCGAAGAAGTGTGGGTTGCCGGCCAGCATCAGGGCGCCGTCGAAAGCATGCACCGCCTCGTCACCGCGCGGGATCGCAGTGAATACCGGTCCAAAGAAGCCCACACCGTCGATGTGGATGGCCGGAGTGCCGAGGTCCGCGCCGACCGGCGCCAATGCCTCGGCGTGGCTCTTGCGCAGGGCCTCGTCGTAGTCGGTGCCGTTCGCCGCCTCCGCGAGGTCGGCCGGCAGACCCACCTCCGCCAGGGCCTGCTCGACCACCTCCGGGTAGTTCTTGTTGCGCCCCTTGTGGATTCGGTTACCCAGCGCGGTGTAGAGGCCGCCCAGCACGTCCTCCCCGTGGTGCTGGGCGGCGGCGATGCAGACCCGGGCCGGGCCCCACGCGCGGTCGCAGAAGTCCCGGTACCACTCGGAGATCTCGCGGTCCTCGTTCAGCACGGACACGCTCATCACGCGGAACCGCAGGTTGATGTTCCGCTGCTGTTCGACCTCGAGGATCCACCGGGAGGCGATCCAGGCAAAGGGGCAGGCCGGGTCGAAAAAGAAATCGACCCTGGGAGTCGTTGACATGGATTTATTCCTTGGTGAAGCCGTCGGATGAGAGCAGCGCGTTGAGTTGGGCATAGCTGAGCCATGGGGATTCGGCGGTCAGCTGCCCCTCGGTCAGCAGCGCCGCAGCCAGTTGCCGGGCCATGGTGTAGACCGCCTGGGACAGGGCCGGTCCGACGCTGACCCGTCGCACCCCGGCCGCCCGCAGCTGCGCGACGGTGGGCCGGCCGGGGCCGGTGGACGCGCTGATCGGCAGGGGGGACAGAGTGACCAGTGATTCCAGCACGGCCAGGTCCGCCAACGCGGGTACGAACAGGCAGTCCCCACCCGCCTCGGCGTACGCCGCTGCCCGGCGCAGTACCTCGTCACGCCGGGTCTCCGGATCGCCGATCCGACGCATGTACACGTCGGTCCGAGCGTTGATCACGAAGTCCGGGACTCCGCACCCGACCGCCGCCGTCCGGGCGGCCCGGATGCGGGCGGCAGCGACCTCGGGGGCGTACAGCCCGGATTCGCCGACCGGCGCATCCTCGATGTTGAGCCCCACGGCACCCGCGCCGAGCACCGCGGTGACGGTGTCGGCCACCTCCTCCGCGGTGGCGCCGTAACCGGTCTCGACATCGGCGGTCAGCGGCACATCGATGACTGCGGCCATCCGCGTGATGGCCGCGACCAGTTCGGCGCGCGGCAGCTGCTCTCCGTCGCGGTAGCCCAGGCTCCAGGCCACCCCCGCGCTGGTCGTGGCGATTGCGGCGGCACCCGCGTCGGCGATCACCGCCGCGCTCGCCGCGTCCCACGCGTTCGGCAGCACCAGCGTCCCGTCGGCCTGCAGGGCCCGCAGCAGCTTCGCCTTGTGGTGCACGGTTCCGTGACTCATTGCTTGTGTGTCCACCTAGGCCTCGCCCTCGGTGTCCACCAGCCGCATCCAGCCGAACTCGTCCGGAACCCGGCCGTACTGGATGTCGAGCAACGCCTCCAGCAGCCGCATCGTGACCGGACCGGCCTGGCCGTCACCCACCGACCATTCCCGCTGGGTCGAAGCCACGTGCCCGATCGGTGCGATGGCCCGGGCGGTACCGCAGGCGAACGCTTCGATGATGCGCCCGTCTCGGCAGCCCTGCTCCCAGTCGTCCAGTGTGAGCGGCTCCTCGGCGACCGGGTAACCGAGCCACCCGGCCAGCCGCAGGATCGAGTCCCGGGTGACACCCGCCAGCAGGGTTCCGCTCAGCGGCGGCGTGCGTAGGCGGGGGCCGTCGGTGGTCGACTCGACGAAGAACAGGTTGGAGCCACCGGCCTCCTCGATGTACCGGCGCTCGCGCGCGTCCAGCCACACGACCTGGTCGCAGTTGTTGGCCGCGGCCTGTCGCTGGGCGATGTAGGAGCCGCCGTAGTTGCCGCCGCACTTGACCGCACCGGTGCCGCCCGGCGCCGCGCGGACGAACTCGGTGGCTGCCCACAACCGCATGGGCTTCGGCTCCATGGCCAACGCGGGCCGCGCCGGGCCGGCGATCAGTGCGAACAGGTACTCCTCGGCGGGGCGGTTGCCCAGGTGTTTCTCGATCGCAATCATGAACGGCCGCAGGTAGAAGCTGTGTCCCCGGGTGCGCGGCACCCAGGCTCCGTCGGCTCGCAGCAGCGCCTCGAGGGCCGCGACGAAGTCCTGCTCGGGCAGCGTGGGCATGGCCATCCGGCACGCTGAGCGGTTGAACCGGCGGGCATGGTCGGCGGGCCGGAACAGGGCCCGTTGTCCGTTCGGGCGCCAGAACGCCTTCAGGCCTTCGAAAACGGTCTGGCCGTAGTGCAGAGCCATGGTCGCCGGGTGCAGCGAGAACGCGGCGAGCGGCGCGACCCGGGCGTCGTGCCAGCCCTGCTCGGCCTGCCACCGCACGGTCACCATGTGATCGGAGTAGGTGTCGCCGAACCCGGGCAGCGCGAGCAGTTCCTGCCGCCGCTCGGCGGGGATCGGCGCTGCGCGCTCCCAGGCAAACTCCAGCGCGGCAACATCAGTCATGCGAACTCTCTCCTTCACGAACGTCTCGTCCGAGAACACCGTGGAAGCGCGCGAGCACCCGGTCGACCAGAGGCCCGGAGATCCCGGTGTAGCCGGACGGGTCGAACAGCCCGGGCACGTCGGGACCGGCCACCCCGGCCTTCTCGAGTGCGACGGCGAGCACGTCGGCGAGATCGGCACCGTCGCGCTCGGCCGCCGACGGTCACCTCGGCCAGCATGCGTTTGGCGTTGCCCTTGCCGAGCAACGGAGCCAGCACCGCGTTGACGCGCTCGGAGACGATCGCGCCGCGGGTCAGCCGCAGGTTCGTCGCCATCGCCTCGGGACAGACCCGAAGCGTCGCGGCGAGGCATGCGGCGTTGGCAGCGGCGCCGGCTGCGATTCGCAGGCACTCCCGCAGCGGCTGCCACTCGGCATGCCACCCACCCGAGGACCGCTCGTCCTCGACGGCCATCGACTGGAACAGCACGAGGGCGATCGGTGGCAGCTGTCGGGCCGCAGTCGCGACCAGCGTCGAGAACACGGGGTTGTGCTTCTGCGGCATGGCCGAGGACGCCCCGCGGCCCGGCGCCTGCTCCTCGGTGACCTCCCCGATCTCGGTCCGGGTGAGCACGAGGACGTCGGCGGCCATCTTGCCGAGCGCGCCGGTGGTGACCAGCAGGCTCGCGGCGACGTCGGCCAGCGGCGTGCGAACGCCGTGCCAGGGAAGAGCCGGCTCGGCCAGCCCGAGGCGCCGGGCCACCAGCGCGGGCAGGCGCAGCGTCGCGCCGACCGGATCGGTCCGTGCCCAGCGCGTACTGGTGGTACGCCGCGAGCGTGCCCGCCGCGCCGCCCATCGAGACCGGCAGTACCGCCCGGGTCCGGCGCACCCGCTCGACGGCGTCGAGCACCAGATGCAGCCAGGTGGCCGCCTTCAGCCCGAAGGTGACCGGCACGGCGTGCTGAGTCAGCGTGCGCCCGGCCATCGGGGTGTCCCGGTGCCGGTCGGCGTGCCCGGCCAGGCTGTCGGCGCACGCCAGCAGGTCGTCTTCGATGCGGTCCAGCGTCGCCGCGCAGAGCAGGATCAGCGCAGTGTCCAGGATGTCCTGGCTGGTGCTGCCGCGATGCACGTACTCGGCGGCGGACGCGTCGACGGACCGTGACCGCGGCGGTGAGCTGCTCGACGAACGCCACGACCGGGTTCGCCGTCTCCCGCACTCCCGCCGCCACCACCGCGGGTCGATGTGCGCCGGTACGGCGGCGATCCTCGATGGCCTTCGCCGCGCCCGCCGGAATCACGCCCAACTCGGCCTGCGCCTCGCCAGGGCGACTTCGGTGGCGAGCATGGCGGTCAGCAACGCGTTGTCGTCGACGAGGTCGGCCACGCCCGTCGCCGCCCATGCGGGCGCAAGAATTCCGTAGTCCATGGTGGTCATGCAGGTCTCCCGAGGTCAGTCCGGGTGATTGCCGCCATCGCCGGCGAGCAGCAGCGGTCGCGGGTGCTCCGCCGCGATGCGCAGGCAGGACCGGGCGATGGCGTCCGCGTCGCCGAGGATCACGGAGTTGACGCCCGGGGCGGATGCCCGCCGCGGTCACCCAGTGCACCGACTCGGTGGGCACGCCGAACGCGAAACGCCGTGCGTGCGGGCGATCCGCGATGTCCAGCAGCCGGTATGGACGCCGGGTGACCGCGACACCGCCCGCGACCCAGTGACCGCCGCCGCGGATCGGGATGCGGTACGGCCGGCACTCGCCGCGGTCCAGCAATGTCCGCAGCAGCGGATCGGTCGTGCGGTGCAGGTCGGTTTCCGGAAGGCGCGCCTCGATCAGCGTGGCAGCCCGCACGGTGAGGTCCGGGCAGGCTCCGGACTGCGCGACGAACCGTCCGTCCGAGCACTCGACCCGCAGGTCCGGGCCGAGCACCTCGAGCACGCCGGCATCCATGAGGGCGCCGAACTGCTCGATGCGTTCGGCGGGCGGCCCGATCGACAGATAGGCGTTCAGCGGCATGTACCAGCGCTGCAGTTCGTCCCGGTAGGAGTCGCCAGACAGGCCGCCGTGGTCGACGAGCAACCGGATCTCGTTGCGCAGGTCGCGCAGCACGTCCAGGGCGGCCTTGCGCGGCCCGGTCACGTTCCCCTTGCCGGCCTCCCGGACTTCCATGTCCACGTAGGACCGTAGCCAGCTGCGGAACCGTTCGGTCGAGGCGACGTCGTCGTCGGTGTAGGGCGCCGTGATCCTCCGCCAGTCCCAGCCCTGGTCGGGATCTATCCCGAACTTGGCTGAGCACATTGCGCTGGGCGTCGCTCTCCTCGATGGCCAGCGGGTCACCGGAGAGCGGCACGTCGGCGGGATCCGCCGTGGCGAAGGTGGCGGTGAACTCCTCGGCGTCGCAGGTGCATCGGCGCTCCCGCACCAGGGTCGCGTAGTACACCGTGCGGACTTCCTGATCGATCATCGGCCAGATGTCCCGGCGGAAGTCCGCGGGTGCCCCCGCATCGGCGCGGGCCCGCAGCCGTTCGATCACCTCCGCGGTCACGTACGCGCGCCTCGTGCCGGCCGAACGGCCCTTTCTGGTTCTTGCCGCGTGCCTGGTACGGCACTCCGCGCCGGGATCCGGCCACCAGGCGGGGCTCCTGCCCGGACGGAAGGTAGATCAAGATACCGTCGGACTCGCGGACGAACCTACCGCCGCGGCTGATGGTGAACAGGGCCATGTAGTCGAAGAAGTTGAGGCCCATGCCGCGCAGAATTACCGTGCCGCCCGCCGGTATGGCGTCCAGCGACAGGTCGGCCGGGTTGCTCGGCGCGATGTAGCGCAGGCCGTGCCGATCGGCGTACCGGCTCAGGGCCGCCTCGGATTCGTCGATCTGATGCGGCAGGTGGCCGAGTGCGAGCACGACGGCCTGCAGGTCGCCGATTGACTCGTCGTTGTCCAGTATGACTTCCTGCAAGGCCACTCGGTGTGTCGCGGACGTCGACCGCGGTCGCCTGGTGCAACGTGAAGCTGACCGACGGGGGTGTGGTCCGCATGATGCGGCGGCGCGTCCACTGCAGATAGCTCCCGTAGAACGCCCGCGACGGATAGTCGTCCGGACCGAGCGTCGCGGCTTCGGCTCGGATCGCATCCGGGACGTTCGGGCTGCCGAGCAAGGCGATCGAGCGGGCCCACTCGTAGAGACTCGGCCCGCTCACCACCGGTCCGTCGCAGTCGACGGTTTCGTCGACGAACATGGTCACCTGGCAGGCAACCGTGTTCATCAACAACACCCGGTCCTGCGTGCTCCGCCAGACCAGGCCGCCGTCGAACACGTGCGGATCGACGAGGTGGATGACGAGTTCCCGCCCCTGCGGCAGCAGCGACTCGGCATTGGCGCACAGGCGTTCGGCGACCGACAAGCCCCGTGGGCCAAGCCCGACGATGGCCACGTGCAGTTTCTCACCGAACATCGGAGCCCCGACTGGTTTGCTGCGTCCAGCTGGTGGATCGGCCAGCCCGCGCCGCACTCTCTTGATCACTGGGATCAGCACTCCCCGATCTATGCGGCGGCGCTCAGGTGGCGGCCGAACCCGGTCACCACACGAGCGAGCCGGCCCATCAAGCCAGCGAACTGTTCTGGGCGGAGCGCCTGGTTGCCGTCGCACAACGCCTGCTCCGGCCGGACATGGACATCAATCAGCAGGGCGTCCGCTCCGGCCCCGATTGCGGCCAGGGACAGCGGTTCCACCAGCTCCGGTCGGCCACCGGAATGGCTGGGATCCACGATGACCGGCAGGTGGGTGCGCTGCTTCCACAGCGCGACCGCGGTGAGGTCCAGCGTGAAGCGCGCTGACGGCTCGAACGTGCGGATGCCCCGCTCGCACAGCACGACCTGGTCATTGCCCTCGAGCAGCAGATATTCGGCCGCGGCGAGGGCTTCCTCCACGGTGCAGCCGAAGCCGCGCTTGAGCACGACTGGAAGTCCGCTCTGGCCGACCGCGGTCAGGAGTGCGAAGTTCTGCATGTTCCTGGCCCCGATTTGGAACCCGTCGACCACCTCGGCCAACCGCTTGACGTGCTCCGGTTCGACCACCTCGGTGATGAAGGGGAGGCCGGTCTGCTCCCGGGCCTCGACCAGCAGGTCAAGGCCGTTCCAGTGGAGGCCCTGGAAGGAATGCGGCGAGGTTCGCGGTTTGAACACCCCGCCCCGCAGGCCGACGGCGCCGTGTTCGGCCACGATGGCCGTCGTGGCCAGGGTTTGCTCCCGCGTTTCGATCGCACACGGTCCCGCGATCACCGCGACGGAGCCGTCGCCGATCGTGGTCGGTCCCAAGGAGACCGTGGTCCCGTTGGGGCGCAGTTCCCTGCGCCCCAACCAGGCATCACTGTCCTTCCGTACCTGGTGGATCGGTGCCGGAAGCTCCGGCCCCGCCTTGTGAACGGCGTCCACATCGGACACCGAAAGAACAAGGCTGGTACCGAGCCGGTACAGCTCGGTCGGCGCGCTGGCGGATTCCAGGTGCCGTATCCACCCGTCGACCCCGCCGCGGGGCACGGTCTCGTCGAATACGAGCAGGATGTCTTGGTTAGTCACGGTAGTCTTTGTTCCCGACTGAATCAGGCGAGCGCAGCGCTCGTGGCGAGGTTCTTGCCTCGGTGATCACCGAGGTAGACGACGAGGTCCTGGTACTTGTTGCGCAGGTAGCGCTTCAGTGACTTGCCGGTGACGCCGAGTGGGAAGTCTCCGTCTGCACTCGCCACCTCGACCATGGCCAGCTCCGGCTTCCCGGTCGCGCGCAACGCATCGTTGGCTGCGAACAGCACCTTTTCCGGGTCGATGTCCTTCCCGGTCACCACGGCGACGGCCACCTTCTGGTCCCGATACCCACCGGCAACGACCGTGCAGTCCTCGACACCAACGACCTCGTTGAGGACCAGCTCCTCCATCTGCACCGAGTAGCCCGGCCCCTGCGCGGTGTGCACCACGTCCACCGCGCGGTCGATCTGGTAGAAGTGGCCGTCCTCGTCGCGGTAGGCGATGTCCCCGGTCAGCCAGTAACCGGCCAGGATGCTCCGGTAGTAGGTGTCCTGGTTGCCCCAGTACCCCACGGTCATCGACGGTGGTTTCGCCCCGAGGAACCCGTACTCGTACGGCGCGGCGAGCGTGCCGTTCTCCCGCACGATGGCGACCTCGGCGAAGCCGACCGAGCGGCCGACGCAGCGGTCGTTGCGCTCGCTCGTCAGGGTGCGTGGCTGCATCAGGACACCCCAACCCAGCTCGGTGGTGCCCAGCCGGTCGAGGAAGGCCGCCGGCCGGAGGTGCGCAGAGCGGCGGGCGAGCACCTCTTTCAGGTGCCGCTCGTGCACCGCGTCGCCCATGGAGACCCAGATGTTCACCGAGTCGAGGGCACCCGCGGGGGTCTCCAGCGCGGCCAGTTCCGGGTAGGCATGGCCGAAGGCCATCACCATGGTCGGCTTGTGCTCCGGGATGGCCGCCGCCAGTTCCTCACCGGTGACATCCCGCCAGGCCAGCAGCGGCTGTCCGGCGAGCACCGCGTAGGAGGTGAACGAGATCGTGCCCTGGTGCGACTGCGGGAGCGCGGTCATGATCAGGGCGTTGGGTTCCTCCTTGTAGTCGACGGCACGGAACTTGGGGCCCTCCAGGATCGTGCGGTGGGTGTGGATGACCGGCTTTGGCAGGCCCGTCGTGCCCGACGAGTGCATCATCCCCACCGGGTCGTCGGGGTGATGCCGGAACCGTGCCGCGTCCGGCAGCGTGGCCGAAGCCGGGCTCGGCATCTCCTCGATGGTGTGGATCCACCGCAGCGCCAGCTTGTCCAGGTCGGGAGCGATCCGGTCCAGTCGCTCCAGGTCGGTGTACAGGCCGATCGCGCCGGTCCGCTCGCACAGCGCCACCGCGCTCTCCCGCGGCGCCTTCCAGTTGATGAGCACGGCGATGGCCCCCAGCTGGGCGATTGCCGAGTAGTGCACGAAATATGCGATCGAATCGGGCAGGAAGACCGCGACCCGGTCCTTCGGCCGCACTCCGCGCGCGTGGTACCACACCGACCAGCTCTGGATCAGATGATCGAGATCGCGAAGGCTGAACTCAGTCCGCGTCTCGCCGTCGGTGTAGGGCACCGGGGTCAGCGACCGGATGAACGGCTCGTCCGGATACGGGTTGATGGCCAGCATCGAGGGAAGCAGGTTGCCACCGCCGATGCCGGAGTCCGCGGCTACCTTGGCCCGCAATGCGGCGGTGAGGACTGTCTTGTTCGTGAACGGCATATCCATCACTTTCTGGTGTGGCCTGCGGCGGCCAGGCCGAGGAATGAAGTAGGAGGTATGGCTGCCGGTCCAGGCTGTCGCCGGACTCATGCCGAGGTCAGCGCTCACCGGTGGCCGGCAGCGCTGACCAGTGCCCTGTGGATCAACGTTGCGACGCGCGTTACGCTGTGTCTACTCCCGGCGGTGGCACCGGTCGACTGAGCTCAATTCGAGCGCCCGACTGACTCTGTGTAGAGCGTCTCAGCCGCGGCCATCGAAGCTGCCTCGCTCGCGTATCCGCCATGCATCAGGCCTGCGTTCGGGAGACCTTGCCGGCTGCTCAGCTCCAATAGCTGCGGGTGGCGGTCAGGGGCGATGCCCGTGAACAGTTGAGCGACAAGGTCGAGGCTGGCGGCTACCCAAGGCGGGCCTCGGATCGGGGAGGATGACGGCGAACTCGGGCCGGTCGAGGCGTGCCGGCGTCCGCCGGAGGTGCATTGTTAGATCCGGTAGCGGTGTCATCCGTAGCGGACCGGAAATTCGTTTCACCGCGAGGCCGAACGTGCTGGCGTGCTACGCCGAGCAGCTGAGTTCGTTCAGTGTGTCGCCGTGAACATCGAACTCCTCCGCCGCCCTTGCCCGGGCATACTCCCGTAGCAGGTCGTGCAAATGATAGTGGCCCGCCGCCCGTTGCATCAGCATGTGGGCGTCGAAAAGATCCTCTAGGAGTCGATCCGCTGCCGGGACGGAGATGTCCATCAAGGTGGCGACAGTACTGGCGTCGAACTCCTCGCCGAGATGCGTGGTTAAGCCGAGCACGCAGAACAGTCGGCGCTGCTCGGCCGACAGGTTCCGGTACGAGACGTCGAAAGAAGCGGCTACGCTGCGATCGCAGTGGGACAGTTCGGGGAGGCGCTGGCGCTCGTCGCGCAGGCGGAGAACGAGGTGGTCGAGCGACCAGGCCGGACGGTTGCGAAAGCGGGACGCGGCAATGCTGATGGCCAGCGGCAGATGCCCGCACAGGGCGACGATCTCGGCGATCGCGTCCGGCTGGTTCTCGGTGCGGTCAACGCCGGCGATCTTGGTGAACAGCTCCGCCGCGTCCGTGGAGGAGAACACGTCGAGCGAACGGGATGTCACCCCGTCAACGCCGGCGAGCCGCCGCTGGCTCGTGATGATCACGAGCGCCTTCCCCGTGCCGGGCAGAAGCGGGCGGACCTGCTTGGCGTCACGCGCGTTGTCGAGCACCACCAGGACCCGGCGATCCGCGATCTCGGCACGCCAGCGCGCGGCGCGTTGCCGCACATCCTGGGGTATCTGCACAGGCGGGAGCCCGAAGTCCAGCAGCAACCGTTCGAGTGCGGTGTCGGGCTCGAGCGGATCGTGCCCGTGCGTATGCCCGTGCAGATCGATGTAGATGTGTCCCTCGGGGTATTGGTGTGCGAGTTGGTGGGCGAGTCGAACAGCCAGCGTGGTCTTGCCCACCCCGGACATGCCGTCAATGGCCACGATGCCGAGTGTGGTCTCGGTCGCCGAACGGGGCGTGGCCATCAGAAATTGCAGCTCTTCGACGCGCCCGGTGAAGTGCGCTGTGTCGTAGGGAAGGAAGGAACGGTTGGTGGCGGTACCGCTGTAGTGTGGCGGCGCGATGGCCGGCGGGCCGTCGTTGACCCGAACCGCGTCGGCGGACTCGGGTCTTGGTTTCAGTTCGGGGAGATCATCTCGCAGAATCTGCTCGTAGAGCGAACGCAGACTCACGCTGGGTTCGACGCCGATCTCGTCTCTCAGTAGCCGTCTGCCCTTTTCGTAGACGTTCAATGCGTCGGCCTTGCGCCCGCTGCGGTGCAATGCGAGGATCAACAGCCTGCGGGTTTCCTCCCGCAGCGGGTTGTGGGACACCAGCTCTCCTAGCTGGGGTACAAGCACTGCGGCGTCTCCCTCATTCAGACGCAACCCGAGGAGCTGCTCGGTCGCAGACAGGCGCTTTTCCTCGAGCTTGGCGGCGCTAATGTCTAGGATTGGACTGTTCAAGCCGGAAAGTGCTGGGCCTTCCCAGAGGGCAAGGCCGGCTTCGAGAAGTTCAATCGCCTCTTTGGTGGACCCGTCGGCCGCAGCCGCGGCGGCACGAGTCATCATCGCGGTGAACCGGTGGGCGTCGATGTTCTGTGGGTCAACCTGTATCCGGTACCCGGGACCGTCCTTTACGATCACGTGTTTGGCCGAAGTGAAGCTCCGCCTGATGGCGGCAATGGCATTGTGGAGCTGCCTGCTTGCCGTCGCCGGCGGCTCGCCATCCCACATGGCGTCGATGAGCCGACTGGCGCTGACCACCCGGTTGGCGTCGAGTAGCAGTATGACGAGGAGCCTCTGCTGACGGAGCCCGCCAACATCGACCCGATCCCCATCAAGCTCGACTCTCAAGGTGCCAAGCAACTGAAAGTACACGAACTCACCCCCGAATGTGATTAATATATCGCAAGTGAGTATTTGACGGTGTGGACGAATTGGTGTTGGTGACTGTCTCGATCGGACAGGTTTGGACGTGCAGTTCGACCGGTGGCTCAACATCTACAAGGAAGTCAACGCAACTGCGGAGTTCACCGACCGACGCCAGCGGCGCATGTCCCACGAGGTGTGCGCAGCTACGGTGACTACAGCGACGAAGGTGAACAGTCTTGCGCCGCCGGCAGGGGGCGATCCATGGGGCGCACACTGCTTCGACAGGGGGCCACCCCCACCCGTGTTCCGGTCCTGACGCGTCGATCGGTTCTGCCGCCGGCGTGTCAGCAGCCAACTCCTCGACCCGTTCCCCGGCTCGGCACCACAGCAAGCCCGCACGCGGGGTCGCCACCGTCGTCCCCTGCTCCGGTCCGTCACTCGAGACGCACGGATCATCGTAGGTCGGGAGTCCGTTCTGTTCCGCGCTGACCGCGCAGACCGAATGATCACGGTCGTCGCCTCCGCGGCCGGCGCGATGACGCCGGCACCGGCGATCGCAAGGTCGTCGTGCCGACAACCTCGTTGTCCGCCACAGACCCTGCACCCTTCGCTGCATCGATCCCCCTGACCGGCTAGTTCGACCGACGCAAGAGGGGAGCGCAGCTGATGGGCCGTGATACACCGGGTGCTACAGCCGGCCAGGTGGAGGTCGAGATCGCGGCCTGGGCCGGCGCCGTCGGGCGGTCGAGGACGAGGCTGGAGGCGGCCATGGCGGATCAGCTCCCCTCAAGCGGCGACGTGGTGTCGGTCCGGGTACGGGCCAGCGACAACTGCCGACTTCTCGACGCTACTGTCGCCGCTGCCGGCCTGTGCTGCGCTTCGCACAGGAAGGATCCGCCTTGCAGACCTGGGCCGACATACGTCGACCACACCGGTCCACCCCCGCCTAACCTGGAGGCGCGAGGAGGTGCTAGCACGAGCCGCTGGCCACCTGTCACCACCCCCAGCACTCGTCGACCGCGGCGTTACGCGCTCCCGAGGAGGTGCGTGAGGGGGCGAGGTGGATGTTGGGCGGAGAGGTCGACCAGCCGGCAGCAGTTCGCGGTGAACCCGCGATGCGCGTAGGAGTGGCTGGCGATCTCGAAGTCGGGATCGGCGGCGATGCGCTGGGTCAGGTCGGGTAGCGCTCCACCTACTTGCCTGCCATGAAGAACGTGGCCGGGACGTGCCGGGCCTGCAGCTCGTCGACGACGGCGGTGTTGGCGTAGGAGGCGACCTGCCCCGTGTCGAGGCGGTGCAGCATCCCGTCGGTCATGTTCGAGTGGAAGGTCAACGCGATGCGGTGCCCGCCCGTGGCGCCGTGGGTGATCACGACCGGGACGGTGGCGTCGGGTCGAACAGCCGTGAACGGGGTCGGCTCGGCGTCGGTGGCCAGCGCGAGGAGTCCGTGACACAGGGCGCCGTGCCCGGCACCAGGCCCCCGTTCCTGTGACCGTCGCTGGCGCATCGACCCAGGTAGAGGGAACGCAGGACCTGCTGGTTCGGGGTCCTCCGGCCTCTGTGCCCGGGCCTGCGCGGCCGCTGACCATGGCCAGGTCTCAGGACTCGGTGGGAGGGCGACATGGGCGAGCACACGATGACCCTGGTGGGCCTCGCCGAATGCCCGGCTCCGTCGCTCCGGCCACGCCGCCGCGCCTCGCGCCCCCGGGCGGCCGTCCGCGCCGCAGATCCCGACACCGGTCGCCTCCTGGCCGGCCGTTACCGGCTGGCCGAGGTCGTGGGCCGCGGGGCGACGGCACGGGTGTGGCGAGCCCGCGACGAACTGCTGGAGCGCGACGTCGCCGTCAAGCAGGTCGACCACGCACACGGCCGGGTCGAGGCACGGCTCGCGGCCCGGGTCCGGCATCCCCACGTGACCGTCGTGCACGACGTGGTGGTGCAGGACGGCTCGGACTGGCTGGTGATGGACTACCACCAGGGTGCCAGCCTGGCCACCGTCCTGAGCCGAGGCAGGCGTCGACTGCCTCCGACGGCGGTCGCCGCGCTGGGCCTGCAGCTGCTCGCCGCGCTGCGCGCAGTGCACGCGGCCGGTGTCGTGCACTGCGACGTCAAGCCCGCGAATGTGATGTTCGGCGAGGACGGGCGACCGGTGCTGGTGGATTTCGGCATCGCCGAGACCGCCGGTGGCGACTCCGCCCATCCCGCCCGCCGCACCGGCCACGTCGTCGGGTCGCCGGCGTTCATGGCGCCCGAACTCGTCCGCGGTGAGGCCCCGCGGCCCGCGGCCGACCTGTGGTCGCTCGGGGCGACCCTCTACACGGCCGTCGAAGGCCGCCCACCCTTCCCGCAGGAAGAAGCCGTGCCGACCCTCACCGCGGTGCTGCACGACGCGCCGCAACCGGCCCTACGCGCCGGCCGCCTGCAGCCGCTCCTGGCGCTGCTCCTGGACAAGGACCCCGCCCGCCGACCCTCCCACGACGCCGTGCGCGCCCTCCTCGCCGACGCCTACCCGCGGAGCCGGCCCATTCCGGCCTCCGCGATCTCCGGCAGGACTGCACGACGTCGGGCGGCACGGCCGGCCGCCGCGTCCCGACCTGCCGGCGGTGTGACGGCCACGCTGCCGAGCAGGCGCATCCCGGTCGCCGCGGCTGCGTGACCGCTGCATCTGCGATCTGACCCACCCTCGTCGGGAGCAAGGACCGCCGCGGAGAAGGCGTTCGTGTCACGATCGGCCTGACCACGAACCTTGACCACTTCGAGGCGGCCAGTCGCTCCACCACGCGGGGCCGCCCGCTCGACGACACGTGAGGCGGCAACGATGCAGAAGTTCGTGTACGAGTTCACCGAGGGCGGCAAGGACGAGAAGGATCTGCTGGGCGGCAAGGGCGCCAACCTCGCCGAGATGACCCGGCTGGGGCTGCCGGTACCGCCGGGATTCACGGTGACGACCGAGGCCTGCCGCCGCTACCTCACCGACGGGGCCGTTCCGCCCGAGCTGCGGGTCCAGGTCACCCGGGCGCTGCGCGCGCTGGAAGACCGGATCGGCCGCCAGCTCGGCGACCCGGAAGACCCGCTGCTGGTGTCGGTCCGGTCCGGGGCGAAGTTCTCGATGCCCGGCATGATGGAGACCGTCCTGAACGTCGGCCTGAACGACGCGTCGGTCCGCGGGCTGGCCGACGTGTCGGGCGACGAACGGTTCGCGTGGGACTCCTACCGCCGGCTGGTCGCCATGTTCGGCAGGACCGTGCTCGGCATCGACGGTGAGCTGTTCGCCGAGGCCATGGACGGGCTCAAGCGCGAGCGCGGGGTGACCGGGGACGTCGATCTCACTGCGACCGACCTCGAGGAGCTGGTCGAGACCTTCAAGAAGGTGGTCCACCAGGAGACCGGGCGGGCCTTCCCGCAGCACCCGCGCGAGCAGCTCGACCTGGCGATCGTCGCGGTCTTCGACTCGTGGAACACCGACCGGGCCCGGATCTACCGGCGCCGCGAGCGGATCCCGCACGACCTGGGCACCGCGGTGAACATCTGCACGATGGTCTTCGGCAACCTCGGCGCCGACTCGGGCACCGGCGTCTGCTTCACCCGCGACCCGGCCACCGGCAAGCAGGGCGTCTACGGCGACTACCTGCCCAACGCCCAGGGCGAGGACGTCGTCGCCGGCATCCGCAACACGCTGACCCTGGCCGACCTCGCCGAGCGCGACCCCGCATCCGCGAAGCAGCTGTTCGGGGTGATGCGCCGGCTGGAGACCCACTACCGCGACCTGTGCGACATCGAGTTCACCGTCGAGCGCGGGAAGCTGTGGATGCTGCAGACCCGGGTGGGGAAGCGGACGGCCGCCGCGGCGTTCCGGATCGCCGCCCAGCTCGTCGACGAGCAGCTGATCACCCTGGACGAGGCCCTGGAGCGGGTCAGCGGCGAGCAGCTGGCCCGGTTGATGTTCCCCCAGTTCGACCGGTCCACCGACCGGACCCTGCTCGCCCGCGGCCTGGCGGCGTCGCCCGGTGCCGCGGTGGGTGCGGCCGTGTTCGACTCCGCCTCCGCGGTGGCCCGCCACGCCGCCGGTGAGTCCGTGATCCTGGTGCGCCGGGAGACCAACCCCGACGACCTGGAAGGCATGATCGCCGCGGCCGGGGTCCTGACCAGCCGGGGTGGCAAGACCAGCCATGCGGCGGTGGTGGCCCGCGGGATGGGCCGCACCTGCGTCTGCGGGGTGGAGGCGATCGACGTCGACGCCACCGCACGCAGTGCACGCGTCGGGGACGTGGTGATCAACGAGGGCGACGTGATCGCCATCGACGGCTCCACCGGTGAGGTGTTCCTCGGCGACATGCCGGTCATGAGCTCACCGGTCGCCCGGTACCTGGAGGAAGGCCTCGACACCGTGGTCGCCGACGTCGACGAGGAGACGGCCGACCTGGTGCGGGCGGTCGACGCGATCCTCGGCCACGCCGACGTCACCCGGCGCCTGCAGGTCCGGGCGAACGCCGACACCGCCGACGACGCCGCGCGGGCCCGGCGGCTGGGCGCGCAGGGCATCGGGCTGTGCCGCACCGAGCACATGTTCCTCGGTGACCGGCGGGTGCTGATCGAGCGGCTGGTCCTCGCCGACTCGGCGCAGGTGCGCGACGCCGCGCTGGAGGCTCTGGTGCCGCTGCAGCGGGGCGACTTCGTCGAGCTGTTCGAGGCGATGGACGGGCTGCCGGTCACCGTCCGGCTGCTCGACCCGCCGCTGCACGAGTTCCTGCCCGACCGCACCGAGCTGGCGGTCAAGGTGGCCGTCGCGCACGAGCGTGGTGAGGACACCGGGCACGACGAGAAGCTGCTGGCCGCCGTCGAGCGCCTGCACGAGTCCAACCCGATGCTCGGCCTGCGCGGCGTGCGGCTGGGGTTGACGATCCCGGGCCTGTTCGCGATGCAGGTGCGGGCGGCCGCCGAGGCGGCGGCGGATCGGATCACGATCCGGCGGTGACCCGCGGGTGGAGATCATGGTGCCGCTCGTCGGGTCCGTGATGGAGCTGCACCTGATCCGCGACGAGGCCGACAAGGTGCTGGCCGAGGTCGCCGCACAGCGAGGGGTGCGCCTCGACATCCCGATCGGCACGATGATCGAGCTGCCGCGTGCGGCGCTGACCGCCGGGCGGATCGCCGAGGCCGCCGACTTCTTCTCCTTCGGCACCAACGACCTGACTCAGACGGCCTGGGGGTTCTCCCGCGACGACGTCGAGGCCGCGTTCTTCGCCGCGTACCTCGACAAGGGCGTGTTCACCGTGTCGCCGTTCGAGACCCTCGACGCCATCGGCGTCGGCCGCCTCGTCCGCATCGCCGTCGAGGAAGGCCGGGCTGCGCGTCCCGGGCTCAAGATCGGTGTGTGCGGCGAGCACGGGGGTGACCCCGAGTCGGTCCACTTCTTCCACGAGGTCGGCCTCGACTACGTGTCCTGCAGCCCGTTCCGCGTCCCGGTCGCCCGGCTGGAGGCCGGACGTGCTGCGATCACCTTCGAGGACTCGGGGGAGGGGCTCGCGGGCCCGCGGTGACCGTCGTTCCCTACCGGGTGGCGGTGGCCTCGGCCTCGATGACGTCGGCGGCGCCTGCCGCGCCGCCGGCGTGTCGCAGCTCCGCGCGCAGCGCGGCGCAGCGGGCGGCGACCTGCGGCGACGACTCCAGCGCGACCACCGCCGCGCGGAGCTCGTCGGGGGTGGCGCCGACGTCGAGCCGGTGGGCGACGCCGAGCTCGACGAGCCGGTCGGCGTTGGCGAACTGGTCGACCGCCTGGGGCACGGCGACCATCGGGACGCCGTGCCACAGCCCTTCCGAGCATCCGCCCATCCCGGCGTGGGTGACGAACGCCGACGCGTGCGCCAGTACCGACAGCTGCGGTACCCAGCGGTGCACGGACGCGTTGGGCGGGAGCGGGCCCAGCGCGTCCGGGTCCACCGCCGGACCGACCTTGACGACGACGTCGCGGTCGAGGTCGGCGAAGGCGTCGAGGCAGGCGCGGTAGAACGCGGGCGGCGCGGAGTAGGCCGAGCCGAGGGAGACGAGCAGCACCGGGCGGTCCGGGACGCGCCAGTGTTCCTGGTGGGCACGGACGGCCAGGGCCGGCCCGACGAAGGTGTAGCGGTGCGGGTCGACGTCGTCGGCGTGCGGTTGCATGGCCCGGGGGACCAGGACGACCGATCGTGACGGCCGGCCCGCGAACTCGTCGACGTCGAGCGGGACGTCCTCGGCGGCCAGCCAGGCCGCGAACCGCTCGTGGTAGACGGCGTAGCCGGGGGCGGCCCGCAGGCCGTCGAGGACGTCGGCCATGTCCTGCTCGTAGCTCTCCCAGGCGACGTAGGTGGGGGAGAGCTGCACGAACGGCCGGGACCACTGGTGGGCCAGCACCCGCGCCGGGTAGGAGCCGATGTCGCCGAGCAGCACGTCGGGCCGGTCGTCGACGAGGGCGGCGCGGGCCTGCGGCAGGACGTGGATCCCCTCGTCGAGGAAGCGGGCCATCCCTGCGACGGGGTCGTCGGGCCAGGTCTCCCCGCGGTCCTCGTCGGGGAGCACGGAGGTGACCGGCAGGACGGTGGCACCGGTGGCGGCGACGGCCGGTGCGAACCCGGCCGGGGTGGTGACCTCGACGCGGTGGCCGCGCGCGACCAGCTCCGCGAGCACCGGCAGGTGCGGGTTCATGTGCCCGTGCGCGGGCACGCCGATCATGGCGATGTGCAGCGGGGTCATCGCTGCGACGTTATCTCCGGTCCGTCGTCTCGGCGGGCACCCGGGTTTTGCCGACCCGTGATGCCCTTGACCCGGGCCGCGCTCGGCTACGACGCTGGATGCAGGTACCGTCCCGCTCCTGGAGCAGTCATGTCTCGCCGCAGTCCGTGTTCACCGCATCTGGCCCGTGGCAGAGCCGGGCGTTCCGGGCCGGAGCGGGCAGTCGGCCGTGACACCCTGGCCCGGTGGTCCCGCTGACCGCCCCGCGTGGCGGTGCCGCCGAGTACTTCGTCCGGGAGGCGCTCGCGCAGGCCGGTGACCGGTACGTCTTCGGCGCACAGGCGCGTCCCGACGACCCGAACCCCACCGCGTTCGACTGCTCGGAGCTGGTGCAGTGGTCGGCGCACCAGGCGGGGGTCGAGGTGCCCGACGGGTCGTGGCTGCAGTACCGGCAGCTGGAGCAGCAGGGCGGGGCGGTCAGCGTCGAGCAGGCGCTGCACACCCGCGGCGCACTGCTGTTCTACTTCTCCAGCCCGCCGACCGGGGGACGGCCTGCGGAGGCCCATGTGGCGATCAGCCTGGGCGACGGTCGGACGATCGAGGCGCGCAACAGCCGGGACGGCGTGGGTGTGTTCACCGCCAGCACCGTGCGCTTCAACTACGCCGCGGTGATCCCCCAGCTGTCCACCGTCCCGGCCGGAGGGTTCGGCACGAACCTCGCGATGGTCCCGGGCGGGATGGCGCCGGGACCTCGCTTCGGCGCCGTGGACCCGTTCGGTATGCCCGGCGCCGCGCTGCCCAGTGCCGTCCTCGGCGGCCCGGGGCAGACCGACTCCGACGGCGACGGCCTCACCGACCAGTTCGAGGGCCTGTTCGGCACCGACCCGAACCGGGCGGACACCGACGGCGACGGCCTCAGCGACTCCGCGGAGACCGCGACCTACCACACCGACCCGCTCCGGGCGGACACCGACGGCGACGGCGTCATGGACGCCGCGGAGGCGGCCGCGGGCACCGACCCGGGCCGCGCCGCGCTGCCGCAGGGGGCCGCCGACGCCCGCTTCGGCGGCATGCAGACGCTGGACACCGACCAGGACGGCCTGTCCGACTACGAGGAACGCATGATGGGGACCCGCGCGGACGTGGCCGATTCGGATTCCGACGGGCTGACCGACGGCGTCGAACGGGGGCTGGGCAGCGACCCGAACAACGTCGACACCGACCGCGACGGCCTCACCGACGGCTTCGAGCAGCAGGCAGGCACCCTCGGCCCGGCGCCCGAGGACCCGGCAGGCGGGTTGCACCCGTCAGCCCTTCCGTTCGGGAGCGGCTCGCCCGCCGGTACCGGTGTTCGACGACCCGACCTTCGGCGCCCCGCTGCTGCACTGAGCCCGGCGCCGGCGTGGTGCGCGGCGATCCTCGCGGCTGCGCTGCGCGTCGCCCGGGCGGGGTTCACCCGGGTGAGCGCCGCCGGGTCGCGTGACCCCGATGGTCGCGACGAGCACGGTGGGGCCCAGTCCACGACAGGGAGGCCCCGATGTCGGCCGTCACCGCGAGCCTCGACCGCGCTGGGACCGCGGCACGCCCCGCGCGTTCCCGCCGACGACGTCCTTGTTCTCGGGCTCCGGCGGCGCGACGAGAACGCCTACCTCGAGTTGGTGCGCCGGCACACGCCGTTGATGTTGCGGGTGGCCCGCTCGATCGTGGGCAGTGCCGAGGCGGCGGAGGACGTCGTCCAGGACACCTGGGTCGCGGTGCTGCGGAACGTCGACGGCTTCGAGGGGCGGTCGACGTTCAAGACCCAGCCCGATTCCGAGACGCTGCTCAGAATCGGTGGCCCCTGGCGGGGCAGCTGATGGGAGCCTGCCGTGGTGGCCGACGACGGGTTCAGTGCGCGGTACGGCGATCTGCTCTACGGCAGCTACGACTGCGTGGACCGGATCGTGCTCAACGCCTACTACCCGCTCGGTCACAACCCGGGCGGGTTCCGGACCTGGTGGCGACGCCTGCACGGCGACGATGACCAGCTCGACAACGCGCACCTGATGCGGATGGCCGGGCGGTTCGCCCGCCGGGTCCGGGCCTCTGCCGGTGCGCACGGGATCCCGGTGATCGACTGCGGGCGCGGGGAACGCAAGCACGAGATCGCCGAGGAGTACCTGGCCGCGCACACCGTGGACCGCGGGGTGTTCCTGATCCTGGTGGCCCGCGCGGTCGCCCCGGTGTGGGAGGTCGCCCGCACTCCCGGCGGGAAGATCGCGAACCTGGCTAAGAAGCGGGCCTTCGTCAACCACTACTCCTTCCACATCCTGGACCCGGAGTGGGGACACATGACGATCAAGATGTCCGGGCATCCGCCGTTCGGGGCGCAGGTCATCCTCAACGGTCACGAGTACGTCGCCGCCGCGGCCCGGGCAGGCGGGATCGGATATGTCAAGGAGGGCAACTGCTTCACCCGCATCACCGACCCCGCCGCCCTGGCCCAGGTCGCAGATACCTTGTCGCAGCCCGCGACGATAGGGCGCCTGGCCCAGGTGTGTGATCGGTGGATCTACACCGCCTGTCTGTGCTTCGGCCTGGATGTCGCCGAGCAGGCGCGCTCCGGGTTCGGCTACGGCTACTCGGTCTATCAGGCCGAGTACAGCCGCAACCTGCTGTTCACCGTGGGCGCGCAGATGGATCGGGTGTTCGACCGGGTGGTGGACCGGACCCGGTCCCGGCTGGACGTGCCGATCCTGCGGACCCTGTTCGGGGCCAAGCAGCGCCCCGGCCGCTACCGCACCGCTGACCTGTCGCTCAAGCTCGCAGCGGTGATCGAGACACCTCGGTTCGACCTGACCCTGTTCAAGGTCCACTTCGGGAACTTGACGTTGAAGGCCTACACCAAAGGCGAACACGTGCTGCGTTTCGAGGCGGTCGTGCACAACACCAGGGCGCTGCGCTGCGGGCGCGTGCTGGACAACTTCCCGACGATCATCGGCAAGCTCGCCGGCATGGTCGACCGGTTCACCACCACCCTGGACTGTGTCGATCACACGTTCATCGGTGACGACCTGCTCGACCGGCTCCCGGCCCCGACCCAGATCGGGGCCACCCGGGTCGGCGGGGTCGACCTCAACAAGCCCCGGATCCGGGCCGCGCTGTCCGCGGTCCTCGCGCTGTCCGCCGCATCGGGCGGCTTCACCGTCGCCGAGTTCACCGCCAAGGCTCACGCGATGACCGGCAACACCGGCTACACCATCCGGCAAAGCGCCTACGACCTGCGCAAGCTCCGCGGAAAGGAGCTGATCGCCAAACCCGGTCGGACCCGCCGCTACCACCTCACGCCGCAGAACGCGGGCACCATCGCCGCCCTGCTGACCCTGCGCGAGCACGTCATCGGGCCCATCCTCGCCGGCGTCCGCAGCCCCCGGATGGGGCGCAAGCCCATCGCCTGGACCAGTGTCGACCGCGACTACGAGAAGATCCGCATCGACATGCAAACCCTCTTCCACGACCTGGGCATCCGCGCCGCCGGATAGACAACATCTTGTCGATCGGAGTCTCTTAAGCGCCTAGTGTCTCGTAATCCTTGTTAGTTTAACCTGGATGACACTATTATTGAGTCATGGAGATTGACGCGGATCAGCGGCGCAACCTGCAGGCGATGGTGAACCGATCGGATATTTCAGCGACGATGGCGACCCGTGTCAGAATCGTGTTGTGGTATGTCGAAGGTCGATCGAAGGTCGATATCGCGAAGCTGGCTGGGGTATCGCGCCCTACTGTGGATCTGTGGCTAGGTCGCTACGACACAGAGGGTGTTCTCGGGCTGATTGATCGGTCGCATGCGGCTCCTCGCGAGCAGGTTCCCGCCCGGATCCGGGCCCGAATTCTGGCGGCTACTCGAACGACTCCGCCCGCCGACACCGGGTTGTCGCATTGGTCGAGCCGGGAGATGGCGCAGTTCATCAAGCGGACTGAAGGTGTGACCGTATCGCACAACTATGTGGCGAAGCTGTGGCGTGAGAACGATCTGAAGCCGCACCAGACGGGCACGTTCAAGGTGAGCCGGGACCCGGCGTTCGCGGAGAAGGTTGCTGACGTCGTCGGGCTCTACCTTGACCCTCCGGAAGGTGCTGTGGTGCTGTCGATCGATGAGAAGACGCAGATCCAGGCGTTGGACCGGACTCAGCCGATGCTCCCGATCGCGTTCGGCGCCAGGGAGAAGCGTACCTCCGACTACGTGCGGAACGGTACGACGAACCTGTTCGCCGCCCTGAACGTGGGCAGCGGTGAGGTCTTTGGTGAATGCAAGCCGACTCGAAACGGCACAGACTTTCTCGACTTTCTGAAGAAGGCTGTCAAGCCGCATGCGGACAAAGAGATCCATGTCGTGCTGGACAATCTGTCCACGCACACCACTCCTGACGTGGAGGAGTGGCTGTCGAAAAATCCTCGCGTCCAATTTCACTTCACGCCGGTCGGCTCGTCGTGGCTCAACCAGATAGAGACCTGGTTCGGCATTATCACACGCCAATCGATCCGACGCGGAACCTTCTCGAGCGTCAAGGTTCTGATCAAGCAGATACGTGACTACATCAGCAACTGGAACAAGAACGCCAAGCCGTTCGTGTGGACCGCTTCTTCGGATGAGATCCTGGCAAAGGTTCGCCTGGTGGAGGCGAACATCAAGAAGCTCGTCGCCAACAACGACAAGTAAGGGCGCCTGAATTACGAGACACT
>CAWADQ010000040.1:0-48347 GCA_963780835.1 uncultured Actinomycetota bacterium | reverse complement strand
ACACTCGAGGCTCCCAGCGCGAACCCCAGGCAGGTCCCGGTCAGCAACCCCAGATCGTCATAGCGTGGCAGCGCCGGGCCCGCGCGCACCTGCGCGAGCACCCCGGCCGCGTCGACCCGGTACAAGAACGCGTGCAGCAGCATCACACCGGCATATCTGCTGTCCACACTGCCCTGCCCGATCCGCGCCGAGCCCGCCTGCCCGCCGACGACCGGCCCGCCGTCGGCGCCGCGCGGCCGGCCGGCGCCGCGGGGCCGGTCAGGGTCGGACCCACCGGTCGGCTCCTGCTGTCCCGGCGCCGGTCGCTGCGCCCGACCGGCCTCGGGCAGGTCAGCCTCGGGCAGGTCAGCCTCGGGCAGGTCAGCCTCGGGCAGGTCAGCCTCGGGCAGGTCAGCCTCGGGCAGGTCAGCCTCGGGCAGGTCAGCGCCCAGCGGCAGCGGCTGGGCTGCCGACGTGCCCGGCGTCCGGTCCGCGGGCCGCGCGCCCAGCGCCCGGCCCACCGTCGTGGCGTGCACCCCCAACCGCCGACTGATCTCCACATCGGAGAGTCCCTGCTCGCGTAGCCGCCGGGCCCGGCGCAGCTCCCGGGCGCCCAGCGCCGGTGGGCGACCCCGCCGGGGCACCACCCCGGCCGACCCGTCCCGGCGGGCCCGCCCCCGCAGCGTGGCCACGTACTCCTCGCTCAGGCCCAGCACCTGGGCCACCCGCTGACCGGTGAAACCCAGGTTCCGCAGCGTCACCGCCGTCAGGTTGCGCATCGGCGCGTCACCCGCGTCCCACCGGGTGATCACCCGCTCCCCGACCAGGACCAGCACCTGCCCGTCGACCTCGACCACGCGCAGGTCACGAGAATCGGGCATGCCCTCCAGCATGACCTGCACAGCGACCCCGGTCGACACCAGTCAAGCATGCCACAGTTGAACACTTTTTGCAGACCGACACGCTCATGAACCCGCAGGTCACGGGACTAGAGCCGAGCTACTTCCGGAGGTCTGGGCCTGCGCGGCTACCTCGAAAAGAATCGGATTCCCTATGTGATGGCCGTGCCGAAGAACACGGCCGCCACCACGGCCACCGCGCAGACCGGCCAGCTCGACGAACTCGCCCAACGGTTACCCCGGAATGGGTGGCAGCGCCGCGCCTGCGGTATCGGATCGAAAGGGCACCGGGTCTACGACTGGGCGCTCATCGACTCCGCGGACCCCGACCACCAGTACATGATCCGCCGATCGATCGACGACGGCGAGCTCGCTTTCTACCACTGCTACAACCCGAACCACGCCGGATTCGGCGAACTCGTCCACGTAGCCGGAGCACGGTGGCCCATCGAAGAATGTTTCGGATCCACCAAGAACGAAGTAGGACTCGATCATTACCAAGTTCGCACCTGGGACGCCTGGCACCGCCATATCACCCTCGCCATGCTCGCGCACACCTTCCTCGCGGTCATTGCGAGCAAGGCAAAAAAAGCGGCCGCCAGCGTGAAAGGGGGTGCCAGCCGGCCGAACGACTAAACAAGTACAACCAGCTCTCCGGAAAGCCGCCCGAACCGGATACCGCGACACCCGTCCACCGGTCCCTCATCGCGCTCACCCTCGCCGAAATTCGCCGACTCCTCAACCTCATTCACCAGGGCGAACAGGCCATCACCCACGGCCTGCGCTGGTCAACTTGGCGCCGACAGCACCAAGCTCAGGCCCGCCGAGCGCACATCCGTCGCCGCCTACGCCTCCAGACGCTAATGATCTAGCGCTGTAGTACTAGGCGGGCCCCTGCCTACGTGACGGGCCGGTCGGGCGGGAGGGAATCGCTCCGACCGGCCGGTCCGGGTGGGCTGCCCTGATCTTCTAGGCCTTGTTACATCTGCTCGGCGGATATGTCCGGACACGTCGCTCTTCGGTTCACCGGGTGGTTCGCCGGTCTCGGCCTGCCGGACGGTGATTCGGGACGTAACAGCAGTACGAGCAGGGCGATAGCCCGGTTGACGGGGTCGCGTCCGACCCCGATAACAACGGGCGCGGCTCTGGGCGCTGCGGTACTGGGCACATGGTCGCCGACTGCACCCGCAGTGAGGTGTGACGGCGGTGGGGAAATATTCAGCGGCTGCGTCATATGACGGGGGAGCTGGACCGAAAGATCGACCGGGCGCTCAGGTGACCCCTATCCTGGGTGTCGGCCCCATTTCCCGATCGGAAGCCCCGCCATGTCCGACGATCTGTCCGACCACGTGCTGCGGCTGCGGCTGCGCCGGGCCCGCGTCTACGAGGCCGCGCTGGCGCTGGCCGACCGGGCGACCCGCCAGCACGGGCGCCCGTTCAGCACCCGCGAGCAGGAGCAGTACGACGAGCTGACGGCCGCGCTCGACCACCTGGACAACCGGCTGCGGCGGCTCCTGCTCGAAGCGCGCCGCGGGGCCGACCCGTCGCCAGCGGACGTCAACGGGTGGTGCCGCGACAACGACACCGGGTCCTACTCCGCCGCCCCCGGCAGCGGTGGCCGGGCCACGCTCGCCGCGCTGCGCCGGTGATCCCCGCCGACGACTCCGCCCGGCTCCAGTTGATGTTGGACGCCGACGAGGCCGAGCTGTCCGTGCGCCGGGAGCTGCACCAGCGCACGGCCCGCCGCCTGGTCCGCGCCGCGCTCGACGCCGACACCGCCACGGTGCAACGCGTCTGGACGGGGCTGGCCGCGCTGGCCGAGGAGCTGGCCGACAACCCGGCCGCCGCGGAGATCGCCGACGCCTGCGCCGAGTACGTGGTCGGCGCGCAGGTGAACGAGCGCGGCACCGCCCGACTTGCCGAAATCGGAGTGACACTGAACGTCGAACTTGGAAACTGAGCCTTTCCGAGCAACGTCGTGATCACGTTGCGTGATCGTTGTGGCTCAGGACCGCGCGCTCCGCCGCAGCGTCGCGCCGCTGGGCCAGGTTCTGGTACGCGATGCCCGTCTCCAGGTGCGGCCCGACCTTGCGGGAGCGGGCCAGGTTCTGGCGCAGCGACCTGTGTCGGCGCACAGCACCGCGCGCAGCATCCCCGACCCGGCCGAGCATGTAGCAAAGGATGGCCGCCTCGCCGCGATCCTCGGCAGGGTGGGACACGGACCCCCACCTGCACCTGCGATCACGAGGGTGTCTGCGCCGCGATGGCTCGCGCGTAGAGGCGCCGGGTCAGACCGTCCAGATCTGCCCCGGCGTCGGCGTAGGCGGTGCCGTCCGGGTGCAGGGTGAGAACGACGACGATCAGGCGCTGCTGGGGGCCGATCAGCCCGGTGGTGTGCATCGCCTTGCGGACCAGGTCGGGCGATCCTGCGGGGAGGGGCTGCTCGGGCTGGTCGGCCGCGACGAGCGAGGGGGCGGGGACGGCCCGGCTGGTCCCGTCACAGCCGGTGTCGGGGTCGGGGGGGCCGAATCCGGACCAGCCCTGCTTGACCGCCCACGGTCGCGGGGCGGCCGCGGGAATGCCAAAGTACTGGTCACGGCCGTCGGCGGCGCACCGGGCCGCGTCGCCCAGCGCGTCGAGGATGAACCCGCTGGTCTGCGGGTCGGCCTCCTCAAGCAGGTGCCGATAGATCCGGGCAATGTCGGTGGCCGTGATCGTGGTGTAGCCCCAGATGGCGGGATCGGCCGGTGGTCGAGTTCCGGTCAGGCCCAGCCAGAGGGCGGTCCGTTCGACGACGGCTGCCGATCCGCCGCTTCACCACAGGATACTGGCCGCGGCGTCGTCGCTCGTGCGCAGCATGGACTCAAGCAGCTGCCGGTCGCCGCTGGGGATCGTCTCCAGTGGACCGGCGCGGTGCAGATAGTCCAGGGCAATGAGGAGTTTGACCACGGACGCGGCACGGAACGGCGCATCCGGGTCGGCGGCGGCCAGAACGGTGTTGGTGGGGCGATCAATGACCAGGTAACTCGCCGCGAGCGCGGTCGTTGCCCCGCCCACCGCGCTGCTCGTATCGGTCAGCAGCAACACCGCGACCAGTCCTATCCCCGCAACGAGGGCCCGGGCACGCGCCCGGCCGCGGTCCGACGCCTTGCGACAACCGAGCCGCGGTGACGGCGGGTACGGCGCCCGGGTGCCCGAGCATGGCGGGGCCGCCGACCACCGTGCGCCGGGGGCGATGGGTGCGTAGGCACTCGCGGCATTCCGGTTTCCTGCTCGGCAACTGACCTCTGCTACGTCGTCGGAGATGCCGGGGCCCGGGTTACACCCGCGCCGCACCTGTCCCTTACGCGTGAGGTACCGGGGGACATGTCCGTCCTTGGTTGTGCTCGGCCGCCAGGATCGCCGCCGCCTCGTCCAGAGTGATGTCCAGGTGGGCGGCGTGCTGGCCGACGAGCTTGGCCGCCGTCGCGTCGGTGATCGGCGGCAGCACCGTCGAGCAGGCGCACCGGGGACACATGGTCAAACAGATCACGCCCGGTGGCGTGCTGGCCGAGGCCGCTCTAGCCGACGTGTGGTTCGTCGACTGATGTGCCGTCACGGCTCGGGAGTCTCGTCGATCCCCGCGCCGCCCCCATTGGCGAGCCGGGAGCCGACGCGGTGCTCGCTGTGTCCGCGGCCGAGCGGCTGATCGCCGACCAGATCAACGACCCGGCCGCGCTCGTCTGATACGCGGTGGACGCGGTGTGCCCGCAGTACCGCGCGGTCGGCCCGGCGGGGTGATCAGCGCGCGAGGTGCCGCCGATGCTGTTCGACCAGCCGCGCCGCGGTAGCCACGCTCACCGGCGGCGGGGTGCCCCGGTGCAGCGCACTGGCGCAGGTGGCGCAGACGGTCAGGCACAGCACCCCTAGGCCGGTGGTCACCGTGGCGACGGTCAGGCCGGGTGCGTCGTCCCCGCAGCACTCACAACGGGCCCCAGGGGCACGCCCACTGCTGGCTGTGGTGGGCAGGAGGAGGCCGCGCAGCCGCAGCGGTGGGTCACGCAGTGCACCCTCTGCGGGTGGCTGTTTCCGGCCGGGGAGGGTGTGGTCGTCTTCGCCCGCTCACCGAACTGGACGACGGCCGGGTCGTGTCGGTGCCCGCGGCGATGTGCGAGTCCTGCAACATCGGGCCGCGCGGTCCGGGCCTGCCGAAACCGGGCGTGACATGACCACCGCGACGGCGCTCGGCTGCCCGGACTGCGACGCCCCGGGCGGTGGCGGGCTGAATTTCCACGCCGATTCCTGCCCATTGTTGGCCGCGAGCCGACGTCGGGCCGAGTGGGACAAGGATTGGCTGGACCGGCATTCGGACGAGAGTGGTCGATACCGGGCGTTGCACCCGAGCGAGAAAAGCGAGCTGCGCGCGTTGGGGCTCGTGATCCCGCCCCGGTCATGGTGAGCACGGTGCTCGTCGACGGGCGGACGGTGGCGACGCTCGTGGTGTTCCCGACGTGAGATCGTCCCCGGCCCCGGGTGGGAGACGGCCCGGGGTCGAGGATCCCAGACGTCCTGCGCCCGACCCTGGGCCCTCGGGGAGCTTCCCCCGGGTCGGCCGCGGTGACGCCGACGTCCCCGGTCCGCTGCGATCGGGCCGGGGACGTCGTGAGGACCGGGGATGCAGCTCGCTTCGCTCGCCGGCGCAGCCGCCGCCATCCCCCGTTTTGGCCGGTGCGCCGGAGCGTCGATCACGTGCAGGTGCAGGAGCGTGTGATCACTCCGGTGTCAGGCGTCCAGCGCCTCGGCCATCTCGTCGATCGTGCACCCGAGATGTAGGCAGTGCTGGAGGGTCAACCGGGCCGCGGTGGACACCGTCACCGGCGGGGTGATCTTCGAGGCGGCGCACGCCTTGCACAGGGTCATACAAGCCACCCCGAGTGAGGCGAGTCGCACCGTGACGACTGTGAGGCCATCCCCTTCGGCCCCACAGCTCTCACAGCGATAGCCGGGCCCACCGGGGCACCGCGACGTGTCGTCCAGGTTGAGCATGTCCGCCACCGTAAGCCTGATACGTCAGATAGGACAGGCCAGACCGTCAAGACCACAAGGTCACACCGGTTTGCAGCGCCTGGCGAAGCCAGATAGCTTGATCGTCGTGGACACCCCCCGGCGGCTGGTCTCGACCGGCGAGGCCGCGCGCGCGACCGGGCTGTCCGCCCGGACCATCGCCCGCTACGCCGCCGACGGCAGGCTGAGACCGGCGCAGATCCTCCCCGGCCGGACGCGGCGCACGTTCTTGTGGGACTTGGACGATCTTCGCCGACAGCTCGACGAGCTACACAGACAGGCCGAGTGACGCGCGCGCGTGGTCGCCGTGTCGATCACCTAGGAACGACCAACGGCCCCGCCCGATGATCTCAGGCGGGGCCGTTTTGCTGTCCACGCAGGACGGTCTAGATGATCTCTGCGAGTCCGCTCAGAATCCACATAGTCCGCTCAGAGTCCACATCCGGGCCGGTTCCGGCCGGTAGTGATCAGCACCTGCCGGTAGGTGAAACCGCAGGTCAGAGGCGTGATCCCTGGCTCCTCGCAGGTGGGCTGGGATCCGTGCATCTATGTTCGTCATCAACGTGCCGGTCTGCGCGGCCGCCCTGCTCCTCGCCGCTCGCCTGCTGCCGGCCGAAAGCGGCCGCCAACCGGACACCGAGCTGGACGTACGAGGGCTGATCATGCTCTCCCCCGGCTGGCCGCGCTGGTCTACGCCCTGGCCCGGGCCAGCGAGGGTGGCGCACCGGGCGAGCCGCGGGTGCTGATCGGCCTGGTCGCCGGTGTCGTCCTGCTCGCGGCGTTCGCCGGCCACGCCCTCCGGCGGACCGAACGCGCGTTGGTCGACCTTCGCCTGTTCGCCGACCGGGCCTTCGCCACGTCGGTGGGCGTCCTCTTCTGTTACTCGGTCGCGATGTTCGGCGCGCTCATCCTGGTGCCGCTGTACGTGCAGATCGTGCGCGGCGGCGACACCTTCGACGCCGGCCTGCTGGTCGCCCCGCTCGGCGCGGGTGCAGCCGTCACGGCAGTACTCGTCGGCCGCATCACCGCCCGGTTCGGCTCGCGCAACCCGAGCGTCGCCGGCATTCTCGCGGTGCTCGCCGGCCTGCTGGTGTACACCCAGGTCGACGCCGAGGCGGCGTGGCCGCTGCTGGCCGCGGCGACGTTCGTCATGGGGCTCGGCCACGGTGTGGTCACCCCGTTGGTGATGGCCGGCGCCTACCGGGACCTGCCGAAGGCCGCGATCCCCGGGGCCACCGTCGCGGCCACCATCATGGTCCGCGTCGGTTCCGCCCTGGGCGCCGCCATCCTCGCGGTCGTGCTGCAGATCCTCGTGCGTCGGGCCGTGTCCGTACCAGCCGGCGCCAGCGGCGTCGCGCTGGCGCCCGCCTTCGCCCAGAGCTTCTGGTGGGCATTCGGCATCGCGGCGATCACGCTCCTACCGGCCCTGCTGATCCGCGACCGGTGACGGGGCCCAGCCCCGTCAGCCGCTCGTCCGCTCGCGCTCGCGGGCCCGGTGTGCCCGGACCCGGGCGCGGACGCCGCAGCGTTCGTCCGAGCACCATCGCCGTCGGCCGGTGTGGTCGATGAAGATCCCGGAACAGGTCGTGTCACCGCACGCGTGCAGCCGCTCGCGCGTCGGACCGGTCAGATCGACTGCGGCCTGACGGGCCAACCAGGCGAGGGCGACCGCCGCATCAGCAGGACGGGACAGCTGCAGCCGTGCGCCGTCATGGTGAACGTCCACGCCCTGGTCGGCCGCCAGCGCGTCCTGCAGGATCGTCAGGTCGCGGCCGTCGACCGGGCGACCATCGAGCGTCGCGACCGCCGCTCGGTGGAGCGCTTCGCGGAGCGCGTGAGTCGCGGTGAGGTCGGAGCCCGTCACGTCCGCCGCAGGCTCCATGCCGTGCTCGGCGAACCAGGCGCGCAGCGCGGCGGGGTCGGCGAGCATCTCCACCGACCGACGTCGGTAGCGCCCGAGCTTGGTCGCGAGCAGATCCAACCAGTCAGCACCGTTGCCGGTCCGAAAGTCGCTCACGGTTCCGAGTGTAACGCCTTGACTCGTTACGCTCAACCGACCTACCTTGTAACGCATGGAGTCGTTACATGGGAGGCGCCTGGATGGCCGGGGCGCGGCGTTCGTGGCGATCTGGAGCAGCGGCTACATCGGTGGGTCCATTGCGGCGTCGGTCATCGCGCCCTTGACGGCCAATCTCTGGCGTTTCGTCCTCGGGGCGGTGGTGTTGGCCGCGATCGCACGGCGCCGCGGAGAGGTGTGGCCGCACGGGGTACGCGCCGTGGCGCCGGTGGCCGCAGTCGGCGTCCTGCTCTTCACGGTGCAGTTCGGCGGCCTCTACACCGGAATGGCCGAAGGCACGCCGGCGTCGACGACCGCCCTGATCGCCTGCTCCTCGCCGTTGCTGGTCGCCGCCGCCGGCGCAGCCCTGGGCTGGGACCGGCTCTCGGCCAGGCGGTGGGCCGGCATCGCGCTGGGCGTCGCCGGGGTCGCCGTCACCCTGGTCGACCGCCTCGGCAGACCTCCGACGATCGCGGCCCTCGGTTGGACGTTGTTCGGCTTGGCAGGGCTCACCGCAGGCACCATCCTTCAGGGGCGACTGCGCACAATGGCAGGTCCTGCCGCGCTCGCCGCGACCGAGATCGCGGCCGCGGCCCTGGTGATGGCGGCCTGGGCGCCACTCGCGGGCTCCCTGATCATCCCGGACACGGCCCGGGCGATCGGCTCCTTCCTCTGGATCGCCGTCGTCCCCGGCATCGCCGGCCCGCTGTTGTTCTTCGCCCTGATCCGCCAGCGCGGAGCCACTCGCGCCAGCAGCCTGCTCTTCGTCGTCCCGGCCGTCACCGCGCTCGCGGCGTGGCCGATCCTCGGCGCGCCGATCGGGACCACGACGCTGTGTGGCCTCGCTGTCGCTGGTGCCGGACTGTGGCTGGCCGGCACCCGCGGGGCTGCCACCTCGGCCACCGCGTCCCCCACGACCCGCGAGCCGATCTCCAGGTAACCATGATCGACATTCCTGGTCTCCCGCGGACGGGCGGGGCCCCCGGCCGCGGGGCGGCGCGTGTCCTCAGGACGAGGCGACCTCGACGGGGGTGCCGGAGGTCAGTCGCACCGGTTTGCCGTTCACCACGACCTCCTCCGTCCCGCCCGCGGGTCCGCCCAGCAGCAGCTCGATGCGTTCGTGGTCGACCGCGACCCGGATGGGGCGGCCGCGCCAGCGGAGGCGGAACCGGATGCCCTCCCAGTCGTCGGGCAGCCACGGGGTGAGCGTGACGCGGCCGCCGAGGATGCGCAGGCCTCCGAACCCGTTGACGAGGATCTGCCAGGTGCCACCCGCGGAGGCGATGTGCATGCCCTCCGCGGTGTTGCCCTGGTTGTCGGTGAGGTCGACGAACGCCGAGCGCTCGAAGTACTGGGCCGCCCGGGTCGTGTCCCCGACCTCGATGCCGATGATCGCGTGGATCGACGGGCTCAGCGACGACTTGTGCAGCGTCCGGGCCTCGTAGTACTCGAAGCTCGCCTTCTTGACCTCGGCGCTGAACTCGTCGGGCAGCAGGTACATCAGCATGACGCCGTCGGGCTGCTTGAGCAGTTGAGTGGTCTCGCAGTTGAAGTGGTGGTAGCCCTTCGGGTAGCGCGGCATGTTGTTGGCGTCCCACTCGGCGATGGGCACGTCGTCGCGCTCGAAGTAGCCGGTGAACTGCTCGATGACTCCGTCCCGGTACCGGGCGGCGACGAGTCCGTCGGCGACCTCCTGCCAGCGATCCCGTTCGGTCGGATCCAGCCCGATGCTCGATTCGAGCGCGGCGATCGCCCCCGGATGGCCGTCACGCAGTTCGTCGTACAGGGTGACCGCCTGGGTGAGGTGCCACTGGGCGAGGCGGTTGGTGAAGGCGTTGTTGTCGATGTGGGAGTGGAACTCGTCGGGACCCATGACCTGGCGCAGCTCGTACCCGGCGCCGCCGGCCGCCGACACGACGCGGTCGACCCAGAAGCGGCTGGTCTCGAACAGGATCTCGGCGCCGACGTCGTGCAGGAACGCGGTGTCGCCGGTCGCCTCGACGTACCGGACGATCCCGTAGGCGACATCGGCGGAGACGTGGATCTCCTCCTCACGGGTCCAGAACCGGTTGGCGCCGTCCGGGGTGAACTTCGGACATTCCTCCCGACCGGTGTCGGCGGACTCCCAGGCGTAGCGCGCCCCACCGGTGCCGTACTCGCGGGAGTTCGCCCGCGCGCCGTCCAGGGTGTGGTGGCGGTAGCGCAGCAGGGCCTTGGCGGTGTCGGGCTGGGTGAGGATGTAGAAGGGAAGCAGGAAGATCTCGGTGTCCCAGAACACGTGGCCGCGGTAGCGCTCCCCCGCCAGCGCGTTCGCGCCGATGTTGACCGTCGGATCCTCCGGGTTGGCCGCGATCATCAGGTGGTAGACGCAGAACCGCAGGGCGCGGGTGTAGGCGACATTGCCGACGACCTCGCAGTCGCACTCGTCCCACAGCCGCCCCCACACCGCGCGGCTCGCGGCCACGACGGAGTCCAACCCGCCCTCGCGGTGTTCGGCGAGCACGGCCCGGCAGCGGTCACGCAGGGTCCCGGTGGCCGGACCGCCCCGGTCACGTGAGGTGCGGTCGCGTGAAGTGCAGATGGCGACGAGCTTGTCCATCCGCAGCGTCTCGCCCGGGGCACCGACGTGCACGGTCATCTCGGTGATCCGCCCACTGCGCTGCAGCACCGTGCGCTGCGCAGGTTGCGGCTCGTAGGTCGTCGCGGCGGTGTATCCGAGGTGGATACCGGTGTCGATCGTGCGCATCTCGAGGTAGAGGACGTCGCCGTCGCCGGACCGGGACGACTCCTCCAGATGGCGGGCGCGGGCCCATTTCTCCCACCGGATCTCCGGAGCGAACACCGTGGCTTCCGGATAGAGCGGAAGCCGTTCGAGGTTGCGGCGGTCCCCGTCGATGCCGGTCTCGACCCGGATCTCCGCCGCATGATTCTCGGGAGTGACCTCGACACGCAGCACGCAGACCCTGCGGTCGGCCATGCTCGCGCAGCGCACCGTGTCCAACCGTGTCCGCCGACCCTCGACGTCCTCGAAGACGGTGGAACGGGTCAGGAGCCCGTCCCGCAGGTCCAAACAGCGGTCGTGGGTGACGACCGTGCAGGTGTCCACGTCGAGGCGGACTCCGCCGACGAAGACCGTGGTGTCCACCCAGTCCGGGCAGTTCACCAGGTCGATCACCGGGACGTCGTGACCATCGTAGACACCGGCCAGGAACGTGCCCGACAGCTGCCCCAGGTGGCCCTCCTCCAGGCTCCCCCGGGTGCCGAGCCGGCCGTTCCCGACCGTGAACAGGGTCTCGGAGAAGTTCGCCCGCTCCCGGTCGAACCCGGACTCCTCCACCACCCACACCTCGGCGGGCATGTCGAATCGATCGCTCACGGTGGCCTCACCTCAACGTCGTGGTGCGGGCAGAAAACTGTGACGTCAGGCCTTGAAGCGTCAGGCCTTGAAGACGGTGCCGTAGGTGTCGGCGAGCTGCTTGTTGGTCTGCGACAACGGCAAGTAGACGTCGAGCGTCGAGCCGGTGCAGCGCTGGGCGCCCATCGCGTTGCCGTACTGCGCGGCCCGCACCACATCGGCGTCCTGCAGGTAGCCGAACGCCAGACCGGCGGCGAACGAGTCACCGGCGCCGGTCGTGTCCACGACGTGCTCGATCGGAATGCGCGGCACGATCTTCTCGACGAGGTCACCGCTCGCGTCCAGCCAGTAGGCGGCGCACCCGCTCTCGTCGAGCGTGACACAGACGGCCTTCACCCCGCGGCGCAGGCAGTGTGCAGCGAACTCGGGAAGCCTCTCGGTCGCGATGGGGGCCCCGGCCGCGTGGTGCTCGAGCTCGACCTCCGACGGGAACCAGCTGCACCCGGCCTCTTCCAAGTTCATCTTCAGCAGGTCGATGTGGGGCAGCCAGGAGTCACGCTCCACCCACAGCCGTCGCCGCCGCTCCCCGCCGATGACCAGCGTGCTGGTCGGGCCGTGCGCATCGAGCAGGATCGTTCCGGCGCTGTGCTGCTTGATGTAGGTCAGGGTGGCCTGCCCGACCTCGTAGTCGGTGATCGGCACGCAGACGAACGCGTCGGCGGCCAGCGCGAACTCGACATCCGCAGGCGTGATCGGATCCATGAACCCGACCTGCTGCTCGATGCGGGTGTTCTGGTCGACATACCTCAGCTCGACGACCGCGCCGTGGTCGCTCGCCGACCGCACGCCGGTGAGGTCGACGTTGGGGAAGGCCGACAGCAGTTCCTTGATCGGTTCCTCGTCCTGGCGCCGGACGTGGACGATCGGGTAGATCCGGTCGTCGGGATCGAGCAGGGCCGACAGCGCGGCGACGGTGTAGAGGGCGCAGCCGTACTTCTCCAGGACCTCACCACGATGGGTGACGATCCGGTCACGCGGAATGGGTCCGAGCACCGCGACGCTACGGTTTCCAGACACGATCGCCCTCCGGACTTCTCGACCAGGGATCACCCGAGCAGGACGCTACGCGGCGACATGGACGAGGTGAAGATCTGGCGAGCTACCGGGCACCCGGACCGGTCGCTGACGCGTCACTCTTGGTCGGTTCCCGTCGGCTCAGCCCGGCGCGAGGCGGGCAGCAAGGTCGGTCAGGGACGTCACGTTCAGGTCGGCCGCGTCATCCGAGGCGGGCGGAACAGCTCGGGGGCCGAACTCGTGCGGGCGGTGCACGAACGCCGTCCGCAGGCCGCGCCCACGCGCGGCGACGAGGTCGTCGATGTGGGCGGCGACCATCAGCACCTGCCCCGGGGCGAGGCCGAGCAGCCGGGCGGCGCCGTCGTACACCTCGGCGTCCGGCTTGTAGTGCCCGAACAACTCCGCGGACAGCACGGCGTCCCACGGCAGGCCCGCGCGCTTGGCCATGTCGACGAGCAGGGCCACGTTGCCGTTGGACAGCGACGCGAGCACGTACCGCTCCCGCAGCCGGTTCAGCCCGGCGACGGCGTCCGGCCACGGGTCGAGCCGGTGCCAGGCGAGCACCAGCTCGGCGCGCGTCGCCTCGTCCGGGTCCTGCGCATGCTCGACGAGCAACGAGTCGAGCGACTCGCGGTGCAGTTCGTCCAGATTCGCCCACCGCCGCTCGCCCCGGCGCACCCGGTCCATCGACGGCGCGTATCGCTCCCGCCAGGCGTCGGCGAACGCCTCCGCATCCAGCCCGGGCAGAAGCCGCCGCACCTCGCGGGCCACGCCGGCCCGCCAGTCCACGACGGTGCCGAACACGTCGAACACCAGCGCCCGCACGTCCACGCCCGCGACCCTACGGCGCCCTCGGCGGGTGACCGACGTGTGCGCGCGGGATGGCCTCGAGCGGGGTTGCGGGATCGAGGGCGGTGAGATCACCTGGCGGAGCACAGGATGCCGGGAAGCACCAAGCCCTTGAGGCGTTGGGGCCGGGCACGAGGCTGTGCACGGGCGAGCGGGAGGCCGATGATGTCCGTCGACGGCGACCTTGTGACACCGGCTGCGGGCGTGGTGGACTCGTCAAGGAGCTGGTACCGGGTGACTCCAACCGGTGGACCTTCACGAGGCAGTGACGCTGACGAGGCCCGCGAGGAGGTGGTCGTGATCAGGTCCGCCGACGCGACCGCCTGCCGCATCGGGTGCGCAGTCCTGCGACCAATCGCACGGCTGGCCGGCGTGCTGTCCGGCTCACGGATCGTCGCGTCCGTAGCCACCTGTGAGCACCATGTCGCTCTCACCATCGACGACGGACCCCACCCCGCGACGACACCGGATCTACTGCGCGTCCTACGCCGCCACGGTGCCCGGGCGACCTTCTTCCTCATCGGGGAACGAGCAAAGCGCCGCCCCGACCTCGTACGGCGCATCGCCGCCGACGGCCACGAAGTGGCCAACCACCTGATGCACGACGAACCAAGCATCCGCCTGCCGGCAGCCGAGTTCCGGCGGCAGCTGACCCAGGTTCACGAGCTGCTCACGCCGTTCGGTGACGTCGTGTTCTTCCGCCCGGGCTCCGGATGGTTCACGAGGCGCATGCTGCGCGATGCTGCTGCGCAGGGCTACGCATGCGCCCTCGGGACACCACTCCTACTCGTCGCGGACTACAGAAATCCGAAGGACACCGGCCGTATCCTCGCTCGACGAGCCCATCCCGGAGCGGTCATCGTCCTACACGAAGGCGATGAGAGCCGCGCCCCCGTAGCAATCGCGGCAGACGCCCTGCTCGTCGAGCTGGCACACCGGAACCTGACGGCGACCACATTGTCCGAGCTGGCGCCAGTTTCGACCTGACGGCGGTCAGCCAGGCGCGGTCCGTCCGGTAGTTGCCGCGTTCGGGACTCGTCCCGGTGCCCGAGGCTGCCGAGCCCCAGGGGCCTGGCCAGCCGCTGTCGGCGGCGCGATGGCCGTTGCGGGTGGCGTGCCGGCCAGCGGGCGGCCTGTCGCTGGACCGATCAGCGACCAGCGCGGAGGCTGTGGCGAGGGGCCCGCCGCGAGGGCTCCAGACGAACGCGGGGGCGACGTGAGCAAGAAACCGAACCGTCCGTCCACGCTCACCGGATTCCGCTCTCGACACGCCGGGCTTGACCATCTGGTCCGCGCCGGCGAGCGGTACACCGAGACCCACGGAAACCACTACGCGGCGGCGATCACCTACTTCAGTGTGCTTGCGCTGGTGCCGCTCCTGATGATCGCGTTCGCCTCGGTCGCGCTTGTGCTGAAGTCGAACCCAGACCTACTCGCTCGGCTGAAGGCCGAACTCGGCAGTGCACTGCCTGCAGGCCTGAACCAGACCCTGGACACCGTGATCGACCAGGCCATCACCTCGGCCGCCACAGTGGGGATCGTCGGCCTGTCGTTCGCACTGATCGCGGGGCTGGGCTGGATGACAAACTTCCGCGATGCCCTCTCCGTGCAGTGGGGCCATGACCAGAAGCCGCCGATCCCCTATCTACGCCGCATGGGGGCCGACCTGGCCTCACTGATCGGGCTCGGCCTGGCCATGGCGCTCTCCTACGGACTGACGGCGGTCGCCACTGGCGGGTTCGCCACAGAGATCCTCGGCTACGTCGGGCTGGCTGACGCAGGGTGGGCCGAACGGCTGCTCGAGCTGCTGGCCCTGGTGCTCGGCCTGCTGTCCAACTGGCTGGTGTTCCTGTGGGTGTTCGCCCGGCTGCCCCGCGAGCCCGTGACCTGGCGCAGCGCAATCCTCGCCGCTCTCGGTGCCGCGCTCGGCCTCGAGGTCATCAAGCGGGTGATGGTGGTCTACCTTGCCGCAGTAACCCAGACGCCCGCAGGCCTGGCGTTCGGCCCGATCCTCGGCCTGCTGATCTTCATCTTCACGCTGTCCCAATTCCTGCTGTTCCTTACCGCCTGGGCGGCCACTGCGCAGAAGAACCACGTCAAGCGACCGCCGCCGGTGCCCTCTCCCGCTGTGATCCGGCCGGAGGTGACGGTGCGCAGAGGCCTCGGGCCGGGTGCCGTCACTGGTCTGCTCGGCATCGGTGCGACAGCAGGCATTCTCGGTTGCCGTTTGCTCCGTCACCAGAAGTAGCTCATCGGGCCGCCCGGTCGTCACTGGGAGGTGAGGCGGCAGCCACGTCCCGTCGTTGAGGCTGCCCGGGAAGCCGATCGGCGGTCGGAGGAGGGGTGATGGGTGCGCCACGGTCCGGGTCCTGTTCGGGTCGCTGTGGGGCTACCGGCGGGGGTGGCTCCGAGCCGACCTGGTCGCCGGCCTGGCCGTGTGGGCTGTTCTTGTGCCGGAGTCGCTCGCCTACGCCGTGCTTGCCGGGGTACCCCCGCGCCGTCGTCCTCGACGCCGAGACCACCCCCTCGATCGACGTGACCGGCGCGCAGATGCTCGCCGACCTCGCGAACAACCTGCGCGGGCGCGGCACCCGCCTGCTCGTGGCTCGCGACGTCGGTCAGGTCCGCGACGTGCTGCGGCGCATCGAGGTGCCGGACACCGACGCCTGACGACACGGTGACGGATGGGCAAGATGCACAGTGAGCAGGAGCCAACCCGCGTCTCGGGCGCGTCAAGGGAATCGTGATCTTGACGGGATCCCCGCTGCGAGCTGCTGACCAGCCGTTCAGGAGCCACCATCCGCGGACTCGGGTGCCGCGACGGTGGTCATCCTCGACTTCGTTCCTGGTCGTCGCCGGCGACGGCGCGGACACGGATCAACAGCAGTTGCTCGGGAAACAGGGCCGGACTGCGCAGCCCGACGGTGCCCAGTACCGAGCCGGGCAGCGTGATCCCCTCGGCCGTCCACGGCGGCGGACGGATTCCGCGCATGTGGGCGGGCAGGTCACCGGGCGGCTGCAACTGCACGCGATAGCGGCGGGCCGGGTCGAGGCCGGGCAGCCGCACCGCGCCGGGAACCGAGGTCTCCGGTGAGGTCAGCTGCACCAGCGCGAACAAGGCGTCGGAGCGGTCGGGGGCGACCACGCCGTGCACGGTGACCGCCGGGTCGTGCTGCGGGGCGCGGACCACCTCGCCGGTGTGCACCAGCTCGCGCACGTCCTTGTAGAGCGCCACCCACGAGGCCAGCTCCTTGCGCTCGGTCTCCGAGGCTCCCGTGAGGTCCCACTCGATGCCGAACGAGCCGAACAGCGCGGTTCCGGCCCGGAAGCCGAGATCGTGGGTCCGTCCGGTGGTGTGCGCCCGCGGAGTGCCGACATGGCTGCCGACCAGCTCGGGCGGCAGCAGCTGGGCGGTCCACCGCTGAATCTGCTGCCGCTCCAGCGGATCGATGACATCGCTGCCCCAGACGCGATCGGTGTGCTCCAGCACCTCGAGATCCACCCGCAGGCCGCCCGACGAGCACGACTCGATCTCCACGCCGGGGTGGCGGGCGCGCAGCTCGTCGAGCAGCCGGTAGAACGCGACGGTCTGGGCGTGCACGCCGGGCCGCCCGTCCGGGCCGCGGCCCGCGTCGAGCAGGTCGCGGTTGTGGTCCCACTTGAGGTACGCGATGGGGTACTCGGTCAGCAGGGCATCGAGCCGTTCGAGGATGTAGGCGTAGGCATCGGGATGGCCGAGGTCGAGCACCTGCTGGTTGCGCGACGGCAGGGGTGTCCGGCCGCCGGTGCCGAGCACCCAGTCGGGATGCGCACGGGCGAGGTCGGAGTCCAGGTTGACCATCTCCGGCTCGACCCACAGCCCGAACTCCATGCCGAGCCCGCGCACGGCGTCGACCAGTGGGTGCAGGCCGTCGGGCCAGACGTCCTCGTCGACGTACCAGTCGCCCAGCCCGGCGGAGTCGTCGCGGCGGTGGCGGAACCAACCGTCGTCGAGGACGTACCGCTCGACGCCGACCTCCGCGCCCAAGCCGGCCAGCTCGGTGAGCCGGCCGAGGTCGTGGTCGAAGTACACCGCCTCCCAGGTGTTCATCACGACCGGCCGCGGGCGGCGTGGGTGGTGCGGACGGGCGCGCAGGTGTGTGTGGAAGCGCGCGGCCAGGCCGTCGAGACCGATGCCGTGGGCGGCGTACACCCACGGGCCGGTGTAGCTCTCCCCCGCCGCGAGCGTGATCTCGCCGGGCAGCAGCAACTCGCCGCCCCCGAGCACGGCGAAGCCGGTCGACAGCCGCTCGGCGTAGGTGACGTGGTTGCCGCTCCACGCCACATGGACCGCCCACACCTCGCCCCGGCGCGTGTCGAAGCCCGCGGTGCCGGCCGCGAGGATCAGCGGCGCGTCCGGGCCGGTGCGCCCACGCCGGTTCTCCCGCGAGTGCACCCCCACCACGAACGGCAGCCGCTGCGGGGACCGCTCACGGCCCCAGCGCCCGGCGAGATCGAACAGCTCGGTGGCCACCGGCGGCACCGGCAGGGTGAGGACGAGCCCGTCGACCGCGTACGTCTCCCCGGCGCGTTCGGATCCCGCTGTGGACATCACCGCCGCGCGCTGGCGCACGAGGCCCGACGGCAGCAGCTCCACCTCGATCGTGACCGAGAGCCCGGCCATCTCGTCGACACCGGTGGCGACGACCCGCCCGCCACCCGCCGGGTCGGTGGTGGACCGGATCCCGGTCAGGACGAACCGAGGTGACCATCCTCGCCCCGACCGGGAACCTGCGAGACCGGGCCGCCCGTTCCAGCCCGACGAATGCTCCGGCAGCAGCGCACCGTACGGAGTGGGGTCGTCGAGATCATTGGGCACCGTGCCCGGGATGCCGGCGACCGCGAGCGCCGCCAGCTCCTCAGCGGTCAGGTCGCCGAGATCATGACCCCAGTGCAGCACCGAGGGCAGCGCATCGTCGCGAGCGACGAGCACCAGACTCACCCCGGCGGCCCGGAGGTGGACCGCAGGCCCAGGTATCGCCTCGACGAGAGGCTCGACTGCAGAGGTCGCGATGGGCTCGTCCTGGGGCAGGGGCACGAACACTCCAAGGTCGCGTCGTCGTGAATGAGGATGTGCGTCGGTTTCTCGGCACATGCTTCACGCCCGTCAAGACGTCCGCAGCAAGCGACCGGCATCTCATCGGCCCGCCGTCTCGACCTCTCCGCCGCGAGCCTGACCCGGCTGATGACGCCGCTGCCGGCGGCATGCGGGTTCGGCTGCTGCAGGTCGGGTATCCGAAGCCGTGCAGACCCCCGATACGGACCGGGCGAGCCGGCGTCGGGACCTGCCACCCGAGGTCAGCTCGCCGGGCCGAGCACGTGCTGTGATCCGGTCCGCCTGTCTCGCCTGGGGAATCGTGGACGAGGTGTGCGACGACGCGGAGCTGGTCGCCAGCGAACTCGTCGCAAACGTGGTCGACCACGCGGGCACGGCGTGCACGCTCGACGTGAGCGTCAACGGCGAGGGACTGCTGATCGAGGTGCGGGACTTCTACCCCTGTCCGCCACCGCAACCTGGGCCGGTCGACCAGTGCAGCCGCCGCGGGCGCGGATTGCAGGTCGTCGCCGCGGTGTCGACGCACTGGGGTGTGACCACGTTCCACGACGGCAAGTCCGTGTGGGCACTGCTGCCGAAGGTGTCGCCGAAAGCGGTGCTGTACGGCAACTGAGCCGGGATCACATCGATCACGGCCTGTGGCCACGTCCGAGAGGGGTGAAGCGCGCGGGCGACTGCGACGGGAGCCGCCACCATGCCCTGCCACCCGGCAGATGACCGACCCGTACGGGTCGGCGGTCGAGCTGGTTGGTCGGTACTGACTGATATCGGGTGGGTCAATGTAAAAATGCTGAACGGGCTGAACGGGCTGAACGGGGGTCGGGAGCATGAAGTTGATCGGTTTCTGGCTGTGTCGTCGGGGTGGCCCAGATGCCTGAGCTGGGTGCGGTGACGCGGGCCTTGCTGGCGATCGCCCGTGACACCAAGGACGATCGCGTCCTGGCCGCGGCGATCTGCCGGGCGTGTGTGCAGGGCCTGGACGTCGACGGCGCGGCGATCTCGCTGCTCACCGCGAGCGCCTTGCGGGAGACGGTGGCTGCCAGTGACGCGACCGCCGATCTGCTGGAGGATCTCCAGTTCGGCCTGGGCGAGGGGGCCTGTATCGACGCGGCGGTGTCCCGGCGCCCGGTGCTGGTGCCCGACATGAACGATCCGGCGCAAACGGCCCGGTGGCCGGTCTACGCCGCCGCGGTCGCCGAGCAGACCGGCGTGCGGGCGATCTTCGCGCTGCCGCTCCAGTGGGGCGCCATCGATGTGGGTGTGTTGGATCTCTACCGCCGCACCCCCGGAGCGCTCAGCGCGGCCCACATGCAGGACGCGCTCAGTGCTGCGGATGCGGCGACGTTGCTCCTCTTGGGGCTGCGCATCGATACCGGAGACGAGCAGGCCTGGGACCGGTCCTGGGGCAGCCGAGCGGAGATCCATCAGGCTACCGGCATGGTGGTGGCCCAGCTCGGGATCAGCGCGGCCGACGCGTTCGCCAGGTTGCGCGCCCACGCGTTCGCCGAGCAGCGGCTCCTGGGTGACGTCGCCCGTGATGTGGTGGCGCGGCGGCTGCGCTTCACGAAGGACAGGTGAGATCCATGACGAACCGGAAGGAGGGATCGGCGATGACGGAGCAGGGGACGGGGCGGGAGGCGCTGCTGATCGAGGCATTCGTCGGGTTGGCGGACACGCTGGTCGATGACTACGACGTCATCGACGTGCTCGACCGGCTGGCCGGCTACAGCGTGCAACTGCTCGCCGCGGAGGCTGCGGGGATCATGCTGGCCGATGCGCAGGCCACGCTGCGGGTGGTGGCGTCCACCAACGAGCAGAGCGAATGGATGGAGCTGCTGCAGTTGGAGGCCGACGAGGGTCCCTGTGTGGAGTGCTTCCGCGCCGGTGCCCCGGTCAGCGCCGCCGACCTCGCCGACGCCGCTGCCCGCTGGCCGCGGTTCGTCGCCGCGCTGCAGGAACGCGGTACCTACGGCTCGGTGCACGCACTGCCGCTGCGGCTGCGTGGGCAGGCCATCGGCACCCTGAACCTGTTCCACGATGCACCGGGGTCGCTGCCCGAGGCCGACCTGGCGCTGGGCCAGGGGTTGGCCGACGTCGCGACGATCGGGATCCTGCAGGAACGGGCGATCCGCCGTGGTGAGGTGCTCGCTGAGCAACTGCAGGCCGCGTTGAACAGCCGAGTGATCATCGAGCAGGCCAAGGGTGTCCTGGCCCAGCGAGGAAACCTGGACATGCACATCGCGTTCGACCGGTTGCGCGGCTACGCCCGCGCCCACAACCTGCGGCTCACCGACGTGGCCCGCCAGATCGTCGAGACCGACCTCGCCACCGACCTGCTGGCCCCCGCCGCCCCGAATCCGGCAGCCGGATGATCAGACCACGCGCACGCTGGTCGCCTGCGGACCCTTGTTGCCCTGCTCGACGTCGAACTCCACACGCTGCCCCTCGTCCAGGCTGCGGTAGCCGCCGGCGTCGATCGCGGAGTAGTGAACGAAGACGTCAGCACCGCCGCCGTCGACGGCGATGAAGCCGAAGCCCTTCTCTCCGTTGAACCACTTCACGGTTCCCTGTGCCATGTAATTCGCTCCCAACGGGTAATGGTGGCCTCCCGCGACGCGCGGGTTCAACCGGTCGGCGTACCCGCCAGGTCCACCCTGTCGCCGTACGCCTGAGGACATTCCCGCGAGCGTGCATCACACGAACACCGAAAGCTCTCGCAGCAACGCTACACCCCCGCTTGACCCCCATTCCGTTCCCCCTCCGTTGACCGGGAGGCGTGTGATCCCGCGGCGCGGGGCGGACGGGTGGTGCATCGTCCGCCCCGCCCCGCATCCGGGTCAGGACCGGCGGCCGTGGGCGAGGAAGAACCGGATCATCTCCGCGGACGCGTCCGGGCCCATGGGGTCGGTGTAGGACCCGACCGGGCTACCGCCGTACCAGGCGTGCCCGCCGCCGTGCACGGTCCAGGACTCTGCGACGACAGCGCCGTCGGCATCGGTGTAAACGGTGCGGACGGCGGCGCGGCTGGCCCGCTCGTCGCGTTCGGTCGTGGTCGACACGGAGGCGCCTACTGCGTCCAGGCGGGCGGCGACGAGCTTGTCGGCGTTCACCGGAGCCACGAGCCCGTCGGCGTCACCGTGGAACACGATGAGCGGCACCTGGCCGGCCGCGGCCGGGGAACCTCCACCCTGCATGGCGGCGAAGGCCGATCCGACGTCGTTCGCGGCGCCGTACGCGAGCCCGGAATGCACCCCGACCCCGGCGTACAGCTCCGGGTACGTGGCGGCCATGACCGCCGACATCGCCCCGCCGGCCGAGAGCCCGGCGACGAAGACCCGGTCGGGATCCACCCGGTGGTCGGCCATGACCTGGCGGGTGATGCCGGCGATGATCGACGGCTCCCCCGCGCCGGCCTGCTGGTCGGCGGGGTTGAACCAGTTCCAGTAGCCGCCGGCATTCGCCGACGTGGGCTGCTCGGGATAGGCCACGAGGAAGGTGTGCTGCTCGGCGAGGTCGTTCATGCGGGTACCCGCGGCGCAGTCGAGAGCATTCTGCTTGCCGCCGTGCAGCATGACGACCAGCGGGACGGGCTCGCCGGTGTAGCCGGTCGGGATGTAGAGGTCGTAGCTGCGGGTCCCGGCCACCTCGGTGTGGCTGAGGTGACGGATCTCGCCGCCGGGGGCGGCCGCCGCTTCCGCCGCGCCGGGGTGCCCAGCGCCGGTGCCGGGGAGGTTGCCGAGTAGGCCGGACAGGCCGCCCGCGGGCTGCGCCGAGCCCAGCGCGCCCCGAAGCTTGTCGAGCATCCCGCCGATATCGGGAACGGCGGGCGGTGCGCGGTGGCTCCCCGACAGCGGGACGTCGAGCGGCAGTCCGGGAATACCCGGGCCGCTGCCCCTGGCAGCGGTCGTCGAGGTGGGAAGCCCGGCGGCGAACGTGTGCTGCAGGAGCGCGATCGCCTCGTCGAGCTGCCCCGCTCGGATGAGACGCAGTGCTTCGGGCATGCCGGTGGTTCGGTTGTCGTCCATGGGAGAACTCCGTCTCAAGGAATGTGGAACCTCGGCGTCGGCCAGAGGGCCGTGCCGGGTTGCCCTGTGTGTCGGCCCCGATGGCGACGCACGGGCTTCAGATGGTTTCCCATCTGCTCACCATCCTAGCACCATCCAAGGGGATGGCGCATCTACGCCACCGCCGAGGTCTACGGCCCGTTCGTCAACAATCGACCGCTGACCCTGAGCCGTGCGTCCCTCATCCGGCCGTGCGCAGTACACGGCCGGCGAGCGCGCGCAGAGCACGCGACACCACCGACCCCACCAGCAGACCCATGGCGATCGCCAGGATCACGCCCACCACGTCGAATGCCACGGTCGAACGCTCCCCCGGCACGATCGCGACCTCGCTGACCCCGATCAGCCCCAGGCTGCCGGGGACCAGCAACCAGAACGACGGCAGGAAGACCACAAGCCGGGGCAGCTGCCGGTGCACCAGTTCTGCGGTCGACGCGCCGATGCTCGCCGCCATGGCGCCCAGGAAGCTGCCCAGCACCGGCGCGCCGAAATGCTGGCCTGCGAGCTGCACCAGAAAGGTCACGACCAACACCGCCAACACCCACGGCGTCAGCCGCACGGGCACGCCCTCCATCAGCGTGATCCCCACCCCGATGACCACCAGGCCCAACGGCGCCGCCCACCAGCCGAGCTCGGTCACCCTGACGTTGCCGAGCAACTGCGCAGGTGTCCCCAGCAACGCGGCCGCCGCGGCGACACCCAGGGCGAACAACAGCAGCTGAACCGTGCCGTACATCAGCCGGGACGACCCGGCGACCATGGCGCCGGCGGCCAACTCCGACAGTCCGGTCACCATCAGGGCACCAGGCAGCAGTACCGCGAGCGGCGGCAGCACCGTGCGCAACGCGCCGGCGAGCAGACCGGCGTCGGCCGCCGCGAAGACCAGAGCGGACACCGCGAAGGCGGCGACCGTCGGGAGCAGTGCGAGCAGCGAAGGGTGCACTCGCGCCGCCCGGGACAGCCCGATGACGATGGCGCCACCCACCGCAGCCGCGCCGAGGTTCGGCACGCCCGGCTGGAGGATGAGGCAGATCCCCACGGCCACAGCCACGAACCCGCCCTCGGCCAGCCACGCCGGGTAGCGCAATGGCTTGCCACGCAGGCCCCGCAGCCGGTCGAGGGCCTGCTCGACATCGATCCGGTCGGTGACGAGCAGGTGTCGGATGAGCCGGACGTCGGCGGCCTGGTCGAGTCGCAGCCGCCCGTCGACCGACTCGAAGGTGGCCGGATCACCGCTGGCCAGACCGACATGCACGCCGGTCGGCCCCGCGGCAACCTGCACGTCGGGCGCGTCGAGGTGGCGACCCACCTCCCGCAGCTCGTCCTCGACCTCGTGGACCGGCTGGCCCGTGGCGACCATCGCCGCACCGAGGAACGCCAGCAGCCTGCGGCAGCTGCGGTCGCGGTCGCACTCCCCACCACAGGCGCACGGATCGGTCATGACACCTCCCCTCTCCCAGCGCTCGGTCGAGAACGTCCTCGACCGCAGCCGCGTGGGTCACCCACGAGGACCTGCGCCCCGCGGTCATCGCAGCAACTCGCCAGCCCACTGACGAACCTTGCTCGCGCTGCGCCGCAGTCTCCGGTACGTACCGCTCGGGGAGATCAACGCGGCTCTCGACCGCGTCCGAAGTGGCCGACCCCCCGGCTATCGCGTCGTCCATGACGGACGTCGTCCGCGAGTCGGTCAGGCGTCGCGCGGACGACGAGAGTGGAGGTCGACAGCGTCAGATCCGCCCGGACGGAATCACGTTGAGCCCGTCGAAAAGGTCGGCGAGACGCAGCAGCCGCACCAACTGCGCACTACACCCGGCCAGATAGAGACGCGCACCCCGATCCCGCGCCAACCCCGCGATGTCGAACAAGGAGCACATCCCACCGACGTCGATGAACGTCGCCCCTGCCAGGTTCACCACCACAGTCAGATCCCCGCCGCGGGTCTCCAGGATCTCCTGCAGACACCCGGTCAGCAGCGGCACAGAGTCCCGGTCGAGCTCACCCCAGACGAAGATCACCGCCTCACTTGCCTCGTCGCACACCACCTCTATGTCGAGGTAGCCGTCCGTGGACGTCGGCGGGCGAAATTCAGGAAGTGAGTCGTTGGCGGTCACCGTCGTTCTCCGTCCGCCCTGCCACCGGGCCGTAGGGGAAGAGGCCCGAGCACGACACCACCGGAGTTGGCGGTGACGGGCCGGGGTCGGGGGCGCCGCGCACTCGACATCGAGGCGGAAACTCGGGCTCCTACGACGAGTCCGAGGCCTCTCCACTGACGTCGCGACCACCCGCGGTGCGACAGGCGAATGATATGGCACGCCGGGCATCACCGCGACCCATCGAGGCCGGCCACGTGCACAGCCGGTGCTCGTGTCGCTGGACGGCCGAGGGCCGAGGGCGGGCCCGTTCTGCAAGCCCTCATGAAGGGCCTGATTGGAGTGCTCCCCGGCGCCGACGGTCGTCAGGCGCTCGGATTTCGATAAAACGTGACTTTCCGCGCTGGGACCAAACGTTGCACCGCTCGACACCCGGTACGCAATTCTGGACTACCGCATATATGAAGCCGTGGAAGCCCAGCACGTCCAGCCAGGGCGCGCCCTGGCGGATTCCCACGGACTCGGCCGACACGACCCGCAGGACCTTCGCGGTCACGGCGAATCCACCGGGCCCGCTCCAGGTCGAGGATGGCGAGTAGATCGCGCAGCCCGGCGGTGTGGGGCGCCCAGGGAGTAGTCGCCGCTGCGGGGCTTCGCGGAGTCCCGTGGCCGAGCGGGTTCCGCGCCCGGCTCCCCCGCATGAGCGGCTACCGGTCATCAGGCACTCCTATCGGCGGATACCCCGGCATTCATGCCGGGGAGGAGCCGCTCCATTCGTAGGGGTAGACGGGACCTCACACGGCGAGCCGCTATCATTTGAGCATGGGGAGTCGGGTGGTGAAGCGGGCGTACAAATACCGCTTCTACCCGTCCGACCAGCAGGCCCAGGAGCTGAACCGCACGTTCGGCTGCGTCCGGAAGGTCTACAACCTGGCGTTGGAGGCCCGCACCAAGGCCTGGTACGGCGAGCAGCGCCGGGTGACCTACGTGCAGTCCTCGGCGATGCTCACCGCGTGGAAGCGCGACCCCGAGCTGGCCTACCTCGGCGAGGTGTCGTCGGTGCCGTTGCAGCAGGGCCTGCGGCACCTGCAGGGCGCGTTCACGAACTTCTGGGAGAAGCGGGCCGAGTACCCGACGTTCAAGTCCAAGCGGCGCTCGCGGGCCTCTGCCGAGTACACCCGGTCGGCGTTCCGCTGGCGAGACGGGCAGCTGACGTTGGCGAAGATGGCCGAGCCGCTCGCGATCCGCTGGTCGCGGCCCCTGCCCGAGGGTGCCGAGCCCAGCACGGTCACCGTGTCGCGGGACGCGGCCGGGCGTTGGCATGTGTCGCTGCTGTGCGAGGTCTCGTCCAGGACGGCCCGCCGACCGATGCCGTGGTCGGTGTCGACGCCGGGGTCACGTCGCTGGTCACCCTGTCCACCGGGGAGAAGGTCACCAACCCCCGCCACGAGCGCCGTGACCGGGCCCGGTTGGCCCGGGCGCAACGGGTGCTGGCCCGCAAGCAGCGCGGGTCGGCGAACCGGGAGAAGGCACGCAGGAAGGTGGCCAAGGTGTACGCGCGGATCACCGACCGGCGCCGGGACCACCTGCACAAGCTGTCGACTCGGCTCGTCCGCGAGAACCAAGCGGTCGTGATCGAGGACCTGCAGGTCCGCAACATGCTCGGTAACCACTCGTTGGCCCGCGCCATCTCGGATGCGGGCTGGCGGGAGCTGCGGGGCATGCTGGAGTACAAGTGCCGGTGGTACGGCCGCGACCTGGTCGTGGTCGACCGCTGGTTCCCCTCGTCGAAGGTGTGCTCGGCGTGCGGGGCGCTCCGCGACGGGATGCCGCTCGGCGTGCGGGAGTGGACGTGCCGCTGCGGCGCGACCCACGACCGCGACGTCAACGCGGCCCGCACCATTCGTGCCGCCGGGCTGGCGGTCCTGGCCTGTGGAGACGGCGTCAGACCTGCGCGCGCGCAAGCGCACGCAGGCAGTCGTCTGTGAAGCAGGAACCCTCCCGGGCGACCGGGAGAATCCCCGCCGTTCACAGCGGGGAAAAGTCAATCCTGTGCACTCGTGCGGAGCCGGGCCAGGCGCTTCGGGGTGGGCCAGCGGACGTCGTGGGCCCAGCCGAGCTTCTCGAACACCCAGATCAGCCGGGCGGTCATGTCGATCTGGCCCCGAGCGACGCCGTGACGGGCGCAGGTGGGGTCGGCGTGGTGCAGGTTGTGCCACGACTCGCCCATCGAGGCGATGGCCAGCGGCCAGACGTTCGTGGAGCGGTCACGGTGGGTCCAGGGCTGGTCGCCGACAATGTGGCAGATCGAGTTGACCGACCAGGTGACGTGATGCAACACCGCGACACGGACAAGGCCGGCCCAGAAGAACGCGGTGAGCGCGCCCCACCAGCTCATGGTGATCAAGCCCCCGAGCAGCGCCGGGCTGAGAAGGCTCACCAAGGTCCACAGCGGGAACTGCCGGCCGATACGGCTGATGTCGCGATCAGCGAGCAGGTCGGGAGCGAAGCGGGCTACGTTGGTCCGGTCCCTGTTGAAGGTCCATCCCATGTGGGAGTGCCAGAATCCGCGCGCCACCGCGGCCGGGGTGGTGCCGAACAGCCAGGGCGAGTGCGGGTCGCCCTCCTTGTCGGTGAAGGCGTGGTGACGGCGGTGATCGGCGACCCAGGTGAGGACGTCGCCCTGGAGGGCGAGGCTCCCGGCGATCGCCAGCGCGTTGCGCAGGCCCCGGTTGGCCTTGAACGCGCGGTGGGTGAAGTAGCGGTGGAACCCGGCGGTCACGCCGAACCCGGACAGGAAGTAGAAGCCGACGGCGAGTCCGGCATCGAGCCAGCTCAGACCCCATCCCCAGGCCAGGGGTACCGCGGCGACGAGCGCCAGCATCGGCAGCAGCACGAAGACGTGCACGATCACGAACTCGAAGCGGGGTTTCTTGCCGTCGAGAAGGGGCTGTGCGGGCGCCTTCTTCTTGGCAGACGCCAAAACGGTCGATGTGGACATATAGTGAAGCGTTCTCCTCGGTCTCGGACCACAGCAGGCTGCGAGCCGTTGATACGTGTGGCCCGAGGTCCGGAGGCCGTACTGAAGCTGGGCGTGTGGACTCCGGCGTACGCCAGGTCGAGATCCCGTACTGGTCGGGTACCCGCGGCCGGGCCGCGCACACGTTCGCCGACCGTGACCCCCGTGACAGCGAACGACCGCCTCTAGCCACCACATCACGAGAAGCGTCGTCGGCCACCGACCCGCCCCTGGAAGGGAGTCGATCGTGAGCCACGTTCACAACGACCGCGAAGCACTGCTGAGCAGGGCGTTCGTCGAGTTGGCCGACACGCTCGTCAGCGACTACGACGTCATCGAGGTACTCGACCGGCTCGTCGGGTACAGCGTGGCGCTGTTGTCCGCCGACGCCGCTGGGATCATGCTCGTCGATCCCCGCGGCCAACTACGGGTCGTGGCCTCCAGCGAAGAGGCCGACTGGACCGAGCTCATGCAGATCCAGGCCGACCAGGGCCCCTGTGTCGACTGCGTGCGCACCGGGCAGCCGGTGACGGTGACCGACCTCGACGACGCCGCCGGCCGCTGGCCGCACTTCATCGCCGCGCTGTCCGGGCGCGGCGGTTACCGCTCCGTACACGCCCTGCCACTGCGCTTGCGCGGACATGCCATCGGCGCGATGAACCTGTTCCACACCCGCCCCGGCCCGCTCCCCGACGCCGACCTCCACCTCGGGCAGGCCCTGGCCGACGTCGCGACCATCGGGATCCTGCAGGAACGCGCCATGCGCCACGGCGAGGTCGTCACCGAACAACTCCAGGCCGCACTCAACAGCAGGGTCGCCATCGAACATGCCAAAGGCGTCCTTGCCCAGCAGGGGACTTTGACCATGGACACGGCGTTCGACCGCATGCGCCGCTACTCCCGCGGGCATGACCTGCTCCTGGGTGAGGTCGCCCGCCGCGTCATCACCGAACGCGGCTTCGCCCGTCAGGTCCTCGCCCTCCCGATGAGGTGACGTCGCGTCGACGTGAGGCCGGCGTGCAGCACCTCGGTCCAGCGAGTCGCCCGACCGGTCGTCAGCTCAGCCGGTCCTTCGCCTCGTCGATGCGGACGGGCCGGTGCTCGGCCAGCGACAACGTCGCGGCCTCGGCCACCCAGCCGGTCTCCAGTGCGTCGTCAATGGTGCACGGCGACGGCCGGGTGCCGGCGGCGACCTCGACGAACGCCGACAGCTCGGCGCGGAAGGCGGCGGCGAAGCGGTCCATGAAGAACACGTACGGCTTGCCCGTCGGGAACTCGACGCCCGGTTCCACGGACCGGAGCGGGAGCTTGTCGTCGAGGCCGGCCGCGATGCTGCCCTCCGAGCCGTGCAGTTCCATGCGCACGTCGTGGCCCGCCGCGTTGTAGCGGGCGTTGGACACCAGTGCCAGCGTGCCGTCCTGGAGGGTGAGCACGGTTGCGGCCGTGGCGACGTCGCCGGCCGCGGCGAACATCGGGTCGCCCCGGTCCGATCCCGTCGCGTAGACCTCGACCACCTCCTGGCCGGTCACCCACCGGACGGTGTCGAAGTCGTGGATGCTGCAGTCACGGAAGATCCCGCCGGAGACGGCGACGTAGGCCGCGGGCGGCGGGGCCGGATCCAGCGTGGTCGAGCGGACGGTGTGCAGCCAGCCCAGCTCGCCGCTCGCGACGGCGGCCCGAGCGGCGGTGAAGCCGGGGTCGAACCGGCGCGGGTACCCGATCTGGATCGGTACCCCGGTCGCGGCGACCCGGCGACCGACGGCGACCCCCTCACCGATCGTGCGGGCCACGGGCTTCTCGCACAGCACCGGCACCCCGGCGTCGGCCGCCGCGATGATCAGCTCGGGGTGCGCGTCGGTGGCGGCGGCGATGACGACACCGTCGATCCCGGCGGCGAGCAGCTTCTCCGGCGAGTCGGCGGTCTCGACGCCGAGGCGCTCGGCGACGGCCTGGGTGGCCGCGGGGACGGCGTCGGTCACGACGAGCGACGTGACCGACGGCAGGTTCGACAGCGTCTCGGCGTGGAATGCACCGATCCGGCCGAGTCCGATCAGACCGATTCTCATGGGAACTCCCGGATACGGAATAGGGATGAGGAACAGGAATGGAGAGGGAAGACGACTAGTCCGAGCCGCCGTGCACGTCCTGGTCCCAGTCGATGACGGATCCGGTGACGACACCGCTGCGGTCGGACAGAAGGAAGACGACGAAGTCGGCGATCTCGTCGACCTGGCCCAGCTTGCCCATCGGCACGGACGCCGCGGCCTTCTCCCGCCAGTCGTCGCCCGCGCCGTGGAATGCGCGCTGGGTCGCGTCCTCGCCCTCGGAGTCGGTCCACCCGATGTCCACGCCGTTGATCCGGATTCGGTCCCACCGGTGGGCGTGCGCGGCGTTGCGGGTAGCACCGGCGAGCCCCGCCTTGGCCGCGACGTAGGGGGCGAGATACGGCTGACCGCCGAGCTCGGCGATGGAGATGACGTTCACGATCGTCCCCGGAGCGCCACGGCGGAGCATGTCCTTCACGACGGCCTGCATGGTGAAGAAGGGGCCACGGAGGTTGACGGCGATGTGGGCGTCGAACAGCTCGGGAGTGGTGTCGACCAGCGTGCCCCGGGTCGTGAGCCCGGCCGAGTTGACCAGGCAGTCGACCCGGCCGAACTCCGCGACGGCCCTCGCGACCGCCGCTTGGGCCTGGGCGACGTCGCTCACGTCGGCCTGCACGAACAATGCCGCGACGCCCTGCTCGGCGAACTCGGCCACGAGCTTCTCACCGGGCTCCGCGCGGCGACCGGTGACGACGACCCGGGCGCCTTCGCGCACCGCGGCCCTGGCGATCGCGGCCCCGAGGCCTTGACTACCGCCGCTGACGAACACGACCTTGTTGTCGAGCAGGGGCATCATCGGGCCTCCTCGCCGCCGCACGGCGGCGTGTCGGGCGTTGGACCGGTCCAACCGTCGCAGACGATTTCGGGGTCGTCAACCCCTCAGGCCCGCTCGGCCGTGCGAGCCCGCGCGAGCTGAGTGGTCACGGCGGTGGCGAGCAGCGTGGAATCCGAACCGACGGTGACGAAGCTCCAGCCGTCGGCGAACTTGGCCGCTGCAGCAGCACCGTCGCTGACCAGCAGCCCGCACGACTTCCCGTGCTTGTGGGCGGCGTCGCGGACCTGCGCCAAGGCGTCGACGAACACCTGCGCGGTCGTCTGGCCCGGCACGCCGAGATCGTGAGTCAGGTCGCGCGGACCGACGAAGAGCACGTCGACGCCGTCGATCGAGGCGATCTCCTCCGCGGCGGCGACGGCCCGGACGGACTCGATCTGCACGATCCCGAGGACCTCGTCGTTTGCACGGTCCAGCGCGCCGGGGTCGAGCCCGAAGCGGCAGGCGCGGTTGTAGGTCGCGACCCCCCGGTCACCCCGCGGCGGGTAGTAGAGGTGCCGGATGGCCGCTCGGACCTGCTCGGCGTCGTCGAGCCTCGGGAACATCACCCCCGCCGCACCGCTGTCGAGAACCCGGCCGATCCGGATGCGGGCATCGGACTCGACGCGGACCACGGTGGGGACGCCGTAGGCGGCGGCAGCCGGCACGGTGGCGCGTACCTGCTCCTCACCGCCGGCGCCGTGCTCGAGGTCGAGCAACAGCCAGTCCACGCCCGCGGCCGCGCACACCTCGGCGGTGATCGGCGACGCCGTTCCGAGGAAGGTTCCGACGGTCATCTCCCCCGCTGCGAGTCGGGCACGGAGCCGCCCGTTGTCGAGCGGGCCGGACGGTTGATTCGGCAGGGTCATCGAGACAGCCACCCCTTCGGAGCTCACGATGCCAAACAAGAGTTTGGACCGGTCCAAAATGACAGAAGTCCGCGGGGAAGTCAACGAGACGGCGGGGCGCCGGTCGACGACCGCACCACCAAGGCGGGCGTGAGGAGGCGCGTCCCGACCGTGCCGTCGTCCCCGTCGATGCGCGCGGTGAGCGTCCGGCCTGCCACCTGCCCCACCTCGGCGATGTGGCCGTCGATCGTGGTCAACGACAGGCGGTGCAGCCGGGCGAACACGGTGTTGTCGTACCCCACGACCGACAGATCCTCGGGAACCCGCAGGCCGAGTTCGTCCGCCGCGGCCAGCACGCCGACCGCCGACAGGTCGTTCGCCGCAAAGATCGCCGTCGGCCGATCCGACAGGCGCAGGAACTCGATCGCGACCCGCCGTCCGGAGGCCTCGGTCCAGTCCCCCGCGGCGCATCGAGGATGGGAGTCGACGTCGGCGATGGTCGCCTCGAAGCCGGCCCGGCGGAGCCGGCCCACCTCGCCTTCCCCGACGATGTGCGCGATCCGGCGATGTCCCAGCTCGAGCAGGTGGGCCGTCGCCAGTTGAGCACCGCGGTAGTCGTCGTTCGCCACCACGTCGACGGAGGACAACCGGGGTTCACGAGTCCCCGCGACGACGGTCGGGATCTGGCCGGCCAGCGACTCGACCTGGTCGATCGCCGAGAGCGTCGGGGTCCCCACCAGGACGAGCCCGTCCACCCGCAGGTCGGCGAGTGCCCGAACGGCATCCGGCTCGGTGTGCCCATCCGCGAGGAGCGGGCGGAGCCCGTGCCCGTGCAGCGCCGGCCTCAGCCCGTCGAGGAGCTCGACGTACCAGGGATTGGACAGGTCGTCGATGACGACACCGACGGTCCGGGTACGGCGCTCGGCGAGGCTGCGCGCCACCGGGTCCGGGCGGTATCCGAGCTCGGCGACGGCCTTCAGCACAGCCTGGCGCTTCGACTCACTCACCCGGGGTGAGTTCTGCAGGACCAGCGACACCAGCGACTTCGACACGCCGGCGTGGGCGGCGACGGTCCGAATGGTCGGTGGACGGCCCGGCGTCGGGTCTGGCGCCACGTCGGCTCCCGTCGATCCTCGTCATCACCGCGGCGACACACCTCGTCGCGCGTGCGAACTGTCTGTGCGGCGAGCCTACGTTCGCCGAGTTGGACATGTCCAACTCGTGCGGCGCTAGCCCGCCACGTTGGGACGATCTTATTTGGACCGGTCCCGCCACACCAGTCTCCGCTCCCGCCTCATGTCCGAGCCGACACTCCGGTGCCTGGTCGGACCCAGCCGGTAGCCAGTCGAGTCAAGACACCACCTCGCTCATGGACATGAGCGCTTTTGCGCGGCTCACAGGCACTTTGGAAGATCGACACCGTGAATGCGGTAGCACCCGCAGCGAGGCGTCTCCGAACGACGGGCGAGAAGCATCTTGACGCCGTTCGTGGGCCCTGTCATATTGGACCGGTCCAACACGCCACCGATGCCGGGGGGAGATGCCGGGAACCAGCGAGACGAACGGCCGCCGGCCCACCATCCGGGACGTGGCTGAACGGGCCGGCGTGTCCACATCGCTGATGTCCCTGTCCGCGGGCCCGGCCCACCGGACGTCACCGAGGGCACCGGCGGACGAACCGACCGGATATTCGCTTTCGTAGGACCATACGACCAATTGGAGTTCACAACTCCGACTCGGACGCGTCCAACAATCATGGCCGCACTCTTTGAGGTGCGGATACGTCTGTCCACACAGCTGGAAATCGTCCAGTACGTCGTGGATTCCGTCGCGGCACCAGCCGGCCAGACATCGAGGAGACAGCGTTGAAGAGCACGAACTTGCTCATCGGGGGACAGTGGGTTCCCGGTCGTTCGGGTGTGACCGAGGAGGTCCGATCGCCTTACGACGGCTCGGTCGTCGGCGTCGTCCCGACCGCCGGCCGCGACGATGTCGAGCTGGCGCTGCAGGCGGCCGAGCGTGGCGCGACGACGTGGCGGCGCACCCCGGCGCACGAGCGGATGCGGATCCTGCTGAAGGCCGCCCAGCTGGCCGATGAGCGGACCCCGCAGATCGCCGCGACGATCAGTGCCGAGAACGGCAAGACGATCACCGAGGCGACCGTCGAAGCGGGCCGCTCGGGTGACCTGATCCGGCTCTCGGCGTTCGAGGGGACCCAGCTCTACGGCGACACCCTGCCGCTGGACGCGAACAAGGGCACCGGCTTCGACAAGATCGGCTTCACGGTCCGCCAGCCGGTCGGCGTGGTCGTCGCGATCACCCCCTTCAACTTCCCGTCGCTGCTGGTGCTGCACAAGATCGGCCCCGCGCTCGCGGCCGGGAACGCCGTGATCCTCAAGCCCGCCCGCACCACCCCGCTCACCGCGCTGGCCCTGGCGGAGTGCTTCGTCGACGCCGGCCTCCCGGAGGGTGTGCTGTCGGTGCTCACCGGCCCGGGTGGCTCGTTGGGCGACGTGCTGGTGTCCGACCCGCGGGTGCGGAAGGTGTCGTTCACCGGCTCGACCGGCATCGGCGAGCGCATCGCCGCCCGGGCCGGGGTGAAGAAGCTGTCGCTGGAGCTCGGCGCCTCCTGTCCCGTCGTAATCATGCCGGACGCCGACCTCGAGCTGGCCTCGAGCGCCGTCGCGACCGGCGGCTTCGCCAACGCCGGCCAGGTGTGCATCTCCGTGCAGCGCGTCATCGCCCACCCGGCGATCAACGACGACTTCCTCGATGCGCTGGTCCCGAAGGTGAAGGCCATCCAGACCGGCGACCCGTCGGCGGCCACCACGAACATGGGCACGCTGATCACCACCGCGGAAGCCGAGCGGGTTCAGGAGTCGATCGCCGCGGCCGCGAAGGCCGGCGCACGCGTCCTCACCGGCGGCGAGCGCGACGGCGCCGTCGTCCAGCCCGCCGTCGTCGCCGACGTCGACCCGTCGTCGCCGTTCAGCCAGGACGAGCTGTTCGGGCCGGCTGTCGCGGTCAGCAAGGCCGAGGACTGGGAAGCGGCCATCGCCCAGGCGAACGGCACCCCGTTCGGTCTGGCCGCCGGGATCTTCACCGCTGACATCGCCGGCGCCGTCCGGGCCATCCGCGAGATCGACGCCGGCAACATCCACATCAACTGGACGCCGCTGTGGCGCGCCGACCTCATGCCCTACGGCGGGCTGAAGGGCAGCGGCATCGGCAAGGAAGGCCCGCGCACCGCCGTCGCCGAGATGACCGACGAGAAGACGGTCGTCCTGCACGGCCGGCCCTGGTAACCGCCCGCCCCCTACAGCTTCGGAGCCACCATCATGAGCAACAGCCGTTCGGGCAAGACGGTCCGGCTGACCGTCGCCCAGGCCGTCGTGACCTACCTGTCCAAGCAGTACTCCGTCGCCGACGCCAATACCCCAGAACGCAGCCGCCGCCGGCTGATCCCCGCGACCTTAGGCATCTTCGGCCACGGGAACGTGGCCGGGCTGGGCCAGGCGCTGGACCAGCTGTCGGACCTGATGCCGTTCGTGCAGGGCCGTAACGAGCAGTCGCTGGCCCATCTGGCGATCGGCTACGCGAAGGCGAACCGCCGTCGCACCACTCTCGCGGTCACCGCGTCCATCGGCCCCGGCGCGCTGAACCTGGTCACGGCCGCCGGGCTGGCGACGGTGAACCGGCTGCCCGTGCTGCTGCTGCCCGGCGACACCTACGCCACCCGCCGGCAGGGTCCGGTGCTGCAGCAGCTGCAGCACCCGGTCGAGGCCGACGCGACGGTCAACGACGCGTTCCGGCCGATCTCGCGGTTCTTCGACCGCATCAACCGGCCCGAGCAGCTGCTCACCGCCCTGCCGCACGCGATGCGTGTGCTGACCGACCCGGTCGACACCGGCGCCGTGGTGCTGTCGCTGCCCCAGGACGTCCAGTCCCACGCGTTCGACTTCCCGGCCGAGTTCCTCGCCGAGCGCGACTGGGTGATCCGCCGGCCCGTCGCCGACCCGGACGAGGTCCAGAACGTCGCCCGGCTGCTGGCCCGCGCGCAGAAGCCGATCATCATCGCCGGGGGCGGCGTCATCTACTCCGACGCCACCGCCGAGCTCGAGGCGCTCGCGGGCTCCGCCGGCATCCCCGTCCTGGAGACCATGGCCGGCAAGGGCGCGGTGCAGCAGCGGGCCTGGTGGCAGATCGGCGGGATCGGCCTGGAGGGCACCCCGGTCAACAACGACCTGGTCCGGGAGGCCGACTTCGTGCTCACCGTCGGGTCACGGCTGACCGACTTCCCGACCGCGTCGCAGTCGCTGTTCGAGAACCCCGACGTGCAGTTCGCGTCGATCAACGTCAACGGCTACGACGCCCAGCGTCTGGGCGCCACCAGCATCGTCGGCGACGCCAAGCGCGCCCTCGCCGCGCTCGCCGCCGAGGTCGCGGCAGCCGGGTTCACCTCCCCGCAGGCGTGGCAGGACAAGGTCCGCACGGCCGTGGAGAGCTGGGCGCCGATCCGCGCCGCCGCGCTGGACCCGGACACCCCGTTCGACCGCGCGACGATCCCGGCCGACTTGACCGATCCGGCCATCGTTCCGGACACCGGCGCGCTGCTCACGCAGGGCCAGGTCATCGGCCTGATGCAGGAGCACGCCCGGGCCGGCGACACGATCGTCGCCGCCGCCGGCGGTCCGCCCGGGGACGTGCAGAAGGTGTGGGACGCGACCGAGGGCCGGTTCTGCCACCTGGAGTTCGGGTTCTCCTGCATGGGCTACGAGATCCCGGCCGGGATGGGCGTCCGGCTCGCCGACCCGAACCCCGATTCGCGGGTCGTGGTGTTCATCGGCGACGGCACCTTCCTGCATCTCGCCCACCGAGCTGGTCACCGCCGCGCAGGAGAGCATCGCCGTCACGGTGGTGATCCCGGAGAACCGCGGCTACCAGGTGATCCACCGGCTGCAGATGGGCCGCCACGGCACCGAGTTCGGCAACGAGTTCCGCTACCGCAAGGGAACACTCGACCTGGGCGTCGACAGCGCGCAGCCGCGGTTGGACGGCGACTACCTCGAGGTCGACCTCGTGCAGGTCGCCCAGGGCCTCGGCGCCCGAGGCATCCGCGCGAACACTGCCGTCGAGGTGCGTGCCGCGCTCGACGAGACCCGCGGCCACCAGGGCCCGGTCGTGATCGTCGTCCCGGTCATCCCGCACATCGACCTGCCCGGTGCCGGCGCGTGGTGGGACGTCGCCCCCTCCGAGGTGTCGGAGGACGAGACCGTCCAGCGCCTGCGCACCGAGTACGAGGCCGGGCTGTCGAAGCAGCTCTGGCTGGGCTGACTCCCCATTCCTTCTTCTGCGAAAAGAGATTCCGTCATGACTGAGACCCGTGAGATCGGCGTGGGCCTGATCAGCGTCGGCTGGATGGGCAAGCTGCACACCCGCGCCTACCAGGCCATGCCCTCGGTCTACCCCGAGCTGGGCGTCAAGTGCCGGCTGGTCATCGCCGCCGACACCGCGCCGGACCGCGTCGAGTACGCCAAGGACGTGCTGGGCTACGAGCGCGGCACCACCGACTACCGCGAGGTCCTCGCCGACCCCGACGTGGACGTCGTCTCGATCTGCGCGCCGAACATGCTGCACCGCGAGATCGGCATCGCCGCGGCGAAGGCCGGCAAGCCGTTCTGGATCGAGAAGCCCGTCGGCCGCGACGCCCGGGAGACCGCCGAGGTCGCCGCCGCCGCTCGCGAGGCCGAGGTCGCCACCTCCATCGGCTACAACTACCGCCACGCCCCGGCGATCGAGCGCATGCGCGAGCTGATCGCCGACGGCACGCTGGGCCGGATCACCAACATCCGCTCGGTGTTCCTCAACGGCTACGCCTCCGAGCCCAAGGGCGCCCTGTCGTGGCGCTTCCAGAAGGAGTACTCGGGCAGCGGCGCCATGGGCGACCTGCTCAGCCACGTCGCCGACCTGGTGCAGTACGTCGTCGGCCCCATCGACGAGGTCACCGCCCTCTCGTCGATCATCCACGCCGAGCGGCCCGTCCTGCCGATGGGCACCGGCACGCACTTCGCGGTTATCGAGGACGGCGAGATGGGCACCGTGGAGAACGAGGACTACGCCGCCGTGCTCGCCCGCTTCGCCCCGAACTCCCGCGGCGCCGGCGCCGTCGGCACCTTGGAGTGCTCCCGCGTCGTCGTCGGGCCGCAGTGCGGCCTGTCGATCGAGGTCTACGGCACCGAGGGCTCGGCGTCCTGGAACTTCGAGCGGATGAACGAGCTCAAGCTCGCCGTCGGTCGCGGCGGCGCGAACGCCGGCTACACCACCATCCTGGGCAACCCCGGCATGGGTGACTACGGCAAGTTCCAGCCCGGCCCCGGCAACAGCATGGGCTACGACGACCTCAAGGTCATCGAGGCGAAGAAGTTCCTGCAGTCGGTCACTCAGGGCGTGCCCGGTGCCTGCACCATCGACGACGCGCAGTCGGCCGCCGAGGTCGTCTCCGCGGCAGTCCAGTCGGCCGAGACCGGCTCCTGGGTGAAGGTGCCCGCCGTCACCGGCGCCACCTACGGCGGCGAGCCGGCGACGGTCGGAGCCGGGCGATGAGTCGCCCGCTGGTGGTCGGCCTCGGGAAGGTCGACCCCGGCCTGGTCACCGGCGTGCTCGGCGACGGGATCGACTTCGTCGCCGAGCCGGCCGAGGCCGACCTGGCCGTCGCGGAGGGCGCGATCGTCCGCGCGGACGCGGTGGTCGACGCCGCGTTCCTCGACCGCACACCGCGGATGCGCGTGCTCGCCCGCACCGGGGTGGGCACCGACCTGGTCGACCTCGAGACGGCGACGGCCCGCGGTATCGCCGTCGTCGTCACCCCCGGCAGCGGCACCCGAGCCGTCGCCGAGGGTGTCCTCGCGCACACGCTCGCCCTGGTCAAGCGCGTCGCTCCGCTGACCGCCCTGGTATCCGGCGGCCGGTGGGCCGAGCGCGACTCCGGCGGCCCGATCGGCGATCTCGACGGCGCGACCATCGGGATCGTCGGCTACGGCCGGATCGGCCGACGGGTCGGTGAGCTGGCCGCGGCGTTCGGGATGCGGGTGCTCGCCTACGACCCGTTCGCCCCGCCGCCGGCCGAGGTGGCCTGCACCGACCTGGACGCCCTGGTCGCCGCGAGCGACGTGCTGACCCTGCACGTGCCGTTGACGCCGGAGAACCACCACCTGGTCGACGCCGCGTTCCTGGCGCGGACCAAGTCGGGGGCGGTCCTGATCAACTGCGGTCGTGGCGGCCTCGTCGACCTGGAGGCGGCCCTCGCCGCTCTGGAGTCGGGCCAGCTGTCCGGCGTCGGCCTCGACGTCTTCGAGTCCGAGCCCCCGGTGCACCACCCGATCTTCGACCACCCGAGCGTGTCCCTGACCCCGCACCTGATGGGACTCACCCGCAAGGCCACGGCGGCGACCTTCGCCGACGCCGCCCGAGGCGTCGTCGACGTCCTCGAGGGCCTCCGACCGTCAGCCGTGGCGAACCCGGACTGGGACGCCGCAGTGACCGATCCGGCCACGACGCATCCACCCCGCACTCCGTGCGGGGCGGCCGCCCCGCGCCGGAGCAGTGACCGATCCTGAAAGGGCGAATCGATGACCGACACTCCGTTCCGGATCGCCGGGGCCCCGATCTCCTGGGGCGTCTGCGAGGTGCCCGGCTGGGGCTACCAGCTCGGGCCCGACAAGGTCCTCGCCGAGATGCGCGAGGTCGGGCTGCTCGCCACCGAGCTCGGGCCCGAGGGGTTCCTGCCCGCCGAGCCGGAGGCGATGGCCACGGTCCTCGCGCAGCACGGCCTCCAGGCCGTCGGCGGGTTCACCCCGCTGCTGCTGCACGTACCGAGCCACGACCCCGTACCCGAGGTCGAGCGGATCCTCGAGGGCTACGTGGCGTCGAACGCGTCGACCCTGGTGCTGTCGTCGATCAGCGGGCAGGACGGCTACGACAGCCGCCCCGAGCTCGACGAGCAGGGCTGGCAGACGCTGCTGGACAACCTGAGCCGGATCAGCGCCGTCGCGGCCGAGCAGGGCATTCGCGCCGTGCTGCACCCGCACGTCGGCACGATGATCGAGAACACCGCCGAGGTGCAGCGGGTGCTGGAGGGCTCATCGATCGCGCTGTGCCTGGACACCGGGCACCTGCTCATCGGCGGCACCGACCCGGCCGAACTCACCCGGCAGGCGCCCGAACGGGTCGCGCACGTCCACTTCAAGGACGTCGACGCCGCAAAGGCGAAGAACGTGCAGGACGGACGCTGGACCTACACCGAAGGCGTCACCCGGGGCATGTACCGGCCGTTGGGCACCGGTGACGTCGACGTGGCCGCGATCGTGGGGTACCTGACCAAGCGCGACTACGACGGCTGGTACACCCTCGAACAGGACACCATCCTGGAGGACGCGCCGCAGGGCGAAGGCCCGGTCGCCGACGTCCGTACCAGCGCGGACAACCTGCGCGCGGTCCTGCGGAGCACCGGATGAGCGCCGGCGCCGAGCCCCCGCGCTTGTCCGAGAAGCCGACGCCGTCAGGCGGGCGCTTCTCGGTGGAACCACTGCGGGTCGGGATCCTCGGCGCGGCACGCATCGCCGAGCTGGCGATCATCAAACCGGCGCACGCCACCGGCACCCGGCTCATCACCGTGGCGGCCCGGGACCGGCGGCGCGCCGAGGCCTTCGCCGCCGAACACGGTGTCGAGCGCGCGACGGACTCCTACGCCGACGTCCTGGCCGATCCCGAGGTCGAGGTCGTCTACAACCCCCTGCCGAACGCGTTCCACGGACCGTGGAACCTCGCCGCCGTCGCGGCCGGGAAGCATGTCCTTTCCGAGAAGCCGTTCGCCTCGACCGCGGACGAGGCGAACGAGGTGCGCGCCGCGGCGGAGGACGCCGGGGTCACCGTCGTCGAGGGGTTCCACTACCTGTTCCACCCGGTGATGCAGCGGCTGTTCGCGCTGCTCGACGCCGGCGAGCTGGGTGAGCTGCAGCGGGTCGACGCGCTGATCGCCATGCCGGAGCCGGACGAGGGTGACCCGCGCTGGTCGTTCGACCTCGCCGGCGGAGCACTGATGGACCTCGGCTGCTACGGGCTGCACGCCCACCGCCACCTGGGCCGCTGGGCCGGCGGCGAGCCGGAGCTGGTCGGCGCCCGGGCGAAGGAACGGGCCGGCGCACCCGGCGTCGACGAGTGGCTGGAAGCCGACGTGGCATTCCCGTCGGGGGCGACCGGCTCGGTCCGGTGCAGCATGGCGCATCCCCGGTTCGAGATGACCCTGCGTGTCGTGGGGAGCCGCGGCGAGGCGACCGTCATGGACTTCGTCCAGCCGCACAAGGACGACCGCGTGGTGGTCCGCACCGAGGCCGACGAGACGACCGAGCACCTGGGCACCCGCTCGTCCTACATCTACCAGCTCGAAGCGTTCATCCAGGCACTGCGCGGCGGGGCGCCCATGCCGACCGGCCCGGACGACGCCGTCGCCACCGCGCAGCTGATCGACCGCTGCTACCGCGCGGCCGGGCTGCCCCTGCGTGCGCGGAAGACGCTCGCGCCCACGGACCGAAGGAGCTGAGCACGATGACCGATCCGGAGCTGGAACCGTTGCCCGAGGGCGTGCTGGAGACGTTGCGGCGGGTGAGTACGTCGACGATCGCGACGCAGTTGTACAAGCGGGGGTTCCGGCAGCCGCAACTGCTCGGCGTGAAGCCGCTCAGCGAGGTGGTCGACGGGTTCGTCGGTGAGGCGTTCACGATGCGGTTCATCCCCGATGCGCGAGGACGTCGACGGGCTCGACCCCTATCAAAGGCCGCTGATCGCCCGACCTGACATCCACCCACCTCCAAGGAGCGAGACCATGACCACCGAGGACCGCCTCCTGGCCACCTGTTGGAGCAGCGCAGGCGACGCCGCCTCGGACCGCCTCGACCTCCGCAGCCCGCTGGCGCTGCGCGAGCGGATCGAGGCGGCGTCGGCCGCGGGCTACACCGGCTTCGGTCTGCTGTCGGCCGACCTCCCGACCGCCGAGCAGGAGTACGGCCTGAAGGGCATCCGCACCCTGCTCGACGACAACGGGATGGTCGACCTCGAACTCGAGGGCATCCCGTACTGGTGGGACGACGGACCCCACCGGGCGGAGTCGGACGAGATCCGAAACAGCCTGCTGAACGCCGCAGAGGTACTCGGGGCACGACACATCAAGGTGACCCCCGACGGTGACGACGCACCGTGGGACCCCGAGCACTGGGCCGCCAAGCTCGCCGAGCTCGCGGCGCAGGCCGAGGGCGTCGGGACGCGGCTCGGGCTCGAGTTCTTCCCGTGGTCGAACATCAAGGACCTGCACGCGGGCCTGCGGCTCGTCGACGACGCCGGACACGACGCCGCCGGCCTCGTCATCGACGTGTGGCACATCGAGCGTGCCCACACGCCGGTCGGCGACCTCGCGTCCATCCCGCTGAACCGGATCATCGGCGTGGAGCTCAACGACGCCGACCCGGAGGTCATCGGGACGTTGTTCGAGGACACGGTCCACCGGCGGCGGTACTGCGGCGAGGGCTCCTTCGACCTGACCGGCATCATCACCGCGCTGCGCACCGCCGGATGGACCGGGCCGTGGGGGGTCGAGATCCTCTCCGAGGAGCACCGATCGCTGCCGGTCACACAGGCTCTGAGCCGTGCGGCCGCCAGCGCACGACGCCAACTCGAGGCCGCGTCGACAGCGGGCGTATAGCAGGGTCGGTTGAACCGACCGTGGCCACAGCCCGCCCGCGACAACGACCGGGAAGCGGCGGCCGGTGCCGTGTCACGCGGATGGGGCGGGACGGGTCCCGACAAGGTCGGCGAAGACGATGACGTTGTCGTCATAGCTGTGGGCCAGCCGGTTGAGCACGCCACCGCAGGTGATCAGCCGCAGGCCGGCGTGGTCGAGGTCGCCGTACACCACATCGGTGGGGAAATTGTTCTTCGGGTACTCCTTGACTTGGGTTACCCGGAACACCGCCGCGCTGCCATCCTGGCGCGCGACGGTGACCTCGCCATCGGCCTTGAGGTCGTGCAGGCGGAGGAAGACTCCGGGCTTGCCGGCCCAATCGACATGGCCCGCGAGGATGGCCGGACCCAGCTCACCCGGGGTCGGCGCGCCGGTGTACCAGTCGGCCGGGAACTCGGTCGGCGGGACCTGCATGGTCCCGTCGGCCTCGGCGAGGACGGCCAGCAGGGCCGTGGCCACCGGCCACGCATGCGACCAGGTCGCCTCAGAACTCGACTACGACAGCGAACTCCGAATGGATGACATACGGCCTCGCCAAGCGCGCTGTTCGTACAACGCACCCTGGGCGCTGATCGATGGCGACCCGCAACGCACGAGCCAAGCCCGGTTGTCGGGCGACACCCGGGCGGTTTGCCGCAGAGGCCGGCGTGGAGCGGAGGACGAGCGGTCTAACGGGACGCCCCGGATCTCCGGGGCGCTCAGGGCCTCCCAGACGGGTGGGTCGCGCCGCGCATCGGCCGCCCACGCGGCCAGGAGCTCGACGAGCAGTTCGGCCACAGGGTCACCGACGGGAGGAACCATGCCGGGCGCACGACCGGACAGCGCATCGATCAACGCGTCGTCCGCGGCCAGGTCGGCGAGGTCGCCGAGCGGCAGCAGGCCGAATCTAGAGCCGTCAAGACGGCGCTTACCCATGATCGCCCTTCCACGGCAGATCGAGGTATGCGCGGGGTCACGGCGCACAGCAGGAGCTGGAATCCGCAGTGTGGGGCTGATCATCGAATCGACGCAAGGTGCCGTACCCAAGTTTGACGACCGCGTGTGAAGATCGCTTCGACCACCTCGGTTCGAGGGTGGTCGGCCAGGCGGTAAGACCAATGGAGTGAGCGTCGATCACGTTCGGTGTCCAACCCAGCTCAGAGGGATACACTCGCCTGTGGGAACCCCACCACACGCCTTGGCGCCGGTGGCACGGCCGTCCCGAACCCTTGGCGGCATCACCGCACGAGTGACGCGCCGAGGATGACTACGGATGTCTCACAGCCCGCGACCGGGCCGCACGGTGGACCGATCATGGTCGCGGCTGAGCCCGCGACCAAGATGCTGATCGGTGGACGGGCGATCTCGGCCCGTCTGCGGCCCTGCGGACATCGGCCGCGTCGGTGATCCGCGACATGGTCGAGTTCCGCAGGCACGGGCTGGCGTGTCGACGGGTTGCCGGGCTGAACATCCCGGTAGAGGCCTGGCGGGCCGCGATGCACCGTGCCGGCCGCCGCGCAGCCGCTCCCGTGCACACCTTTCTTATCCCACCTCGCCCCGCCACCGCAGTCGATCGAGAAGATCAGCTGGTCTACGCGGTACGCACGCAGCCCCCGCCCGACGCCACCGGACTGTGGCAAGGGCTGCTGTGGTGGCGGCGGGTCGACCAGCTGACCATGCCGGTCAGCACTGCCCGCGCGGCAGTGCATAGGTTCGCGCGCGCAGAAGGTGCTCTGCTCCACACCTTCCTCGCCCCCGCGGCACGCGCGAAAACGGCCGACCCCCCAGGCCAGTTCGTGTACGCGGTCTGGGCTCAACACGGCCCGGACCCGTTCAGCATCATCGCCCCGAGGCCATCCCCACCACTGTGTCCGGTCACCCACCTCGCCGCCTATACCGGCCGACGTGCTGACCCCTCAGCACCGCGCATCTGATCAACAGCTGACGACCACAAGTCGTGTCACGTCGGCGGTGTGCTGTGGACGGGCCGACCTGTTTTCGGAACGTCGTCAGACATTCCACAACTGACGTCCGGTGAGGCGCTGCAGGGGGACGGCGAAGGCGGAGCCACCCATGCAGCATCCCCCGCCCTCGCACCGTCCCGACCACCGATCCAACCGATGACGGTGATCGACGCGCCCGCATGCCCCTTCGGGGTACGATCCAGCCGCCTGCGGTGGTGATCTGCGACCGCTGCAAGAGCGCGGAAGGGCTCGCACCCGGGCGGCGTGAAATCGTCGTGCCGACCATACCCGTACTGTTGCCGAGGTCCAGGGATGTCGGCCGAGTTCCCGCCGTTTCGCGCGGTGTTCTCTCCTCTGATGGGATCGTGTACCACCTGATGAATCACCGGGGATCCCGTTGCACTCGCTGTCACCCCGCGGTGCTGCCCCCTGATTGCCGGGGTCCGGTGTGAGTGAGGCGGGTCCGGTGCTGCGGGCGTTACGCGGCATCATCGGCGATGTCGTCAGCGAGCGCGAGGTAGCGGGGCGGCTCTGCCGGGCCTGCGTGACGGGCGTGGACGTGAATGGCGCGGCCATGTCGCTGCTGACCACGAGTGACCAACGGGAGACGCTGTCCGCCACGGACCCGACCGCCGCGACGCTGGAAGACCTCCAGTTCACCCTCGGCGAGGGTGTCTGCATCGAGGCTGCGGTCGGTGGCCGTCCCGTGCTGGTTCCCGACCTCCACGACCACGTCCTGACCACTCGGTGGCCGGTGTTCGCCGCTGCGGTGGCCGAGCAGACCGACGTGCGGGCTTTGTTCGCGCTTCCACTGCAGCTGGGCACCATCAACCTCGGCGTGCTCGACCTGTACCGCACCACCCCCGGGCCGCTGCGAGGGCCCGAACTGCGGGACATCGTCGCCGCGGTCGACATCACCACCTTTATGCTGCTCTCGGCGTCCGCCCGGACCAGTGACGGCCACCAGAGCGACGGAGAACACCCCGACCGACAACACACCGGTGGGTGGCACACGGATGGTGATCGTGAGCGGTGGCACCAGAACGACGGTGCGTGGTGGGACGGGCTGTGGACCGATCGCGCCGAGGTGCACCAGGCCACCGGGATGGTTCTGGCCCAGCTCGGCATTCCCGCCCAGGACGCTTTCGTCCGGCTACGCGCACACGCGTTCGCCACCCGCCGACCGCTGCCCGAGGTCGCCCGCGACGTCGTCGCCGGCCGACTGGTGTTCACCGAAGACATGGACTGAGGCCAGGATGGAACACCCCCGCCCGAGACACGGCTGTCCGGGACACACTTGCCGCGGCCTGGAAGGGTGCCGAGCGTGAGCCACATCGGTATCGACCGCGAGCAACTGCTGGCCAGCGCGTTCGTCGAGTTGGCCGACACCCTGGTCGACGACTACGACGTCATTGACCTGCTCGACCGGCTCATCGCGCACAGCGTGAGGTTGTTGGCCGCGGACGCTGCCGGGATCATGCTCATCGATGGCCGAGGGCGGCTGCGGGTCGTGGCCTCCTCCAGCGACGAGCCCGACTGGGCCGAACTACTCCAGGTGCAGACCGACGAAGGCCCGTGCGTGGACTGCGTGCGTACCGGTGAACCGGTCACCGTCACCGATCTCGACACCGCGGCGGCACACTGGCCTCGCTTCGCCGCGGCCCTCCACGAGCGCATCGCCTCGGATGAGGCTCGGTATCGCTCGCTGCACGCCCTGCCGCTGCGGCTGCGCGGGCAGGCCATCGGCGGGATGAACCTGTTCCACAGCCGCCCCGGCCCGCTGCCCGATGCCGACCTGCGTTTGGGTCAGGCGCTGGCCGACATCGCCACCATCGGCATCCTGCAGGAACGCGCCATCAGCCACGGTGAGATCGTCATCGAACAACTGCAGACCGCGTTGAACAGCCGTGTCATCGTCGAGCAGGCCAAGGGTGTCCTCGCTCAGGTCGGCGGTCTCACGATGGACGTCGCGTTCGACCGCATTCGCCGCTACGCCCGCAGCCACAACCTGTTGCTGGTCGAGGTCGCCCGCCGCATCGTCACAGAACGGACCTTCGCCCGCCAGGTAATCAGCATCAGGACCAGGTGATACCAGGTCTGGGAAGTAGCCATCTCCGGCTCGACCGTGAGAGGTCCGGTCAACCCGGGGCGCGCTGCGCGGTTACGCAGTACTCAGACACCGGCTCCGGTGCGCCGATCGCGGTGGGCGACCTGGTTCCCTGGCCGTGCCGGGCCGGGAGATGCATGGGAACCGGTTCGCCCCGCTCGACGCCGGCCGGTGCAGGAACGTAGGACCGGATCCGCGGACCGCACTGTGAACGCCATCGCCCGGCGGCGAGTTCCCGGCTCAAGCCGCGGGCCGCCAGCAGCAGCGAGGGCAGGACTCGCGCGAGCGTCGGGGCGGCAAGGTCGTCGACCTGCACCTCGACCCCGGCGATCAACCCTCCAGCAGTGTCGAACACCGGCACGGCGATCGCACAGCCCACGTCGAGCCCGCCTGCACTGATGGCGAACCCCCGCATCCGAGCCTGCTGCAGCGCGTACTGCAACTGATCGGCACGGATCACCGTGTGCGGGGTGTAGCTGGACAGCCCCTGGGCGATCACCAGCCGCACCACCACGGGCCGGAGGAAGGCGAGCAGCGCCTTTCCCAGCGCGGTGGCATGCAACGGGAGCCGGGCCGTGTTCGGGAACGACGTCCCGCAGACCAGCCCCGGTACCTTCTCGACGTAGGAGATCTCCAGCGCGTCCAGCACTCCCACGCGAGCGGTCGTCTGCAACGCCGCCGCCAGATCGTCCGCCACCGACGGCGCTCGCTCGGCCAGCGTCGGCTCGACCGGATCGACCTCAAGGGTCCGCAGCGCCCACGCAGCCCGATATCGGCCGTCGCCGCAGCGATCGAGCAGCTCTGCGGCCACCAGATCGCGCAACAGCCGATGCACGGTGGACACCGGCAGACTCGTCTGATGAGCGAGCTGGGACAAGGTGTGCTCGGCGCCCGCCGTGAACGCCGCCAGGATCACCGCGACCTTGCTCGCCACCGTCCGACCCGGGTCGCCCGAATTGCCTGCCATATGGTGAACCCACCCAGACGCGGAGACGGACGTGATTGCCGTGCTCATCACGGGGTCCGGGTGATAGGACCCGGAGGCTACCCCTTCGGGTCCTCGGCCACCGCCCGCAGCGGAGCAGCAGCCGCGACGACGCTACCCGCCGTTGCCTGCCCGGTCGGGGCTGATCTGCAGTGTCGCGGCAGCCGCTGCGGCGCTCACCATGGCGTCGACGGACGAGCTGCCGTAGCGCCCGTACTTGGTGCGGTAGGCGGCATCGATGTCCACGCGTAGCTGAGCTGCTCCTTCGCCGACGTCGGCAACGGCGACGTCCGCTTGCAGACCCGGAACACGGATACGGGCCCGGCGTGAGAGCAGTACCTGACCGAACCACCCGGTTTCACGCCTGTGCCAGGTGCGCACGTACACCTGCTCACCGGCGCGCACGACCCAGATCGGCACCCATCGCCGCAAGGTCCCGTCAGCGCGCTTGACGGCGATCTCCAGCTCGTGCGCCGAATCGATCCGCGCCAGATCGTACGCAGACCATGTGCCGGTCATGCCGCAGAGTCCTCCCCGGCGGAGATTCGACATCGCAGGTGGAGGAGCTGCAAGTCCGGCCTCGATGGCGCGACGTGCTCAGATGAAGCTGACCTTGAACGGGTCGGTGACCTTCGGGAGACCCGGCTTCCTCGCTGCGTCGTCGGCCGCGCCGGCCCCGGTGTCCCGGCTCTTGTAGGCCTGCATGACCTCGGCCGAGATACGGCCACGGGCCGCCACCGTGAACCCGTTGGCCGCCGCCCACTCCCGAATGAGCACCGTGGCTTCGCGAGGTGCCGTCGACGCCGTAGCCGTGCGCGGGTGTGTACGAGCAGGTCGCCCGTCGCCGCGGCGCGCCGCGGCGATGTACGGAGCGAAGATCTCGCGCAGCCTCCCGGCGTTCTCGCTGCTGAGGTCGATCTCGAGAGCATCACCGTCAAGCGTGAACGAGATCGACTGATCGGCCTCGCCGCCGTCCAGATCGTCGACCAGCCGAACCGTTGTGACCTGTGCCATGTTCCACTTCTCGTCGGTTCCTGGGGGATGTACCCGATTCTCCACGTAAGAACGAGAAGAAGGCACCGAGGGTCTGGCCGTCGAGGCCGACGCTCGTCCCGCCGAGGGGCCTACTCACGCGAACGCTCAGGGATCGCCGTCTTCTCCTCCTTCGGACGGAAGCAGGTGATCGATCCCGTCGAGGATCCACGTGGGGGTGCCGTTCAGGGGGGCGTTCAC
>CAWADQ010000039.1:0-93446 GCA_963780835.1 uncultured Actinomycetota bacterium | reverse complement strand
GTGAGCGGGGCGCGGTGCCTTGCCGGGTGGCCGGTATGGCCGTCCACGATCACCGCGTGAACGGCGGTGGCGTTTCGGCCGGCCCCACCGGCGAGCGGGGTGGCGGGAGCGGGCCGGGGTGCGGGTGCGCACCGCGGCCCTGGCCGGCCCTGGCCGGTGTGCCGTCGCTGTCCCGGCTGCGTCCAGCGCCAGGTGCGACCGAGATCCTCCAGGGGCCCGGCCCCGACCTGAACCTGGACCCGAACGACGAGTTCGTCGTGGTCGCAATCGGCGTCGGCGGTCCCGGTCCCCGCACTGTGGTGGTGGCCGAGTCGCTCGCCCTGGCCGGGCGCAGCCTCAGCGTGGCACGCGACGTGCTGCTGCTGGGTGGGCCGCTGCTGGTACTGGTCGCGGGCGGGGCGACGTGGACCCCGGTGCTGATGTTGACCGCGAAGGACGGGGGGTCCACGAGGCTGACGCGTTCGACCTGGGTGCGGACGACTGCCTGACCAAGCCGTTCTCCTTCGTGGTGCTGCTGGCCCGGCTGCGCGCGCTCTTGCGCCGCGGCGCCCCCGTTCGTCCGTCCACGCTGTGTGTGGGCCGCGATTCCGCCTGGTTCGCCGGGGGAGGATCGAGTCTCTGCGCGGGGTCAGCTACCGGATGACACACCTCGCCCGACGGGGCGCCGGGTGTCGGGGCCGACGAGGTCGATCGACGCAGCGCCGCGCGGCGCGGCGCTGAAGGGGCCGGCCCGGGGGATCTTCTGCCAGCGGAGCCGCGTGCCCGCGACGGCGGAGGCCAGGGACTGGATCAGGTAGCTCATTTCCCCGGTTGCGCCGCGGGACGCGGTCCCGCCGCCGCGGAGGGACGGGCGGCGGGACCGCTGGATGGCGGGGCCGGTCCTGATCACGGTGTGCGGCCGGGGTGCCATCCGGTTCCACGATGGCGCGCCGCGGCTGTGTGGACGCTGAACGGCGATCTGGGCCCTGCGGTTCACGTGCCGCGGGCATGGGCGGGCGGCTGTGACGAAAGCGGCCGGGCCCGGCGGGATCGGGCGAGGGTAGGCCTGCGAATTTCGGCGCAGAACCGGGCCCCACCGCGAGGGCGACGACGACCGAGGTGATGCACTACGTAAACGCTCCGAGTGCGATGGCGACGAGGACCGGCACGACGACCTCCCGGGGACGACGATCCGCTGACTCCGCACGCACCCGGTGCAGGATCTGGAAGCCATCGAGGTCGGGGAGCTTCATGTCCAGCACCACCGCGTCGGGCCGGAACTCGCGCGCCGTCCGGACCGCCGCCGACTCGTCGCCGGCGGTCCGGACGTCCCATCCCTCGTAACGCAGGGCCATCGTCAGCAGGTCGGCCAGTGTCGGCTCCGCTTCGACGACGAGCACGCGGACGGCGCTGCCGTCGGGTCGTCGCAGCGCCGCGCCTGTGTCCACCGGCCTGCCATTCAGCTGCGCGGGGGTCGCCTCCGGGCGCAAAGCGGATGGCCGCGTCCCGGCCGGCGTGGCCATCAGGACTGCCCCTGTCCCGGCGCCACGCCGTTGCGGGCTGCCTCGGGCCGGGCCGGCACCGGGACCTCCGCGGTGCCGCGGGCCGGGATCCCGGCGATCGCGGCGAGCTGGCTGCCGTCGATGGTCTCGCGTTCCAGCAGCAGCGCGGTGACCCGGTCCAGGGCGTCGCGGTGCTCGTGCAGCAGGTCCATCGCGGTGGCCTCCGCTTCGCGGAGCAGCCGGGCGACCTCCTCGTCGATGATGCGCTGGGTGTGCTCGGCGTAGGGCCGCGCGCCCAGCGGGTTGTCGCCGCTCGCGCCCTCCGGGCCGTACCCGATCGGGCCCAGCGCCGGGGACAACCCCCACTCGCGCACCATGCGGGTCGCCAGGTTGGTCGCCGCGGCGAGGTCGTTGGACGCCCCGGTCGAGGCCTCCCCGAGCACCGTGAGCTCGGCCGCGCGGCCACCCAGACGCACGGCGAGGCTGTCGGTCAGGTAGCCGTGCGGGTAGAGGTGGCGTTCGGCGGCCGGGAGCTGCTCGGTGACACCGAGCGCGGCGCCGCGGGGCAGGATCGTGACCTTGGCGACGGGGTCGGCGTGCGGAGACAGCACGGCGACCAGCGCGTGCCCGGCCTCGTGGATCGCGACGGCGTTCTTCTCGGCAGGCAGCAGCGCGTTCGAGGCGTCGCGGCGGCCCAGCAGCAGACGGTCGCGGGCGGCGTCGAAGTCGGCGGCCGACAGGACGTCCCGATCGGCCCGCACGGCGTGGATGGCGGCCTCGTTGACCAGGTTGGCCAGGTCGGCGCCGGAGAACCCGGGGGTGCCGCGGGAGACCGCGTCGAGGTCGACGTCGGGTGCGAGCCGCTTGCCGCGACCATGGATGCCCAGGATGGCGGCCCGCTCGCGCTGGGTGGGCAGCGGGATCTCGACGGTCCGATCGAACCGGCCGGGGCGCAGCAGCGCCGAGTCGAGCGTCTCGACCCGGTTGGTCGCGGCGATCACCACGACGCCGGTCCCCGGCTCGAAGCCGTCCATGTCGGACAGGAGCTGGTTGAGGGTCTGCTCCCGCTCGTCGTTGCCGCCGAACCCGCCGCGGCCGCGGCGACCGCCGATCGCGTCGATCTCGTCGATGAAGATGATCGACGGGGCGCGCTTGCGGGCGTCGTCGAACAGCGACCGCACGCGGGAGGCGCCGACGCCGACGAACATCTCGACGAAGCTGGAGCCGCTCAGGGCGAAGAACGGCACTTCGGCCTCGCCGGCCACGGCCCGGGCGAGCAGGGTCTTGCCGGTCCCGGGCGGGCCGACCATCAGCACGCCCTTCGGGCCGAGGGCGCCCGCGCGGGCGAACCGGTCGGGGTTCTTGAGGAACTCCACGACCTCCATCACCTCGGCCTTGGAGCCCTCGTAGCCGGCGATGTCGGCGAACCGTGTGGTCGGCCAGTCCTCGTCGTAGACCTTCGCCTTGGACCGGCCCACGCTCATGATGTTGCTGAGCGCGCCGCCGGGGCTGGTCAGTTGCTTGGTGCTGCGGCGGAACAAGAAGACCATCAGGCCGAGGAACAGCAGCGTCGGCAGGTAGGACAGAGCGAGGTCCAGCAGTGACGGTGTGTCCGGGTTCACCGCGCTCACCGCGACGTTGTGCGCGGCGAGCAGGGGGGCCAGGCCGGTGTCGCCCAGCGCGGTGGGGATCTGGGCGGTGTAGGTGGCGCCGCTGGTCAGGGTGCCGCTGACGGCGCCTTCGGCGGTGATGGTGGCCGTGGCCACCTGGTTCGCGGTGACGTCGGAGGTGAACTGGGTGTAGGTGAGTGCGTCGGGCGCCGTGGTGTGGGCGAACAGGTTGAACAGGGTCCAGGCGAGCACGCCGAGCCAGGCCGCGCCGATGGCCCAGCGCTGCCAGCGCGGCCGCGGCGGCGGGACCGGCAGGCCCGTGCGGGGCTGGATGTCGCCGGGGCGCCGTCGGAGGTCACTCCCGGTGCGCTGCGGGTCACCCCGGGCTGGGGCGGCCGACCCGGCGCGCCGGGTGCTGGGCTCGGGATCGGTCTGTCGTGCGTCGCTCATGACGTGACGCTGCGCTGCGGAGCTGTGAACCACCTGTGTGCTCGCTGTCGGGCCGCCCAGCACATGCCGACTGTTGCCGCCCATGACGCACATGAGTGGCACAGGATCGCCATAAGGCACCGACAGCGGCATGGCCGATCGTCGTCCCCATGAGCCTCGACACCGCGCTGGTCGCTCCGCGCACCGCCGCCCCGGTCCCGGCCGCGTCGAGCCGGAGCCGTAGCGGCCCGGTGCTCGACGTGGTCGTCCCCGTGTTCGACGAGGAGGCCGACCTGGAGCCGTCGGTGCGCCGGCTGCACGCCTACCTCACCGAGTGCGTGCCGTATTCGTTCCGGATCACTATCGCCGACAACGCCAGCACCGACAGCACGCCCGGGATCGCCGCCCGCCTCGCCGCGGAGCTCCCCGGGGTGGTCGCCCTGCGGCTGACGCAGAAGGGTCGAGGCCGGGCGTTGGCGACCGCGTGGAGCGCCTCGGACGCAGAGGTGCTCGCCTACTGCGACGTCGACCTGTCCACCGATCTGGCCGCGTTGCTGCCACTGGTCGCGCCGCTGATCTCCGGGCATTCCGACCTGGCGATCGGCACCCGGCTGCACCGCGGCGCCCGGGTGGTGCGCGGCGCGAAGCGCGAGCTGATCTCGCGGGCGTACAACCTGCTGCTGCGTGGCGCGCTCGCGGCCCGGTTCTCCGATGCGCAATGCGGGTTCAAGGCGATCCGGGCCGATGTCGCGCGGCGGTTGCTGCCGATGGTGCGTGACACCGGCTGGTTCTTCGACACCGAGCTGCTGGTGCTCGCCGAGCGCGCCGGGCTGCGGATCTACGAGGTGCCGGTGGACTGGGTGGACGACCCGGACTCGCGGGTGGACGTCCTCGCCACCGCGATGGCCGACCTGCACGGCATCGCCCGGCTGGGCCGGGCCCTGGCGACCGGGCAGGTGCCGCTGCAGCAGCTGCGGAGCCGTGAGCCGGTCGTGGCCGGGGTACCGCACGGTCTGGCCGGGCAGTTCGTTCGGTTCGCCGCCATCGGGGTGGCCAGCACGCTGGCGTACGTCGCGCTCTACGCGCTGACCCGCGGGGCGCTCGGCGCGTTCGGCGCGTTCGGCGCCAACTTCGTGGCCCTGGTGGCCACCGCGGTGGCCAACACCGCCGCCAACCGGCGGTTGACCTTCGGGGTGCGCGGTCGTGCCGGTGCGGTGACCCAGCAGATGCAGGGCCTGGCGGTCTTCGGCCTCGGTCTCGCGCTCACCACCGGGGCGTTGCTCGCCCTGGCCGCGTGGGCGCCCGGGGCGAGCGCGCTGACCGAGATGGCGGCGTTGGTCGGGGCGAACGCGTTGGCCACGCTTTTGCGGTTCGTCGCCTTCCGGTCCTGGATCTTCCACGGCCGCGTGCCGTCGTCGTCGACGGCCACGGCGCCGTCGCACCGTCCGCAGCACCGCGCCGTGACCGCGCCGCCGAGGAGCCGGTGCGGGCTACCGGCGGTGCGATCTGTCCTGCATCACCCGCGAGGTTCACCCGAACGGGTTATTCACGGGCGGCGGCGAAAGAGATCAGGTCATGACCACGATCGGAGGTCTGCCGGCGCACGTGCTGCTGGTGCATGCGGTGGTGGTGCTGGTGCCGTTGACCGCGGTCCTGTTGGTGCTGGTGGTCGCCTTCCCGGCAGTCCGGCGGCAGCTGGCCGTGCTGACCGCGGTGCTCGCCGCGGCGACGCTGGTCATCGTGCCGCTGACCACCAGCGCAGGGGAGTGGCTGGAACATCGGGTTCCGGCCACCGCGCTGATCCGCGCGCACACCCAGCTGGGCGGCTCCATGCTGCCCTGGGCGGCGGGCCTGTTCCTCGTCGCCGCGGCGGTCGTGGCCCGCGATGTCATCGCCCGTCGCCGTGGTGCTGCGGCGACGGTACCGGTCGGCGGGCTGGGCGCGGCGCATGCCGCCGGGGAGGCCCGGTCAGATCCCGGCCCCGGGGGTATCGCGGCCACGGTGGTGATCGCCGTACTGGCGGTGGTGGTCGCCGTCGGTTCGACGGTCACCGTCTATCGCATCGGGGACTCCGGCGCCCGGGCCGCGTGGACGGGCAAGTTCAGCGAGCAGGAACTACCCCGGCCCGAGCACAGAGCACCGGGAGGGTGACCGCTGTACCGGGTGTCCGTGGCTCGGTGCTGCGTGGTTCGGCGATCATCGCCGACTCCATCGCCGACGGCATCGGGAACGCTGCCCTGATCAAGCTCAACCAGGTCGGGTCGGTCACCGAGACGCTGGAGGCGATGGCGGTCTGCCATCGTGCGGGGTACGGGCAGATGGTGTCGCACCGCTCCGGGGAGACACCCGACTCCTTCATCGCCGACCTCGCTGTCGGCACCGGCTGCGGGCAGATCAAGACCGGGGCCCCGGCCCGCGGTGAGCGGGTGGCCAAGTACAACCGGCTGCTCGAGATCGCCGCCGGCGAGCCCGGCTTGGCCCGTCACCGGTCGTGAGAGCGGCTGGCACGGCGCGGTCGCGGCGGGTGAGACCGCCACGAGCCCGAGCCGCTGTGCCGTCCACGGCAACGATTCGCGGAACGCCGCACTCCAGAGGTCGAAGGTGTGGTCGCCGTCGGGAACGACGACGAGGCACGTGGTGATGCCCGCCGCGGTCGCGAGTGGGGCGAGCTGCTGGGCCGCGGCCAGCGGCTCGTCGTCGAGGTCGCCCACCTCGAACCACCCGCCGGTGTGCGGGAACCGACCGGTCGCCAGCAGGTCGGCCGGCTCGTGGGCGGCGAACGCCTGCTGTGAGCCGCCGAAGAGTTGCGCGACCGTGTCCGCGGTGTCGTCGTTGGTCTCCCCGACGCGTGGGCCGGCGAGGCCGCTGAAGTCGCCGAAGGTGGCGAACAGGTCGGGGTGGCGCAGCGCCAGCATGATCGCGCAGCTGCCGCCCTCCGACAGGCCGGCGACGGCCCAGGCGGGGCCGGGTGGCAGCGTGCCGAGGTTCGCCCGCACGGCGGCGGGCACGTCGACGGTCAGGTAGGTCTCGACGTGGCCGAGCGGGCTGTCGACGCACTCGGTGTCGCCGGTGAACGTGCCGTTGATGTCCGGCATGACCAGTACGGGCGCCACCCCGCCGTGCGTGGCCGCCCAGGCGTCGGCGGTGGCCTGGGCCTGGCCGCCTTCGACCCAGTCCGTGGGGTCGCCGGGGGTGCCGTGCAGCAGCATGATCACCGGGAGCGGGGGCTGCCGGGGCACCGACCAGGCAGGCGGGAGGTACACCTGCGCAGGCTGCGCCGTGAAGCCCGAGACGGTGCCCGGGATGGTGAGGGGCACCACCGTGCCGTGCCCGGAGCGCGCGCCCTCCCGGGCGCGGACCCGCGCCAGCGACGTCTCGTGCGGCGGGGGCTTCCCGAGCGCCTCGCCGAGCGTGCGGAAGTACCCGAAGTAGGCGTTGACGCCGACGGCCGCGCTGGCGAGCACGGCGACGGCCGACAGCAGCGCGAGCAGGATCCGCGGTCCGCGACGGGCCCGCATCCGCGCGGTGCCGAGCGCGACGAGCACGGCGATGACGAGCAGTACCGCGCCGATCGGCCACCACGTGCTCAGTGGGAGGCCCGAGAAGAACTTGACCATGTCCGTCCGGTCAGGTCGCCGGATGATCCACGGCAGGTCTCGACCGGAGTGGCGCGGAGGGCCTCGAGACGCCGCCCACCGCCTTCGGCACGAGCAACTCGCCCAGACCTGGGACCGAGAGGAAGCCCTCGGCGCCGGCGTAGAGCAATCCCACCCGCGGCAGGTCGGCCCGCCGTCGATAGGCCAGCACCCGCGGCAGCCACTCGGGGCCGAACCGGGCGTTGAAGTCGCGCAGCGACCGGATCTGGAAGAACGGGTTCAGCAGCCCGACCACCCGCCGGGCAACACGCTGGCGGGCGGTGAACGGGACGTCGTCGGCGAAGAGCCTGCCCCACATCGCGAAGTTCATCGACAGCCGCGCCACGCCGCGCCCGCGCAGGGTCTCGGCCGTCGAGGCGATGAGGAACTCGGTCATCCCGTTGGGCGCGTCCGGATCGTGGCGCATGAGGTCGAGCGTGTAGCCGAACGACGGCCCGTAGGCAGGCACGACCCGCAGGAAGCCACCGGGGACGCCGCGCTCGTCGAGCGCGACGCAGAGCAGGAACTCGGGGTTCGCCCCGACCCCGACGACGTCCTGCGAGAGCGACATCGTGAAGCCGCGCTCCGGGCGCTTGCCGCGCCACCGGGCACTGATCCCGTTGAGCTGCGTGACCAGCGTGGCCGAGGCGTGCGACTCGGGGAGCATCCGGAAGGTGTAGGTCCGTCCGACCCGGCGCACGGCGCCGCGCAGGCTCTTGCGTGCCGGGCCGGCGAGGGTGAACCGGCGGCAGTCGATGATCGCCTCGTCGCCGAGGTAGAGGGCCGAGAAGCCACGTGAGGAGTAGAGCGGCATGCTCGCCTCGCGGACGGCGAGCAGCGCGGGCGTCCAGGCCCGTTCCTCGCACATCGCGAGGAACTCGTCGAGCACGGCGACGACGGAGTCGCGCTGCCCGATCGGGTCGCCGGCGACGAGGGCGTAGCCGCCGATGTAGGTGTAGGCGAGGAACGCCTCGCCGTCCGAGGAGAAGAAGAAGCTCTTGTCGCTGCGCAGCGCGAAGTAGGCGAGGGTGTCCCAGCCATAGGTGTGCACGAGCCGGGTGGCGTGCGTCCAGTCGTCGTCGGTGTGCGGGCGCCGGGCCGCCAGCGGGCGGAACAGCAGCACGACCAGCACGACCAGACCCACGACGCCGAGCGCGACCAGCGCGTCCGGGAAGAACACCGCGAAGAACCGCGCCCGGTAGGTGTAGGGCCCGTCGAGGCCGACCAGGCCGGCTACGACGGTCTCGAGGACACCGCCGGGGGTCAGCCCCGGGCTCATGAGGAAGCGCTCGGTCCACAGCATGACGGCGCCGAACGCGAGCACGGCGACCAGGTAGGTCGGGACGAACCGCACCAGGCGTAGCAGCGAAGGCGGGTCCGCAGGCGCGCGGAAGTCGTCGCGGAACCAGACGAGCGCCACGAGCATGCCGACGCAGAGGAGCAGCGCGACGGGGTGGGGGCCCTTGAGCACGTGCGCGATCGCGCCGACCGCGTACAGCACGGCGGCGACGCGCCAGGCGGGCTGTTTGCGCCGACGCAGCTGGCCGGCCAGCACGAGCAGCAGCAGGCCGACGACGACGGACACGACGTGCCCGGCCACCGGCAGCCAGAACGGGTCGAGGACGCCCTCCCGCTGGTCGAGCCGGTCCATCCGGGTGTGCACGACGGGCAGGACGGCGAGCAGCTGCAGGAGCCCGGCGACGCCGGTCAGCGCGGCGAGGACGCGGGCGGCGACGTGGCCGCCCTCGGCCGCGGGTGGTGGGATCGTGTCCGCGGACGGTGACGGGTCGGGCGTGGTCGGCTCCGGGGTGGGGTTGAGCAGCGGGCGCGGCGCGCCGCCGGGCCCGCCGTCGGGCGGGGTGAACTCCGGACGCAGCGTGGGGAAGAGGATGACCTCGCGGATCGAGTCCACGCTCGCCAGCAGCATCACCAGCCGGTCGATCCCGATGCCGAGGCCGCCGGTGCACGGCATGCCCTGCTCGAGCGCGCGGATGTAGTCGAGGTCGACGTCGCCGGCCTCGGGGTCGCCGCCGGCCTTCGCCCGCGCCTCGGCCTCGAACGCGGCGAGCTGCTCGGCTGGGTCGTTCTGCTCGCTGTAGGCGTTGCACAGCTCGAACCCGGCGACGATCAGCTCGAAGCGCTCGACGTAGGCCGGGTCGTCGCGGTGCACCCGGGCCAGCGGCGACACCTCCCGCGGGTAGTCGATGCAGAACACCGGGCCGACGACGTCGTGCTGCACCTTCTCGTCGTAGACCTCTTTCATCAGCCGCCCGGCGCCCCAGCCGCCCTCGTAGGCCAGCCCGAGGCGGTCCAGCACGGCGCGCGCCTCGCCGATCGGCATGCCGGGGTGCATCCGCTCCCTGGTTCTCTCCTCGATCATGTCCGCGAACCGCTTTCGCGGCCACGGGGCGGCGCCCAGGTCGATGGCGTGGCCGCCGTGGCGGACCACCAGGTCGTCCCCGAGCGCGGCGCGCGCCGCTGCCACGACCATCCCCTGGGCCAGGTCCATCATGTCGTGGTAGTCGGCGAAGGCCTGGTAGGCCTCCAGCATCGTGAACTCGGGGTTGTGCCGGGTGTCGATGCCCTCGTTGCGGAACACCCGCCCGATCTCGAACACCCGCTCCAGCCCGCCGACGATGAGCCGCTTGAGGTGCAGCTCCAGCGCGATCCGGAGGTAGAGGTCGATGTCCAGGGCGTTGTGGTGGGTGACGAACGGCCGGGCCGTCGCCCCGCCCTGGATGCTCTGCAGCACCGGGCCCTCGACCTCGGTGAACCCGCGTTCGGCGAGGTGCTCGCGGATGGCCCGGACGGCGGTGTGCCGGATCCGGAAGATCTGCCGGGTCCGCTCGTTGCACTCCAGGTCGAGGTAGCGCTGCCGGTAGCGGGTCTCGACGTCGGCCAGCCCACGGTACTTGTCCGGCGGCTCGACCAGGGCCTTGCCCAGGAGGGCGACCGACTCCACGGCGACCGACAGCTCGCCCCGGCGGGTCGTCATCACCGTGCCGTCGGCGCCGACCCAGTCGCCGCGGTCCAGCCCGACGAACCCGCGGTGCACGGCGGCCCCGACCGCGTCGCTGTCGACGAACAGCTGGATCGTCCCCGTGCGGTCGCGCAGGGTGGCGAACGTCAGGCCGCCGTGGTGGCGGATCAGGGCCAGCCGGCCCGCGACGCGCACCCGGTCCGTCGTGCGCGTGCCGGGCGGGAGGTCCGGGTGCTCGTCGCGGACCTGCCGCAGCGAGTGGTCGGTCGGGTAGCGGTAGGGCTGGTCGAGGACGCCCTGGGGCCGGGCGGCGTGGTGTGTGGCGCGGCGGATCATGACAGCGGTGCCGGTGGCCCGTCGACCCGACTCACGACCCAGGGGAACGCGTCGGCGAAGCTCGCTGCCGCGACCTGCCAGGTGTGCCCACCGGGCACGGTGTGGAGGGTGCAGGCGATCCGGTCGGTGGTCATCGCCGCGCAGAGCTGGGTCGCCTCCTGGTTCTGGTTGCCGCTGTCGCGGCCGTCGGCCTGGCCGCCGAACCCGGTGCCGCCCGCGCCGGTCCGGTGCGCAGTGGGTGGGCGACCGTTGCGCTGGCCCGCGCCCGCGCCCGGGCCCCCGGTGGCGTTGGCGAACCAGCCCGCGGTGTCGGGGTAGGGGGCGTGCCCGGCCAGCACGGTGAGCGGGTCGAACCGGGCCCACAGGGCCGCGTCGCCGCCGTAGAGCTGGGCGATGGTCTGCGCCTTGTCGCCCACCGTGGGGCCGAGGTCACCGGCGATGTCCTCGAAGGTGCCGAACAGCTCCGGGTGGGTCACGGCGAGGTCGGCGGCGCAGGTGCCGCCCATGGACCAGCCGACGACGGCCCAGCTCGCCGGTGCTGCGGAGGCGCCGAACCGGGAGATCACGTAGGGTCGTACGTCCTCGGTGAGGTGGTCGGCCGCGTTGCCTCGCGGGCCGTCGACGCACTCGGTGTCGTTGTTGAAGGTGCCACCGGAATCGACGAACACCACGATCGGCGCCGACCCGCCGTGTGCCGCGGCGTAGGAGTCGATCACCGACATCGCGTTCCCGGTGCGGATCCAGTCGGTCGGGGTGTTGAACTCGCCGCCGATCATCATCACGACCGGGAGGGCGGGGTGGTTGCCGGTGCCGGTGAACCAGGCCGGCGGCAGGTAGGCGTACTCCTCGCGGTGGGCGAAGCCGCTGGCGGTGTCCGGGATGTCGACCCCGACGAGCGCGCCGTTCACCGGCCGCGTCGGGGTCGCGGTCATGGCGGCCAGTCGGGCGTCGGTGACCTGATCGGGCATCGGCCCGGCGGTGGCCACCGCCCATGCCTCTTGAACGGTGGGGAAGTAGCCGACCCAGCGGTTGAGCGCCGATCCGACGCACAGCAGCGTCAGCGGCACCGCGAGCATCGCGAGGCAGCGCCGCCACCACCGCGCGCCCGGCCAGCCGACGATCGCGACCAGTGTGGCCGCGGCCGCCACGGCCACCCAGATCCACAAGGCCAGGGGCGCAGGATCGTCGGTCACCCCGTCGGCTGCGAGGCGGCCGCGCACCAGCAGCGCCACCGCGGCACCCACGACCGCCGACGCCGGTAGCCACAGCAGATACCAGCGTCGCGGCGCACGGCGCAGCACGACCGCGAGCAGGACGAGCACTGTCACGACCTGAAGGGTCAGCGGAAGCCAGCCGGTCAACAGCGACAGGCCGTGCCCATAGGACGCCATAACCCCATCGTGACCTGCGAGCTGTGTGGCGCATCAAGGTCCGCTGTGCACGGGCTGTGAGTGCCCGACCGCACGCACTCGGCCTCCGCCCGCCCGTGGAAGGGTTCCTGCCATGGGTGCTGTGTCATGGAGATCCGTGCCGGACGATCACGACTACCCGGCCGCCGCCTCATACCTGTCGCTGCTCGTGACCGACGTCGAGCTGAACGACCTGATCCGTCGCTTGAAGGCGGCGGACATCGGTTACTTCAAGGCGAAGGACATGCTGCGCGCGTCCCGGCTGGCCTTGCTGCCGGTCGACAACCCCCACGTCGCATCCGACCTCAGGAAGATCAAGAAGGGCCAGAGCCTGTCCCCGGTGCTGCTGGTGCGCGGCGACCTGGCCCTCGGCCACGCCCTGCAGATCGCCGACGGCTACCACCGGGTGTGCGCGAGCTACCACACCGACGAGAACACCGACATCCCCTGCCGCATCGTCGGCCTGGCGGACCCGGGTCGCCCACCGCGATGATCGACGGACGGGGCTGCGGACCGCTCTCCCGAGGAGTGCGGGCGGGTGATGGCGCTGTGGACGGTGACCTTCCCGGGCAGCACACCGATCGGAGGACCGATCGTCGGCGCGGTCGTCGAACACGCCGGTCCGCGCGCCGGGTCAGCAGTGGGCGCAGCCGGTCTGATCAGGAGAACTCGAACTCGCCGACCAGCATCGCGCGATGGTCAGCTCCGGGCGGTCACCGGCCCGGCTGCGGCTGGCACGGTGAGGTTGTAGACGGTCACCCCGGCGACGGTCGTCGGGGTGTAGTGCTGCTGCACCCACTGCGTGATCGTCGCGCCGACGCCACCGCGGCCACCGAACCCGCCGGCGGCGACGAAGTAGTGCACCTGGCCGCTCGTGACGTCGGCCTGGAACTGGGCCAGGCTGGGCGCGGGGTCCGAGCCGGTGAAGCCGCCGATGCCCATCACCGCGGTGTGGCTGGCGAGCTCCAGTGACGCCGCCGCGGAGGACCCGACCGTGGCCGCCGACCAGCGGGTGCCCGCCGTGTTGAGCAAGGCGGTGAGCTGCGGGGATGTCGCACCGGCCCCACGTCCGGCGAACCCGCCTCCGTGCCTGCCCCCGGCCACGTCGCCTGTTGCTCCGCCACCCGGACGAGTGCGCGCACCGACGGCCACTCCGTTCGGGACGCCATTCCCACCGAAGCCGCCGCCACCCGGCAGGGCCGGTCCGGCCGATACTCCGCGCCCGGAGTGGGCGGTGAGCGCGGTGTCCACGGCGTACGCGGCGGGACCCGCCGTGCCGAGCACGACCGCGATGGCGACGAGCGCCGCCCCGAGCCGGCCGTGGGCACCCGCCGGGATCAGCAGGGCCAGTGCCACCAGCACCCCGAGCGCGAGAACCGTCCAGCGAAGCCACGGCAGGAACGTCGGCGTGCGGTCGAGCAACTCCCAGGACCACACCGCTGTTGCTGCCATGGTCAGCGCCGACACGACCCGCCCGACGACCGTACCGCGTGCGCGCACCACCTCGCGCCCGCCGATGACGACCAGCCCGACGATGCCCGGCACGAGCACGAGCGTGTAGTAGGTGTGGAAGGTGCCCTGCATCAGGCTGAGCACGAGCGCCCCGACCACGGTCCAGCCGCCCCACATGATCAGTGCGGCCCGAGTCAGGTGGGTCCGCGGGGCCCGGCGGGTGAGCCACAGACCGGCGACGAGCAGGATCAGCGCGGCGGGCAGCAGCCAGGCGACCTGGCCGCCGACCTGGGTCTCGAACATGCGCAGGATGCCCGCCCGGCCGCCCATGCCGGCGAACCCACCGGCGCGCCCTGCTGCGACACCGCTCGCGGGATCGGGCAGGGCGGCTGCGGCGCCTGCGGTGCGACCATCGAACCCACTGCCGAAGATCCGGCCGAGACCGTTGTACCCGAAGGCGCGCCCGAGCTCACTGTTGTCGGTCGACCCGCCGATCCACGGCCGGTCGGCAGCGGGCCACAGCGCCACGGCCAGCACCCACCACCCGGCCCCGACGACAAGCGCGACCCCGGCCCCGAGCAGCTGCGCGATCCGCCGCCCGAGCGAGGTCGGGGCCGCCCACAGGTAGGCCAGCGCGAGGCCCGGCAGCACGAGGAAGGCCTGCAGCTCCTTGGCCAGGAACGCGAACCCGACGAACAGTCCGGCCAGCAGGATCCAGCGGGTGCTCGCCCGTTCCAGCGCCCGCACCGTGCAATAGCCCGCCACCACCAGCAACAGCACGAGGAACGCGTCGGGGTTGTCGTACTTGAACATCAACGCCACGACCGGTGTGAGCGCGAGCAGCGCTCCGGCGAGCAGCCCCGCGCCGGGGCCGCTGGTCCGGCGCACCGTGGCCCACAGCAGCGCGACGGCGGCCACCGCCATCAGCGCCTGCGGCACGAGAATGCTCCAGGACGAGAACCCGAAGAGACGTGCGGAGAGCTCCATCACCCACAGCGACGCGGGCGGCTTGTCGACGGTGATGAGGTTCGCCGAGTCCAGCGAGCCGAAGAAGAACGCCTTCCAGCTCGTGGTTCCCGCCTGCACGGCGGCGGCGTAGAACGCGTTGGCGTAGCCGGTCGCGGCGAGGTTCCACAGGTAGAGCACGGCCGTGCCGGCCAGCAGCACCGCCAGGCCGGGCAGCTCCCATCGCGGCCGTGCCGCCGCGGCACGGGATCGCGGTGCGCCCGGGTCCGACGGTCGCGGGGTGGGCGGTGAGCTCAGCGTCGTGCTCATGGAGACATCTCCGGGGGGCGAAGGGTGCTGCCTGTGCGCCACCGAGAGTCGGGCCGAAGGGTGTCCGTCCCCTGTGCCGAGCCTGTGGGCCGCCTGTGCGAAGCGTGGTCGAGAACGACCTGACGGCTGATAGCTGACCGGACGGTGGCCGGGCACTCTGCGCCCAACGTCTTGGGTCGTGTGCCCTGCTTGGCTGCGGTACGGTGCCCGCCGTCTGGACCCTTCACGACGAGCTGGTTGTCGGCCAGTCGGCCCGGGTGAGGTGACCCGCTGGTGTGCAGGTTGTTGGGCCTGAACGCGGGCGCACGGCCGGTGGCCGCCACGTTCTGGCTGTTGGATGCGCCCGACAGCCTGGTTGAGCAGAGCCACCGCAACCCCGACGGCAGCGGCATCGGCGTGTTCGGGCCGGACGGAACGCCGCTGGTGGCGAAGCAACCCATCGCGGCCTGGGACGACATCTGCCCGTCTAATCCGCCGATTTCGTCCTGGCGACGGCGACGGATCTGTGGGCGCTGCGCTATCCGGCCGCCGACGAGCTGTGGCTGCTGCCACGACGCGCCGGTGGCACGGCCGGTCGGGGCGCCCTCGACGCCCGCACCGACCGCATCCACGTCGGCTCCGCGGCATTGGCGGATCGGCCCAGCGTGGTGGTCGCGAGCGAGCCCATGGACGACGACCCGTGTTGGCGCCCGCTGTCCAGTGGCGAGTTGATCCACATCGATGCCGACCTGACCGTGCATTGCCGCCTCGCCTTCCCGGACCCGCCCGCGCATCCGCTGACCCTCGCCGATCTGCAGCCGGAGACGGCGCGGTCGCAGACGGCGGGCGCGCGGTCCCACCTCGATCGCCGTGGAGCGACGCCGGCGCAGTGACCATGAGGCAGGCCCGTGGCGGGTCGTTCCAGCCGGCTCCTCGGCGACAGCCGGTCCGCCGGTTCACAGCGAACCGACAGCGACGACACAGCCGACGACCACGAGCACGCAGAGATGTGAGCTGGGCGATCCCGACGTCCAGGGCCGCCTCGAGCGGGGCCGAGCTGCCGGTGGTGAGCAGGAGCTGGCTCCTGCCGCCTTCGGTCTTCTGGGTCAATGTCGGGGATTCCAGACCAGGTCCACCGCGACGTGCGCCACCGGCGGCTCACGAGCATCGGCGTTCCGGAGGCGCTGCTCACCGGGCCTGGAGCGCCCCCGATCACCGCGAGCGTCGCCGTACGGCGGGGGGATCGTCGCGAGCGTCACCGGACGGCTGCCCGAGCCGCCGTGGCACGACGCTTACGGCGATCACTCTGCGCGTAGCCAACCTGATCGACACCGTCCGTGGTGCGGCCGCAGCCCGGTAGGTTGACGTTCATGGCCGACTCGGGGTTGACCAAACGCGGCGTCGGCCGCGGGGAGCAACGCAACAAGATCACGTCGCTGGAGGATGCGGTCGCCCTCATCCACAGCGGGGACACCATCTGCACCTCGGGTTTCGTCGGTATCGGCGTTCCCGAGGCGCTGCTCTCCGGTCTGGAGCGCCGCTTCCTCGAGACCGCCGAACCCCGGGATCTCACCCTCGTCTTCGCCGCCGGGCAGGGGGACGGCAAGGGGCAGGGCCTGGATCGGCTCGGCCGCGACGGTCTGCTGCGGCGCGTGGTCGGCGGGCACTGGGGTCTGATCCCCAGCGTCGGCAAGCTCGCTCTGGAGAACAGGATCGAGGCCTACAACCTCCCGCAGGGCTGCATCTCGCACCTCTACCGCGACATCGCCGCGGGCAAACCCGGCCTGCTCAGCCGGGTCGGGCTCGGCACCTTCGTCGACCCGCGCCAGGACGGCGGCAAGGTCAACGCGGTGACCACGGAGGACCTGGTCCGGCTCATCGAGATCGACGGGCAGGAGTGGTTGCTCTACCGGACGTTCCCGATCCAGGTGGCGCTGATCCGCGGCACGACCGCCGACCCGGCAGGCAACATCTCCATGGAGCGCGAGGCGCTCACCCTGGACAACCTGGCCATGGCCATGGCGGCCAAGAACTCCGGCGGCCTGGTGATCGTCCAGGTCGAGCGGATCGCCGAGGTGAACAGCCTGCCGGCGCGCACGGTCCGGGTTCCGGGCATTCTGGTCGACGCCGTGGTGGTGGCCGATCCGGAGCGGCACTGGCAGACCTACGCCGTGCAGTACTCACCGGCCTTCGCCCACGAGCTCCGGGTCCCGCTGGAGAGCCTCGAGCCCATGCCGCTGGACGCCCGCAAGATCATCGCTCGGCGGGCGGCGATGGAGTTGCCGGCCAACGGCGTGGTCAACCTCGGCATCGGCATGCCCGAGGGCGTGGCCTCGGTGGCCAACGAGGAGAAGATCCTGCGCTACATCACGCTGACCGCCGAGCCCGGCGTGATCGGCGGGGTCCCGGCCTCGGGCCTCAACTTCGGCGCGGCCGTCAACACCGACGCGATGATCGACCAGAACCAGCAGTTCGACTTCTACGACGGCGGCGGCCTCGACCTCGCCGTCCTCGGCATGGCCGAGTGCGACGCCCAGGGCGACGTCAACGTGAGCCGGTTCGCCGGCAAGCTCACCGGCGCCGGCGGCTTCATCAACATCAGCCAGAACGCCAGGGCCGTGGTCTTCACCGGCACCTTCACCGCGGGCGGCCTCCAGGTCGCGATCGAGGACGGCGGGCTGCGGATCGTGCAGGAGGGCCGGGCCCGCAAGTTCGTCGAGCCCGTGGGGCAGGTCACCTTCAGCGGCGGCTACGCGGCCGCGCGCGGCAAGACCGTCCTCTACGTCACCGAGCGGTGCGTCTTCCGCCTCACGTCGCAGGGGCTGGAGCTGATCGAGATCGCACCGGGGATCGATCTGGAACGGGACATCCTGGCGCACATGGCCTTCCGCCCCCTGGTCGGCAACCCGGAGCTGATGGACGCCCGCATCTTCCGGGCCGAACCCATGGGGCTCGACGAGAACCTGTTCCAGCTCGGTCTCGACCGTCGGATCAGCCTGGATGCGGACCGCGACACCCTGTTCCTCAACTTCGAGGGCATGCGCGTACGCACCGAGCACGACGTGGACGAGATCCGTTCGGCCGTCGAAGCGCACGTGGGCGTCATCGGTCATCGGGTGGCGGCGGTGGTCAACTACGACAACTTCCGCATCGACGAGGACCTGATCGACCGCTACGCCGAGATGGTCAGCCACGTGGAGCAGCACTACACCTACGTCGCCCGGTACACGTCGAGCGCGTTCCTGCGCGTCAAGCTCGGCGGTGCCCTGGAGAAGGTGGGCGTCAAGCCCCACCTGTTCGAGCGGGAGGAGATGAAGGCGGAAGGCTTGCCGTCCGAATGAGCCGCTCGGCGCCGCGTGACCCTCCGCCGGGCCCCGACACCGGTCGCGCCGGGACGAGCACAGGCGGATTCCGCCCCGGTGCTCGCACGACGGCGGCGAGCATGCTGCTCTCCGCGGCAGCCGGAGCGGTCGACCTGGTGGCGGTGGTCGCGCTCGGGGGCGCCTTCGCGGGGATCGTGACCGGCAACCTGGTGACTCTCGCCGGCGCACTGGCCACGCGTGATCCGACGAGGCTCGTTCCCGTTGCCACCGCGGTGGCCGGGTTCACGCTCGGCGTCGCGACGTGCACGCTCGTGTGGCGTCGCTCCCGGGAGCCGCGGGTCGCCCCGTTGGTGGCCGAACTGGTGCTGCTCGGTGCCGCTCTCGGTCTGTGGACGGCGAACGGCCCGGCGCGAGTCGTCCTGGCGCTCGTCTCGGTGGCGCTCGGCGCTCAGAGCGTCGTCGGACTCAAGCTGAACAGCTCGACCACGTACATGACCGGTGTCCTGACCGTCGCCGTCCACGGCCTCGTCGCCCAGGGCGCCCGGCACGGTCGAGGTTCCGCTCTCACCGCGCTGAGGCAACTGGGCGCCTTGATGGTCGGTGCGGTCGTCGCCGCGGTGCTGCTCGGCACCGCCCGGTGGGCCGCGCTGGCGGTGCCGACGGCACTCGTCGCCGCGGCCGTGGTCTTGTCGGCAGAACCGTCCGACGCCCGAAAGCCGCCCCGGGCGCATCCTCGGGCGGGGTGGCGGGACGGTGCGGGCGGGCGGGATGATGCCTGATGGCGCTCAGCGCACTCGACCTCTTCTCCGTCGGAATCGGGCCGTCGTCGTCGCACACCGTCGGCCCGATGCGAGCCGCCCGGCGGTTCGTCATCGGGTTGCGCGACGGCGGCCTGCTCGACCGGACCGTCCGGGTCGAGACCCAGCTCTACGGGTCGCTCGGCGCCACCGGCCACGGCCACGGGTCGGACCGCGCCGTCCTGCTCGGGCTCGAGGGGGAGGACCCCGAGACCGTCGACACCGAGCACGCCGTGGCCCGCGTCGCGACGCTGCGCGCCGAGCGCAGCATCCGCCTGGCCGGCACCCGGCGCATCGACTTCGATCCTGACGAGGACCTGACGATGCACCGCCGCACCGCCTTGCCGGGCCATCCCAACGGGATGACCTTCGAGGCCTTCGACGGCGACGGGACCTCGCTCGCCCGGAAGACCTACTACTCGGTGGGCGGCGGCTTCGTCGTCGACGAGGTGGCGGCCGGCGCCGACCGGATCGTCGAGGACGCCACGGTGTTGCCCCACCCGTTCCGCACGGGCGCGGAGCTGCTCGCGCGCTGTCGCGAGACGGGCGGCTCGATCGCCCAGGTCATGGCGGCCAACGAACGTGCCTGGCGGACCGACGCAGAGCTGCGGGCCGCACTGCTGCACATCTGGGACGTCATGCAGGAGTGTGTCGAGAACGGCTGCACGCGCGCCGATCGCACCCTGCCCGGCGGGCTCAAGGTCCCCCGGCGGGCTCCCGGACTGCGCGAGCGCCTCCGGGCCCAGGAGGCGGAGGCGACCCGGGGCGGCGCGCCGATGCGTGACCCGCTCTGGGCCATGGAGTGGGTCGACCTCTACGCCCTCGCCGTGAACGAGGAGAACGCGTCCGGCGGGCGGATCGTCACCGCTCCCACCAACGGGGCCGCCGGCATCGTCCCGGCGGTGCTGCACTTCTACACGCGGTTCGTCGAGGGCGCCGACGACGACGGCGTCGTCGAGTTCCTGCTCACCGCCGCCGCGGTCGGGATCCTGTTCAAGCTGAACGCGTCGATCTCCGGGGCGGAGGTGGGGTGCCAGGGCGAGGTCGGCTCGGCCTGCTCGATGGCGGCCGCGGGCCTCTGCGCGGTCCTCGGGGGCAGCCCGGCCCAGGTGGAGAACGCGGCCGAGATCGGGATCGAGCACAACCTCGGGCTGACCTGCGACCCGGTGGGCGGGCTCGTGCAGATCCCGTGCATCGAGCGCAACGCCATCGCGTCGGTCACCGCGATCAACGCCGCCCGGCTCGCGTGGCAGGGCAGCGGCGAGCACAGGGTGACCCTCGACCAGGCGATCAAGACCATGCGCGAGACCGGGGCCGACATGAAGGTCAAGTACAAGGAGACCTCACGCGGGGGTCTCGCCGTCAACGTCATCGAGTGCTGATCTCAGGGCAGCAGACCGAGCTGTCGGGCACGGGCGACGGCCTGGGTTCTGTTCTCGACACCCAGCTTCTCGAAGACGTGGCTGACGTGCCGCTTCACGGTATCCACGGTGATCACCAGTTCGTCGGCGATCGCGCGGTTCGGGTGGCCGGTCGCCAGCAGTGCCAGCACCTCCCGCTCCCGGGCGCTCAGCGGCTCGATGATTCCGGGCACGGCGACCGCACCCCGCCGCGCGGTCGGGAGGATGGACATTCCGTGTCGGTCGAAGCTCGACGCCAGGCGGCGCAGGAACTCGCGAGGGACCGCGTCCGCGCCTGCCACCTGCTCCAGCCGCCTGCCCAGCAGCAAGGTCCGCAGCAGCGCCGCGAGTGGGGCACCCTCGTCGACGAACACCCGGATGTAGCCCTCCGGCGCGGCGAGCGTGAGCGCTTCCGCCAGCGCGGCCGACGCGGCGGGTTCGTCACCGTTCGCCGCGTGCGCGAGCGCCGCCAGGACCCGCATCGTGATCACGCTCCCGAGGCGTCCCTGGGCGCGTGCCGGCGTGTACCAGCGCCCCAGCATCTCCAACGCGTGCTCGAGGTGGTGTTCGGCGAGCAGCACCCGCACGAGTACCAGGTACTCCTGCTCGCGCGGATACGCCGGTTCACCGTCGGTGGTGAGCCCGTGGGCACGGACCCAGCGAGCGGCCTCGGCGACGTGCCCGTCGGCCAGCCCCAGTCGGACACCGATCGCGCGGATCCGGTCGCGCAGCTCGACCGCCTGGGGCATCACGTCCTGGGCCTCGTCGATCGCGGCGGCCGCGGCGAGCGGGTCACCCTCGGCGTGCCGGATCCGGGCGAGTGTCAGCAGGCCGTCGACCAGTGGTGGGGCGTAGGAGAGCCGCCTGCAGTGCTCGATCCCGATCGTGGCGTGCTCGCGGGCCAGGCGGAGCTCGTCACGTTCGTACAGCACCTTGGCCATACCGACGTGTGCCATGCCGACGGACGACGGCGCACCGCGGGTCGCGGCCGTCTCGACCTGGCGCTGGTAGGTGCGCAGCGCCGCACTCAGCCGCCCCTGAGCCTGCTGCACGCCGCCGAGGTCGTAACCGGCCCGCAGAACCACGTGGCGCTCGCCGGACGTGGAGCGCTTGGCGACGACCTCGACGAATGCCTGCTCGGCCTGCCCGAGCCGCCCGGCCAGCCAGTCCGCGACACCGAGGTGGTAGCGGGCGATGACGCCGAGCAGCTCGTCCTCGTCGGTCAGGTGCGCCACCGCCATCCGGCCGTACTCCGCTCCGCGCTCGGCGTCGCCACGCAAGCAGGCCAGGTCGGAGCGGCCGACGGCGACGGCTGCGGGCACGTTGGCGACGATGCTGTCCTTGCGATCGATCGACGCCCGGTACGGCGTGTCCACCGTCTGGCCGGATGTCCGCTCCGCGAGTTCCAGCAGCGGCTCGACCTCGTCCAGCCGTCCCTCCAGCAGCGCTACGACGGCCTGCCCCAGCGTCAGCCGGGGCCGGCGATGGATCACGTCGGGCGGCAGCACGGACAGCCATCGGATGAGCGTCGCGCCTTGGCCGAGCAGCAGGATCTGGTCCTCCAGGTGCCCTTCGATCAGCCTGGCGGCCCACGCGTCGTCGCCGGCCGCAAGCGCGTGGCGAACGGCGTCGTCGGCCAGCCCGTGCCGCTCGTGCCACTCCGCGGCCGCACGGTGCAGGTGCGGAACCTGCTCCGGGTGCTGCCGGAGGAGGCGAGCTCGCAGCAGATCGGCGAACAGATGGTGATAGCGCCACCAGCGGCGCTCCTCGTCGAGGGGGATCAGGAACAGGTTCGACCGCTCGGCCGACTCCAGCAGTTCCTGGCCGTCGGTGTGTCCCGTGAGGGCGTCGCAGAGCGGTCCGGACAGCCGTTCCAGCACCGATGTCTCGAGCAGGAAGATTCTGAGCTGCTCCGGCTGACGGTCGAGCACCTCCTCGGCCAGGTAGTCCAGGACGTACCGGTGGCTGCCGGAGAACTCCTCGACGAATCGGCCGACGTCCGAGCGCCCCTGCAGCGACAGCGCGGCCAGCTGCAGCCCGGCGACCCAGCCCTCGGTGCGCTCCGCCAGGGCGGCGACGGCCCGGTCGGGCAGGTCGTGTCCGAGCGCCGCCCGCAGCAACTCACCGGCTTCACCGAGCGTGAAGCGCAGGTCCGCGGCGCGCAGCTCGGCCAGCTGCCCTCGAGCCCGCAGCCTGGCCAGCGGCAGTGGCGGGTCGCTCCGACTGGCCAGCACCACGCGCAAGGACACCGGCAGTTGGGCCAGCAGGAACTCCAGCGAGCCGTGCACCTCCGGGGCCTGGATCAGGTGATAGTCGTCCACGACGAGCAGCGCCTCGCCGGGTGCCACGACGAGATCGTTCACCAGCGCCGTCACGGCTGCCCGGATCGCGGTCGACCCACCTCCGCCGACCAGCGCCCCCGCTCGCTCGCCGACGCCGGGCAGTACCCCGTCCAGCGCGGCGGTGACGTGCCGCCAGAATCGCACCGGGTCGTTGTCACCCTCGTCGAGCGAGAGCCAGGCGACGGCACGCTTCTCATCGCCGACCCAGTCGGCCAACAGGCTCGACTTGCCGAACCCGGCGGGGCAACAGACCAGAATGAGGTCGCGAGTCAGACCCGCTCGCAGGTGCTCCACCAGGCGAGGACGCGACACCCATCCGGGTCGTGGCCGTGGCACGCGCAGCTTGGACGCCAACAACACGTCCCGTTCCGGGCCGGCGCTCACCTGCGCCGACGTCACGCGCGCCTCGAACACCGGATCACCCACCTCACGCCCAGGTCGGCGATGCTCCCCTCGGATGGTCCCACCACGGACGCAGCCAGGAACTCCCACCCCGGGTGGTACCGAGGTGGGATGGCCGCCGCCGTCGTCGTCCCTACCGTCGCTGACATGGCTCACGGTGTACGCCGACGATGCGATCGGCGACACCCCCTCGGCCATCACCACACGTTGAGGAGCACCCGAAATGCGGATCTTGGTCATTGGCGCGACCGGTGTCGTCGGACGGCAGCTGGTGCCGATGCTCGTCGACGAGGGCCACGAGGTCACCGCGACGACGACGACCGTCTCGAAGGCGGGCGGGCTGGCTGTGGCCGGTGCGGAGCCGGTGGTCATGGACGTCCTGGACGCAGCGGCGACCGAGTCGGCACTGATCGCCGCGCGACCCGAGGTGGTCGTGTACCAGGCGACGGCGCTGTCGTGGGTCGGCGCGAACATGCGCAAGTTCGACCGCTACTTCGCGGTGACCAACCGGCTGCGTACCGAGGGCACCGCGAACCTGATGTCCGCGGTCCAGAAGATCGGTGGCGCACGGGTGGTCGCGCAGAGCTTCGGCGCCTCCGGTTCCCGCCCGGCGGGCCGCCGGCGCAGGACGAGAGCGCGGGGTTCAACCCGAGCCCACCCGCCGCGATGGCGGGCATCTTCGCGGCGATCCGACGGCTCGAAGAGCTGGTGACGGCCACGCCGGACGGTGTCGTGCTCCGCTACGGCGGCCTGTACGGCCCGGGCACCTCGCTGGACCGGAACGGCCCGCAGGTCGACGCGATCCGCCGCCGGCTGATGCCGATCGTCGGCGACGGCGGGGGCGTCGTCTCCTACCTGCACGTCGAGGACGCCGCGTCGGCGACGGTGGCGGCACTCGACACCGGGCAGGGGATCTACAACATCGTCGACGACGAGCCGGCCGCCTTCCGCGACTGGCTGCCCTTCGTGGCCGACGTCATCGGGGCGAAGCCGCCGCGGCATCTCCCCGTCTGGCTGGCCCGGATCGCTCGCCGGCGAGCCGGCCGTGTACATGATCACCCAGGCGCGCGGCGGATCGAACGCGCGGGCCAAGGCCGAACTGGGCTGGAAGCCCGCGTACCCGGACTGGCGCGCGGGGTTCCGGGCCGCATTGTCGGATTGACAGGACCGATTCGCTGTGACCTGAATTGACCTTGGGCGCACGACTGGCGCTGCCGGTCGCGGGTTCCGTCTGGCCCGATCAGAGGAGGTGCAGGGTCGTGGGTTCTTCGGAAACTGTCCTTGTCGGAGTGGACGGCTCTCCCCAGTCCGGAGCCGCGTTGGCGTACGCGGTGGCCGAGGCCAACCGGCGGGGTGCCCGCCTTCGCGTCGTATCGACGTACTTCCCGGAGTACGCGGTCCACGGGCGCACCGAGCCGCTGTCGGCGGGCGAGCCTGCGGTCGAGGACGACGTCGAGGCACAGACTCGGCGGATGGTCGAGGAGGCGCTGGCCGACGACGCCGTGGCGCCGCCGGTGGACATCGTGGTTGCGGCCGGACCTCCTGCCGGGGTGCTCATCGACATGTCCGGCGAGGTCGATGTGCTGGTCGTGGGTCATCGCGGTCGGGGTGGCTTCGCCAGCATGCTGCTCGGGTCGGTCGGTCTGCAGTCCGTGTTGCACGCCCACTGCCCCGTGATCGTGGTGCGCCCGACCGGGGCAGGGGAGTAGAAGCCGGAGGATTTGCACGCCGCCCGCGCTGTCGCACATCCTGTGCGGGCGTCGCGCCCGTCCCGTTGACGTCTACCGGGTGATGGGCCGGCCGGCGTATGCCGCGAGCCGGTCGTAGGGACCGGCGTCCGGCGGTGCCGGCTGTTCCGGACCGAACGCGCCTTCCCGCAGCTCGGGGGTCAGGTTGGCGCGCATGAACTCGAGGCCGAGCTCGGCGACCTGCGGGTCCAGCGCGTCGAGTGGGAGGCCGAGCGCGGTGGCGAGGTCCCAGTCGTGCACCCCGAACTCCGCGAACTGGAGTGCCGGCGGCAGCGGCGGGGTGTCTCCGAGGTCGTGCCACGCACGGATGAGGTCGTCCGCCGTGGCTCGGAACGTCGGACCCCAGGCCTGGGTCAGGTGCGGCGCCGGTGCCGACCAGTCCGGCTGCTTGCCTTGCGCCATCAGCAGGAACTGGTGTGCGTCGTTGACGACGTGGTCGGCCAGAGTCGAGACGTTCCACTCGCTGCACGGGGTCGGCCGCTCCAGCACGTCGGCATGGACGTGGTCGAGGAGATCGCCGGTCTGGTCGAGCGCTCGGGACAGCACACCGATCGGGTCCATCCGCCCAATCTATGGGGTGATTCGCGCTGAGCGCGTCCTCCGGTGCCGGCCGGTCGAGCATGTCGGCGAGCCCGCGGAACCGACCCCAGTGGTAGGGCACGGCGCCACCGCCGTGCGGGATGACCAGCCGCAGCTGGGGAAAGTCCTGTGCCTCAAGGGCGCGCTGTTGCTGTTCGATCAACGGTCCACAGCAATGACGCGCCTTTGAGGCGGTAAACGACACGCCGCAGAGCCACGGTCCTCGCACCCGACCCCGCTCCCGCCGACTGAACGGTCTTGCGGCTAGATCTCGACCACGTTGCGCAGCGCCCGGCCGGCGAGCAGGGCGGTCACGTTCTCGGCCAGCAGGTCGAGCCCGCCGATCGGCCGCCCGCCGGCAGCGTGCGGTGTGATGATCAGGTTCGGTGTGTCCCACAGCGGGGAGTCCGGCGGCAGCGGCTCGACGCTGGTCACGTCCAGCGCGGCGCCGCCGATCCGCCCACGGCGCAGTGCGTCCATCAGGGCCGGTTCGTCGACGGCGTTCCCGCGTCCGACGTTGACCACCCAGGCGTGTGCGGGCAGCGCGGCGAGCTTGTCCGCGTCCAGGGCGCCGCGGGTTGCCGGCGTCGAGGGCAGGATCATGATGAGCACGTCGGTCTGCGGCAGCCGGTCGAGGAGCTGCGCCTCGTCGATCACCGTGACATGACCCTCCCGGCGGGCGCTGCGTGCGACGCCGGTCACGGTGGCGCCGAGCGCGGTCAGGTGCGGTTCGAGGGTGCTGCCGATGCTGCCGTAGCCCCAGATGCTCACCCGGGCCCCTCGCAGTGTGGAGAACACCCCGGGGCTGGGTTCCGGCTGCAGACCGCCGATGTCGGTGGCCCACTCGTGGTCACGCTGCGCCGCGAAGGCGCGGTGCAGCCGGCGCGCCGCCGCCAGGACCAGGGCCAGTGTGTGCTCGGCCACGGGACGGTCGTGCAGCCCGCTCCCGCTGGCGATCACCACATCGGGGCCGAAGCCGGCCCGTGCGGCGTTGTCGCTGCCCGCGGAGAACAGCTGGACGAGCCGCAGCTTGCGCAGCCGGCGGGCGGCGTCGGCCAGCTGCGAGTCCGGATTGCCCCAGACTCCGAGCACCTCCGCGTCGAGGTGCTCCTCGGGCAGCGGCGTGTACGGGTCGTAGGGCACGTACCGGGTGCCATCGGGGATGGCGTCCGGCATGGCGACGGTCGTGGGCAGCAGCACGGTGAGTGTCACGCGGCCATTCTCGTGGGTGGGCCCGTCGGCGTGGAGGCCTGTCGTCTTCTTGGACAATTCCTCCGTGGTGTCGGCAACATCTCGCGAACGCGGCTGCTTGAATCGCCACAAGAGATTATTGTGAGACCACAAGAAATGCTGATGCCGGCCGCCGACGCCCGGTTGCGAACATTGGTTCACAGGACGTAGAACCGTCGCGCGAGTGGTGATGGACAAGGGTCGCACGCGGCCATTCCGTCGCTGCGATCGGGGTAATGGGCGCGCGAGGGGGCAGGCATTGGGCGTTATGGACCGGCACCGACGCCTTCTCGGGCGGGCACCCGTCGTGGTGACCCTGCTCCTCGCACCGCTGCTGACGCCGGCTACTGCCCATGCCGACGGACAGCGCATGGAGCTGCGGGTGCTCGTCGTGGCCGACGGTTCACCCACCGTCGAGGCACTGCGCACCGTCCTGACCCGAACCGGGGTCCCCGTCGAGCTGGTCGACCTGCGGGACCCGGGGCGGCGAAAGATCGACGCGGCGATGCTCGAACCCGCTCCCGCCGTGGCGGGCTTCCACGGAGTTGTCCTGCCGGATCAGGCACCGCCCGGCCTCCCCGTGGCCGAACTCACCGCGCTGCACGACTACGAGCGGCGGTTCGGCGTGCGCCAGATCGACGCGTCCGTCGTCGCCTCCGCGGCGGTGGGCCTCGCTCCGGTCACCGACACGGCCGGGTACAGCGGGACGCTCGACGGGGGAGTCGCGCAGCTGACCGCCGCGGCCCTCGGCGGGGACTTCGGCTACGCGCGCGGCCCGGTCCCGTTCTCCGACACCGACCTGGCACCGGACGCGTCGTGGGTGGAGATCGCCCGGCCGCTCGCCGGCTTCCGGACGCTGCTCACCGCGACGTCGCCCGACGGGCGCCGCCGCGGGTCGGTCGCCGGGGTGTTCTCCACCGACGGCCGCGAGGAGCTGGTGCTGGCGTTCAGCTACGACGTCGACTCGACGCAGCTGCAGGTGCTCGCCCCGGGTCTGGTCGCCTGGGTCACCCGCGGCGTGCACCTCGGCCTGGACCGCAGCTACCTCGCCGTGCACGTCGACGACGTCCTGCTGCCCAACGTCAGGTGGGTTCCCGGGGTCCACTGCACGCCCGGCGCCGACTGCCCGCCCGGCGTCCCGGCACCGCCGCTGATCCGGATGACGGCCGACGACGTCGCGTACGCCGTCGACTGGCAGCGCCGCGCCGGCTTCCGGCTCGATCTGGTCTTCAACGGGGCCGGCAGCGTCGCCGCGGATGCCGGGCACGGCACCGATCCCCTGACGGCGGCGCTGACGGCGGCCAGGGACGAGTTCGGCTGGATCAACCACACCTGGTCCCACAAGTACCTGGGCTGCGTGAGGGACATGTCGACGACGCCGTGGTCGTGCGCCCGGGTGCCGCTGTTGGGCTGGACCCGGTTCGTGAGCGGGTGGGCGATCGAGTCCGAGGTCGACCGCAACATCGACTTCGCCCGGCAGCACGGTCTGCCGATCGACCCGACGGAGCTCGTCACCGGCGAGCACAGCGGCCTGAAGGCGCCGCCGCAGATGGTCGACGACAACCCGCGGCTGGCCGGGGCCCTGCAGGCGTCCGGCATCCGTACGCTTGCCGCCGACGCATCGGTGGAGGACGGCGCCGGGTTCGTCGGCGACGCGGTGACGGTGCCCCGGTATCCCATCGACCTGGACTTCGACACGGCGACGACGGCCGAGACGATCGACCAGTACAACTGGGTGCACACGTCACGGGCCGACGGCGGCAACGGCGAGTGCGAGGCCGACGGCGGCTGCCTGCCGCCCGCGAAACCGGGCACCGGGTTCGCCGACAGCATCGTGCCGACCGAGGCCCGCAAGGTCCTCGAGCACGTCCTCGCGAACGACCCTCGTCCGCACTACGTCCACCAGCCCCAGCTGACCGAGGACCGCACGTTGTACCCGGTGCTCGACCGGGTGATCGGGGACTACCGCGGCTGGTTCGCGGACAACCGGCCACTGGTCACCCCGACCATGACCCGGTCCGGTCAGGAGCTGGTCCGGCAACACCGCTGGGCCGACGCGGTCGCGAACGGACGGGTGCGGGCCTGGCTGGAGGACGGCGCCGTCGTCGTGGCCGTGACAGGCCCGGAAGTGGAGGTCCCCCTGACGCTCGGACCCGGTGCCCGGGGCGCGGACGGTGCGGCGTTCGGCACCCCGTACGGCACCGGGCGGTCGGCGTGGGCGCCCGTGACCGGTGAGCAGCGGTGGTCGACCGAGGAGCGGGGGAAGGCATGAAGGTGGTGCTCGTGACGGAGGGGACCTACCCGGTCCACCCCGGTGGCGTCTCCGAGTGGTGCGATCAGCTGGTGCGCAACCTGCCCGAGGTGGCGTTCGAGGTGGTCGCGCTCTCGGGGTCGGGTCGCGAACCCGCCGCGTACCGCCCGCCGCGCAACGTGGCCACCGTGCGCCGGATCGGCCTGTGGGCCCGACCGCCACGCGCCCGGCCGCTCTCCGGGTTCCCCGTCGAGCGGTTCACGGGTGCGTACCTGTACCTGCTCGAGTCCGTGCTGCGTGGTGGTCCGCACGCCCCGGAGTGGTTCGAGTCGGCGGTGCGGACGATGCACGAGCTCGCCCGGGAGGGGTCGCTGACCGCGGCGCTCCGGAGCCAGCTCGCCGTGGAGGTCCTGCTCGACGTCTGGTCGCGCGCGCCGGTCCCGGGTGCCGGGACGACCGGTCCGCTCACGCTCGCCGACGCGCTCGCCGTGACCGACCTCGTCGAGCACTTCCTGCGGCCGCTGCAGCTCCGCGCGCCGGCGGCCGACCTCGTGCACGCCACCGCGAACGGCCCGTCCGTCCTGGTCGGGCTGACCGCGAAGTGGCGCGCCGGCACGCCGGTCCTGCTCTCCGAACACGGCGTCTACCTGCGCGAGCGGCTGCTGGCGGTGCGTCGCGAGGGGCACGGACGGGCGGTGCGCACCGTGCTCGTACGGTTCTTCCACCGGCTCACCGAGCTCGGCTACCGAAGCGCCGACGCCGTGCTGCCCGTCAGCGACTTCAACGGCCGCTGGGCGGTGCGCGGCGGGGCGCCGGCCGACCGGGTCCGCACGCTGCACAACGGCGTCAGCCCCGGCGACCTCCCGGTACTGGACGACGAGCCGGCGGAGCCGATCCTCACCTTCGCCGGCCGGATCGACCCCCTCAAGGACCTCGCGACACTCGTCCGTGCCGTCGCCCTGGTCCGCGAGCAGGTGCCGGCGGTCCGGCTGCGCCTCTTCGGCAGCGTGCCGGACGGCAACGAGGACTACGCCGAGGAGATCCGAAGGCTGGTCGACGACCTCGGCCTCGCCGGAGCCGTCACCTTCGAGGGACCGGTCTCCCCGGTGACCCGGGCATTCGCGGCGAGCCAGGTCGTCGTCATGTCCAGCATGTCCGAGGGTCTGCCGCTGACGGTCATCGAGGCCGCGATGTCGGGGCGGCCGACCGTCGTGACCGACGCCGGCGGCATGGCCGAGGCGGCCGGCGACGGCGGGCTCGTCGTGCCGCCCGGCGACCCGGCGGCCTTCGCGGCGGCATGCGTCGCCCTGTTGACCCACCCCGAACGCCGGAAGGAGCTGGCCGCCGCCGGGCGGCGGTACGCGCTCGCGCACTTCACGCGGGACCGGTTCCTCGCCGACGTCCGAGGCCTCTACGCGGAGTTCACGGCACCCGCCGCTGTCCCCTCGACCGTCGTCCGCGCACCGGCGCAGCGCGACGGGACCTGGGCGGACCTGCCGAGCCTCGCCGGCGGCCGGGCATGATCCGCCGACACGCCGAACCCCTCGAGCCGGAGTACGCGGTGCTCGAGCATGCCATCGCCTCGGCCGTCGAACCGCTCGAGGCGGCGGTGGTGCTCGAGAGCGCCGGGGTCAACGACCGTGTCGCACGCGAGACATTCTTCGTCCCCGACGTGCTCGCGCTGGCCGAGGGGGCGATGGCGCACGCCGGTCCCGACCGGCCGGTGTCCGAGCCGATCCCGGCCCGGGTCGAGCCGGTCGACCTCGGCGGCCCCCGCGCGACGTTCTCGTTCCACCTGCGTGGCGTCCTCTACGCCGTGCCTGCCCTCGTCACGCTGACCCTGCTGCCGGCGGTGGACCCGGTCCAGTCCGCGCTCGTGCTCGGCGGCCTCGTGCTGAGCTGGGCCTGGTGCTACGGCGTCGCCAGCATCGCCTGGGCCCACCTCGGCAATCGGGATCCCGCGGGGGCCCGCCGCTTCCTCCGGCGAGCGCTGGTCGGCGGTGCGCTGCTCGCCGGCGTCGTCGCGACCCTCGCCGTGTTCGCGGCCCTGATGGTGACCTCCACGATGCAGGTCACGCCGGTGACGGCGCTGCTCCTCGTCGGTCAGGCCACCTACCTCCTGGCGGCGGCGACCCTGCTCATGACCGGCCGCGAACTGCTGCTGCTCGCCGCGCTGGCCCCTGCGCTGGTGGCGCTGGTGCTCGCGCTGACCGGACATCCGCCTGCCCGCGTCCTCGAATGGATCGGCGGCACCGTCGTCCTGGCGGTCGTTCTCGCCCTCGTCGCGACACGCGGGGCGGCCCGGCCCCGGCAACGGTTGGGTGCATCCGCCTGGGCCGCCGCGTTCCAGCAGCTCTGCTTCGGCCTCCTCGTAGCCCTGGTGGTGCTCTTCCCGGCCGTGAACGAGCTCGTGAACCAGAACTACGACGCGCTCCCGCTCTCGGTCACCCTCGCCGCGCTCCCTCTCGTGCTGTCCATGGGGGTCGCCGAGACCCTGCTCCGGCGGTTCCGCGTTCGCATCGCCGCACTGCTTGCGACGACGTCGTCGTCGGCCGCGTTCGCCCGCTCCGCCCGGCGCGCCGTGCTCCGTCACCACCTGGCGTTCACGCTCCCGCTCGTGACGATGTCGGCCGTCCTCGACCTCGCGATCAGCGCGGTCACGGGCCCGGTCGACGCGCGCTACGGCCTCCTGGCGATCGGGTATGTCGTACTGGGCATCGCGGTCTTCGCCGCGATGCTGCTCAGCTTCATGGGCCGGACGCGGCGGGTGCTGACCACGCTCGCCGGGGCAGTCGTGGCACTGGCCGCCTTCGAAGTTCGCGCAGCGGCCGAGCCGGTCAGCGACACCGCGGCGCTGGCCTGGCTCACGATCGTCGCCGCGGTCACGCTCGTCGCGCACCTCGTGCTCGTCCGCCGATACGTCGCCGTCCCCGTGAGCCACCGGTGAGCACCCCCCGACCACGACCTGCCGTCCCCGCGTACTTCCACCCGGGACGAGACGCCGGGACCTGGGAGCTGCTGGGCCGGCGCCAGGTCGACCTCGTCGTGGTCAACCCCTGCTCCGGGGTCGGCGCCGCCACCGACCCCGCCTACGTCGACGTCTGTGCCGGACGCCTGCGGTGCAGGATCGCCGGCTACATCGACACCGCGTACGCGCGTCGGCCGATCGTCGAGGTCGTCGGCGAAGCCGTGACGTACGCCCGCCGCTACGGCGTCGGCTCGGTGTTCCTCGACCAGGTCACGTCCGGGCCCGCCGATCTGCCCCACTACCGCGAGCTCACCCGGCGTCTGGGGTCCGCCGGGGTCGACCGCGTGGTGCTCAACCCGGGCACCGTTCCGGACGCCGGCTACTTCGGGATCGCCGACGTGGTGGTCACGTTCGAGGACACGGCCGAGCGGTACCGCTGCTGGCATCCGGGCGTGGTGCCCACCGGACCGGCGGTGACCTGGCACCTCGTGCACGGTGCGCCCGTCGACACCCACATGCACACACTCGCGACCGCGGCTCGCCGCGGCGCCACGTACGCCTACGTCACCGACCGCACGCTGCCGAACCCATGGGACGGGCTCCCCGCCGGCTGGGCCGGCACGACCGATGCACCGGGGGGACGCGACACGTGAGGTGCCGCGCCGGACTGATCGTGGCCTGCTGCAGCCTGCTGGCGTCGGTGAGCTGTGACCGACCCGACGAGGCGTCGGCGGCGAGCGCGCCGGCGCCTTCGACTCCTCCAGCGGCCGCGAGCGCTCCGACGGTGCCCTGGCAGTACCAGCTGCAGGGGCCGGTCGACACGGGGGTGGACGCCGGCACCTTCATCATCGACGGCTTCGACGTCGACCAGTCGACGGTTGCCGACCTGCACCGCCGGGGACGCACCGTCATCTGTTACGTCAACGCCGGTGCGCGGGAGGAATGGCGTCCCGACGCCGCGCGGTACCCGGCCGACATCGTCGGCGCCGATCTCGACGGCTGGCCCGGCGAGCGCTGGCTCGACATCCGCCGGATCGATGTCTTGCGACCGATCCTCGCCGATCGGTTCGACATGTGCCGCCGAAAGGGCTTCGACGGGGTGGAAGCCGACAACGTCGACGGTCACACCCAGGACAGCGGCTTTCCTCTGGCGGCCGACGACCAGTTGCGCTTCAACCGGACGGTCGCGGGTCTCGCTCACGAGCGGTCGCTGACGATCGGTTTGAAGAACGACCTCAACCAGGCCGACGATCTGGTCGGCGATTTCGACTTCGCTGTGAACGAGAGCTGCGCGCAGTACGGCGAGTGCGAGGCGCTCACCCCGTTCACGGCGAGCGGGAAAACGGTCCTGCACGTCGAGTACGACCTCGACACGGCCGAATTCTGCCCCCTCACGAAACGGCTGGGGTTCTTGTCGATCCGCAAGCCCCTCGACCTGACCGCTCCCGTCGAGCCCTGCCCGCCCGGCCCGTCGTCCTGATGCGCACGATCAGTTCCGCACTGCGCCGATGAGCACGTCGCGTGCCCGGTTCCGGGCGTCGCTGCGCCATGCGGCGACGAGTGGGACGGTAGTGGACGGTTCCAGCTCGAGGACGTGCACGGCGCCGCCGACGGCAGGGCCCGGCGCGTCGGTGACCAGGGCCACGCCGTCGTCGCCGACGACGGCGGTCACCGGCGGTGTGCCCCGGACGGGGCTGACGCGGTGCCGGGGTTCGACGCCTGCCGCCCGCAGCAGGGCGAGCAGCAGTTCGGTGTCGGCGGACGCACCCGGCGGCGCGGGGACGAGCAGCGTCTCCGATGCGAGGTCATGGACGGTGACGACGTCGCGGAGCGCGAGGCGGTGGTCGGCCCGCACCGCCACCCGCAGGCGGTGCCGCGTCACGACCTGCCCCGTGAGGCCGTGGGAAGGCGACAACGCTCTGGTCAGCGCGAGGTCGATCGACCGGTCCCACAACAGGTCGCCCACGTCGCCGGGCTGGATCTGGATCACCTGGGTGACTCGTGGCCGCGAGGGCGAGGGGGGCCTCGGCCAGCAACGTGACGACGTCCGTATCGGTGACGGCCGGCGTGTGCCCGATCCGCAGGAGTTCGGTATCGGATCCGTGGGTCCGTCGGGCCCGCGCGACCGCCGCGGTCGCCGCCGCCAGGAGCGGCCCGCCGTCCGTGTAGAGCGAATGGCCGGCCGGGAGCAGTTCGACTCCGCCGCGAACCCGCTCGAACAACAGGACGCCCAGCTCGCGCTCCAGGGCGCGGATCGACAAGCTCAGGGCCTGCTGCGTGAGCCGCAGCCGGACGGCCGCCCTGGTCATGCTCCGTTCCTCGACGACCGCGGCGAAGTGGGCGAGTTTGCGCAGGTCGAGCTGCATCTGCCCCCTCCCGGATCGTCAGCGGAAGGTTATGGTCGGCGCTCCTCTCCCGGCCAGTCGGAATGCGGTGACAGGGCTCTTCAACACCCGAACGGGGAGAGTCAGGGCAGTAGTTCCACCGCGCCCTTGACGATCAGGTAGGTCCCGAGTAACCCGAATGCCGTCACCAGGATCTCGCGCTCGCGGCGGGAGACCCAGCCGGTCACACGGCGCAGGAAGTCCTGCAGCTCAACAGGTCGGCGGGCGGCGAGAACCAGGGCAGCGATCGGCAACGCGAACCAGAACGCGTTGTACACGGCCACCTGGAAGATCTGGTCGGCAATGCGCGAGGTGCTGTTCGCGATGATATTCAGTGCCGCGATGTAGAAGAGCCCGGGCAGGTGGGTGAGGACACCCACGACGGCCGCACGTGGCACGGACAGGTCGGCCAGCTGACGGCCGAGCCACGAGCCCGCGTCGGGCGCGAGATTGCTGCCATCGGCATCACCTGCCGGCTGCCGCACGCGCCCGCTGAGGATCCCGGCGGCGTATCCCAGCGAGACGGCGCCGACGACGATGCCGATCACCGCCCGCACGTCGTCCTGAGCCTCGGGCCGGGTCCATCCGCTCAGCAGGATGACCACGACGACGCCGAACCCGCCGCTGAACGCGAGCCCGGCGATGATGTACGCCAGCAGCAGGCGCGTCGGCCGCGCCGCCGCGAGCATGGCGAACACCGCCGCCGCGCTCGTCGGGCGGACGACGGTCGACAGGGCGAGGACGAGCACCTCCGGGCTCACGTCGCCTACCTTGGCCGTACCTGATCGAATCGGCATCATGCGATGCGGGTCATCGACCACCCGCTGCGGGGGACGCGCATCGTCCGCCGAGGTGGCAGGGTCATCGTGTGATCGACCCGAACGCTGACGCCGCGCCCGATGGCTGCTGCCGCGTGGTCTGATCGTGAGGAGGCGGACACCGACGAGACGCCGGAGAGCGAACCCGACGCCTCGACGAATCACATCGCCGCGGGGTGATCTCAGCAAGTCAGCCGGGTGACGTCTGCGACTTCTGCCGCGGGATGAGCAAGGCCGCGAACCAGCCGACGACCGCGAAGCAGCCGACGATCACGAGCGCGGAGAAGTACTGGCCTCCGCCGGGTATGGCGCCGGCGACCAGGGAGCCGGCGATCGCCACACCGAGCGAGGAGCCCAGGTTGGAGACGCTGCGCGACACGCCGGAAATGTCGCCCTGGACGCTTTCCGGCCACACCGACTGCACGAGGTTGACCGACGCGGTGAGCATGATCCCGACCCCGATGCCCATGAGGAACAGCCCGGGGATGTAGCTCCAGACGCTGGGGTTCGTCCCGCCGAGCGCGAGCAGCAGACCGAGTCCGAGAGTGGTGACGAAGAAACCGAACCGGATCAGCCGGCGTAGGCTGTGCCGGCGGGCCATGCGTGGGGCGGCCGCGGACGACAGCAGCAGGCCGATCGTGGCGGGCAGCAGAACCAGCCCGGTCTGGATCGCGGAGAAGCCGCGGACCTGCTGGAGGAACACCGAGATCACGAAGAAGGCGCCCTGCAGGACCAGCCATTGGCAGTTCTGCGTCAGCAGGCCCAGGTTGGAGGCGAGGTTGGCGAACAGCTTGACCGACACCAGGGGGGTGCGGCCGTTCTTCTCCCGCGCCCACGCAGAGACGATGAACAGGGCCAGGATGACCACACCGATACCCACGTAGAGCCACACGGGCGAGATCCCGCCCTGGTGGATGATCACGGTGTCGCCGATCGCGTAGTCCTGCGTGGCCGTGCCCCATCCGTAGACCCCGCTCTGCAGGACCCCGAACACCACGAAGAACAGGCCCAGTGCCGAGAGCACCGCGCCGAGCCCGTCGAAGGCAGGCCGCTGTGCGGGAAGCGGTGGATCGGCGATGCTGCGGCCCAGCCAGATGATCGCTACCACGATCACCACCTGTAGGAGGAACGACGCCCGCCAGCTGATGTAGCTGGTGACGAGACCGCCGATCAGCGGCCCCGCCGCGGCGCCGATCCCGGCGGCGCCGCTCACCACGCCGAAGTACTTGGCGCGGGAGGTGGTGTCGTCGAACAGCATGGTGATGAGGATGTAGATCGGCGGGATCAGCAGTGCCGAACCCACGCCTTCGAGCAGGGAGTAGCCGATCATCAGGAGGGGCAGCCCCTGCGCGACGGAGGCGAGCAGGGCGCCTGCTCCGTAGATGACGAGCCCCAGCAGGAAGCAGAACCTGCGGCCCCAGATGTCGGTCAGCTTGCTGCCCGGGATCATCAGCGCCGCCATCGTCAGCGTGAACAGGGTGATCGTGGTCTGGATCCCGGTCACCGACGTGCCGAGGTCGGTGGCGATCGAGGTGATCGCGACGTTCATGTTGGAGCCGGCATAGCTGGCGACGAACTGCGCCAGTGCCAGCGGCAGCACCGCCGCCTTCGCTGCCGCCACCGCCGTGCCGCCGCTCACCTGCCCTGCCCGCCCGTCGACGGTGGCTCGCCGAGCGTCCGGATGACGTCGCCGATGGACCGCACTGCCCCGTGCCGGCGGCGGATCACGTCGGCCACGATTCCGGTCCATCCGGTCTGGTGTGCGGCGCCCAGGCCGGCCGCGTTGTCGCCGTGGAAGTACTCGCTGAACACGAGGTTGTCCTTCCAGTTCGGGTCGTTCTGGAACCGCTCGACCCAGCCGAAGCACGGTCGGCGCCCGTCCGGACCGACCAGGAAGATCGACACCAGCCGGCCCCACAGGTCGTCGGCGACGGCGTCGAGGGTGTGCCGGTTCCCGGATCCGGTCGGGTACTCGATCGTGAAGTCGTCGCCGAAGAAGCGGTGGTAGCGCTCCAAGGACGCCGTCACCAGGTAGTTGAGTGGGAACCAGAGGGGGCCGCGCCAGTTCGAGTTCCCGCCGAACATGTCGGTGGTCGACTCGGCCGGCTCGTAGTCGACCATCGCGCTGACTCCCTCGACCTCGAGTACGTAGGGATGGTCGCGATGGAACGCGGAGATGGCCCGCAGTCCGTAGGGTGAGAGGAACTCGTCGGGATCGAACAGCTTCTCGAGCAGCCTCGTCACCCGATCGATGCCGACCACGCCCAGGAGCAGCCGTCGATCTCCGGGCTCACCGCGGAGGAGTCCGGACTCGGCGAGCTTCTCCGGATCGCGGTACCCCGCGCGTTGGAGGTACTCGGCGAACCGCTTGCGTACGGCAACGGTCCGGCTGAGCATCTTTTCGTCGATGACGCCCGCGGCGAGCAGGGGGATGATGCTCACCATCGAATGGACCTTCACCGGCACGACGGCGCCGCTGGATGTGACGATCCGGTCGTAGTACAGTCCGTCGCCCTCGTCCCACATCCCCTGCTGGTCGATCGCGTCCCGGATAGCAGCGAAGTGTTCGAGGAACTTCTGCACCAGATCCTGTGTCGGCCGGTGTCCGGTGCGCTGCAGGATCCCCGCCATGGTCGTCATGGCGAGGGCGTAGGTGGCCATCCATCCCGTGGCGTCGGACTGCTCCAGGGTGCCCCCGACCGGTAGATGCGAGCGGTCGAGCGGGCCGATGTTGTCCAGCCCGAGGAAGCCGCCTTCGAACAGGTTCGATCCGTCGGCGTCCTGGCGGTTGACCCACCAGGTGAAGTTGACCAGCAGTTTGTCGAAGATGCGACTCAGGAAGTCGAGGTCGCGGGCTCCGTCGATGGCGAACACCTCGAGGGCGGCCCAGGCGTGTACCGGAGGGTTGACGTCGCCGAAGTCCCACTCGTAGGCGGGCAGTGCTCCGTCGGGGTGCTGGAACCACTCGCGGCACAACAACAGCAGTTGGCCTTTGGCGAATGATGGGTCGACGTGCGCGAGCGCCACGGTGTGGAAGGCGAGATCCCACGCGGCGAACCAGGGGTACTCCCATTTGTCCGGCATCGACATGATGTCGAAGGCGTTGAACTGGCGCCATCGGGAGTTGCGCCCGTAGAGGCGGGAGGCCGGAGGCGTCGGCATTCCCGGGTCGCCGTCGAGCCAGCGGGCCACGTCGTAGTTGTAGAGCTGCTTGCCCCACAGCATGCCGGCGAATGCCTGACGCATCACCATCGCTTCGTCAGCCGAGGCGCCGGACGGGGTGAGCTCCGTGTAGAACTCGTCGGCCTCGGCCCGCCGGGTCGTCGTGACCTGTTCGAAATCGGATCCCAGCGCGACCTCGGCGTCCGGGCCCGCCCCGGTGGGACGCAGCCGCAGCCGCAACTCCACGCTCGCGCCCGGCTCGACCTCCACCTGGTACCACGCGGCGCACTTGGTACCCCGCAGGTCGGGGTTCACCGTCGCCGCGCCCGAGACTATGTGATCGTTGATCCCGTCCTTGGGGAACGAGGTGGTCGGGGAGATCCCGTAGAGGCGCTGAGCGTTGGTTTCGTTGTCGCAGAACAGCAGGGCCGGTGCAGTCCCGTCCGGTCCCGGGGCGACCACCAGCTCGAGGTCGCCGAACAGCGGGTGCGGGACGGCGACGGAGTCCTCGGCCGTCGCGGCGAGCTGTGGTGTCGGGGCGCCGAGATCCCACGACCACGTGTCGCGGAACCACAGCGTCGGCAGCACGTGCACCGTGTCCGCCTCGGGCCCGGCGTTGGTGACGTGGATCGACATCAGCAGATCGGTCGGGTCGGCCTTCGCGTAGTGGACCTCGACGATCCAGTACCGGTCGTCGTCGAACGCACCCGTGTCGAGCAGCTCGTACTCGGGGTCGTTCTTCCCGCGTCGGCTGTTCTCCGCCCGGAGATCCTCGTAGGGGAACGCGGCCTGCGGGTAGTGGTAGCGCCAGCGGTTCCAGGCGTGGCTGGGGACGGCGTCGAGGTACCACCAGTAGTCCTTGACGTCCTCACCGTGGTTGGCCTCGGCCCCGGTCAGCCCGAACGGCCGCTCCTTGAGGATCGGATCGCGCCCGTTCCACAGCGCCAGACTCAGGCACAGCCGCTGCTCGCGGTCGCTGAAGCCGGCCAGGCCGTCTTCGCCCCAGCGGTAGGCCTGGGAGCGGGCGTGGTCATGGGGCAGGTAGTTCCACGCCTCGCCGTCGGCGCTGTAATCCTCCCGGACCGTGCCCCATTGGCGCTCGCTCAGATACGGACCCCACGAATACCAGTTGCCCGCGTCGGACCCCTCTACGGCGGGCCCACCAAATCCCTTCACGCGCTCCCGCTCAGCTCCCACAGCATCCCCCTGTACCTTTGTTGGTCTTCTGGTTGACGGCGATTACGGCGATGTCGTGCTGTGGACGTCGTCATGCGGTTCGACGCGGAGCAGATGCCAGCTCCAGGGCGCCAGTAGTACGTAGAGCCCGTTGGCGAGGTCGTCTCCGCTGCGCTCGAAGACGGCGTTCGTCGTCGGGTCGGTCAGGGTGAACGTGCCGCCTCGGAGATCGCTCCAGGGCGCGTGGACGTGGCCACTCGCGTCGGCGTCGCCGAGGTTGACCACGATGAGCCATCGACTGTCGCCGTCCCAGGACCAGGCCACGAGATTGGCGGTGGTGTCGTTGCCGGGCCATCCCGTGCAGTCGCAGAGCTCCCAGGTGCCGGTGCGGAAAACCGGATCCTTCACTGCCGCGAGCAGGGTCTGGTAGAAGGCGGACAGCTCACCGTCGGTCGGCTCGTCGGGGTAACGGCCGAGGAATACCGGCAGCCGCACCTTCCGGCCGTCGAACTGGCCGTCGTGGACCAGGCGGGCCCCGGTCTGGGTCAGCGTCGTCACCGCCGCGGCCCGTTGCCGACGGTCGTCGAACACCGCGGCGGCCCGCGGCTCGTCGTGGTTCTCGATGAACCGGACCAGCCGCCGCTGATACTGCCGGTCCGCCGACAAGTGGGCCCGGAGTTGCCCCACCTCGCCTGCCACGAGGCGGTCGTAGAGGCGCTTGTCGTAGCAGAAGTCGAAGCCTTGTTGTTGCAGCGCCCACTCGAGGTCCCAATAGGCTTCGGCGATGAAGCGGAAGCCAGGATGCACGTCGCGCACGGCGGGAATGACGGTGGGCCAGTAGTCCTCCGCGGGTGGGGCGCCGACCCGAGCCCCCCACGTGCGGGAGAAGACGTCGTTCATCATCAGCATCGCCATGTCGCAGCGCACTCCGTCGCACTGTTCGGCGATGTCGCGGAGAGTGGCGATGACGGTCGTGCGCAGGGCGGGGGCGAACGCGTTGAGCTGCACGACGTCCGGCCAGGCCGGGAAGTACGGGTCCCGACCTCTGGCCAGCACCGAGCCGTCGATCGCGACGAAGGATCCCGGTTCGTCCTCGAGCTCCTGGCTGGTGCCCCGGACGAAGAGCTCCGGGTTCGTGCGCGTCCACGGATGGTCGGGTGCGACATGGTTGGGGACGAAGTCGAGGATGAGGCCCAGTCCGTGCCGGGCCAGTGCGGCGCGGGCGCGGGCCAGGCCGTCGCGTCCGCCCAGGCGCGGGTCGACCTCGTAGGCGCGGACGCAGTACGGCGACCCGACGACGTCCTGTGGTTGGTAGTCCGGCAAGACGGCCTGGAAGCTCTCGACCAGCGCCGTGTTGTCCAGCGCGATCGCCGACCCGGCTGGGCTGCGCGCCCATACCCCCATCAGCCACACCGCGTCGAAACCAGCGTCGGCGAGCGCGGCCCACCGCTCGTCCGGCACCGTGGACAGGTCGATCGGCCGGCCGGCCTCGACGCTCAGCTGGTTCAGCCACGGCCACGTGTTGATTTCGTAGATGTACGGCAGCTCGGCTGAAGCCCAGCGCCAACTGTCGGACGCGACACCGTCCGATACCTGAGTCGCCGTCACTGTTCCGCCCTTCCACCACCGGACCGGTCCTCGACTGCCATGGGTCGTCAGGTGTCGCGATCGAGATGCTGAGGTCCTCCGCCGCCGAACCTGTACGCACCGGCAAGGATCACGGGGAACTCCGCCGGTGGCGTCACCCGCATCGACTGAATGTCGAGTGTCCTCGGCTGCGCCGCCCGGTCGTGCGGCTGCGACCGGCACGCCACGTGCCTGCTCGCCGTCCGCCGGAGGCCACCGATTGAGCCAGCGAGCCGGCCCGGGTCTCGTCGGGACGGATCGGCTAGGCCGTCTCCGACCACTCTGCGCAACCGGCAGGAGCACCCGCTGCCGACGGACTGCGTTCCCGACCGGCCGCGACGACGTCACGGCAGGAGGCGCGCACCTTCGACTCGTGACTGACAGTGACCTTCGTGCGCACGACGATCAGTACTCGGAGAGTGTTCATATCCCCGGTACGAACCTGTGTGCGACCACAACGGCCGAGACGGTGCTGGCATGAAGCACGTGTCACAACGTCACGGACGGACGCACGGTTGCTGCCGATTCGACACCATCGGGAGGGTGACCGTTCCATCGCCGTTCAGGCCCTCTCCAACAACTCCGTTCACGCATTACCACAATGCGTAAGGCTTGTCCACCTCCCATGGGGGTGCTTCTACCTTATCGCAACACTTTCCGCTGCCAGCTTTGTATTGGTGGGCACGAAAGCGATGCGACGATCCCACCCACCATCGCCCGGAAGATGATGAACGCGGTCAGGCTCTGGGCGGTGGCGACGGCGTTGCCCTCGGCGTCGGTCAGTACCTACTCCCGACGGACGGTGTCCAGCTCTACGACGGGCACTCCGCCAGTCAATTCCGAGGCGCGGTGTCGTTGGCCTTGGAGATGGCTTCGGAGAGATGACGGCTGCCGCCTACGAGTGCCCGGCGCCACGGTGCGACACCTTCGATCTCGATCTCCAGCGAGAAGCTCAGGAACGTCCGGATCAGCACGATCAGCCCGAGGATGGCCACGTTCTGTACGGTCGGCTCGACCGCGACGGTGCGGACGAGGTCGGCGGCCACCAGGATCTCCAGGCCGAGTAACAACACGCCCCCGAAGGTCTCCCGTAGGGTCTGGTAGGCGACGCGGCCGTGCCGGGTTCGCCACCAGACTCGCCCGGCGAGCGCGAATGAGAGCAGTAGGCCCAGCACGAGGACCGCCGCGCCGAGCGCCTCGAAGGCCTTGGCGACATGGTCCATTCCCTCGGTGAACGTCATGTTGTCGGCTCCCGGACCGAGGAGCCCACCGGAGCGGGCGTCGTGCCCCCCTTCCGATTGGTCTCCTCGGTGAACACAGCTCGGCTGTTCGGCCGGCTATCGGCGCGTTCCGCGGTGGAGGCTGCGGGCATTGCGGTCAGGATGCGGGAGGTGTTTCTGCCGGTGGCACGGATGGGCAACCTGTTCGAACGCTGTCCATGATCGGCTTGGCGGCCGCCTCGACCCCGGCGACCGAAGCCGCGATCTTGCCGAGGTTGGTGGAGAGGCTGTCTTGGTCAGTGAGCCCGGCGATGGTGCCCTTCAATGATGCGATGGCCTTCTCGAGCTCCGCGCCCTGCGGACCGAACTGATCCTGGGCGGCGGCCCACAGGTTGTTCGCGGCGGTGTCCAGGTTTTGGAGGGCTTTCTTGACGCCGTCGGCTCCTACCTTGGTGGCGTCGAGAGTCACGATGGCGTTGGCCGCCGTCTGGAACTCGGCCGCTGCCGAGCAGAGTTGCGCGGAGTATGTCGCGGAGGTCGGGGCCGCCATCGTTGTGGGCGGAGGCGGAGGCGGAGGCGGAGCCGAACTCTCGCTGGCGCACCCCGCAAGGACAAGGCACCCCAGTGCCGCCGCAACGATCCGGAGGGCCCGGGTGCTCTTGCGGCCGGCCCGTCCAGTCTCGGTGATACCGCCGGTACGGGGCATGGCGCCTCCATCAGCGTCGGTGGATGCGCTCGTCAACATCTCCGACGGCGCAGTCGACATGGTTGAGGTCGACCACGGCGTGGACCTCACCCTGAAGAGGTGAAGCGACTGTCCGATCGACGATAGGAATCGCCGTGTTGATCCCGAACGCGCCGCTGGGCAGCGTTCGGCTGCGGCCTTCGGGGTCGGTCCACTCCCGCCGCCGGATGCCGCCGATCGGCATGATGGACATGGGACTCTGAGCACCGCATGCTCGGCGACGTGACCCGCCGACCCCAGACCGGTCAGCCGCCCGGTGTGCAGTCGGACGGCTCGGCGCAACCCCGGCAAATCCCTGCCGGTTCATCGCCTGGCTCCGGAACCGGCGCGACCGACGAAGGTGGCTCGATCTCGGCGGTTGCCGCCCCGCGAGCGGTTGCCGGGGACCTGCCCACCGAACGGCATCGTTTGCCCGCCCGGGTCACCAGGTACTGGCGCTGGCGGGCGTTCTGCTCGTCTCTGCCGCTCTTGGTCCTGCTGGTCAGCGGGGCGATCGTTCTGCCGTGGGGCCCCTGGTGGGTCCGCTGGGGCGTCGTCGCCGTCTTCATTGCGGTGATCGCTGCAGGCATGATCATCTTGCCACCGATCCGATACCGTGTCTTCTGGTACGCGATCTCGACGACGGAGATCGACATCCAGAGCGGGATCATTTTCACCACGCGAAGCCTCGTGCCGATGCATCGCGTGCAAACACTGCAATCCGAACGCGGGCCGATTGCCGACCACTACCGGATGACTACCCTGAAGATCCGTACTGCGGCCGGCTCGGTCAGCCTCAGCGGAATGGACCGGGCAGAGGCTGACGAACTCTGCGAACGGATCAGCCGAATGACCAGTCTCGCCGACGATGTCTGAACCGTCACTCCGGGTGGCCGTTCCGGATACCCGCCTGCATCCGATCTACCTGATCTTGGGTACGGCCAAGACCTTGCGCCAGGCGATTCCGCTCCTGGTGGTCACGATCTTCGGCGGCGCTCCGTGGTGGGTCAACGCGGTTCTGTTCGCGCTGGCCATGGCAGTCGCGATCGCACAATGGTACGTCAAGAAGTACTCGGTAGTCGGTGGCGCATTGCTGTTGCGTACGGGCTTGCTTGACCGGTCAGTGCGGGTCGTGCCCGTCACAAGGATCACCGCGCTGGCGGCGTTCCAATCCCTGGCTCAGCGCCTCATCGGCGTCTGGCAGTTGGACGTGCAGTCGCCGGGTGACCGGAACGGCTCCGCCCTGACCCTCCCGTGCTTGTCGGGTCGCCGGCTCGATGAGCTCCGCGCGGCCCTCGAGTCCCGCGGTCGGACAACGATTCTTGCCGATCCGAAATCGGGCCCCGACTCGTCGACCATCCAGCGCTACCTGGCCTGGCGGCGTACTTCGGTGGCCTCTGCGCCGGCTCATGGCCTGGAGGTGATAGCTGTGTTGACCACGGCCGAAATGCTGATCGCCACTGCGACCAACAGCTCGATTTCGCTGATTCTCTTAGCCGTGCTGACGCTGTGGTTCCGGTTCTCCGAATATGTACCCCCATACGCATCGAAATTCATGATAGAGATCGTCGAGCCGCGAGGTGTGACCGCGGTGCTGTTCACACTCGTGGCAGTGGCCATTGCCGCAGGTCTCGTCCTCGGCGCTCTGCGACTGAATCGGTTCACGCTCATTCGTGACGGCGACGTGCTGCGTACCAGCCGCGGCTTGCTGGGTAAGCAGACGGCGACCATCTCCGCTCGACGGGTTCTGGCCGTTCGCATCGTCGAGGGATTCTGGCGGGTGCCGCTCGGCTATTGCAGCGTCCAGGTCGAGGTTGCCGGAATCGGGCGATTGAACGCCAACCAGCGGATGCTCTTTCCCTTGGTGCGTACGGACCGTGCAGAATCCTTGATCCGCCGGGCTTTGCCCGAAGTGTCGTGGCCGAGTCAGTCTCTCCTGGCCCTCCCGGCGCGTCTACGCCGCCGCTACCTCACTCTGCCGCTCGAATATGCGATGGGGTTCACCCTGCTGCTGCTGTTCCTGCCGGGTTGGTGGGAACTTCTGGCAATTCTTCCGCTGCCGCTGGGCTACGTACTCGGCGTCACCCGAGCGCGAGAGGCCGGATGGTGGGTTGACGACCAGTCCGTGGCGCTGCGGTGGAGGCGACTACTGGACCGCAACACCGTCATCGCGCGTCGTAGCGGTTCACAATTGACCGAGTTGTCGAGTTCGCCGCGGAAAGTGAAGGCCGGTGTCGCCGGCTTCAAGATGCGGTTCTCGTCGGGACGGAGCGCTGGGATCCGCTACATGGTGGACTCCGATGCGCTTTCGCTGCTGCACGCGACGGTTGCCTACATCCGGTCCGGCCCCGGAGGAGCAAGCGTTGATCGGGAGTGCCGGCCTCCCGAGGCGGCCCGTCCCACACAACTTCGGATGGCTGCCAGTCGGTCACCCATCCCAGGTGATGTGCCAGGTGTCGAGCTGGAGTGACATTGGCGCAACATCGAGGCCCCTTGACACCCGGAGGCGGACCATCGGCCCGGCGGTTGGCGTCCGGCCCGCTCGGATGGCAGCGAGGACGCAACGCTCAGCGCTCGTCGGTCCGCGCCCAGACCTGGGGCGTGCCTGGATAGACCGTCTCCGAGTCGAGAAGGAGGAATCAAATGGGAAAGCTTATGAAGCGAGCAGAGAAGTTCGCAAGGTCACCAAAAGCGAAATCTCTCGAAAAGAAGATGCTGCGCAAAGCCGAAGACCCGAAGACCAGGGAAAAAATCTCGAAGCAATTCGCGAAGTTTCGCAAGAAGGCCTAGCTGGTGGCACTTCGTTAGGTGGTGCTTGCCTGCGGAGATGTGACCGGTTGCCCCGCCCGAGGCGCGACTGTCTCCAGCCTGACGTGGCATGTGTCGAATCAGAATGCAAGAGTTCCGAACATGCGTCGAGACGCGCCAAGTGCGGCGTAATGGAGAGACCGGGGCGGGCTCTGCACGGTGTACAAGACTTCTACCCGCACAGCAACTGGGCTGACGAGGAAGACCCGGCCCGTCCGACCGGAGACGACAACCCGCCAGGTTTGAATCTGCCGGGGCCAAGTCCGGTTCTCGACCTCCGCAGCGCGACGACCCCGAGAGTGCCCTCCGACCTCACGACAGGTTGCTATGTGCCGAGGGGTGAGATCCCCGGCGTCGGAGAATGCGAGCACCGGGTGACACATGCGCTCTCAACAAGGACAGGGGGCTGATCGACCTCGATACCGGGAAGGCAATGGGCCCGACTACACCGCGCGCAGACCTACGCGCTCGGGCTCCTGCTCGAACGTGTGTCGGCGGAGACGACGATCCGGATCGTCGTGCTCGACCCGAACTCGGACAACGTCCGGCTGGCCCACGTCCGGGAGGGTGCGCACCCGCTGCTCACTGCGCGCTACGCCCGCGTGACGAACGACGTCGCGGTGTGGCGTGACGGCCCGGAGGCCGACCGTCGGCTGCGGCTGCGGCTGCGGCTGCGGTTCGCGGACCTGGACCCATCCACCCAGGCGGCCGTCCTCGGCCTGGACCCCGTCCGCGACCGAGAGGAGTACGCCGCACTCAGCGAGCTGCTGCGCCTCCAGAAGCATGGCGAACCACCGATCATCGACATCGCGCAGCTTGCTGATTCCGACCTCCCTGGGGCTCGGGCGCTGGGCCTTGCGGGCGCGCAACATCGGCTTGTTCGACTGGAGCATCTGGGACCCGCAGCAACCCTCGCTCGTTGCGGAGCTGCGCGACCCCACGGCCCGGTGCACGGTGGTCGACCTGGGGTCGCTCGGTACGGCAGCGGAGCAGCGGCTCGTCGCCCAGGCCGTCCTGTCGACGCTGTGGCGGTCGCGGCACTCCCGAGAGCCCTGCCTGGTCGTCGTCGACGAGGCGCACAACATCTGCTCGGCGGATCCCCGCGACGAGGTCGGGCGACTCTCCACCGACACGGTGGTGCAGATCGCCGCGGAAGGGCGCAAGTACAGACTGTACCTGCTGACCTCGACGCAACGCCTGAACAAGGTGCACGAGAACGTGGTGTCCCAGTGCGACAACCTGCTGCTCATGAGCATGAACTCGGAAGCCGATCTGACCGATCTCGGCAGGTTGTTCTCGTTCGTGCCCCCGGGTCTCGTGGCAGGCGCAACGTCGTTCCGAATGGGCAGGCACTCGTTGCGGGCCGGGTACTGCCGCACGCCGCGTACGCACAGATGGGCGTGCGCGTCTCGGAGGAGGGCGGCGCCGACGTCCCGGCCGCGTGGGCGACACCCCGGGCCAGATCGTCCTGGGAGCGACACAGGTCATTCGGTTTCGACTCTAAGATGTATCGCCCACGACGGGTGGTGGCGTCCGCCGAGATCCGCCCTAACGTCGCCGCTCGAGCGCACCTGTCCCCTCGCCGTGCGAGCTCTGCACGGTTGAGCGGCCAAAGGAGGATGCAGCGGTGATCGATCTTCTCGGGATGGTCGTCTTCGGGACGATCGTCGGCATTGGTCTCCTCGACGGGAGGCGCGGCCTGAGCGTGTTCGCGTTGTACCACTGGGACGGCGTGCCCGGCAGCGAACAGCGGGCACCGTCGACGAAGCGCGATGGCGGCGAGAACCAGCCCAAGCCGCCGACGGCCGCGAGGTAGGCCTGGCCCCCGCAGTGGGTGATGCCTCGTCCGCTCGGCCTCGCCAGGGTCTCGGCTCGGAGGTGCGCATGGTCCTGACCGTGCTCATGGTGCCGGTCCTGATGGGAGCGTTCCTGCTACTCATGGAGCGGTTCGAGGCGAGGTTGCTCGGCGTCGCGCCTCCGTGGGACGCCGACGGCGAACTGCTCGGTCTGGACAGCACTTACGCTCGCCCGCGCGGGTGAGGTGCGCCCGAACTCCCCGTGAACCCTGATACGTGAGTGTCATTTCAGCGCTCCCAGCGCGGCTGAAGGTGTGGCCGAGGGCGGATGTCGAACGCTTTCCCGCAGGCTTGACCCAGAATGTGGAGTGAGGCGCGGGACATGGACGGGTTCACCGCGGAGTCCACCAGCGGCGTGATCATCCTCGCGTCGACACATCTCGGCCTGCCGCTGTCCACGACGCAGGTGTGCACCGGGGCGATCCTCGGTGCCGGGGCAGGGCGTCGATTCGCCTCGGTGCACTGGGGCCGTCGCAGGCCCGGCTGGCACTGGTCTGGATGGTCACCCTGCCGACGGCGGCGACCGTCGGTGCACCCGCATCCTCGATCGCGATCACCGGCACTGTCGGGGTCTGGGCCGTCGCGCTCGGTGGAGTGGTCCTCGGGGCGGGCATCTACGCCGCGTCGCGCCGCGACCCGGTGACCGCGCTCAACGTGAACGACCTTCCCGTGCCTCCGCTGGCCCAGACCGCTGCCTGAGCAGCTCGCCCGCTAGGACATCCGTTGAGCACACCCGGGCGCACGAGGGGACACTACGGTTAGCGGCTGGCCCGCGACTTCACCCGCAGTGGACGAGTGAGGCCCATGCCTTTTCGCTTAGCGTGGCCACCGCTATCCCGCACCCGGGCCGCTGCCCGGCAGAGAGGCAATCATGGCTGAGCCGTCATCTCGTCCAGAACCAGAGCTCCTCGAGGCGGACGGCAGCCGACGAGGCGGGGTGGCGCATGAGGCCGGCCGTCATTATCGCCTGGACACCCCCGCGGGTGTCCTCGACATCTGGGTCATGCGGACCCATCCTGACGGCACCGTCGACGTGGTGTGCTCCTGTTACGGCGCTCGATGGGAGCGACGTCACCTCAGGATAGGCGGTGGCGGCCAACCTGTAACGGTTCCTGCTGCCTGATCGTCGGGCGCCCACCGCAACTGCGTCGCCCGTAGTCTGGGCCGATCACCCTCACCTGCGCCGGGTGGTGACCGGACGTGCATCCGTTCACGAGACTACTGCTGACGCGAGGCCGGCCGGGCCCGCGGAGCCGAACGGAGCCTGTCATGTCCGACCTGGAGCTCAAGCGCAAGGAGTCGTTGACCAAGGCCGAGGTGGCGAAGCGGTTGTCCGCGTTTGCGAAGGCACTGGCCGGCGGGGACGACGTCGAGCTCGAGATGGGCGGCACGTCGATGAGTCTGCGCGTCCCTGATGACGTGCGCGTGGAGTTCGAGGTGGAGGTCGACGGTGATGAGATCGAGGTCGAGATCGAGCTGAAGTGGTCGACGAGCTCCGCGGCCGACCGCGCAGAGCCGGCTCCCGAGGAGAGCGGCGCCGAGGGAAAGAACACGGCGGAGCACGCGAACAGCAGGCGGAACCGGCGCGCCTGAGCCGGACCGAGGATCGGGCGAGTACTGCCACCAGCTATCGCGGGACGGTCGACCCGGTGTCGCTGTCGTGTCCAGCCGGGGGAGCGGAGAACAGGCGCTCGCGCGCGGCTTCGCGCTTCTCGAGAGCCTGTTCGACCCGGATCAGCTCCTCGTCGGAGGCGGGGAGGCCGTAGACGTCGCGGATGAACCGGGCGAGGTCGGGCCGGTAGTCGTGCGCCCAGGCCCGGTAGGCACCGGGTACCTGGGCGTTCTTCATGTCGATCAGGGTCTGCAGGAACGTGGTGAGGGGCCGCCACCGCATCGCGGGCGGGACACCACGGGGGCTGGCTCCCGGCACCTCCTGGACCGGGGGGCGACCGGGGGAGAGCCAGCGGGGGCGGGACGTGACGAGGTCGGCGCCGAACTTGGTGACACCGTCGTTGTCATGGCTGACCAGGACGTAGCGAAGGCGCGCGCGGTCGTCGGCGGGCAGCGCGGCGTACTGGGCGTGGTCGTTGAACACCCCGACGAGGGCGGGGTCGACGTCGGGTCGGGGGGCTCCGGTGACCTGTCGCATCCACTTGCTGCTGTAGGGGGTTCCGATCCACAGGGCGCGGTCGATCCCGAGTGCCTGCGGCCCCAGGGTGCCCCAGTGCATGAGCATGTCCTGGCTGGTGTGCGCCCCGAGGCTCTCGCCGAACAGCACCACCCGGGGGCGGCGGTCGGCGGGCCGGTCGCGGAGCCGTTCGAGGACGTGCAGCATCAACAGTCGGTTCTGCTCGCGTGCCGCACCGATCCTGCCCAGGGATAGGGGAGAGGGTCGCTTCGAGTACTGCAGCGTCACCGTGGCCACGTCGCCCAGGGTGAGGTACTGGACGGCGGCGACGGCGCAGTAGTTCACGTAGCCGGTTCCGGTGGGCGAGATGAGCATGAGCAGCGACCGGTCCCAGGCGTCGGTTCGATCCAGCTCGGCCATGGCGAGGGCGACACGGGTGCGGGCGTCCGGCCCGCTGTCCAGGCCGACGTAGACCTGGACGGGAGTGGCCCGGGCCGGTCGTCCCATCACGGTGTGGATGGACAGGTCAGGGATGCCCTCGGGCCGCGAGGGCAGCGGTGTCGCCCGGACATGGGTGGCGGCATGCCGGCGGCCCTCCCTGCCCAGGGTGGCCCAGGCGATGCGGCTGTCGGCTCCTCCGCTGACCGTGGGCCCGATCCACTCGGGCGGCACCGATGCGCCGAGCACGGGCTCGTAGTTCGTCGCCCCGGCTTCGAGTCCGCGGACGATGTGGTCGAACAGGGTGCCGCCGCCGATCGCGAGGGCGCCGAGGAACGCGGCGTGTCCGGTCAACCGCCACCACTGCTGCGGGCCGGGCAGGGCACGGGACAGGGTGGTTCCGGCGAGCTCGGCGAGCGCGTGCTCGGCGGCGGCGAAGGCGGTGAGGAACCCGACGACGCCGGCCGATGCCGCCAGTGATTGCACCGGAGCGGTCGGAACCCGACGGTCATGATCCGAGTCGTCGGACCGCGCCTTCCGCACGTGGTCGACTGCCGCGGCGAGGGCGAGCCCTGCGGGCACCGCTACAGGGAACCCGGCGATCCGGCCCCCGGCGCCGATCCTGCGGTCGAGGGCGTCGGTCCCGAACTGTACGAGGGCGAAGACCGCCGCGCCGGCACCGGTCGTGGTGGTCCGCCACGCGGCCTGCCGCACGAGGCCGCGGGCGACGGATTCGTCGAGTACCCGCGGGAGCGCCCGCTGGGCTGCCACCCCGAGCGGGACGATCGCGAGGTCGAGCAGGAACGCGGCCGCTCGTTGCCGGGCGGCGGGTGGAGCAGCTCGGAGCCACGGGAGGCGAGGCGCGACGCCGCCGGCCGCGGCCTCGACGACATCCTGGGTGGTGGCCGTGAGCAGGTAGTTGAGCGTGGTGTCGAGCCCGGTGATGATGCCCTGGTCCGTCCAGCTCCGCGGGGTCAGCGACGAGGCGAAGGACCCGGGGACGACGAAGGCCGCGACCAGCAGTCCGGTCTGCGCCGTCCGCCGGGACAGTCCGTGAGCATCTCGTCCCGCGATCCTCGTGGCCATGAGGACAGGGTCCCGGCACGCCGCGCGGGCGTCGCCACCCGGACCGGATGAACCGGCCGCGAGATCGACCGGCAGCCCGGGGCCACGGAACTCAGGTGAGCGAGGAATCGCGCTTGTAGGCGATGAGTGCCCAGATCACGAAGAAGTCCAGCGCGATGATCAGCAGGGACCACACCGGGTAGTAGGGGATGAACACGAAGTTCGCGAGCATGCTCAGCACGGCGACGGCGACGCCGACCGATCGCCCCCAGACCTGCCCGGCCAGCACCGCGAATCCGGCGGCCGCGACGACAGCGCCGATGATGAGATGCGTCCAGCCCCATGCGGTCAGATCGAAGGCGAAGACGTATCGAGGGCCGGCCACGTAGACCTCGTTCTGGAACAGTGCGACAAGGCCCTGGATCGCATTGAACGCCCCGGCGATGATCAGCATGACCCCCGCGAAGGTCGTCATTCCCTTCATCCAGGGCGCGGGATCGGCTCGATGGGCGGACCGGGTCGGCGCGAGCGACTCGTCCGACCGGGCTGCCTGATCGGGATGGGACATTTGGTGCCTCCTGAAATGACGCGGGTTGTGGGGCGCGGACGATCGTCGCGGTCGACGTCGTCCCCTTCCTCATCCGCCGGGGGTGAGCTGCGGTGTGCTCATGACCTGCGGGCGTGGCGCGGTGGGGCGCGCTCACCCATCCCCGGCTCGATCGTCGGTCTCTGCCGCCTGCTCGTCCTCCTGCCGGCGGAGTCCCTTCTGCATCGCGGCGAACACGATCTTCCCCAGGAGCCCGACCGCGATCAAACCGGTGATCATCTGGATCATCGTGATGATGCGCGCGACCTCGGTGCGTGGGGCGATGTCGCCGAACCCGACGGTGGCGAAAACGGTGAGGGTGAAGTAGAGCGCGTCGGTCCGGCTCAGCGGCTCAGTGAAGCTGTCCGGCCGGCTGGTCGAGATCACGCTGTAGGTCGCGGCGAAGACCACGAGGAGTGTCGACACTCCGATGACGACCGCTCGGAGCGTGCGTAGCCGCGGGACATCGGAGGAGACGATCCCCCGCACCTGCCAGACGATCACAAGGGCGAAGGCCACCAGGCCGAGCGCGAACCCGATCAAGGTACTGATGTCGAGCGGTCCGTCCAACGGCGCCAGGTAGTACACCGTCAGCAGCGGTACGACTGTCACGGCGGTCCACACCAGCTGCACGGTCCGCCTGCGCCATCGAGTCGACGGGCTGAGGTGGTTGTACCGCTTGGTGGTCATCCGGCCTGCTCCGCTCGCTCGGCCACGACAGAACACGTCCGGCTGCCTCGCCGTCCTCACCCCCACGGGGTGGTCTGACGGTGCCCGCCGCGGTCTCCGCCCGCCTCACCCGGCTCGGGCGATGTCCCGTTTCGCGGACGAATGCAGACTCGGCCGGGTGGAGGGGCCGCGCCGACGCCACCGTTGTCGGGTCCGCGAGACGAGATGAGGCCAGATGGCCGCCAGGCGATATGAGTTCCGGGTGGACGGCACGTTGTCGGAGGACGCCCGGGACGCGTTCGTCGACATGCGGATCACCGAGGTGCCCCTGCAGACCGTCCTCGACGGCGAGGTGCTGGACGAGTCACACCTGCAGGGCATCATCGCCCAGCTCCAGACCCTCGGTATCACGGTGGTGTCCGTGCACCCCGTCCCCTGACACGCACCATCGACCCGCTCGGGTCCGTCATCCTTGCCGGGTGATGCCGTCCCGAGCGGCCGCTGGGAGTCTCCGAATGCGAAGCCGGATGTGCCTCGCGTGGTGAGCTGAACGAGCCCCGGGAGCGTGACATGGTCGACCGTCGGACCGATCCGTCATTGCAGGATCTCAATCGCGGAATGGTGGTGATGGCAGCGGCGCTGGTCGTGGTCGGCTGCGTCCTGGGCGCATCCGGGTTCGCGCTGGGTGCCGCCGCAGCAGTGGGCGCCGGTCGACGCTGGTACCAACGGGCCGACTTGCCTCCCCATCAGCTCGCGAAGTTGAAGTGGGAGCAGGCCAGGGCCGCCGCTGGCGCAGGGGCGGGGGCATGGCGGGACACCGAGCTGAAGACCTACTCACCTCGCTCCCGTACGGAGGCGACAACCTGATTCAGATCGATCTGAGGAGGCAGGGCATGGGGACCTTGACAGTGTGGAAGTTCGACTCGACGAACGGGGCGGAGAGCGCGCTCGACCTGCTGGAGCGGCTGCAGAAGCAGGAGCTGATCCAGATCAACGACGCCGCCTACGTCTACTGGCCCGTGGATCGGAAGAAGCCGAAGACCAAGCAGTTGCACAACCTGACCGGTGCGGGTGCATTGGGTGGAAGCTTCTGGGGGCTGCTGTTCGGCCTGATCTTCTTCGTGCCGCTGCTCGGACTGGCCGTGGGGGCCGCGATGGGGGCACTGTCGGGGTCGATGGCCGACGTGGGTATCGACGACGACTTCATCCGCGGAGTGCGGGAGAACGTCACGCCCGGCACGTCCGCGCTGTTCGTCATGTCCTCCAACGTCGTCGCGGACAAGGTGATTGACCAGTTCAAGTCGACCGGGGCGTCACTGCTCTCGACGAACCTGTCGACGGAGCAGGAGGGACGGCTGCGCGAGGCCTTCGCGGAGGAGAACGAGAGCGTCTGACCGGCGCGTCGAGGCCTGTTCGACGCGCCGTGCCGGGTGCAGTGACCGCGGCGCGGGCTGAATCCCTCAGACCCGCGCCGCGTCGCCGTGCTTGACCACCGTCCAGATCACCAGCGCGGAGATGATCATGATCAGGACGGCGCCGACGGGGTAGGCCGCGAGGAATGCCAGCTGGACGACTCCGTTGAAGCCGGCCACCAGCACCGCGACCACGCGGGCCCACCTGGCCCCGATGAAGAGCGCGATACCTGCGACCACCTCGACGACGCCCAGTGCCAGCAGTACCCAGCCCCACGCGGCCACCTGGAGCGCGACGACCCGCTCGGCGTCGGCCACGACGAAGTCGCCTGCGACGAGTGCGGTCAACCCGTCGATCGCGTTCCACACCCCGAGGATGATCAGGAGCACACCGACCGCGACAACCATCGCGAACCAGCCTGACCGGCGTTGCGGAAGACCGCCGTGGATGCCTTCGGTCATGTCGTTCATCCCTTCGCGGACAGGGCCGGATCGCTTACTGCAAGAGGGTGCGGGTGTGGGCTGTGCCGCGCGTCATCCCGCGCGGATGAACGTGGGATCTCGCCTGGCCCGGGTGGTCATCGCAGTCACCCGGTGCGGGGGATGCCGCCGATCTTGCTCTACACCAGCCTGAGAGCAACGTCGTCGTGCCAAGGGATAGCTCGACACCGTGCACGATCCTGAAGAAGGAGTTGGCGATGGGCCAGAGGACGGTTCGGCGCGGGGGCGACGTCGAGACGGCGGGTCAGGTTCCGCGACTGACCCGCGAGGAGCGGGTCGCACGGGGGAAGAAAGCACGAGCTGAGGTGCCGCGCTCGAACCACGCCGAGTTCGCACCCGCCCCGGACCGACCCGACCCGGTGGAACTTCTCCAGGGCGACGACGCGTCGCGGGTGCCGGAGCTGCTCCCGATCCGCTACGGACGGATGGCGGTCTCGGCGTTCACGTTCTTCCGCGGTGCCGCGCTGCCGATGGCGGCGGACCTCGCGGGCACGCCGCGGACCGGGCTGGTCGCCCAGATCTGCGGGGATGCCCACCTGGCCAACTTCGGCGTGTTCGCCTCCCCGGAACGCCGGCTGGTGTTCGACATCAACGATTTCGACGAGACCCTGCCCGGGCCGTGGGAGTGGGACATCAAACGCCTCGCGACGAGCCTGGAGGTCGCGGGCCGGGACAACGGCTACTCCACCAAGCAGCGCCACAGCATCGTGCTCGCCGCGGTCGCCGCGTACCGCCGGGCGATGGCCGAGTTCGCCGAGAAGACGGCGCTGGAGGTCTGGTACGCCCACGCCGATGAGGACGCGATCAAGGCGCGGGTCGATGAGGCGGCGTCGCGCGGCCGGTCCGGCCGGAGTGCTCGGCCGCAAGCGGGCTCGCCCGCACCATGGCCAAGGCCCGGACCAAGGACAACCTCGGGGCGCTCGGTCGGTTCGCGGGTGACCAGGACGGGCGGCCGGAGATCGTCGCGGACCCGCCGTTGATCGTGCCCATCCGGGACCTGGTCGAGGACGGGACCGATCCTGCCGAGCTGCAGGAGCAGCTGCGCGGGGTGCTCGACGCCTACCGGTCCACCCTCGAACCCGAGCGGCGGGTCTTGCTGGATCAGTACCGGCTCGTCGACTTCGCCCGCAAGGTCGTCGGGGTGGGCAGCGTGGGGACCCGGTCCTGGATGGCCCTGCTCCTCGGCGACCACGAGCGCGACCCGCTGTTCTTGCAGGCGAAGGAGGCCGGCCCGTCGGCGTTGGAGCAGTTCGTCGGGCCCAGCGAGTACGACAACGCCGGGCAACGGGTGGTCGTCGGGCAGCGGCTCATGCAGGCAGTCAGCGACATCTTCCTCGGCTGGGTGCGGGTGAAGGGTATCGACGGGCAGACCCGCGACTTCTACCTGCGCCAGCTGCGGGACTGGAAGGGGTCCGCGGAGATCGAGGTGATGATCCCCGCCGGGATGCAGGCCTACGGCGAACTGTGCGGGTGGACACTCGCCCGCGCACACGCCCGCTCCGGAGACCGCATCGCGATCGCGGCCTACCTCGGCTCCGGTCCTGCCTTCGACGTGGCGCTCGGTGAGTTCGCACAGGCCTACGCCGACCAGAACGAGCACGACTACCAGGCGCTGACGGACGCCATCCGGTCCGGGCGGGTCGTGGCCGAGACTGGGCTGTAGCGGCAATGCGCGGCCGGCTGCAAGATCACCCGGGCCCCCTGATGGTTGCGGCGGCGGGCAGCGGCCGGTATCGTGGGCCCGGAGACGCCCCCGGGGCGACCCGGCCCCATCCGGCCCACCCGCGGCGACCGCCATGAGTCCAGGGGTTCGGACCACGATGATCGGTGGGCCCGAAGTCGGAACCATCCGCGATGGGTGAGGTCGCCCAGCACGACGGCCGGTCAGGATGAACTCATGAGCGGCGCGCACGGGGAGGACTCAATCGATCGGGCGGTTGCGGCGGGAGGGACGCCGCAGGCGCCGTCGAGCAGCGCCGGGGTGCAATCGGGGGCGGATGTGCGCCCGACCCGGGCGCAGGTGTGGCTGGCCCGGTCCGCGTTCGGCGCGGCCTTCGCCGCGGTGGCCGTGTTGGTGGGATTCGCCGGGCTGCGGAGCCTGGCGATGGTGCTCGTCGGCGTCGTCGGCGTCGTCGTCTTTGTGGCGGCGGCGTACTGGTTCCTGGCGAGGCGAGGGGTGCTCAGGTGGGCCGCGGCGGTGGTGGCCGTGGCCGCGCCGATCGTCGTGCTGGTGCTCTACCTCCGGGCGCAGCTGGTGTGGGTCGCCTTGCTGTCACTCGCCTTTGTCGTGCTCGCGGGCATGGCCGGCCGAGCGGCGCTGAGCGTCGTCACCCGGGACCAGAGCATGCCCACCTATCCGGCCCGCCCGGTGAAGCATCCGTTCCTGGTGATGAACCCGCGGTCGGGCGGGGGGAAGGTGACGAAGTTCGGGCTCAAGGAGAAGGCAGAGGCCATGGGTGCCGAGGTCGCACTCCTGGACGGCCCGGGCGTCGTTGACGTCGCCGCCCTCGCCCGGGACGCGGTGGCCCGCGGCGCCGACCTGCTGGGCGTTGCCGGCGGGGACGGCACCCAGGCGCTCGTCGCTGGCATCGCGGCCGAGCACGACCTGCCGTTCCTGGTCATCAGCGCAGGCACCCGCAACCACTTCGCGCTGGACCTCGGGCTCGATCGCGACGACCCGGCCAAATGCCTCGACGGCCTGACCGACGGGTTGGAGCTGCGGGTCGACCTGGGAGTGATCAGCGGTCGCACGTTCGTCAACAACGCCTCGTTCGGCGCGTACGCGGAGATCGTGCAGAGCCCGGCGTACCGAGATGACAAGGCCGGCACGACGCTGAACATGCTTCCCGACCTGATCGCCGGGCACCGCGGCACGCGGCTGGTGGTCCACGCGTCCGGCGTCACGGTCGACGGGCCGCAGGCGGTGCTGGTGAGCAGCGGGCCGTACGAGACCGGTGACGTCGCCGGTCTCGGGCGCCGGGCCCGGCTCGACTACGGCGTGCTCGGCATCATCGTGGTCTCCGTCGCCACCGCCGGGCAGGCGGTCGGCCTGCTGCGCCGCAACCACCGGCGCGGCCTGGCCCTGCTCACCGCCGGCGAGGTAGTGGTCGACGCCGACGGGCCCGAGATCGCGGTCGGGGTCGACGGCGAGGCGATCGTGCTACCCACGCCGGTGCGGTGCACCGCGCTGCCGAAGGCACTGCGGGTACGCGTGCCGCGGAACCGTCCCGGGGTGCCTGCGCCGCGACCGGTGATGGACTGGGTGCGGCTGCGCCACCTGGCAGTCGGCCGTGGCTAGCCGCGCTCCGCTGGATGCTTAGGGCTCACGCGAGAATTATCTAGGTTATGGCGTGTTTGATCTTTAGTCTTGTGGTATGGCGGAACTCTTGGAGCGGGCGGGTGCGGAGGCCTTCGCGTCGGCGGTGGCGAGGATGCTGGCCGAGGCCGCTCCGATCTTGGATGAGCGGCAGCGTCGGGTGTTGATGGGTGCCGGCGCGCGCCAGTTGGGGCGGGGCGGCATCAAGCTGATCGCGGCGGCGACAGGGGCGTCGGCGGACACGGTGGGCCGTGGGGCCGCGGAGGTGGAGGCGGGGCTTGTGGCCGACGGGCGGGTGCGGGCCAAGGGTGCGGGCCGCCCGGCGGTGCAGGACAAGGATCCAGGAGTGTGGCCGGCCCTGGAGAAGCTGGTGGATCCGGTGACGCGGGGTGATCCGATGTCGCCGTTGCGGTGGACGACGAAGTCGACGGTGAGGCTGGCTGATGAGCTCAGCGCGCAGGGGCATCGGGTGGGACCCAAGACAGTGGCCCGGTTGTTGAAAGACCACGACTACAGCTTGCAGGCCAACACCAAGACGATCGAAGGCAGGCAGCATCCCGACCGCGACGCCCAGTTCTGCTACATCAACGAGCAGGTCAGCTTGTTCCTCGCGGCCGGGCAGCCGGTCATCTCGGTCGACACCAAGAAAAAGGAGAACGTGGGCCGGTACGCCAACGGCGGCGCCGAGTACCAACGCAAGGGCGAGCCGGAGAAGACCAACACCTACGACTTCATCGGGGAGTTGGGCAAGGCGGTGCCGTACGGGGTGTACGACGTGGCGGCGAACGCGGGGTGGGTGAACGTCGGGACCGACGCTGACACCGGTGAGTTCGCGGTGGAGTCGATCCGCCGCTGGTGGGCCAAGATCGGGGTTGTTGCCTACCCGGAGGCGACCAGGCTGCTGATCACCGCGGATGGTGGCGGGTCCAACGGTGCCCGGTTACGGCTGTGGAAGACCCAGTTGGCCCAGTTGGCCACCGAGACTGGGCTGGAGATCACCGTGGTGCACCTGCCGCCGAGCACATCGAAATGGAACAAAATAGAACATCGGATGTTCTCCGCGATCACCATGAACTGGCGTGGCCGGCCCTTGGAAACCCACGAGGTGGTCGTCGAGACGATCGCGGCGACCACCACCAGGACTGGACTGACGGTCCAGGCGATGCTGGACACCAACACCTACCAGCGGGGCATCAAGATCTCCGACAAGGAGATGAAGGCTTTCGAGGCTCGGCATGTGCAACGACACGAGTTCCACGGCAACTGGAACTATGTGATCAAGGCGGCGCCCGACCCGGCCGCGACACGCCCGAGTAAACAGGACTAATTTTTACCCGAGCCCTTAGGCGTTCAGGTTCCCTCGCCGGCTCTCCGCCTCGACGTGCACGCGATGTGTTATCGGGCGGGGAGGGGTTTGACGTCCCCGCTCTCCTGGACGTGCGCTCGACCGGCGGCGTTATCGTCCGGGCATCATGACCGAGGCCCGCAGGGCCTGCCCGGCCGGCTCCGCGGCGCTCGATGTCGAGGCCCTGCACACCCTGCTGGCCTCGTCCTTCGACGTGTCGCGCGGCAAAGCGCGCGTGGTGCGGTGCGCGGTGCTCGACACGTTCGATCGGCGCCTGGAACGTGCCGGTCGGCGGCTGCAGCTCGTCGCCGAGGCCGGCGAGCAGCGGCTTGAGCTGATGCAGAGTGGGGAGACCCTGGTGAGCGTGCTCGCCGGCACCGCGCCGCGGTGGCCGGCGATGGCGGGCGCGCTGCCGGAGGGGACGCTGAAGGACCACGTCGCGCGGCTGGCCGGGATCCGCGCCCTGCTCGTCGTCGACGAGCGGCGACGGCTGGTGTACCGCGCCGAGCTGCGCAACGCGGACCGCAAGATCGTCGTGCGCCTCGACGTCGACGAACCCGCCGAGGGCGGCGCTGCGCCGCCGCCGGTGGTCACCCTCCGGCCGCTGCGCGGCTACCAGAAGGAGGCCGACCGGGCGTGGCGGCTGGTCACGACCCTGCTCGAGCCCGCCACCGAGGAGCCGGTCGCGCCCCGGGCCGCGAGTCCCGCGGTGGCTGACCCCGAGTCGCCGGCGCGTGCGCTGCTCGCCGCCGAGCTGACCGACTTCCTCCAGGAGGTGCGCGACAACCTCCCGGGCACGATCGGCGACGTTGACACCGAGTTCCTCCACGACGTCCGGGTAGCGGTCCGGCGGACCCGCTCGTTGCTCAAGCTCGGCCGGCCCGCGCTCCCGGCGCACGTCCGGGAGGCGTGGGAGCCGCAGTTCAAGTGGCTCGGCGACCTCACCACCCCGGTCCGCGACCTCGACGTGTACCAGCTCGGCCTGCCCGAGATGGCCGGCTGGCTGGTGGCCGCCTCGGCCGCCGACCTCGAGCCGTTCCAGGCGCACCTGGCGCGCCGGCGGGCCGCCGATCGTCGCACCCTCCTGCGGGCGCTGCGCGGGGCCCGGCTGCGGCGGCTGCTCGACGACTGGGCGGGGGAGTTGTCCGCGCTGGCCGACTCGGCGCGCTCCGCGGATGGCACCGCGTGGTCGGCCGGCGCCCTGGCCCTGGCCAACGTCGCGCGGGCGTACCGGCGGGTCGTCCGCGGTGGCACCGCGATCTCCGACTCCTCGCCACCGGAAGAGCTGCACGTGCTGCGGAAGCGGTGCAAGGAGCTGCGCTACGCGCTGGAGATGTTCGCGCCGGTGCTCGACGACGCCCAGGTGGGTAAAGCGATCAAGGACCTCAAGAGCCTTCAGGACGTGCTCGGCCGGTTCCAAGACTCGGAGGTGCAGCGAATGACGCTGCGTGGGTTCGCGCAGGAGATGGTCGCGGACGGCGCCCCGGCCGAGGCCCTGCTCGCCATGGGCGAGCTCATGGGCCACCTCCATGTCGAGCAGCAGCGCGCCCGCGCCGAGTTCGCCACCGCCTTCGCGTCCTACGCCCAGCCAGCCAGCCACCGGCGGATGCTGCGCCTCCTCGGCAGCGGTGGGAAGGCGGCCGGGTGAAGGTCTACGCGACGTACAACATCAAGGGCGGGGTCGGGAAGACATCGACCGCGGTCAACCTCGCCTACCTGGCGGCTGCGTCCGGCCGCCGCGCGCTGCTCTGGGACCTCGACCCGCAGGGCGCGGCGACCTACCTGTTCCGGGTCAAGCCGCGGGTGAAGGGCGGCGGCCGTGGTCTGGTCTCGGGCAAGCGTCCGGTCGACGACGCGGTGAAGGCGACCGACTTCGACAACCTGGACCTGCTGCCCGCGGACTTCTCCTACCGCAACATGGACCTTGAGCTCGACGACGCGAAGAAGCGGACCCGTCGCCTCGACCAGCTGCTGTCCGGTGTGGCCGACGACTACGACGTCGCCTTCCTCGACTGCCCGCCCAGCGTGTCGCTCGTGTCGGAGAACGTGCTTCGCGCGGCCGACGTCCTGCTCGTGCCGCTCATCCCCGCGACGCTGTCCCTGCGCACGTACGCCCAGCTGACCCGTTTCGTCGCGGACGCGCCGCGACCGCGGCCGGAGGTCGTGGCCTTCTTCTCGATGGCCGACCGGCGCAAGCGGCTGCACCGCGAGGTCATCGACGCCATCCCGCGCGACCGCGGCCGGATCGCCGAGACCGTCGTCCCGTCGATGGCAATCATCGAGCAGATGGCCGAGCGGCGTGCGCCGGTCCCCGCCTTCGCGCCGACGAGCAGGGCAGCCAAGTTCTACGAGCAGCTGTGGGCGGAGGTCGGCGATGGCTCGTGAGGGCATGGTCGTGACCATGGCCCTGCTCGCCTACGCAGTCGCCGCGTTCCCCACCCAACCGCCTCGCCGACGGCGGTGCCGATCACGGCCCCGATCACGACGTCGCCCGGATAGTGCACTCCGGTGTGGATGCGGGCGTAACCGACGGCACTAGCGAGCAGGCCCAGCGGTCCGGCGGCCGCGGGCAAGGTATGCGCGACGGCGTTCGTGAAGGCGAAGCCGGATGCGGTGTGCCCTGAGGGGAACGACGCTGACGCCGGCATCGGCACCCTCCGGACAGCGGGTACACCTGCCGAGTCGCGGTCGGGCCGCCCGCGTCGGGCGGCGACCTTGAGGCCGACGTTGACGACGGCGGAGTCGATCGCGATCGCCGCGAGCCCCGCAACGGCCGCCCGCCGGCCGGCGCGACCACCCGCAACGGCCATCGCGCCGCCGATGGCGAGCCACAGCCGCGACCAATTCGCTGCAGCGGACAGGCGGCGGATCGGGCGGTCCAGCGTCGGGGCGGGAGTGCCCGCGATGGCCCGGTAGACCGCCAGGTCGACCTGCCCCAGTTCGTTCAGTACCGTCACCGCCGCGGTCCGCGCTGATGTCGGCGCGGACATCTGCCGGGCGGCCAGCCGGGCGGCGAAGCGCTGCTCGGGCGGTGGGGTCTGGGGCGGTGCCGAATCTGGGCCCATCGCTGATCGACTCCTCTCCCGATCGCCTCGGCGTGGAGCAGCGATCGGACCGACTGATCCGCCGGATGGCCCGGGGCGGCCGGTGAAGAAGCCAGCAGCGCGGGTCCGCACCGATTCACTGTTGGCGGTCCTGCTCGGCTGGTGACCGGTCGAGCGGCCCCATTCATGCGCACGCTCACCGTGCCGCGCATTCCCGGAGTGGTCAACGGCCGTGGCGGCATGTTGTGCATCTGCGCTGGCTAGCCGGCCACCAGGCTGGTCGCGGGAGTACTGTCGGTCCGGTGACCACCGTCTTGCTGGCTGCGATCGTGCTGGTCGCGGTGATGTTCCTCGTCGTTGTCGCCGCCCTTGCGCTTGCTGCTCGCGCGTACAGCCGTCGCCAGCTCGGCGACGCCCGCGCGCAGGCTCGGCACTGGGTTGAACGCCTCGGTGCCGAGTTGCTGGTGCTGGACGCTGCGGCGGTTCGCCGCCGAGCGGTCGACCCGGCGGGGCTGGGGGAAGCTGCTGAGCGATTTGCCGCCGCCAATGCCGAGCTGGCGGCCGCGAGGTCCCGACGGCAGTGCCGGATCGCTCAGGACACTGCCGTCGAAGGGTTGCACCACGTTCGGACGGCGCGACGGTCGCTCGGCCTCGATCCCGGCCCCCGGGTACCTGGTCAGGGAGTGGTGGACACCATCCGTGCGGCGTTGGCCGACGGGAGCTGGTCGATGCCGAGGCTGGCCGAGGCGGTCCTGGCTGATGGGGGCGAGCGTGCCCGGCCGCTGCCCGCCGGTTCTTCCGTGCTGGCCGACTGGATCGGCCAGAAGCAGCAGCAATGGATGCGTCCCGGGACCGTTCGGCGCTGATCGATACCTCACCAAGCGAGAGGTCATTCCGCCGGCCCCGCGGGGACGACGCCGTGCCGCGTCGCGGTCACCCCCGGCGCTCCCCCTCCGGACATGAAGAGGCCGGCGGTCAGCTCGGGTGGGTGCTGGTGAGTAGGCCGTTTTCGTGGGCGGAGAGGACGGCGGTGCGGCGGCTGCTGACGCCGAGTTTGGTGTAGATGGATCGGACGTGGCTTTTGACGGTGTTGACCGACACGGTGAGGTCGGTGGCGATTTCGTCGAGGGAGAGCATGGAGGGGAGGAGTCCGAGGACGGTGAGTTCGCGTTCGCTGAGGGTGGTGTGTCGGGTTTCGCTGTGGGCGCCGGCGGCGAGTGCTTGTTGGGCGAAGGTTTCGGTGGTTCCGAAGCTGCCGAGTTGGTGGACGAGGAGTTCGCGGACTCCGGGGCCGGCGTGGGTGAAGGGTCGTAGGGCGTCGAGTGGTTGGGCGAGGGCGAGTGCGGTTTGCAGGGCGCGGCGGGCGGCGGGTCGTTCGTCGGCGGCCATCGCGAGGGTGGTTTCCAGTAGCCAGGCGTCGACCTGGGTGTGGGGGAGCAGCGCGGGTGTGGTGGCGTCGAGTACGGGGCGCAGGACGGTGCGGGCGTGGTCGTGGCGGCCGCCGGCCGATTCGGTCCAGGCGCGCATGATCAGCAGTTCGGCGTTGTGGTGGGTGCGTTCGGTGAACCAGCTGTAGACGGTGCGGGCTGCGGTGGTGTGTCCGAGTTGTAGTGCGGCGTGGAATTCGAGGAGGGCGGCGGAGGCGGCGTGTTCGGCGCCGATGGGGTGGTCGCCGAGTTCGGAGCGGGCTTGTTGGAGTTCGGCGAGTCCGTTGGCCCGGTGTCCTTGGTCGTAGGTGGCGGCGCCGTGGATGGCTTGTAGGGCGAAGCGTAGGGGTGGGGTCAGCAGGCCGGGGTGTGCGGTGAGTCCTTCGGCGGCGAGGTGTTGGGCTTGGGGTGGGTCGGCGCGTAGCAGTGCGGCGTGGGCGACCATCGAGGTCGCTGTGGCTGACCAGGTGGAGTGCTGCCAGCCGTGTCGGGAGGCGGAGGAGATCGCCTCGTTGCTGCGCGCCAGCATGGTGCGCACCTCGCCGGAGGTGCGGGCGATGACGGCGAGCAGTACCTGGCATTGCATGGTCAGGTAGTCGAAGCCGTGGCGGCGGGCCAGGTCCAGTGCGGCGTCGAGTTCGGCGCGGGCCCCGGCCCGGTCGTCGCGTTGGAGCAGCGCGGTGCCCCGGGCCAGGCGGGCGAGTGCCTCCAACGGCGGTTCGGCCGACAGCGTGTCGACGTCGGTCAGCGTGTCGACGTGGGGCAGCGTGCGATGTGGTGCGTCGCCGTGCGAGGCGACTGACTGTTCGGCTATCGCCTGCAGGACGGCCAGGTCGGTGGTGTCGGGGTTGGGCCGGTGGATCTGTGCGTTGCGTAGGTCGGCTCGGGCTGCGGGCAGGTCGCCGGCCTCGAGTCGGGTCAGGGCGGAGGTCAGGGCCAGCCAGGGGTCGGACGCGGTGGCGTGGGCGCCGAGGCTGGACAGTGCGCGGCGTAGTGGTCCGTGGTCGCCGGTGAGGATCAGGGGTATGGCGTAGCGGTGCAGCAGCTCGGTCAGCAGTGCGGGGTTGTGGCTGCGGGTGGCGTGGTCCAGGGCGTTGATCGGCTGGTTCTGCTCTGCCCACCAGTGGGCGGCGGTGGTGTGCAGGTCGGCGGCCCGGGTGGGTCCTTGGCGGTGCAGGTCGGCGGTCAGGTAGGTGCGCAGGAGTTCCTGGATGCGGTAGGCGTCGCGCGTTCGTGTGGTGGGGGTCAGCAGGGAGGTGTGGTGGGCGAGGTGGTCGAGCAGGCTGCCGGCGTCTTCTCGGCCGGTCAGCTTCGCGGCCAACCGGGACGGGACGGGGTCGCTGATGCTGATTACTCGCAGGAATTCTTGGGTGTCTTCGGGCAGCGCGGAGAGGATCTCTCCGGTCAGGTAGTCGGCGACCGAGCTGTCGTTGCCGGAGAACTGGTCGAGGAACGTGTCGAGGTCGGTGGTCCGGGTGAGCGCGAGTGCGGCCAGGCGCAGCCCGGCGGCCCAGCCGCCGGTGCGTTGGTGCAGCGTGTCGACCTGGGTGGGGGTGAGGTTCAGGCCGGATCGTTCGAGCAGGGTGGCGGTTTCGGTGGGGGAGAAGCGCAGCCGGTCGGCGCGGAGTTCGTAGAGCCGGCCGGTGAGGCGCAGCCGGGGGAGGGACAACGGCGGGTCGAACCGGCTGGACAGGACGAGTTGGAGGCCGGTGGGGCGGTTGCGCAGCAGGGTGTGCAGGCCGTGCAGGGCGATGGGGTCGAGGAGTTCGTGTACGTCGTCGAGGATCAGTCGGACCGGGCGGGGTAGCTGCGCCACGGTGTCGGTGAGTTCGGCGAGGAACTCCGGTTGGGTGCCGGGTCGCCATGTCCAGGGGGCGTGTAGGCGGCTGTCTGGTGGTACCGACGGGCAGGCGGCGAGCGCGGCCACCACCGAGGTCCACAACCGCTTGCGGGTCGTTGTCGTCGCGGTCCAGGCTGACCCAGGCGGTGTCGGATCCGGTGCTGGTGTGTGCCCAGTCGGCGAGGAGCATCGTCTTGCCGTAACCGGCCGGGGCGCAGACCAGCGCGGCGTCGGCACGGCTGGCGGTGTCGAGGTCTGCCCGTAGCCCCGCCCGCACCACCAATTCCGGCGGAACCTGGGGAACAGTGATCTTCGCCTGCGGAACCAACGACATCGCCCTCAACCCCCAGTAGCCCGTTCGGCCCGGATCGTCGCGCAACGACCTCGCCATAGGGCATGTGACTTAGTGTGATGCGCAGTCAGGAGATCGAACACGGACGGGTGTGTAGCTGTCGCCTGCCACGCCACCCTAGTCTTCTGACAGGATCGTGTCCATGCATTCTGCGGGGGTCTCGCGGAGCGACAGAGGTAGCGTGAGCTGCGGCGCGAACTATTGCGACGATCTATTGCCTGCTCTGTGTTCTTTCCACTGCAATCACTGGACAAAAGCTGCGCTGCTCGCATGGTCGAGTGACAGTGAGTGGCTGACGAGGAGCAAACCGGCTCAATGATTCGGCAATCGGTGTCTGCCTTGAAGAATGCGCGGAAAACGGGGCTCGCGTTCGGGACTACGGTCAGGGCCGCGCGGGCGTGATCGCTTGGTCGATCACCAGCACCAGTCGGGCGCGCAGTTGCTCGGCCTCGGCCGGGGAGAGGATGACGGGCGCACTCGCCTTATACGGTTCACGACGCGGGTGCACGGGTACTTCCTCGGGAAGGCCCGGCGCGCGGGGCTGGGACAACCCGGTCAGACTGAGAGCGCCGTCTGTCCCGGAGGAGCACTGCCGTGAGCGAGGACCGACCCGACCAGGGCGAGTCGATCGACCTTTCCGCGCGCTTGCGGGCCTACGAGTCGGTGAAAGCCGTTCTCGCGAACGACCACCACGTCGATCGCGGACCGGCCGCGGTCCGCGGCGTCGTCACCACCGTACTCGCAGAGTCGGGTGTTGACGGGCTTGCCGAGGTGGCCGTCGAACTGTCGCTCAGGCTGGCGTCGGCCGTGGAACGGCGTGCCGCGGATCAGGGACTCGCCGCGGTGGACCTTGCCGAGGTCTGGTTCGTGGACTGACCCCGCGACCTGGTGGGACCCATCGGTCAGAGGAGCCGGAGCTGCTTGGCTCGTCGGACGGCGTCGCGTCGACCGTCGGCGCCGAGTTTCCGGTAGACCATGCGCTGGTGGGTCTTCACGGTGTTCACCGACAGGTACAGCTCGGCGGCGATCTCGGTGTTGGACAGGGTGCTCGCGAGGTAGCGCAGGACGACCTGTTCCCGCTCGGTCAGGGCCTCGACCAGCGAGGCCGGGAGTGGCCGGTCGTGTTGCCCGGACATCCGGCGCAGCAGGTCCACGGCGAACGCGGCCACTGCGGTACCGGCCTCGATCCGGTCGGCGAGCAGCGTCTGCAGGCCGGCCGCCTCCACCAGGAAGGGACGGCGCATGCCGAGGGGGGCGGCCACGAGCAGCGGATCCTCCAGCAGCTGCAAGGCGGCACTCCGGTTGTGTTCAGCGGCGATCAGGGTGCACAGAACGCCGCGGTCCACCCGTTCGCGAACCGTGCCGAGCACCGGGGGGAAGGAGGCCAGCGACCGCTCCGCCGCGGCTGCGTCGCCGCCGGCGAGGTGCAGCCGGGCGAGGGCATGGGCGGTGTGCGGCGTGGCCGGTCCACGCAGCCGGTCAGGACGTCGGCCGCTTGCCGCAGGTCGCCGGTCCGGCGCAGCAGCTCGGCCTCGACCAGCACCACTCGGTCGGCGAGCACGGCCGGAGCACTCTCGGTCAGCCCGGTCGCTGCCCGCAGGGCGGTGCGTGCACCCTCCCAGTCCCCGCTGTCGGCGCGACGAAGCGCATTCAGCGTGACCGCGGCGAGTCGGACGTGCGGTTCGGGTGCGACGGCCTCGACCTCGGCGACCCGCCCGAGCCACCGGTCGACGCCTTCGGGCTCGCTCCGGTCGAGCGCCACCCAGGCGAGTGCGAGATACGCGGCGACGGCCTGCGGCGATGTCCCCCAGCCCGCTTCGGTCGCGCGCTGGACTGCCGACTGCGCCTCGGCCTGCGCAGCGTCGAGATCACCACGCTCGGCCAGCAGCAAGGCCAACTGTGATGCCGCGTTCAGATGGGGTCGCAGCAGCCCGCTCCACTGGGTGGTGTCGACCGCGGCGCGCAGGTGTTTCTCGGCCGCGGTCGCGTCACCGGTCCACAGCTCGGCGGTGCCGGCGTTGCTCAGGACGAGCAGGGGTATCACGTCCCACCCGGCCAGCCCGAGACCGGAGAGCGTGCGTGGGTCGTCGGGGATCCGGCGGGTGGCCGCGGCGAGCGCGACGAGATCGCCGCGGGTGCGGGCGTGGCCCGTCTCGACCAGATCCAGGACGACCCGGAGGCGTTCGGCGCGCGGCTGCGGAAGGTCATCCGCGCCGGCCGCGGCCGCGGCCACCAGCTCCCTCACCTCGCGGTGCGAGCCCAGGTAGACGCGGGCTCCGGCGAGGGTGCCCGCAAGCTCAGGCTGGCCGAGCAGCGCATCCCGCGGTGCGGCGGTCAGGAGCATGTCGAGCTCTCGGGCGCTGCCCCGGATCACCAGGGCGAGGCCGTGGACGCCGAGGATCTCCGCGGCCAGCGGCCACAGGCCGCCGCGCAGGGCGTACCGGACGGCGTCGAGGGGCAGGGAGTGCCGGCGATACCACTCCGCCGCGCGCCGGTGCACATCGCGGAGTCGTGCGCGGGTCGGTGATCCGGGTCCGCAGCACGTCCGCGATCAGCCGGTGCAGCCGGTACCAGCGACCGCCGGGGCCCACGGCGTGCACGAACAGGTTCGATGCGGCGAGCTCGGCGAGGGTGGCTGCACCGGTCCGTGCGCCGGTCAGGGCGTCGGCCAGGTCGGCGCACACGAGGTCGACGAAGCTGACGCGCACCAGGAAGTCGAGCAGCTCCGGTGGCTGTCGGTCGATCACCTCGGTCAGCAGGTAGGCGGCCACCGCGTGGTCGTCGCCGGAGAACGCATCGACGAACCCGGCGGGATCTCCGCCACCCTGCACCTGCAGGGCAGCCAGCCGGAGACCGGCCACCCACCCCTCGGTCCGCTCGACGAGGCGACCGACGTGCTCGCCGTCGAGCTCGATCCCGAGCTGGGCCAACAACGCCGCCGCTTCGTCGACCCGGAAGGCGAGCTCGGCGGCACGGATCTCGGTGATCACCCCGGCGAGCCGGAGCCGGTCCAACGGCCACGGCGGATCCCGGCGTGTCGTGGCCACGAACCGAAGCCCGATCGGAGGGCGCTGCACCAGCCGTAGCAGGCTCTCGTGGACGGCAAGCGAAGTGATCTCGTGCAGGTTGTCCAGGACGAGGACGACCGGTGTGGCGTCGTCGGCCAGAACCGCGGCAATCTGTCCCGGCACCGTCTCCACATCCTCGTCGGACACGATGTGCCGAAGGTCCGCGGCCGCCCGCTCGCCGATGATCGGGATGATCGCGGTCGCGATCGCCGTCCACAGCGCCCGCACGTCATCCTCGGAAGGGCCGAGCGAGACCCACGCCGCGGCCCGGCCTGCTCCGCCCTCGGCCAGCCACGAACCGGCCAGCAGCGTCTTCCCCCAGCCCGCCGGGGCGGCGATCAGCGTGCAGCAGGACTCCAGGCCGGCGGTCAACCGCGCGTGCAGCCAGCGACGGGACACCAGATGCGTAGCCAGCGGTACGGCGAACTTGACATCCCAGTCGGCGGCACCGGCGGTGGTGCCGCGGCCACCGCCGTTTCTCATCCTGTGCGCATGAGACCCGGTCACCCCGATGCCCCGACCATGAGCCCGCAGGCAATTCTCCGGAACGGGAGACCGACGTGAACGCTGACTACGCCTTCCGGATCTCGGGCCGGGTCCCGCTCGCGCTGACCGCAGTGCTGGAGCCGCTCAAGAGCGTTGAGACGGGCGCCGACACCCTGCTGGTGGGTCCGGTCACCGATCGGGCCGCGCTGCACGGCTACATCGCGCACCTCGAGGCGCTGGGTCTCGAGCTCGTCGAGCTGCGTCGGCTGCCGGCGGGGGACGACGACGGGCGTCGTGGCTGTCCGTGTTGTGGTCGTGTGGGCGCCGGCGGGCCGGCCGCGGCCGGGACGGCGGCGCGGCCGCGCTTGAAGAACCGGGACCCGTAGCAGAACATCGCAGCGGACAGGCCACCGAGCAGTGGCACCACGGTGAGCGCGGTGGTGAGACAACATGACCCACGCCCGCGGATCCTCGGTGCGGTCGACGTCGGACGACAAGTCGCCACGGTCGACCGACCCCATCACTGCACGCCCGCGACCGTCGGCCACGAAAGCCGAGTGAACCCGGGCGTGGCAGCAATGGCAAGAGTTGCCCGCGATCGGCGCCTGTCCGGGCGACCTCCCCCGCTGAGGGTGACGACCGAGCCGCCGGTCGGCGCCTACCGTCGAGGTGTGTCGAAACCCCGCTGCGAAGGCGCCCGTGTCGCGGCTCTGCCGAAGTCGCCCGGCGAACCGGGCGATGGCCTCGACCCGCCAGGCAGCATGTCCCTGCGACCGGGCGACACATCGAGCTACGGGTGGCCGGCCATCTGTCGGAGCGGGCGCGTGGCGCGTTCGGCGCCGATCGGGTCGTGTGCGCCGGCGCCGAGACAGCGATCCGGGGGGTGTTGCCCGACCCGTCCCATGTCCACGAGTTCTTGGCCCGGTGCAGCTCGCTTGGCCTCCAGGTGATCTCGCTGCGTCAGATCCCGCAATGAGACTTTCCCGGAGTGGAGGATCGGACAACGCTTCGCGCGCCCGAGGAGGAAATCATGGCAGCGATCGATGACCTCACGGAGTTGGTCGAGCGAGCTGCGGCGGCCGAGAAGTCGGCCCTGGCGTCGAAATGGAAGGACGAGCCCGACGTCCAGTCGCTCATCCGCCGATCACGTACGGCCGCCGAAGAGCAGCGGCAGGCGGTGCGCCTGGACACCGATCCGGATCGGCTGTCCCCACGCTGGGCGGGTCTGCGTCAGAACTATCTCGACCTCGGAGCGCAACCCGCGCTGCCCGGCCAAGAGCTCTCGGCGCAGGAGCGCCCCGACGACGGGGACGCGGACGGGGTCGGGGACGGCGCCACTCGGCGGTTGAGCCATCAGGCCGCGGCGCAGGCGGAACTGGACGCGGTGGCCGCGGTCGGGGTGGCCCGGATGGCCCTGACCGACGCCGCGCTGGCCGTGTTGCAGGCCAGGTTGGCCCGCATCCAGGCGGGCGAGGACCAGCCGGACTCGGTGGCGATCGACGGTCACGTGCCGCTGCACGGTCACAACGCCGTCAGCCGGCACGGCCCGGCGCTCGCCCACGGCGTCACCGGGGAGATCAAGTACGTGCTCACCCGCAAGCCGCGGAACACGATGAAGGCCCTGGCCATCGCGCTGGCCCTCGGCCTGCTCTACCTCGGCTACCTCCGGGTGTTCCAGTGGGACCAGGAACCAGAAGTGGCTGCCCTACCTGGGCCTGTGGGTGATCTCGTTCGTGATGGGTGGATCGGTCTGCATCAACGCGATGAGCTTCGACGCCATGCGCGTGCGGGCCGCGCTGGACAGCGGTGCCCGGCTGTGGCATCTGCTGGTGATCAAGAACCTGGCGTTGCTCTGCATCGTCTCGCCCGCTCGGTTTCCTGCTCAGCGCCCTGCTGGCCTGGCGAGCGGGCGATCTCGGCGCCTTCTTCAAGGCCTGCGCCCTGGTGATCTGCTTCATCCTGCTCTGGCTCGGAGTCGGCAACGTGCTGTCGATCTGGTTGCCCACGCGCGACGAGCCGATCCGGCAGCGGCGCCAGTCCGGCAGCCTCAAGCAGTTCCTGATCGCCTTCGTGGCCGTCCTACCTCGATCGGCTACCTGGTCAACTTGATGCTCATCTGGCGGGTGCTCGCCGCCCGGGCGCTGACCGAAAGGCTGGGCGACGGCGTTCATCCCGGCCGTGCTGATCGTGCTGAGCTGCCTCAGCTATTGGGTGCTGCTCACGGTGTTCGCGGTGGCGCTCGCGCAACAGCCGAAGGTCCGCCGGACGCTGCAGAAGGAGATCGCCGACTACCACTGCGAACGCCGAGGCCCGGGCCTTCGCCGCCGAACAGGCGGCCGCTGCAGCCGCGCCGGTCGTCGCGGCGGAACGGCCGACCTCAGCCTGAGGCGATCGGCCCCGAGATCATCCACGCGGTGGCCGGGACTCCGACGCCCCGGCGCATCACGGATCGGGTGAGCAACCCACCTCGGGCTTCAGTCGGCGAACCAGATCTCGGCGACGTCCGCTGTCGCCAGGCCCTCGTCATGGGCGATCCTGTCGAGTGCCTCGGCCAGCTCGAGCGACAGCGCGACAGTCAGGTCGCTGAGCGCGGTGGCGCCGTCCTGCCGGACGGTGTGGTCCATGAGGTCGCGCAGAGTGGCCAGTCCGAGCTCGTAATTGTGATCGTCGGACAACACCGCGTGCAGAGCGTCCAGGACTCTGCGCCGGGTGGCCGGATCGTTGACCCGATCCTGCATGCTGATCCTCCTCGGGGTCGGCGGGAGGGTAGCCGTGGTCAGCCTGGTTTGGTGGTGAGTAGGCCGTTTTCGTGGGCGGAGAGGACGGCGGTGCGGCGGCTGCTGACGCCGAGTTTGGTGTAGATGGATCGGACGTGGCTTTTGACGGTGTTGACCGACACGGTGAGGTCGGTGGCGATTTCGTCGAGGGAGAGCATGGAGGGGAGGAGTCCGAGGACGGTGAGTTCGCGTTCGCTGAGGGTGGTGTGTCGGTTTTCGCTGTGGGTGCCGGCGGCGAGTGCTTGTTGGGCGAAGGTTTCGGTGGTTCCGAAGCTGCCGAGTTGGTGGACGAGGAGTTCGCGGACTCCGGGGCCGGCGTGGGTGAAGGGTCGTAGGGCGTCGAGTGGTTCGGCGAGGGCGAGTGCGGTTTGCAGGGCGCGGCGGGCGGCGGGTCGTTCGTCGGCGGCCATGGCGAGGGTGGTTTCCAGTAGCCAGGCGTCGACCTGGGTGTGGGGGAGCAGCGCGGGTGTGGTGGCGTCGAGTATCGGGCGGAGGACGGTGCGGGCGTGGTCGTGGCGGCCGCCGGTGGATTCGGTCCAGGCGCGCATGATGAGCAGTTCGGCGTTGTGGTGGGTGCGTTTGGCGAGCCAGCCGTAGACGGTGCGGGCTGCGGTGGTGTGTCCGAGTTGTAGTGCGGCGTGGAACTCGAGGAGGGCGGCGGAGGCGGCTTGTTCGGCGCCGATGGGGTGGTCGCCGAGTTCGGAGCGGGCTTGTTGGAGTTCGGCGAGTCCGTTGGCCCGGTGTCCTTGGTCGTAGGTGGCGGCGCCGTGGATGGCTTGTAGGGCGAACCGTAGGGGTGGGGTCAGCAGGCCGGGGTGGTGGGCGAGCCCTTCGGCGGCGAGGCGTTGGGCTTGGGGTGGGTCGGCGCGCAGCAGTGCGGCGTGGGCGGTCAGCGAGGTCGCGGTGGCTGACCAGGTGGAGTGCTGCCAGCCGTGTCGGGAGGCGGAGGGAGATCGCTTCGTTGCTGCGCGCCAGCATGGTGCGCACCTCACCGGAGGTGCAGGCGATGACGGCGAGCAGTACCTGGCATTGCATGGTCAGGTAGTGGAAGCCGTGGCGGCGGCCCAGGTCCAGTGCGGCGTCGAGTTCGGTGCGGGCCCCGGCCCGGTCGTCGTGTTGGAGCAGCGCGGTGCCCCGGGCCAGGCGGGCGAGTGCCTCCAGCGGCGGTTCGGCCGACAGTGCGTCGAGGTCGGTCGGCGTGTCGACGTCGGTCAGCTTCGACGTTGGTCAGCGTGGCGGTGCGGTGCGAGGCGTCGCCGTGCGGGGCGACTGACTGCTCGGCTGCCGCCTGCAGGACGGCCAGGTCGGTGGTGTCGTGGTTGGGCCGCTGGATCTGTGCGTTGCGTAGGTCGGCTCGGGCTGCGGGCAGGTCGCCGGCCTCGAGCCGGGTCAGGGCGGAGGTCAGGGCCAGCCAGGGGTCGGACGCGGTGGCGTGGGCGCCGAGGCTGGCGAGCGCGCGGCGTAGTGGTCCGTGGTCGCCGGTGAGGATCAGGGGTATGGCGTAGCGGTGCAGCAGCTCGGTCAGCAGTGCGGGGTTGTGGCTGCGGGTGGCGTGGTCCAGGGCGTTGATCGGCTGGTTCTCGTCTGCCCACCAGTGGGCGGCGGTGGTGTGCAGGTCGGCGGCCCGGGTGGGTCCTTGGCGGTGCAGGTCGGCGATCAGGTAGGTGCGCAGGAGTTCCTGGATGCGGTAGGCGTCGCGCGTTCGTGTGGTGGGGGTCAGCAGCGAGGTGTGGTGGGCGAGGTGGTCGAGCAGGCTGCCGGCGTCTTCCCGGCCGGTCAGTTTCGGCGGCCAGCCGCGGCGGGGACGGGGTTGCTGATGCTGATCACTCGCAGGAATTCTTGGGTGTCGTCGGGCAGCGCGGAGAGGATCTCTCCGGTCAGGTAGTCGGCGACCGAGCTGTCGTTGCCGGAGAACTGGTCGAGGAACGTGTCGGGGTCGGTGGTCCGGGTGAGCGCGAGTGCGGCCAGGCGCAGCCCGGCGGCCCAGCCGCCGGTGCGGTGGTGCAGCGTGTCGACCTGGGTGGGGGTGAGGTTCAGGCCGGATCGTTCGAGCAGGGTGGCGGTCTCGGTGGGGGAGAAGCGCAGCCGGTCGGCGCGGAGTTCGTAGAGCCGGCCGGTGAGGCGCAGCCGGGGGAGCGACAACGGCGGGTCGAACCGGCTGGACAGGACGAGTTGGAGGCCGGTGGGGCGGTTGCGCAGCAGGGTGTGCAGGCCGTGCAGGGCGGTGGGGTCGTGGAGTTCGTGGACGTCGTCGAGGATCAGCCGGACCGGGCGGGGTAGCTGCGCCACGGTGTCGGTGAGTTCGGCGAGGAACTCCGGTTGGGTGCCGGGTCGCCATGTCCAGGGGGCGTGTAGGCGGCTGTCTGGTGGGACCGACGGGCAGGCGGCGAGCGCGGCCACTACCGAGGTCCACAACCGTTGCGGGTCGTTGTCGTCGGGGTCCAGGCTGACCCAGGCGGTGTCGGATCCGGTGCTGGTGTGTGCCCAGTCGGCGAGGAGCATCGTCTTGCCGTAACCGGCCGGGGCGCAGACCAGCGTGGCGTCGGCACGGCTGGCGGTGTCGAGGTCTGCCCGTAGCCCCGCCCGCACCACCAATTCCGGCGGAACCTGGGGAACAGTGATCTTCGCCTGCGGAACCAACGACATCGCCCTCAACCCCCGGTCGGACATGTTCGCGGACGTCGTCCAGAGCCGACGCGGATCGTCGTCGCGATCTTGGCCTCCGGAATCTGCAGCATTTCCCGGGCCTCGCGTTCTCTCGGCATGGGTCCTTCCGGCAGAGATGATCTCGGCGACCGGGGTGAGCGTGGGTCATTCCGGGAGGGTGAGCTGTGGCGAGCGGGACGCCGGTCGGAAGACGGCGGCGCGGTCGCGCTCGTAGAACCGGGACCCGTACCAGAACATCGCGGCGGACACGACACACAGCAGCGGCAGCACGGCGAGCGCGGCGGTCAGGCCGTACCGGTCCGAGAGCCACCCCGCGAGGACCGGGCCGATCGCGAGCCCGACGAGGTTCTGTACCACGGCGAGGGTGGAGATGGCCGTCGCCCGCAGCGCCGGATGCACGACGTCGACCACCACCGCCGACACCGGCCCGACCGCGGCCGTCATCGTCGCGCCTCCGACCAGGATCAGGACGAACTGGGCCACTCCCGGACCGACGGCGGCGAACGCGGTGGTGAGCAGGCCGGCGGTGAGCACCGCCAGCGCGGCGGGTACCAGGAGCCGAGCCCGCGGGCTTCGCACACGTGGCGCGGTCCGCGAGGTGGGCGAACCCGATCATGCCGGCGAACCCGGCGAGGATGACCAGTGCAGTGGCCGCCGCCGCCCGGTCGACCGGCAGGCCGTACGCGCGGTGCAGCTGGCTGGGCAGCCACGTGTAGAGCGTCGAGACGACCACCAGCTGGACAGCGCTGCCGATGTACCCCGCTGAACCGGACCGGGCCCGGAACAGCTCCCTCAGTACGCCCCCCGCCGTGCGGGCACCGGTCGCGGCGTCCAGCCGCACCGTCGGATAGTCCCGGACCCGGAGGAACAGCAACGCCACGGCCAGCCCCGGGGGCACGAAGACCCAGAACGCCGCGCGCCATCCCCAGCGCGCCGCGATCACGCCGCCGAGGAGCACCCCCAGCGTCGCACCCAGCGGCGCCGCCGCCTGGAACGCTCCGAGGACCGTCGCCCGGCGGGCCGGTGGGAACCTGGTTGCCAGGAGCGCGCCGGCGGCCGGGCCGTAGCCCGCCTCGCCGACGCCGAGAGCGGCGCGGGCCGTGAGGAGTTGGCCGAAACTCTGGGCCGCTCCGGCCGCCGCCGCGGCGAGGCTCCAGACCGTGCCCATGAGGGCGATCGCCCGCACGCGGCTCCACCGGTCCACGAGCAGAGCGGCAGGGAAGGCGCCGAGGCCCACCGTGACGGACACGACCGACACGAGCGCGCCGAGCTGCGCGTCCGACAACCCCCACTCGTCCTGCAGCGCAGGGAACGTCGCGACGACGACCTGCCGGTCGGCGAAGTCGAGGACCATCAGCGCGAACGCCGCGGCGAACACCACCCTCGGCCGGGAGACCTCGGTGCGGTCGACGTCGAGCGACCGGTGCCCGCGGTGGCTTGCTCGCATGGCTCACCCCCGCGATCTCCGGTGACGGAGGTCGAGTGAACCTGGACATGACACGCGACGGCAAGGTGCATCCGGCCTATGCCTCTCGCCGGAACGGCCCGTCAGGCGACCCGTTGATGACGCAGTAGATCGGGCCGCGGAGGAGCTGTACACCGAGCACATTCATCCCGGCCGGGTGACGACCATGGCCTCCGGATGTCGGACTGTGGCCACAGCGTTCGACATCCTCCAGCAGCTGGTGGTCGCATGGGTATCGAGGCCTCACCGCCGGTCCGGTCGGACGAGCCACGGCCCTCGATGGGCCGGCCCGCCGCTGCCGCCGCGGGGCTGCTCGCGGCGGCAGCAGCGCTCGCCCTGGTCGTCGTGGGACTCCTCAACTCGCCCCTGCGGCTGGGCCTCGCGCTGATCGCGCTCTGCGTTGCCCTGATGGCAGCCTGGACCGCGCTGTCACCGTTGCCGTCGACCGCGCCAGGGACCTGCCCGCCCTCATCTCGGCCGAGGCCACCGGGCGCATCAGCCGCTTCCCCGGCTACCGCGGCGGACCGCCACAGCACTCGTCCGTGTCGTGGGCGGCCGTCCGGGACAGTGACCTACCTCCGGCAACTGCTCGCGGACAGCGGTTCTGTCACCCGTGATGGGGGAGGCAGCCCGGGATGAGGGACGTGAGGCTGGCGCCTGCTGACCCGCAGGGCGGCGTCGCAGCACGCCCGCGGATCGCAGTGTTGATGAGAGGAAAAGGCCATGGCGATAGGACCTGTCCAGCTGATCGTGCTCGGATTCAAGAATCCGGACTTCCACGGTGAGATCATCGCGGAGCTGGAGCGGCTGAAGGAGACCGACACCGTCCGCGTGATCGACGCGCTCGCCGTGTACAAGGACGCCGACGGGGAGGTGGAAGCCATGCACCTCAGCAACCTGTCGACGGACGAGGCGATCGAGCTCGGCAGCAAGGTCGGCGCGTTGATCGGCCTGGGCTTCGAGGGCGAGCCAGGACTCGAGGCGGGCGCCATTGCCGGGGCCGAGGCAGCAGCCGACGGAGTCTCGGTCTTCAGTGACGACGACGCGTGGGACGTGCTCGGGGAGATCCCGAATGACTCGGCCGCGGCCCTCTTGCTGATCGAGCACCATTGGGCGGTTCCGCTGCGGGACGCGGTTTTCCGCGCCGGCGGGTTCCGCATCGGTGACGGGTTCATCAGCCCGTTGGACCTCATCGGGATCGGCCTGGTCTCGGCCGCGGAGGCCGCGGAGTTGCACGCTCTCGAGACGGCGTCCGTGTCGACCTGACCCGGACGATCAGTACGGAACTGGAGGAGGTGCCATGTTCGGATCACGCAGGGTCGCCCGGCGGACGGCGAGGCGGACAGCTCGGCGTCGCGACCGCCGCGACTGAACCACGATGATCGGCATTCCGCCGGCCGACACATACGGTCGGCGGAATCGCCGCGCCCGGCCTGCCCGGCGTCCCAGCGGAGGGCCAGGGCCGATCGGACCCCGCCTCCGGTTCATGGTCAGTGCAGTGCCAGCTTCAAGGCGATGACGGCCACGCCGAGCAGACCGCTCATGGCCGCCCACCCGAGAGCGCCGGCCACAGTGGCGTCCGAGCGGCGCGCGGCGCCGTATCCCAGGCCGGCGAGCAGCACGGTGGACAGGCACAGCGCCGCCAGCACGGCGGCCTTAGCTCAGCACCGAGGACCGACGCGACGAGCAGCACGACACCGGGGAGTAGGAGGACTCCAGCATCGGCCAGCCATGCCGCAGCGCGGCCATGACCTTCCGCCGATCGAGAACCCGCCCTCGGGCTCCGGCAGCGAGCAGCTCGGCGTAGCGCTCCGTCGCCCAGTACACGAACAACGTGGCGACGACCGTGATGACGACCTGGCCGAGAGTGCCGTGCAGGCTCGCCGCCACCATGACGGCTGCACCCACGACCGTTCCGTGGATCGCGTCGGCGAGTTCCCGCTCGTTCGTCCACCGGGAGCCGAACCGGCCGGCGGCCCGCGGGACTCTGGCTTCGGGGGCTCCGGCCTCGTCCGCCTCCGCGTTTGGGTCGGTTCCCGAGCTCGGCGGCCGCGGTTCCCGATTCACGTCGTGGAGGCTACCGGGCGCCCGTCGGTGTAGGCGGGGCGACGGGCTCGGGCTGCTTGCCCAGCAGCTTCGCCTTGGCGTGCTGGAACTCCTCGTCGGAGATGGTGCCCCGGTCCCGGAGGTCGGCGAGCTTGCTGAGCTCGTCGGCGGTACTGGTGCCGGCTCCTGCGGTCTGCCGGACGTACTGGCTGAACGCCTGCTCGTTCTGCTGTGCCCGAGCCATGGCGCGCTCGTTCATCGAGCGACCGCGCGCGATCAGGTAGACGAGAGCGCCGAGCCACGGGAAGAAGATCAGGAACACCGTCCAGAGCGCCTTGGCCCACCCGGACAACTCATGGTCGCCGAAGAGGTCGCCGAAGATCCTGAACAGCAACATGATCCACGCGAACAAGATCATGAACCAGAAGATGGACCCCACCACGCTCCAGAAATCCATGTCCCACTCCTTCATGTACGCCATACGCACCCCACGGGCGCGAGGCCGCCACTGGTGGGGCAACCGTCCCGCGGTCGCCGCTGATCGGCATCACCCGCGTCGGGCGAGGTTGCCTCGGCCGTGCTTGCCCACGGTGTAGGCGCGGCGTGAGTGGTCGTGCGCGCGCACCCGACGCCGATGGCCGTCCATTCGCCCGTCGCGGGTGGTGTCACCCGTCGTGACCCGCCCTACCGTCGCCGCATGACCACACCTGTTCCCGAACCCGGCGTCGTCGGGGCGGTGTCGACGCCGCTCGCGAACGGCGCGGGCCCGCGACGCGGCGCTCTGCCACGCGCCTTGGTGATCCTCATCGGCGCGGCCGCGGCGGTTGTGGTCGTCGCCGGCATTCAGGCCACCGCGTGGCTGATTGGCCCCGCGTTCATGGCGCTGATCGTGGTGATCGCGGTGGCGCCCGTGCAAGGCTGGTTGACCCGCCACGGCTGGCCCGGCTGGGCGACCACCCTGGTGGTGGTCCTGCTGGTCTATGCGATCCTGCTGGGTCTGGCGCTGGGGATCATCATCTCGCTGGCCCGCCTTGGGACCGAGCTGCCCCAGTACGCGTCGAAGGCCGACGGCCTGGTGAACTCGGCGACGGCCAAACTGGCCGAGTTCGGTGTGGGATCCGAGCAGATCAAGCAGGCCGCGGGCTCGCTGAACCTGGGCAAGTTGGCGGGTGTGATCGGTGCGCTGTTGAGCAGCGTGGCGGGGCTGGCGTCCAACTTCGTGTTCCTGCTGGCGCTGCTGCTGTTCCTCAGCGTGGAGACCGGTGGCGCCGGGGACCGGATCGCCTCGATCGCGGCCGACCGGCCGAGGATCGCCGAGGCGCTCGGTCACTTCGCCTGGGGCACCCGCCAGTACCTGTTGGTGACGACGGTGTTCGGGCTCATCGTCGCGGTGCTGGACACGATCGCCCTGGCGATCCTGGGTATCCCGCTGGCCATCACGTGGGGGCTGCTGTCGTTCATCACGAACTACATCCCCAACATCGGGTTCATCCTCGGGGTGATTCCGCCGGCCCTGCTCGGGCTGCTCACCGGCGGGCCGAAGCTGATGGTGATCGTCATCGTGGTGTATTGCGTGCTCAACACTGTCATACAGTCGGTCATCCAGCCCCGCTTCATCGGGGACGCGGTCGGGTTGTCGGTCACGGTGACCTTCGTGGTGTTGTTCTTCTGGGCATGGTTGCTCGGCCCGCTCGGGGCGATCCTGGCGATCCCGCTCACGCTGCTGGCCAAGGCCCTGCTGGTGGACATCGATCCGCAGGCCAAGTGGGCCGACGCGCTGCTGCGGTCCTCGGCGAAGGAGCCGGACCCGGCCGAACCTCCGCCGGCGAAGAAGCCTCGTCGTCGCCGAGGCGGCCATCGTGCAGACCCGGTCGACGGCACGGACGGACAGGTCGCCGAGCAGTCGGTCCGCGGGGCGCCGGAGGTGCCGTAGCGAGAGGGAGGGCGGGCGCTATCCGGTCGTCGACCTGCCCTGCTCGTCAAGGCCTTCCGCCACCCAGCTCCTTGCCTCGGCGAGATCGGCCACCGGAAAGCCACGGATCTTGCCCGGGACGAGGACCGAGAGCAGGCGCAGCGCCGGCCGTAGCCAGCTCTCATCACTGACGACACAGACCCGCTCGTAGGCGGTGGCGTGGCGGGCTGCGAACTTGAACTCCTCCTGCGCCGCGTCTCCGTCGTACTCGCGGAGCTGCGGCCCCAGCAGGTACAGCAGGCGCAGTTTGTGGCCGCCGGCGATCTGTCGCCGTAACACCGGAGCCACGACGTCCTCGAAATCGTCGTCGTCGATCTCCCCGACCGCCTCGAAACCGATCGTGCCGGGGGGCATGTCGAACATCTGCTTGAACACCGTTTCAGGTCCTCGTGTGTGCTCAGGGTGGTCATCGGGTGGGGGCAGGACGCCTCACGCGCTTCGTCTAGGGTCGCCTCCTCCGTCACGGGTCACCGAACCGCCGGCCGCGGGCAGTTGCTGGAGGGAGACCAACTCCAAGCCCAGCGCGCTGCACAACCCGAGGAGTTCACGCAGATGCGCCTCGTCGACCACATGGGCATAGATGATCGATTCTGGCGGTACGGGCTGAACGATCATGTCGCTGAACGCGTCCCGGGCACGGTCCGACATCAGTCCACTCACCCGGAACTCGTAGCGCACACCCGCCATGTTCTCTCACCTCCGAGAACCCGGGCCGCCCTGCCCGTCAGCGCGTCGTCGCCGGCTAGGTCGAGAACGGCCGGCCACGCCCGGGATATCACAATGTCTCCTTCACTCCGCGGCGGCATCGCCCGTGCCGGATGACGGTCCGACAGGTACCGGGAATCCGGGTGTCTGCGATCTTGGCGCCACACCCGAGCTTCCCGCGGTCCGGAACCTGGATGAGCCGCATGCGGGTTCCGACTCATCCCGGTCGGGTGAGGACGATGCCCGTCGGATACCGGACTGTGCCGCGTGCCCCGGGTGGCCCGCTAGCGCTGCGGGCCGGCACGGTCTGGTCCTACAGCGAGTTCGACAGGACACTGCTGCACGCACGAGCTGAACCACCCCCCGTGGGTGAACCATCGCGCCGATTGAACTGAGATCGTCCGGGTGACGGAGGAAGTCGCAGGGAACGACGAACTTCGTGATCGATGTGGGTGGGCGCAATCCGGCGGCCGCTCGGGATGCGGCCTGTACCCGCTGACGTCGTCGGCCCGGGCAGGGTGCGTCACGAGTCGGGTCCGCGTCGAGATCATCGTCGCGGAGTGGTGGGTGATGTCGCTGCGTACCTCGCCGACGTGGTGGCCGGCGTTCGCGTCCGGTCAACCCTCCGTGACGACTGAAGGGACCTGGCGGTGGCGGACAGGACGCAGGGGGTCGAGACAGCGGCGGGTGGATCGACTGAGTCGGCTATTCGCTGGGCGCCGCTGATCGCGCTGGCGACTGCCCAGTTCGTCATGGTGCTCGACCAGTCGGTGATGAATGTGTCGATCAGCACCCTGGTGGCCGACTTCGATACCACGGTGACGACGATCCAGGCAGTGATCACGCTCTACTGCCTGGTCATGGCGATGTTCATGATGACCGGCGCCAAGGTCGGGGACATCATCGGCCGCCGCCGGGCGTTCGTCGTCGGCCTGATCATCTACGGCTGCGGTTCGCTGATGACGGCGTTGGCGCCGAGCGTGGCGGTGCTGACCCTGGGCTGGTCGATCCTGGAAGGGATCGGTGCGGCGCTGGTCCTGCCGGCGCTCGCAGCGCTCATCGCGGGGAACTTCGCCGGCGCCTCCCGAAAGGTGGCCTACGCGGTGATCGGTGGCGTCTCCGGGGCCGGCATCGCCGTGGGCCCGATCCTCGGTGGTTGGGCGACGACGGAGCTCAGCTGGCGGGTCGTGTTCGTCGGTGAGGTCGTGCTGGTCATCTTCATCCTCGCCATGACCGGCAAGGTCGGCGACGCCCAGCGCAGCGGGCCGAAACCGCGGCTGGACTACCTGGGCGCGGTCATGTCGGCCGTGGGCCTGGGCGTCATCGTGCTCGGCACGCTGCAGTCGAGCACCTGGGGCTGGGTGGTGCCGAAGGACTCCCCGATCACCCCGCTGGGCTTCTCGCTGACCATCTGGATGATCGTCGGCGGCGGCGTCCTGCTGTGGGCCTTCACGGTGTGGCAGCGTCACCGGGAGAAGATCGGCGCGGACCCGCTCGTGCACATGGGTCTGCTGCGGATCCCCCCGCTGCGCGCCGGCCTGACCGGGCTGTTCAGCCAGAACCTCATCCTCATGGGCGTCTTCTTCGTCGTGCCGCTGTACCTGCAGCTCGTGCTCGGCCTGGACGCTCTGCAGACCGGCGTCAAGATGCTGCCGATTTCGATCACCATGTTCCTGGCCGCCGCGGCCGGCTCGCGGCTCTCGACCCGGTTCACCGTGCGTGGGATCGTCCGAACCGGGCTCGCCACCACGGTGCTCGCGGTGCTGATCCTGCTTGCCACAGTCGAACCGGACCTGAGGGACGTCGGGTTCGCCGTGTCGATGGCGATCCTCGGTGTGGGGATGGGGCTCATCGCCTCCCAGCTTGGCAACGTGGTGCAGTCCTCGGTCGACGCCTCCGGGCGGGGGGAGGCCGGTGGTCTGCAGTACACGGGGCAGCAGCTCGGCTCCTCCCTCGGCGTGGCGCTGATCGGTGCGATCGTGCTGACCGGCCTGACCAGCGGTTTCGTCACGACGATCCAGTCGGACCAGCGGATCAGTGCTGAGGTCTCCGCGCAGGTGGGTATCGCCGTCGAGGGCGGTCTCGACTTCGTCTCGGCCGACCAGGTGCAGGCTGCCGCGCAGAAGGCCGGGCTCGACCCGGCCACCACCGCCGCCCTGGTGGAGGACTACAGCAAGGCCCAGCTCGGCTCGCTCAAGGTCGGTCTGTTGACCGCGGCCCTGCTCGCCCTGCTCGCATTGATGTCCACCCGGGAGCTCCCGCACGACCCACCGGGCGGACGCCGCAAAGAGGGGGACCCGGAGCTGTCCGGGTCGCCGGCCTGATCCTGGTTCGGCAGGCATCGGTAGCCGCGCGCGAAATGCGCCGCGGTCCGGTCCGGGTGGGGGCGAGTCACGACGCCCGCCGCGGGCGAGTGAGCGGGGCCATCAGGCTGGTCGCGGGAGTACTGTCGGTCCGGTGACCACCGTCTTGCTGGCTGCGATCGTGCTGGTCGCGGTGATGTTCCTCGTCGTTGTCGCCTCCGTTGCGCTTGCGGCTCGCGCGTACAGCCGTCGCCAGCTCAGCGACGCCCGCGCGCAGGCTCGGCACTGGGTTGAACGCCTCGGTGCCGAGTTGCTGGTGCTTGACGCTGCGGCGGTTCGCCGCCGAGCGGTCGACCTGGCGGGGCTGGGGGAAGCTGCTGAGCGATTTGCCGCCGCCAATGCCGAGCTGGCGGCCGCGAGGTCCCGACGGCAGTGCCGGATCGCTCAGGACACTGCCGTCGAAGGGTTGCACCACGTTCGGACGGCGCGACGGTCGCTGGGCCTCGATCCCGGCCCCCGGGTACCTGGTCAGGGAGTGGTGGACACCATCCGTACGGCGTTGGCCGACGGGAGCTGGTCGATGCCGAGGCTGGCCGAGGCGGTCCTGGCTGATGCGGGCGAGCGTGCCCGGCCGCTGCTCGCCGGTTCTTCCGTGCCGGCCGACTGGGTCGGCCAGAAGCAGCAGCAATGGATGCATCCGGGGACCGTTCGGCGCTGATCGATATCTCACCGCGCAGATCCGCGAGATCGGCGGCGTCGCGGACATCGTGGGCGCCTCGACAACCCAGCCGCGGTCTGCATTTCGTTGGCTGAACGACGAGCCAGACGGTCAGGGCTGCTGGGGATGGAATGCTTCGAGGACGTCCTGGCCCGGCTGAACGATGCCGTAGGAGGACTCTGGAACCTCGATCCAGACGCCGGGAAGGTCCGACAAGGGTTCGGAGACGACCAGCCGGGTCTCCTCGGACAGCTGTTGCAACTGCGGTACGTCCGGATGCAGCTGGCGCACCGTGGACACGAGAGCGGTGTAGAACAGGGTGCGCGACCGGCCCTCGCTGGAGTAGCGGAATGCCCACAGCCGCTTCCCGTCTGCGGTGACGACCGTCATCTGGATCGGCCACTGCACCCCGTGGGCCTTTCCGACGTCTTCGACGAACCCGACCATTCGCTCGACCGCGGAGACGGGATCCTGCTCCAGGCCGAACGTGAGTGTGAGATAGAACATCAGCTCGGAGTCCGTCGACCCGGCGATGCCCGGGAAGAGCTCCGGGTCGACCGCGAAGAGCAGGTCACGGCGAACCGTGGCGAATTCGCGAATGCCACCGTTATGGGCCCACAACCAGTGACCGCACCGGAACGGGTGGCAGTTGGTCTGCTGCACTGGGGTCCCGGTGGTCGCGCGGACATGCGCAAGGAACAGCGGCGATCGGATGTGCCGGGCGAGCTCTCCGAGGTTCGCATCCGCCCAGGCGGGCTGGACGCTGCGGAACAAGGCCGGCACAGGGTCGCCCTCGCTGTACCAGCCGACACCGAAGCCATCGGCGTTGAGTGCGGTCGCGCCCATCGCCGCCGCGCTGCTCTGGTGGATGAGCGAGTTCGTGGGCCTGGATACGAACGTCTCCAGCGGAATCGACGATCCTGAGTACGCCAGCCAACGACACATGACGATCACTCCTCAACCTCGCCGCGCGCTCACGTCGAGGCGTGGAGGCCGTCCGGCCCGGGATCATCCGCAGCGCCGGCGCGCAAAGGACCAGCCACGACTCGATAGCGAGAACAAATGCTATCCCAAGATCGTCCCGTCGGCGCTGGACGGTGTGGGGTCGGGTAGTCGCATCATACGGAATGAATTGAACAGTCCAACCAGGCCGGCGAGGAGCGGAATGAGTAGTGCCACCTGCAGGGCGATGGGTCGTGCCTCGGTGTTGATGCGGACGATCTCGTCCTGTATCTCTCGGGGTTGGTTGACCAGCAGCTGCGCGAGATGTGTGTTGGTCATCAGCTCCGCGTTCTCCTCCAGTGCCTGTGCGACCTGTTGCTTCTCCGCGGCCGGGAGCACGGTGCTGGCATCTGCCATCTTGGTGAAGATCAACGAGAGCGCTGCCAGCATGATGGCGCCGGCGAACGCCAGCCCGAACGACAGGCCGAACGAGCCGGCCGCGGAGTTCACGCCGGCGGCCTCGCTGACCCGCTCATCCGAGATCGGGGACAGCGTGTAGTTGTTGAGCTGCGACACCAGCAATCCCAGCCCCGATCCCGCGATCAGTAACGGGACAAGGAGCGCCCAGCCGAACTCCGCGCGGGGCACGATCGGGATCAACACCGCGACGCCCACGGTGAGAAGCACGAATCCCAGCCGGATGATGCTGGCAGGGCGGCGCTGTCCGGCCTTCTTCCCGGCCAGCACCGCCACGGCGAACATGCTCAGCGAGAGCGGGGCGAGGGACAGGCCGGCCTGCAGCGCGTTGTACTCCAGCACCATCTGCAGGTAGATCGGCAGCGCGATCATGACGCCGCCCAGGGCGATTTGCTGGAGCATCTGTTCAGAGATCCCGAACCCGAACAGCTTGGAGCTGAACAGATCTGGGTCGATCAGCGTGGGCTTCCCGGCACGCTTGCGCCGCACCAGCCAGTACACCAGCGCGCCCATTGCGATCACACCAGTGGCCAGCAGCGCGCCGACGGATTCACCGCCCTCCTGCCACGCGAGGATCCCCAGCACGAGCCCGCCCATGCCCAGTACGGACAGCAGCGCGCCCACGGCGTCGATGGTCCGCGGCCCGGTGTAGGCCACGTCGCGGACGAGTTTGATGCCGCAGAACACCACGGCGATGATGACGACCTCGAGCAGGAACCCGACCCGCCACGACAGAAATGTGGTGATGAAGCCTCCGAGCAGCGGTCCCACCGCAGCAGCGATCGCTGCCGCCGCGCCGACCAGGGCGTAAACCTGCGTCCGCGCCGCGCCGTCGAAGTTGCCGTGGATGAGCGACTGCATGGCCGGCAGCAGCAGGGAGGCGCCGATCCCACCCAGCACTGCCCAGAAGATGATGACCGCGGTCAGGCTCTGGGCGAGCGCCATGGCCAGTGCGCCGATGGCGTAGGCAAGCAGACCCAATACGTAGGCCCGCTTGCGCCCGATGAGATCGCCGACCTTGCCGCCGATCAGAATGAACGCGGCGGACACCAGTGCCTCCAGCGCGATCGCCGACTGGACACCGCTGACGGTCGTGCCAAGATCCCGAACCACCGCTGAGATCGACACATTCATCAGCGAGGTGTCGACGACCAGCACGAACATCGCCGCCGCCAACAGCAGGCCCAGCATCCGCTGTCGGCCCTTCACCTGCTCGGCATCGCCGCCACTCGTCGTTTCGGTCATCTGCACACCGCCGCACTCGCGCCAACCCGGCCACCCCGGCACAGACGGCCGCGCCAGCTGAACGATCTCAGCGTTCCGGGAGGGCGGCATCACCCGGCATGGATGAGCGGATGGGTGCGGTCGATCGTTCGGCTCGGGTCGACCGACCGCATTTGAGGCAGCTACCGCCGCGACTCTGCTCGACGTGCACGCCACCAGTGCCAGACGAGCGTCACGATGATCGCGCCGGCGAGTGAGCCGATGATTCCACTCGGTCGGAAGGCCAAGCCGTCTCCCGAAAGGAGGCTGATGAGGAGCCCGCCGATGAAGGAGCCGACGACGCCGGCCGCAAGCGCGAGTCCCCAGTCCACACCCTTCGCAGACCTGCCGACGATGAGCTGCGCGGCGGCGCCGACGAGCATCCCGAACAAGATTATTCCGAGCAGCAGCATGGTGAGATCGTATTCTCTCCTCGCAGGAAGCTGGTCGAGCTCGACGGGATCAAGGCCGGAAAGATCGATCTCGGCTTCGCGCATCACCTCGTGAAGGTGACGCACCCCGGCACCGCCCGTCACCTCGAAAAATAGCCCGCCGAGGGTGATGCGGAAGCAGGTCGGGGTCGGGATCCTCAGCAGATGACAACCGCGCCGAGCGAGACGGACACCGTGCCGCTCGCGGCGGACGGGGCCACCGCCCGAGGCGCACCTGGGAATCGTCCACGGGCTGTCGTCCGGCACCTCGACCTGGATGGAGATCCTTCCGCGCCGCGTCGCGCCCGCCTGTTCGCGTCGTCGACCTGCCAGGACTGGCAGCTCGACGAGGCGCGCGACGACGCAGTGCTCGTGGCGAGCGAGCTGGTGGGGAACGCCGCTGCGCACGCGCGCACCGCCTGCCGACTGACCATGCGGCTCGATGCGCACGGCCTGACCATCGCCGTACGCGACTTCGACCATCTCGGCCTGCTCAATGCGCTTGCCTGCACGTCGATCGGCCGGAGTGACCACGGGCTGTTCCTCGTCGCGTCCATCAGCCGGGCATGGGGAGTCAGCCCGACCGAGAACGGCAAGAGCGTCTGGGCGCTCCTGCCCGTCACGACCGTGCCCGTCATGACCGCGGAGGCTCGCTGCTGATCAGGCTGGAGGTCCGCCGTCAGCCGGATCTGAGAGCATCGGAGTGCTGCCATGGGAACACCTGCTCCTCCGTCATCGGGGCCGAGCCGCATCGTGAACGTTCGTGCTCTGTGGGCGGGCGGCGCGGCCAGTGCCGTGGTCGCCGCGCTGGTCGCCGTTGTCGGTGTCCTCATCTGTGAAGGTGTGCTCGATCTCGAGATGGCGCCTCCGCCGCTGCTGCCCATCGGAAGGTCGTTGTCCGTCCAGTACGCCGTCACGTCGGCCGTTCTGGCACTCGCCGCGACCGGCCTCGCTCATGTCCTGGTATTGACGACACCTCGACCCGAGTCCTTCTTCTCGTGGATCGTCGGACTCGCCACCGTCGTCGGGGTCGCTGTTCCCCTCGGGAGCTCGGGGTCCTGGGCAGGCCGCCTCGCGACCGCACTGGTGGACCTGGCGATCGGACTGTGCGTCCTGACGCTCGTGCGATCCCTGCTCGGCAGGACGACACAGCGGGTGCTGCCCGGTCCCTGGCGCGCACCCGATCAGTACGGCCCGATCACACCCCCACCCGATGGCCGATGAACGTCAGCTCGTGAACGTCAGCTCGGTGGTGCGATGATCGCTCGAAGGAGCTCGGCATTGTGCTGCGTCCAGCCGGGGGGCTGGAGGACGTGCGCCCATGCGTCGACGTACTCGCGGGTGTATACGTGGCCGTGTCCGGTCGGAACTTCGGTGGCGAATGGGAGGTCCGCGCTGACCTGCCAGAACGTGACCAGAGGAATCCAGTGCATGGCGGCGACGACGTCGTCGCCCCGTGGCTCGTCGAGCCAGTCCGGCCGGTGGGCGATGAGTCGGGGGCTCCACCAGACGATCGGGTCGGAGGCGTGTTGTAGGTAGAGCACCCGAGTCCCGTCCCAAGCCAGATCGGCGGGCGGAATGCTCGTCTGCGGGTCGTTGCTGAACCGAACCGTCCGGCCGCCACGGTATATCGGGCGTTACCTCGGGCTGCCGACGTCCCGGCCGTCGACGAACTCCCGGTACAGGACGTTGAAGTTCGGTGGGCCGGCGAAGATGGCTCCGGCCGTGCGATTGCGAAGGTCGTACTCGCCGCTGAACGCCGTTTCACCCCCGAACGAGCCGAGGCTCTCACCCACCACCACGAGCCTCGGTCGGTTGTCCATGGGCAACCTCGACCAACGGTCATATACCGCGTCGAACAGTGCCCGACCCGCCTCACGTGCCCGTTCTTGATCGACGAGATAGGACATCCACGACGGGAGGTAGGAGTACTGCATCGAGACCGTCGCCGAGTCGCCGCCGGTCATGTACTCGACCGAATCAACCGCCCCCGGATCGACCCACCCAGAGCCAGTGGTCGTGACCACCACAAGGGTCCGCCTACCGAACCCCCCGGCCCGTGCAAGATCCTCGACGGCCAGCCGTGCCCGCTGCTCCGCGGTCGCGGCGGAGTCCAGACCGGCGTAGGCCCGGATCGGCATATTCGCCATGCTGCCCGTGAAGGCCGCGATCTGCTCCGGAGTCGGGCCGGTGCCAGTGAAGTTGCGGCCCTGCCTGCCGAGCGACGTCCACGGCACCAGGGATTCTGCACTCCCGGACCGTTGAGGAACGACCGGCTGCACGACCCCCGGTTCGGTGGCTCCGTTCCGTACTGAGAAGGCTTCGTCGGCTGCAGCCACGAGGCCGTCGAGCACCACTCCGCTGACGAGCAGTCCGGTCCCCACCACGACCGCGGTCCAGCCCACGGCGTGTGCTGCACGTGGCCCGATCCACCGCTCGAGTCGTCTCGCTGCCCATCGGTACAGGCCGCGCAGCGTGCGGGCCGAGGCGATCAACGCGACGAAGACCAGTGCGGCGAGCAGCGGCGTGACGAGGAGCGACGACAGACCGTCCGGCGCCACACCCATCCGCATCCGAATCTGGCCCTGCCAATAGCGGCCGAACGTCATTGCCGCGACGAGGCAGACACAGCTGACGACGGCGAAGACTCGCCATGACCGGTGCGTGGTGCGCCGCGGAACCCGGTCGGCGAAGGCCCGCCACACCCATGCCGCCACGACACCGACGCCGTAACCGATCGCGGCGGTAATGCCGCAGACCAGGCCCTGGATGACACCAGTCCGGGGCAGCAGCGACGGCGAGAGTGACAGGCAAACGAACACCAGGGCTCCCGCCAGCCCCGGCAACGAGTACCGCCAACGCCGCGCCTTGCTCGGCTGCTGGCCGGTAGGCTGCGCCCCGCTCGCGGGCGCGACGTCCGGTGTCTCGGCGGCCCGGCCAACCTGGGTCATTCGTCCCTCACCAATCGCACCCACCTTGCCCTCTACTCTGGGACCGCAGTGGGGCCGTGGGCATCACCCCGGCGGGGTGAGGGCGCCTTCCCGCGGTGAAGATCCGTCGGGTGGTGGCGGCCAGGCAGAACCGGGGAACAGCTCGGGATCAGGGTCTCCCCGTCGAATCTCCAGGACCTGTGCGCGGCCTGGCTCATCCGGGTCGTCCGTGATCTCTCGGCCGTCGAGCCAGCAGCCGATCACGTGGGCGAGCTCGCCGGGGTGGCTGAAGTTCATCGCGTGCGCCGCGCCCTCGATCACCGCGATCGTCACGTGCGGCGGCGCCAGGCGGCCGACCTCCTGTACCCGCCACGGTGGCGGCATGAGCGGGTCACGGCTGCCGAGCACAGCGAGTGTGGGCACACGACGTCCGCAGGATGCGTTCGAGCGAGGGGAATCGCACGAGCTCGCCGAACAGCTGTAGGGCGTTCACGGGGCCGAAGTGCAGATAGTCGGGGAGCACGACGCGAGCCATGCGCGGGTTCTCGCGCGGCGCGTCGCGTGCGAGCTGCAGGATTGCCCGGGCGAGCGGCTGGTTGTGCATCCCGCCCGCGGGCGAGACGAGCACGGCGCCGGCCACGCGTTCGGGTGCGCTGTGGGCGACCTCCAGGCACACCGGCCCGCCCATCGAGTTGCCGATCAGGACCACGCGCTCGAGTCCGAGCGCGTCGAGAACGTCGAGGAGCGCCCAGGACAGCGACGGGATTCCCAGAGCATGACCCCAGGCTGCGCTCTGTCCATAACCCGGCAGGTCGGGGACCAACGTCGTCGCACGGTGTGCGAGCGCCGCGGCTGTCGGAAGCATGTAGCTGCCGGAGACCGCGAAGCCGTGCACGTGCACGAGCGGGACCGAGCCAGGAACCTCCGGACCCCTACGGACGAAGACCGGACGCCCCTGGACCTCGACCCGGAGCTCCTGCCAGCCCACTTCGGCCATGACGCCAGTGTTACGCGCCCACCGTCACGGGCACTCACCCACGACGGATGAGCGCGCGACGGCCGGCCACGGGTCCTCATGGATCCGTCGAAGGCGCCGGAGTCATGCACCGCTGCCGACCTCGCAAATCCGTCAATTGGCGGGGCGAGAATTACTCGCGGAACATGATGTCCGTAGAAAGCAGTCTATAGCTCGTGTTACCGCCTGTGGATCCTCGGCGGGGGCCTCGTGCCCGGTGTTGAGCACCTTGACGAACGAGTCGGGAACCTGGACCGCCATGCAGAGCGCTTGCTGCAGCGGAAACTGCACGTCGTAGAATCCGTGCAGGATCAACATCGGGAGTTTCAGCTCGCCGGCGCGATCCAGAACGTCGAATCTGCGCATTGCCGCGAAGCACCCCATGACAACCTTGCGAGGCGTGGACTGTGCTTGTGCGATGTAGCGGGCGATCTCAGACGGTGGAAACCCCGGTTTGAACGCTCGTCGAATGTTTACCGCAACGAACGTCCTGAACGGCAGTAGTCGCGACAGGAGAATCAGGACCCGGCGGCCTCGGCTGTACATCATGCGGCTTACAGAGTCGACGACCACCAAGCGTTCCACGCGTTCCGGATGCTCCAGGGCAAGCGTGAGGGCGATCATCCCTCCCATCGAGTGCCCCACGGGGACGAACCGGTCCACGCCGAGCCCGTCGAGCAGCGCGAGAACTTCACGGGCCAGACCGCGGATCGTGTAGAGGTCCGGCGTGAGATCGCTATCGCCATGTCCGCGGAGGTCGAGGCTGATGACCCGGTACCGGCCCGCGAAGTGGCCTACCTGGTCGTCCCAGCGATGTCGGTTCGCCGTCCAGCCGTGAATGAACACCAAGGGGACTCCGTCGCGACGACCGACGTCGTCGTAGGCCAGCCCCACCCCGTCGACGTCGAGCATCGGCATGGCTGTTGCGTCCTTCCGTCGCGGGGCGGCCCACGATCCGGCCGACACCGATGAGCCGTCACTCGAAATGAGTACGGTGTGGTGCGACGATGGCGTCGTGCAGCCGCAGTCGCATGGCGGGATGCATGACCATGTTCGAGAGGGCGGCGGGGCTGTACCAGGCTGCCGCGTTGGTCTCGATCCCGTCCGACCGTGGTTCCTCGGCGTCGTGTGCCGTGGCCGGGACGGCGTGGAAGCACAGCGCCAGCTGTTGGTGGACGGTGCCGTCGAGGTCGAGGAGAAACGTGTGCGGGGTCGCTGTAGACGCCGGAGAGCCCGGTGAGCGCAATCGTCACGCCGGACTCTTCGACGACCTCACGGATCACGGCCTGCACTGCGGATTCACCGACCTCGATGCGGCCTCCAGGTAGCTCCCAGTTGCCGTCGTCAATCCGACGACCACGAGGACCTCGCCCGCGGCGTTGCGGACCGCCGCGAACGCCGCAACCAGCACGTCGTGCGCGCGCGGCGCGTTCGGTATCCTGGCAGTACTCGCGCAGCCGAACCACCCCCCCATTCTTGGTCCAGGGCCAGACCTCGACAAGCCACCGTGGCTGCCTCCGCGACGAAGGCGCCCACAGGCTCCGGCCGACCCAAGGTCGTACCACGCGATCCGCCCCGCCCTCGGCAGGAGCACACCGGTTGGCTCCGGCCGTTCGAGCCGCGTGGACCGAGCGCTCTCCGATGGGCTCGGCCGGGGAGCTGGGACATCCCGCTGCATCCCCGCGGTTCGTTCGGGGGCGGCAGCAGTCCCCTTCGCGACGCGAGCAGTCATCCCCGCTGGGTGAGGCGATGTGCCGGTCATCCCACAAGACTTGTCATCGCGATGCCGAGCCGACATCGCACCGTCCGACTCGTGAAAGGCAACGTCAGTGGCTACTGGAGATGCACCGGTTCTTGAGGCTCTGATCGACATCAACGCCGTGTCCCTGGCCCGTGCCGAGCTCGATCCCGCAACGCTGCTCCTGGTGAGGATCGCCGCGCTCGCCGCCGTCGACGCTCCGGCCGCCTCGTACCTGATGCACTTAGGGCCGATGGTGGAGTCCGGTGTGAAGTTCGAGCAGGTTCAGGACGTCCTGGTCGCCGTCGCGCCTATCACCGGTGCACCCCGCGTGCTGTCGGCCGCGACGAAGATTACTGAGGCTCTCGGCATCACCATCGCTGTGGCCGAGATGGCGGCTGAGGCCGACGCTGGGGTGTCAACGGAGTGACCTGACCGCGGCCGAGCCCGTGCTCGCCGCGTGGGGCACTGGTAGCCCCCACGCGGCGGCGGGAGTAGCCGACCACCGCTCCAGGAGCGACTCGTCCACACGTCAAGGGTTCATCGGGTTATGGCTGGAGTTCGATGATGTCGAGCGGTGATGCCCATGGCGTGATTTTCGATGTGGATGGTGTGCTCCGGTGGGGGTCGCTGCGTCGTCTGCTGGGGCGGCTTCGGGCGCTGCGCACGACCAGTCTTCGCGATCGTCGTTCGATGCTGGCCATGCCCCGTCTTGTCCGCGCCCTTTCGGCTGATCTGGGCGGGGCGCCGGTGTTCTACTTGACCGCCTTTCCGAAGGTGCTGGCTCGGCCGATGACGAGCCTGCTCGGACGTGACGCCTATCCGCCGGGCACGCTGTTGACGACCGGCCACAGCTTCGAGCCGCGATGGATCGTCGGGGCCACAGGGCGCGCAAGCTTGCCGGAATCGACCAGTCTCGC
>CAWADQ010000038.1:0-151511 GCA_963780835.1 uncultured Actinomycetota bacterium | reverse complement strand
CCCCTACAACGCCTCACCAGACGGCAACTCGTGACCCCATCGCTGTTGATCAAGCGAACACCAGTGTCGCCAGGAATCTCCGACGTGCGAAAAGCGTGAGGTGCCGTCGAACTGAGGTGATGGAGCGGCGAGGCAGCAGCCGACGGGAACGTGCGCGGACACAGCCGGCCTCGGGAAGGTACTGCGGCACCGCCCCGGGGAAGATCTCGGAGCGGCTTTGCAGATGAGCGGCGGCGAACTCCTCGGCGCGCCGGCGGCCTCGGCGCGCAGCATGGGGATGTCCCTGATGTGTCACGGGCCCGCAGGTCGGCGGGGAGTTGGGCGAGGATGACGTCCGAAGTCGAGCCCCACCTCCTCCGCCAGCACCGCGTCCAACTCGTCAGAGCTTTGATGACGGATGAGAGCTCGTCGTGTATCGAGGACATCGCCGAACAAGGCTTCCCTGATCAGCAGAAATCCCGTAACGGCGCCATGCGGGTCCGGCCGAAGGGATCCTTGCTGATCCCTCGCGGATCTTGCGGAGCTGCTCGCGCACGTCCTCGAGGATGAAGCGGTGCTGGCCGCCAGGGGTCGTCAGCTCCGGCTTGATCTTGCCGTCCCGTACCCAACCTCGGATCGCGGACTCGGATACGCGCAACGCGCGCGCCAGCTCGCGCGTGGTGATCAAGTCCGCCACGCACGCACCGTAACTGCTGCACCTGGCGGAACCCTAGTACGTTGCTCAGAGTAGCGATACTGCCGCAACAGCTCTAACTGCTATACCTGCTGACTTTGCTGTAATGTCGCATTCTCGTAGACAGGGAGGCGACATGGGTGACCACGGGCCGGCCTACGGCCGTTTCGTCGCGGAGCTGGCGCTCCAGCCCGACATGATCGACCGCCTGTTGGCCTGGCATCCCGCCGTCGGCGTCTGCGACGCGTGCCGGCTCCCGGGGGCTCAGGTCGCGGTCGCGGCACCGTGCAGCATCCGGCTGGTCGCTGAACGGGCCCGCGCGTTGGCTGCCGACCGCGCTGAAGCGAGCTGACACGCGCCTCGCTGCCCACGGCGTCTGTGAGGCCTTGATTAGCCGTCCAGCGCCGCCTCGACCACGACCGCCGGCGCGCTTTCCCGCCTGGTCGGCCGACCATCCACGATCACGGACATCGGTAGGTGCACCATTCGGTACGTTGATTCGGCGCTCGACCAGGCTGTGGAGCAGCGGCTCGCCGCGTGGTTGGACCGGAGCTGCGGACCGCGTCAGCGCTGACGTTGCGCACCGGCTTCTACTCCGGCGCCGCCGTCGAAGTCGTCCAAGAGCGCCTGGAGGAGCTGCTTCGCCGGGGTGGCGAGCTGCTGGCCGTGCTGGGTGGCGCTGCCCTGCAGACGGACCTACCCGGGCTGCGGGCGTTGCTGGATCTTGTCGCGCGGTTCCCCCAGAGGGCTCGGGTGTACGTCGCCGTCGAGCCGGTGTTCCAGAACGCGAAGACCTACCACGTCGCTCACGCCGACGGGCGCAGCAGCGCCTGGGTCGGGTCCGCGAACCTCACCATCGGCGGGTTCGCCGAGAACCTGGAGGCGGCGATCACGCTGCACTCCGACGAGGACGACCCGTTCGTCCTGGGGCGGGTGCACGCCGCCACGCTCGCCGCCGCGCAGCAACCGACGGCCGCGGTCCTCACCGACGACCTGATCACCGCGCTCGAGCAACGCGTGCAGGAGTCCCGGTTCGGCTTCGGCCGCGCGGCCCTCGGCTCGACCGCACCTCTGGTCACGGGCCACGGGCAGCAGCTGCTGGACCACCTCGAGCGACTCGCCTCCGGCGACCACCGGCATCTCCTGGTTCCGATCGGGTTCCGCGACCTCGACGACCTCCTCGACGGCGGCCTGCGCGCGGGAACCTTGACCGTCGTCGCCTCCCGGCCCGGGGCCGGGCGCAGCACACTGGTGCTGAACATGCTCAGCCACGCGGCAATGCACGAGGGTGTGCCGTCGGGCCTGTTCACCTTCGAGGCCACCGCCCAGGATGTGCTGCTGCGCGTCCTGAGTGCCGACACCGGGATCGAGTTCCGTGATCTGCGCCGGGCGCGGATGACCGACGCGGACTGGACCGACACCGCCCAGCGCATGGTCAAGATGGCCGACGCCCCCCTGCACATCAACGCGGGACCGGCACCACACCTGGAAGGCTTGTGCGCCGCGATCACTGCCGCTGCTGCGCGGGAGAAGCTCGACATCGTCGCCGTCGACCCGGTCGGGACCGTGCTCGCCCGCACGTTCGCCGACAACCGCGAACGCGAAGTCGCCGACGTCGTGCGCCGCCTCCAGGCACTCGCGGTGCAGCTCGGAATTCGGATCATCGTCACCGCCGAGCTGGGCCGCCAAGCCGACTACCCCGGCTGGCGCCCCAGCCTCACCGACCTACGCGACACCGACGTCCTCGCCCAAGCCGCCGACCACGTCATCCTGCTGCACCGCCCCGACCTCAACGACCTCCGCCATCCCCGCGCTGGACAGGCCGACCTCATCGTGGCCAAGAACCGCCACGGACGACAAGGCACCGTCACCGTGCTCCACCAGCTGGGGGTGTCCCGCTTCCACTCCGTCGCCCGACCCCTCTCGGCGCAGGCGCCGCCACGCCCGGGCACCTCTCCCCCACCGGCAACAACCCGTCCGACACGAGACGCCACCCGTGCGCGTCAGCCGACGAAGGCCGGGCCCGGGCCGCAGGAACAGCTGGTCTCCGACGGCGACGTCAAGGTGATGCTCCGCCGCGTCGGCAAGGGCGACCCGCCAGTGATCTGCCTGGGCCGCCACGACCCCGCCGACGACGAATGGACGGCGCTGATCCAACGGCTGGAAGGCGTGCCCCGGGTCATCACCTACGGCCGACCCGGCCACGGCGGCCCCGATCCGCTGTCCGTGCAGGTTGCCAACGGCCTGCACAGCGCCGCCTCGATGGCCACCCGCCTCGAAGGCCTACTCGACCAGGCGAGGATCTTTGGCCCGTTCGTTGTGGTGCCAGCTCGATCGGCGCGTGGATCGCCGACCAGTACGCCGCCCGCCGGCCCGGAGACATCGCCGGCCTGGTGCTCCTCGACCCGGTCAACTTCACCCCGTGGCCCGACCTCGAACCCTCGGCGCCCATGACCGACGGCAACGACGGCGGGACCGGCTACCTCCGCAAGCCGTCCGCCGACGGCTACGCCGAACTGGCTAGCTCCGTACCGCCGCAGCCGCGGCGGACTGTGGTCATTTCCTCGACCGACGGCCGCTGGCAACGCAACCCACCCCGCAAGGACGACCTGACGTGGGACCCGTCCACCCTCGCCCAGATCGACCAGCTCTGGCAGGGCTACCAGCGCGACTGGGTGCACCGGCTCAGCACCCGCCACGTCGTCGCCAACGACGCCGGCCACCTCGTGCACCGCGACCAACCCGACCTCGTCGCCCGCATCGTCCGCGACGTCGTCCACGCCGCGCGCAACTCGGTGGCCCTGCACCTGGACAAAGGCGCCGTCGCCGACCGCGGCGGCCGCATCATGCCGAGGAGGTAGGAGGCCGACGGTTCGGGCCGAGCCACGCCTGGCGGGTGCATCTTGCCTGACAGGGGCTGGTCGAGCTGAGACCGAACCCGGCAACGAGGGACGGGAGGGTTCGTGGCCAGGCGCTTTCGGCTCGACCGCTGGGAGCGACACATCCCAAGAAGAGGGTGAGTGGGTGGAGCAGATGGGTTTCCCCTCGTAACGTGGAGGCATCCCTTATGAGGGAGGTCGGCGATGGCCGAGACGAGGCGGAAGTTCGATCAAGAGTTCCGGGCGGGTGCGGTCCGGATCGTGCGGGAGACCGGGAAGCCGATCGCGCAGGTGGCCAGGGAGCTGGGGATCAACGAGGGCACCCTGGGGAACTGGGTCGCGACCGATCGGCGGGCCCGGGAGCGCGGCAACGGCGCGTTGAGCGAGGACGAGCGGGCCGAGCTGGTCCGGCTGCGCCGGGAGGTCGCCGAGCTGGCGATGGAGCGTGATGTGCTCAAACGCTCGGTCGCCCTCTGGGTGAAGGAAGCGATGGGGCGGTGAGCCTGGCCGCGTTCATCGTGTCCCAGAGGGACGAGCACGCCGTCCCGCACGCGGTGGCCTGCCGGGCGTTGGGGGTCTCGCAGGCCTGGTTCTACAAGTGGCGCCACGGTGATGTGTCGCTGCGGCGGGCCCGCCGCGCGGCGCTGGACGCGGCGGTGGCCTAGTTGTTCCGGCGCCGCGGTGGGCGGGACGGCTCCCCGCCGATCACCGCCGCGCTGCAGGATCTGGGCTGGCGGGTCAGCAAGAACACGGTCGCGGCCTCGATGCGCAGCCAGGACCTGGTGGCCCGGCCGAAGAAGAAGCGCCGGGGCCTGACCAAGCCCGACCGGCGCGCCCGCAAGGCCCCGGACCTGCTCAAACGGGACTTCGCCCCGCCGCCGGCGGTCAACCAGCGGTGGGTGTCGGACCTGACCGAGATCCCCACCGGCGAGGGACCCTGTATCTGGCGTCGATCCTGGACCTGCACTCCCGCCGGTGCGTGGGCTTCGCCCTGGGCGCGCACCATGACGCCGATCTGGCGGCGCGGCGCTGTGCGTGGCGATCGCGGTCCGCGGCGGGGACGTGGCCGGGGTGGTGTTCCACACCGACCAGGGCGGGGAGTACACCGGCGGCGAGCTCCCGAGGTCTGCGCGACGGCCGGGATCGTCCAGTCGATGGGCCGCACCGGGTCGGCGCTGGACAACGCCGTCGCGGAGGCGTTCCACTCCACCCTCGAGTTCGAGTTGCGCTCCCGAGGAGGTTCGCCACCCGGGCCGAGGCCCGCCGGGCGGTGGTCGCCTGGCTGGAGGAGTACAACACCGTCCGGCTGCACTCGACCAACGGCCTGATCACCCCGGTCGACTTCGAGCACGGCCGACGCCGACCCGGCGCCAAACCTACGACCAGCTGCGCCGTCGCCGACATCATCACGACGCCCGGTCGGCGAGCGGGATCAGAACAACCCAGCGGAGGCGGCTACGCCGCCCGTAATCCCTGTTCAGCCGCTGCGCGATGGTCACCGGCGTCGCGCAGTGTCCGGGCCCGCCCCTCCGGCCTCAAGGGCCGCTGCCGCGGTCGCTGCCGCGACGGCCCCACGGGCCGCCCTTGACCCCGGAGCCTCTACGGGCCCGGGCAGGCCACCCCAACGGCAGGCCACAGCCTGCCATCGTGCCCGCGCGCCGCTACGAGACCAAGATCCTTAAGAGCGGGGAACTACAAGATCACACTAACCGGAGTCTCTACGGTTTCAGGGGATTGACACAGAAGCTCATCGAGGTCGATGACGGTGTCTGATGGTCGTCGTACGCGGTCCTCGACGCCGCCCATCACGGCCATCCCGTCCACCTGGCGGCAACAGACATCACGGCCGTCGGCGGCCCACTCCGACCGGCGGAGTTGTGAGCGGCACGCCTTCGCGTCGAGTCGGTGCGGTCAGCTGGTCTACAGCCCAAGGCCCTGGTCGGTCTGCTCGGTCTGCGACAGGTCTTCATCGTCCGAGCGGTCGTATGGGGTGTCGAGGTCGTCCTCCTCGGCAATATCGCGAGCAGCGCGGCGAGGTCGTACGCGCTCGACAGCAACCGTGGCCTCGAAACCGGCCCGCAGCTCGGCGATGATCTCGGCTCGCCGGGCTGCCTGCGACACGGTGAGCGCGGAGTCCTCGGCGGTGGATTCGTCCTCGGTGTGGTCGGCGCCGGTGGAGTCGCTGCGCCCGCCGGTGCCTGTCGTCGAGGTGCAGCGGCTGCGCGGCGGCGACGTCGGTCCGGGGTGGGTTGCGCGTCGAACAGAGCGGGCTGCTCACGCTCGCGCTCGGCCGCATGTTCGGCCTCGGCGAACAGCTCGGCGTAGCCGTCGGCCTGCTGTCTGCACGGTCTGCCGGTGCGGCCGCGGCCGCACCGCGGGTCGCCGGCATCGGCCCGGCGCGGTGCGTCACCGCGGTCGACTTCGGAGGCCCGACCTGCGGGGGTCACAGTGGTGTCTGCGGTGTCGGCGCGCCCGGTCGGTGCACCGGCCGGATCGGCGCGGGGCACGTCGTCGAGGTCGAGCTGCTGCTGCGCGGGGTCGAGCCCGCCCCCGTCCGCGCAGTCCCTCGGCGACGTCGACGACGGCGTCGGCCTGCATGTCGGCTCGGCGTCGGGCGGTGTCGGGCTGTCGTCGGCGATGGCGAACAGCTCCTGCTGCTCGCCGACGGGAGCGGCGGTGTCGCGGTCGAGGCCGCGGCGTTCGAGTTCGTCGCCGGCGAAGGCGGCGCGCTCCTGCAGCTCGCGGGTGCGGTCGAGCCAGTCGGTGCGGACCGCCTGGATGCGCTCCAGCGCCTCGACCCGGGCGGCCGAGACGGCGGCGAGCTGCTCGGCCGCGGCCACGTCGCGTTCGTCCATCTCCCGTTCCGGGCTGCCGGCCGGGTGGCGGTCGAGCCCGGCCCGCCAGATGACCGCGTCGCGGCGGTACTCCTCGGCCAGCTCGCGCGCAGCGCGCAGGTCCTCGGCGACGAACTCCGGTGCCCAGGCCTGCGCGCGGCGCCACGCGTCGCGCATCTCGCGCAGCTCGCCGTCGCTGGCGGTGGCGTAGTCCAGGGCGTCGGCGGGGTGACCGAGCGCGGTGAGCGCCTGGCGCCACAGGGCGTGGTGGAACGCGCGTTCCCGGCTGGGCGCCTGTCCGATGGACAGCTGGGTGTCGGGGATGGCGTGCAGGTCGCGGTAGGCCGCGACGATGCCGGCGCGGCGCACCCACTCGCCGCGCTGGCGCGGGTCGGCCGGGGGCGGGCCGAGGGTCGGCGCGGCGAGCGCCCACGCCGGCGGGTCGCGCGGCGGCGCGTTCGCCGAGTTCGGTCTGCCGCGCGGTCGCGGCCGCGGCGAGCACCCGGGCGTAGTCGCCGACGGGCCCGGCCCAGGGTGCGGCGAAGGTGGTCCAGTCCCCGTCGCGCACCGCACGCTCGGGGGTGCGGCCGCCGTCCTCGAGCAGCCGGATGCGGTAGCGCAGCACGTCGGAGACGGAGTTCGCGTCGTGCAGGCTGCCGCGGGCGACGGCGTCGGCGAGCACCGCGTGCGGGTCGTGCCCGGCCAGCTCCATCGACCGCACCGCGGCCATCAGCCGGTCGTAGCCGGGCTCGTCGCGCAGCCGCTCGACGACGTCGGCGGGCAAGCAGCCCGGTGAGGGTGTCGGTGGCGCGGTGGCGGCTGTGCTCGGCGGTGAGCAGGTCCCACTGGGTGCCGACCCAGGCCAGCGACCGGGTTTCCTCGGTGCCGGCGCGGCGGGCCGATCTCGGCGGCCGTGGTGCGGTCGACGGGGCGGGTGAGGATGTCGGTCAGCACCGCCACCGGCGTGCGGTCGACCCGCTCGGGATCGTGGTGGTCGGGGGCGTGCTGGCAGACGACGTAGAAGGTGTTGGCGTCGCGGCCGCGGCTGCCCGGCACGTACACCCCGGCCCGGGTCGTGGCCGTGGTCGACCAGGCTGTGGCTGGTGTAGACGGTCTGCGCCCTGCGCGCCGTAGGAGGTCACGGCGTAGGCCAGCGTCGTGTGCTGCTCGACGTAGGCGATCGGGCAGGTGCGCCACGGATCCCGTCGCGGTCGCGCACGGTCAGTGTGCCGGTCCACCGGTTGCGGCCGAGGACCTCGTAGACCTCGCGGTTGGTGATCGGCCGCAGCCGGCTGTCCCGCAGGGTGTAGTCGTTGCGGCGGGCCTGGATCAGGTCCCCGACCCCGACCAGGTTGCCGTCGCGGGTCTCGGCGAGCACCTCGGCCGACACCCGCCCGGCGGCGACCAGCTCGACCCGGATCTGCGCCGACAGCTCCTTGGCCGTCAGCCTCGGTGCGCACGACGAGCAGCGACCGGTGACCTTCCAGGACGTCGGCCAGGTACCCGCGGACCGCGGCCGCGAGCATCTCCTGCTCGGTGCCGCCCCGGATCCGGCCGTGCGCGTCGTAGACCGCCAGCACGTCCGGGTCGCCCACCCGCAGCCGCACCGAGGCGGCGCGCTCCCAGGCGTGGGTGAACCGGTGGATCTCGGTCAGCTCGACCTGCGCACCCGCGTCGCGCACCAGCAGCTCGAGCATGCCCCCGGCGCCCACCGCGGCGAGCTGCTCGTGGTCGCCGGTGTAGAGCAGCTTGGCGCCCGGCGGCGGCGACGATCGCGGAGATCCGGTCGAGGTCCTCGGTCGAGCTCATGCCGGCCTCGTCGACCACGACCAGGTCCTCGGGGCGCAGCCGGTCACGCACCTGGCCCTGCTCGTCGGGGCCGAACCGGCGCAGGAACTGCATGGTGTTCAGCGCGGTCGAGCCCGTCCTCGATGAGGACCCGGGTGGCCATGTTCGAGGTCGCCACGCCGAGGACCCGGCCGCCGAGCTGCTGCTCCCACACCCGGGCCAGCGCGCCGACCGTGCGGGACTTCCCGGCACCGGCCGGGCCGATCAGCACGTCGCCGCCCCGCCCGGACGACAGGATCTGCAGCACCGTCTCCCGCTGGTCGTTCACCGAGCCCGGCGGCGCTGCAGCTCCACCTCGGCGAGCGCCAGGGCCGGCCCGGACAGCGCGGCCGCACCGGTGGCGCGGGCGCGGTCGACGATCCTCGCCTCGGTGCGCAGCTGCGCGGTGGTGGCGTACTCCTCGGCGTTGCGCATCCGGAAGCGGCTCAGCCCGTCCGGGCGGCGCAGCTCCGCCGGCACGGTCCCGACGTCGCGGACCGACAGCATCACGACCCCGTACCGGTCGCCCTCGCGCAGCACCTCGGCCGCCAAGTCCTGCGGTGGCTCGGTGACCGCCGGGGTGCGGACCTGCTCGTCGGCGATCGCCGCGGCCAGGTTCCCGATGTCCCACGTGGCGTAGCGCTGCTGCACCGTGCGCAGCGCCGCCCGCAGCACCTGCTCCCGGTCGCGCGTCTGCGTAGCCCTGCTGCTCGGGGTGCCCGTTGCGCGTCGACCCGCTCGCGCGGCGCGTCGGCCGCGGTCAACGCCTCGGCCAGCTCGTCGCGCACCGGCGCCGCCCAGTTCGCCAGCTGCCGCCGCGGCGCCACCGCGTGGTTCTTGGCCTGGCGGGTCTCCCGCCACGCGGCACCGTGGATCCGCCGCGTCTCGACCGGCGACGGGGCCCGCCCGTGGGCCTGCTCGAACTGCCCGACCAGCTCGTCCTGCCGAGCCGTGATGTCCGCGGTGCGGGAGGACGCCTTGGCCAGCAGCTGCGGGCTGAACCCGACGATCTCGCGCGCCTTGCCGTCCGGGCGGGTCGCGAACACCACGCGTCGTTGGAGGCGGCCAGCGTCTCCTGGGAGACCTTCGTGTAGATCGCCTCGGCGGCCTGCTTGATCGGCTTGAAGCCGCGGCTGGCCAACGCCCGGATCACCCCGTCGGACGTGGTCTCGGCCCGGTTGAGCACCGTCACGTGGCTGTGCAGCTGGGGCTGCTGCGCGCGGCTGGTCGAGTGATCCCAGCGGACCCACGCCAGCCCGCGGGCCTGCTCGTAGACCCCGACCGACTGCCCCGACGCGGTCTTGCCGTGATAGCCCGACCGCACGTAGCGCGGCCTGCTGCTCGACGTAGGCCATCGCCGCCGCCACCCCGGCCCGGTGCGCCGCGACCACGTTCGGCGGCCTCGGCGTCGCGCCCGCGCCTCCAGCAGCGCCGCCCAGTACACGCTCACGCGACTTGACCGGCGAGAACGTCAGGTCGTAGTAGGCCACCGCCTTGCGCTTCTGCGCGTAGACCTCGCTGCTGATCTCCGCCCGGCGTTCCTCGGTGGCGTCCGGCTCCGCCGCCAACGCCTGCGCCACCCGCTCCTCCCGCGACTGGAACGTCCGCGGCCGGCTACCCAGCGGCAGCGCGCTCGCCCGTCCTCGCGTCGACCCGGCTCGGGTGCTCCAACCGGCCGAACACCGCCCGCACCTGAGCCTCGGTCGCCGCGGTCCCGGCCTGCACGCCGAGCATCGACAAGCCCTCGCCGCCCCACACCCCGGCCGGCTCCTTCGCCGCGCCGGCGAGCAGGTAGCCGACCGCGTCCGCGGTCCTGACCGCCACCCCGCCGCCGAGGCCTCGCCGGCGTGCTCGTGCTCGGCGCAGCCCGACCCGCGAAGCAGGTAGTCGACCGCACCCGGAGACACCGAAGTGATCCGGAGCACGCCATCACCGTACCATGATCATTTCAATGCATAGGTCCATGGCGAAAGTGTCGTGGGTCGCAGTGAAGCACGCAGGTGGCGACAGGAAATGACGCTTGGCCAGCCGTCAGAAGGGTGGGTCAAAGCGTACTTGGTCGGGGGCGCGCGTAGATGTGGGCAGTGGCAGCGAACAGACGAAGTTCGGGGCTGGCATCTATGCTGACCCAGCAGCGCACCAAAGGGTAAAGCGGTCGGCGACCGCTGACCAGCGCGGCGCACGTAGCGCTAGACATCCCGGCGATCACGCGTCCGGGCCGCAGGTGGGCCGAACTCCGACTGCAGCCAGGAGCAGTGTCAGCACAGGGACAGCTTGTGTGCCACGGCCCCTACCTCTGCCCTTCAAGCGCAGGCATCTTCGCAGCAGACCGGCGCGCATGAAGCGCAAGGAAAGACTCACCTCCATCGGGAACCGTATGGTCTGCGATTCCTACCGCTCACAGACAACTACATGGCATCCCGGGCCGATGCGCTCGTTGACGACCGAGAGGGCGACTGTCCGTGCCACCGCCCTCGGAGTAGACCCAATTTGTCGAGTCGAGTGACCACTCAGCGGTGGCGCCCTTCAAGCTGAACGAATGGCGCTGAGCCGAGTAACTCCGAGAGGAGTGCGTGAGGACATGGCGGTAGCCGCACCTCGTCGAACTCCGGTCAACAATGCGGGATGGCCGCCGGACGATGTGGGAAGCAAGAGTCTGCTCACGATGTCGGTAGCGCGCGGTACGCGTTGTCCATCGAGGCTTACGGACAAGCCAACCTTCTTGACGATCGCCAGCCGGCGCCGCGCAGAGTCGCCGTCCAACTCGTCTCACCAACCATCGACTGCCCGCACTGGGGGCCCAGCGGCCACTGGCGAGCCGGACCGGCACTCCGGAGCCACCAGGGCCGAACCCGCCGACGTATTCCAAAGGATCATGAACCTCGTGGGGCTCGCATCCGTTAAGGGGCCGCAACACCACGTCAAACAGCCCGGCAGGCGACATCAGGAGGACAGAGTCCATGAGCACCGCCCGATCCACCCTCCACAGCTCCAGACGACGGCATCGCAGGGCAGACCGCACGAGGTCGGCTCGGGGCGACCGGTGCTGTCCGTCGAAAGGGTCGCGACCTGCGGTTAGAACTGCGCTCCGCAGCCTCTGGGCAGGACGTGCCTGTCAGTGCTCTCTCGAAAGTGCTGCTTGATCTCGATCCGGACTGACCGCACCGACGCATGACTGGCCGCAACGCTCGTCGGACAGCCCAGCTCGACCGCCCCACTCGATACCCGGAGGACAGTGCATGACTCGCCCCAACCGCCGCCCAGCAGCTGAGCCGTCCCACGTGGCCGCCCGGCGTCGACAGGAAGACACCGCCCGCACCCAACGTCGAGCTCGGGAAAACGTACTCATTCACAGGCACGATCGCGCGAGGAAGAACATCGCGAAAGCCGAGGCCCGCCGCGACGCCGACCTGGGCCGCCTCAAGGAACGGATGCGCAGGGTCCGCGACACCGCCGCCACGACGATCACGGAAGCCAGAAAGGAGATCGTGGCAGTCGTCACAGAGCTCAAGAAGGACCACACAGCCGAGGAGGGCGCCCCACTGCTGGGTCTCACAGTCGAGCAGTTCAACAAGATCCTCTACAACGGCCGCATCCACAGCACACCAACCGAGGCCGACGATGCCGAGCAGGGATCGGCCGCGGAGACCGAGACGTCCGGCTCCACAGCGACGACACCGCCGTCGCACCCGGGCGATGAGGATCCGTCTCCCCAGATCACCCTGTCCTTCGAGTCCGACCCGGCAGCCTCTCCGTCGCCAACCGCGACGCCCGACCACCCAGAACCCGTCAACAACTCGATCCCTGAGGAAGCCCCGCCGGACACGACAACAACCGAGGCAACCGAGCCGTGAAACCTTTCGGAACCGGACCTCAGCGCTCTGATCGGCCACGGCTGCGCAACTGCTGCTCAACCGCGGACCACCGGAACCGGTAGCGCCCACCCGGGGTGGTCACGGCAGGTGTCAGAAGGCCCCGCGCCACCCACCGACCCACTGCACGCGGAGTAACACCGAGCCGTCGAGCCACCTCGCCAGAGCTCAACAGCTCGTCCTCATCAGCCACCCAACGACCGTAGGACGCCACACTGGACGACCCGACGTGTCGGTCGCATCGGTCGCAACAGTCGCATTAGCCTGATACCCACGACCCAGCACCGGGTGTCGAGCAGAAGCCGGTGGTACCGGCGACTGGCGAGCTTCAGGGCCGGGCTCGTCATCAAGTGCCAAGGTTTGACCTCGCCCGAGGTCGCCTTCAGCGGACGAGACCGTCGTCAATCAGCGCGGTCGACGATCAACCTGAACCAGGAGGCACACCATCAAGACCTCACTTGAGCACAGCCACTGCGCTCGACCTACAGACCAAGAGACATGCACAGGTAGCGGCCCGTTTTTATTCTTTCAGAGTCCAACAGCAGCATACCACGCTCCGCGCGCTCAGCGTCGTGTCGTTGATCACGAGATCTCCTACGTGCCCGCGATGCTGCCGAGGCGTTGCACCGAGGTCACGCTTACATCGCCCGTTCACCGCGAGCGCGACGAACGCCGCGGCTGGTGGTGCGCAACGGCTCGCATCAGCCCCGCGAGGTGCTCACCAGCGCCGGCGCCGTCGAGGTGGTCGCGCCGCGGGTCAACGACCGCCGTATCGACCCCACACCGGCGCAGCGCCCGTTCGCCTCGGCGATCCTGCCGGCCTGGTGCCGCAGACCCCGAAGATCACCGAGGTGCTGCCGCTGCTGTACCTCACGACTGTCACCGGGGACTTCGTGCCGGCGCTGGGCCAGTTCCTGGCAGCTCGGCCGGTCTGTCCGCGCCGGTGATCAGCAAGCTGACCGAGACCTGGAGGTCGAGCAGCGCACGTTCTCGGCTCGGACCTGTCCGGTGTGGACTACGTCTACCTCTGGTCGACGGCATCCACGTCAACATCCGCTGGAGGAGCACAAGCTGTGCCTGCTGGTCATGATCGGCGTGCGTGCCGACGGCCGCAAGGAACTCGTCGCGCTCACCGACGGCTACCGGGAGTCCACCGAGTCCTGGGCGGACCTGCTGCGTGACTGCGCCCGGCGCGGGATGCACGCCCCCGTCCTGGCCATCGGGGATGGCGCGCTGGTTCTGGGTGCACTGCGCGAGGTGTTCCCGCAGGCCAGGACGCAGCGTTGTTGGTTCCACAAGATCGCCAACGTTCTCGGCGCTGCCCAAGTCGGCGCATCCGGGGCAGCAGGCACTCGCGGAGATCTGGAACGCCGAGGACCGCCGGCATGCCCTGGACGCCGCGGCGTTCGAGACGGCCTACGGGTGAAGTTTCCCAAGGCCGTCGCGAAGATCACCGACGACGTCGAGGAGTTGCTCGCGTTCTACGACTACCCGCCGAGCACTGGATTCACCTGCGCACGACGAATCCGATCGAGTCACTTTCGCCACGTCAGGCACCGGACCAAGATCACCCGCGGCCGGGTCACGCGCCGCGGGGCTGGCGATGGCGTTCAAGCTCATCGAGCCGCCCAGACCGCTGCGCGCTCACCCCCGCACCTCTCGCGCTCACCCCCGCCACGTCGAGGCCGGCGCTCGTCGACGACGGGCCACAAGGTGAGCACCTCGTGGCGCGGACCGGCGACGGCTCCGTCTGGCGCGACTGTCCTCCACCGACGAACACCCCATCTGCCGTAAGGAGTAGTTGATGAACACAGACGACTTGCCCGGTCCGCCCGAGCTACTGGACGGTGAGTGGTACACGACTGAAGAACTCGCGGCGCGGCTCTGCGTCGACCCGTCCACCGTCCGCCGGTGGCGGACCGCCAACCCTCCACAGGGACCCCCGTTCGTTCGGTTGTCCGAACGTGTCGTGATCTACAGCGCTCGTGATGTCGAGTCCTGGCTACGTAAGCGACGGACAGATCCGGGGTCGGCAGCATGAACGGCAAGCCAGATCTTCCGCTCGGCGCCAAGTTGAGCGCAGACATCGAGCATCGCCCGGACCGCGCCCAAGCCCTACCGAGCCCGAGTCCGCTGGATCGACCCCGCCACGGGAGGACGCCCATCCAAATCGGAAGCGTTCGCGACCGAGTCCGCAGCCCAGGGCTGGATCGACACCCTGCAGCGGCTGGCTAACGACGGCGTCACCCCGGTCACAGCGACAATGACCCTGGCCGAGTACGGCGAGTCGGTGATGGACCTTGCGACGCGGGGCTTGGAGCCCAAGACGTTAGACCCTTATAGGGCTGGCTGGCGTCGCCGAGTCGTTCCCACCCTGGGCCACCTCGCCGTCCGTATGATCACTCATGGCGCCGTCGATCGCGCCGTCTACGGTTGGATCGCCGACGAATGCAGTCGCTCCACGATCAAGAACAGCCTGGCGATCCTCGTTCGAGTACTCGACCAGGCCGTGCGAGACGGAGTGATCAACCGCAACCCCGCTCGCGTCACCGGCTGGCAATCCGAGTTCCGCAAGGCCGAAGACGAACTCGATGATCCTCGTGCCCTCGCCCTGCCCGACTGGGCAACCCTCACACAGCTCGCTGACGCCCTCGTGGCCCGTTCAGCCGACCACTTCCGCGGCTGGGGTGACGTGGTCATCTTCGCCGCATGCACCGGCGCACGGATCGGCGAGGTGTCCGGCTGCCGCATCAGCGACATCAACACCGATGACTGGACATGGAAGGTTCGCCGTCAGACCACGCCGTCTCCCGGCGGACTCGCCGACAAAGGCACCAAGGGCAAACGCGCCCGCGACGTCCCGCTCATCGTCGAACTCCACGACCTGGTCCAACGCCGCGTCGAGGTACTCAACGATCGGCCCGACGCCCGCCTCTTCACCGGACCTCGCGGCGGCCGCATCAGCACCGCAGTCCTCCGCGACGCGACACACTGGGACGACGTCGTCAAGGAACTCGGCTACGAGCACCTCTGCCGCCACAGCCTGCGGCACACGGGCCTGACCTGGATGGCCGACGCCGGCGTCCCCGTCCACGTCCTGCGCGTGATCGCCGGGCACGGCTCGATCACCACCACCCAGCGCTACCTACACCCGGACAAGCGCGCCATCTGGTCTGCCGGCGACTCACTCAGCGCCCACCTACGAGCACCGCGGTCCCCAAATGGTCCCCAACGCCAAAGCTCATAGACCGCGATCCCGATCATGTCGCAGCAGCACGAAGGCCCGCTGACCAGCGGTTCCAGCTGTTCAACGGGCCTTCGCCAGCCTGTCGGGACGACAGGATTTGAACCTGCGACCCCTTGACCCCCAGTCAAGTGCGCTACCAAGCTGCGCCACGTCCCGGCCACTCCCGAAGGAGCGCGGACAGCTTAGCGCACATGTTCCGGACGCCTTCGCGGCCGGGCCGCGATGCTCGCCGACGGCCACCGCCCCGAAGGCCGATCGGGCGGTAGGCCGTACTCAGGGGCGCGGAAGCCGCAGGTGCCGCGGGTCGGTCGTGTAACGGGGACGACGCGACGGCACGCCGTCGACGACGCCGGGAGCCTCCGCGGTGCGGGCGCTCGCGTCGAGCGCGCGCGTCAGCGCGGGGTCGAGCGACCGCAGCGCCGGCGCGCCCCATCTCCTGCGGCCGGGCTCGCCGCAACCCGAGCACGGCGCCGATGCGCCGGCCTGCGCCATCGGCCGGACCAGGTCGAACGTGCCGCAGCGGGCGCAGTCGAAGCCATAGGTCGGCATGTGGCGCACTCCGGAGGTCGACGGTCGGCGCATCGACGCTAGGGGCGCGTCCGGTGAGCGTCAACGCGCGCCCGTCCGTGCTGCGGGACGGACCGCGGTGGGCTCACCGGCCGTCCAGGAACGACACCGCCGCGTTCATCGCGAGTGCCGAGAGCACCGGGTCGTGCCGAGCGCCGACGTCCCGCATGAACGCGTGCTCACCTCCGGCGAAGACGTGCAGCTCCAGGTCCGTCAGCCCGGCCGCGTACAGGCCGGAGACGATCTGCGCGCGGGCGTCGGCCGGGACGTGCGGGTCCCGGGACCCGAAGACGATCATCAGTCGGCCTGCGATCTCCGCGGCCGCAGCCAGCGACCCGGCGTCGTCGGCGCCCAGCTTCCCGTCCTGCAGCCCGGTCGGGTAGAAGCACACCGTCGACGCGATGCGCCAGTCGAAGGCCGCCCGGAACGCCAGGTGGCCGCCGATGCAGAACCCGACCGCGCTGAGGTGGTGGAGACCGGGCTGCTGCTCGAGGAAGTCCAGCACCGCGACCCGGTCGGCATCGAACTGGGCCGTGGTCGTCGCGGCCGCGCCGGCCAGCCCGGCCTGCTTGCCGGCGTCGTCGAACTCCAGCGCGACCCCCGCCAGCTCGCCCCGAGGGTAGATCTCGGGCACGCATACGACGAACCCGTACGAGGCCAGTCCCCGCGCTGTCCGCAGCGTCGACTCGGTCAGCTGGAAGATGTCGGTGTAGAGGACGACGCCCTGCCCGCGACCGCCGTCGACCGGGCTGATCAGGATCGCGCGGATCCCACCGTCGGGAGCCGGCACCCGCACCTCGTTCTCGCGCAGCTTCACGCCGGCAGACCTTACTGCCGGGGGATCATGCGGCGCCCCCGTGCTGCGGCAGGCGTCCGGGCCCCGAACCGGGCATCACGAGATTCGCTGCGTTCTGTGCCGGGTCGACAAGTGAACCCCGCGCAGGCGAATCTCGTGCTTCCGGCACATCATCACGAGCGCCTCGGCCCAGGCACGGTCGGCGGGGAGCATGTCGTCGGGCCCGAGACGTTCGCGGACGAACACCACGGAACCCACACCTGCAGCGGTGGCCAGGTCGGGCAGGAACCCCGCGATGACATCGCCCAGCGCTGTGACGACCTCGTCGTCCGGTGGCCCGGGCATCTCCTCGACGGGCATCACCACGGGCGCCTGACGGTCGTCGCCGTCGACGAACAGCAGCCATAGGGTGTCGTCACGAATCGCGCGCCCGACGAGGGCCGCGACCCGGCGGGCGACGTCGTCGTCCGTCCGCAGCGGAGGGGCGGTCGTGGGAGAGATACCGGTCATGACACCGAGCCTCCCGGGCCCGGCGGGCGGCGGGAGCCGATCCGGCACAACACGGTATTTTCACCCCGCCGCACTCTCAGGACGCGTAGGCACCTCGCAGAGCGCGCGGGCACCTCGCAGGGGAATCGCCTCTGCGACGACTCCACGAGCCTGCGACGTCCCTACCGGCCCGACCACCGTGCTCGGCCGGGTCCTCAGCGCTTGCGCGACCGCTTCTCCCGCACCCGCACCGACAGCCGGATCGGCGTGCCGGTGAACCCGAACTCCTCCCGCAGCCGCCGCTCCAGGAACCGCCGGTAGCCCGCCTCGAGGAAGCCCGAGGTGAACAGCACGAAGGTCGGGGGCCGGCTCTTCGCCTGCGTCGCGAAGAGGATCTTGGGCTGCTTGCCGCTGCGCACGGGCGGCGGGGTCGCGGCGACGACATCGGCGAGCCACCCGTTGAGCCGCCCGGTCGGGATGCGGGTGTCCCACGACGCCAGCGCGGTCCGCAGCGCCGGGGCGATCTTGGCGATGGCCCGCCCGGTCAGGGCGGAGACGTTGACCCGCTCGGCCCACTGCACGCGGACGAGGTCGCGTTCGAGCTCACGCTTGAGCGCCAGCCGCCGGTCCTCGTCGACGAGGTCCCACTTGTTGAACGCCAGCACCAGCGCCCGCCCGGCCTCCTCGACCATACTGATCACGCGCTGGTCCTGCTCCGCGAGCGGCTCCGAGGCGTCGACGAGCACGACCGCCACCTCGGCGGCCTCGATCGCCGCGCGGGTGCGCAGGGACGCGTAGTACTCCATGCCGCTGGCGGTGTTGACCCGCTTGCGCAGGCCCGCGGTGTCGACGAACCGCCACACCTCGCCGTCCAGGTCCACCAGGGAGTCGACCGGGTCCACCGTCGTCCCGGCGACGTCGTGCACCACCGAGCGGGTCTCCCCCGAGACCCGGTTGAGCAGGCTGGACTTGCCGACGTTCGGCTTGCCGACCAGTGCCACCCGCCGCGGACCGCCGCTGCCGGCGCCGAAGGTGTCGCGCGGGCTCTCAGGAAGCACGTCCAGGATCGCGTCGAGCAGGTCGCCCGACCCGCGGCCGTGCAGGCCGCTGACCGGATACGGCTCCCCCAGGCCCAGGCGCCACAGCGCGGCGACGTCCGCCGTGAGCCGCTCGTCGTCGACCTTGGTCGCGGCGAGCAGCACCGGCCGGTCGCTGCGCCGCAGCACCCGGGCGACGGCTTCGTCCGTGGTGGTGGCACCCACGCTCGCGTCGACGACGAGCAGCACGGCGTCCGCGGTCTGGATCGCCAGCGATGCCTGGGCGGCGACGGCACCCTGCAGACCGGTGGCGTCGGGCTCCCAACCGCCGGTGTCGACGAGGGTGAACCGGCGGCCGTTCCACAATGCGTCGTACGCGACCCGGTCGCGGGTGACACCGGGGATGTCCTGCACGACGGCTTCGCGGCGGCCGAGCATCCGGTTCACCAGGGTCGACTTGCCGACGTTGGGCCGGCCGACGACGGCGAGGACCGGTGCCGTGGGGGGCGCCTCCTCGTCGTCGGCCATGTCGTCGATATCGACATCGTCGGGGGCGAACTCGCCGGGGTCGATCCCGAGCCGCGCCATGTACGCGACGTCGTCCTGCTCACTCACTGTCGCTCCGTACCTCGTCCAGTTCGACGACCAGCCCGGCCAGTGCGGCCCGGACGGTCTCGGTGGCGGTGGTCAGCCCGGCCCGGCCGCCGCCGGGGGCCACTGTCAACGGCTCGCCCACCAGCACGTCCACCCGCGGGCGGAACCGCCGTCGCAGGCCGGCGGCCCGCCGGGTACCCCGTGCGACGACCGGCAGCACCGTCGCGCCGGTGGCGCGGGCCAGCCAGGCCGCGCCGTGTTGTGCGGCCGCGACGTCGCCCGCGCCGCGGGTGCCCTCGGGGAACACCCCGACCATCCCGCCGCCCCGCAGCACCCCGACGGCCGCGCGCAGCGGCGCCGGGTCCGGCACCCCGCGCCGTACCGCGAGCTGCCCGATGCGCGGCAGCAGCCAGGCCAGCGGGCCGCGGAACATCTCCTGCTTGGTCAGGAACACCATCCGGCGCCCGACCAGCCCCATGAGCAGCGGCCCGTCGACGAACGCGCTGTGGTTGGCGACCAGCACCACCGGCCCGGACCGGGGGATCCGTTCGCCGTGGTGCACCCGCACCCGCAGCACCGGGCGGAAGCACCAGCTGCCGACCCAGCGGGCGAGGTCGTGCAGCGGCGGCGACGCACCGGGCGGAAGGTCCGATGCCGGCACCTCGCGCCGCTCGCGGGGACCGCGCGCCGGTTGCGGCGGGCGCGCAGTGCGGGACACCGGCGCGGCGTGCTCGCAGGTGCCGGTCACGTCAGCAGCCCGCGCTCGTGCGCGAGCTCCGTCAGCCGGGCGAGCACGGCGTCCACGCTCAGCCCGTCCGTGTCGAGCACCACCGCGTCGGGGGCGGTGTGCAGCGGCGACGTGGCACGGGTGGAGTCGAACTCGTCGCGCCTTCGGACGTCCGCGAGCACGGCGTCGAGGTCGGCAGTGCGCCCGGCCTTGCGGTCCTGCGCGGCGCGGCGGGCGGCCCGGACCTCGGCGGGCGCGGTCAGATAGACCTTGAGCGGGGCGTCCGGAAGCACCACGCTGCCGATGTCGCGGCCCTCGACGACCGCGCCGCCGGTCTCCGCCATGGCGTCCGCGATCAGGTCGCGCTGGCGCTGCACCAGCAGCCGGCGTACCGCGGGCACCGCGGAGACGGCGCTGACGGCGCGGGTCACCTCGCCGCCGCGGATCTCGGCCTCCACGTCCTCGCCGTCCAGCTCGATGTGCGGAGCACACGGGTCGGTGCCCGAGCGCAGCCGCGCCGCCTGCGCGACGGTGAGCACGGCGTCGGCGGACGCGTCGGTCGGTAGCCCCGCGCGCAGCACCGCCAGCGTCACGGCCCGGTACATGGCGCCGGTGTCGAGGTAGGCGGCGCCGCCGTCGCGGGCGAACCGCCGCGAGACGGTCGACTTACCGGTGCCCGACGGGCCGTCCATCGCGACGACGCCCAGGAGCTTTCCCCTGGGCGGCCTCCCCGTCACAGTCCCACGGCCCGGTACAGCTGGCCGATCTCGGTGACCGTGAGCGGCCGGACCTTGCCGGGTCGCTGGTTGCCCAGCGTCACCTCGCCGATCGCGGTACGCACGAGCTGCTCGACGGGATAGCCGACGGCGTCGAGCAGCCGGCGCACGATGTGCTTGCGGCCCTCGTGTAGCACCACCTCGACCATCGAGTGGCCGGGCAGGTTGTCGACGAGCTTGAACGAGTCGACGGTGGCCAGGCCGTCGTCCAGCTCGACGCCCTCCCGCAGCCGCTTGCCGACGTCCCGGGCGACGTTGCCGTGCACCTTCGCCAGATAGGTCTTGGACACCTCGAACGACGGGTGCATGAGCCGGTGGCCCAGCTCGCCGTCGTTCGTCAGCAGCAGCAGGCCCTCGGTCTCGGCGTCGAGCCGGCCCACGTGGAACAGTCGGCCCGCCCGGTTGATCAGCTCGGCCCGCTCCATGATCAGATCACCGACGCACGAGCGGCCCTGCTCGTCCGACATCGTCGAGAGCATCCCGAACGGCTTGTTGAGCGCGAGGTGCACGAGGTCGTCCCGCAGCACCACGCGGTTCCCGTCGACGTGCACCACGGCGGTGTCGGGGTCGACCCGCCTGCCCATCTCGCGCACGACCTTGCCGTCCACGCTCACCCGGCCCGCCGCGATGAGCTCCTCGGACGCGCGTCGCGACGCCACGCCCGCCTGCGCGAGCACCTTCTGCAACCGGACGCCGTCCGGCCTGTCGTCGTGGTTCACTGTCCTCTTCCGGTCTCCAGGCCCGCGTCGATCGCATCGATGGCGTCGACGTCGGGCAGCAGGGGCGCCAGCGGCGGCAGGTCGTCGATCGACGTCAGCCCCAGCCGCTCGAGGAACAGCTCGGTGGTGCGGAACAGCGTGCCCTGCGTCGCGCCGTCCACGCCCGCCTCCTCGACGAGCCCTCTCGTCACCAGGGTACGCAGCACGCCGTCGCAGTTCACACCGCGTACCGCCGCGACGCGGGCGCGGGTCACCGGCTGGCGGTACGCGACCACCGCGAGGGTCTCCAGTGCCGCCCGCGTCAGCTTCGCGCGCTGGCCGCCGAGCAGCAGCCGCTCGACGAACGGGGAGTAGGTGTCGCGGGTGTAGAACCGCCAGCCCTCCCCCACCCGGCGCAGGTCGATCCCGCGGCCCTCGGCGGTGTGGCGCTCCGACATCGCCGTCAGCGTGGCGCGGACGCGGGCGACGGGCTGGTCGAGGGCGTCGGCGAGGGCGTCGTCCTCGGTGGGGGCGTCGACGACGAGCAGCAGCGCCTCCAGCGCCGCCTCGAGCATGGCGTCGTCGGACAGGTCCGGAAGACCGTCCTCGACGGCGGGCTCGTCAGTCGTCGTCACCCGCCGCATTCTCCTCGGGCACCCATGCAGTGCCGGGCGGGGCCCACCGCACCGTCAGCTCGCCGAAGCACTCCGGTTGGTCCAGCGTGATCGTGGCCTCCCGGAACAGCTCCAGCACGGCCATGAACCGGGCGATCACCTCCAGCGCGCCCTCGCAGTCGACGGTCAGCGCCGCGAACGTCGCCTCCCCCAGCTCGGCGAGCCGCTCCCGCAGGATCGCGACGTGCTCGGCGACGGAGACGGTCGGCGCATGCAGGTGGTCGGTGCCGACGGTCGGCGGCGGCCGGGGCCGCAGCACGGCGGCGGCGAGGTCCGCGAACCGCGCCGGGTCGACACCGAGCAGCACCTCGGGCAGCAGCCCGGAGAAGCGCTCCTCCAGCGCGACCGAGCGCGGGAACCGGCGCAGCGCCGTGGCCTCGAGCTCGACGAACAGCTGCGCGACCTGCTTGTAGGCGCGGTACTGCAGCAGCCGGGCGAACAGGAGGTCGCGGGCCTCGAGCAGGCCGTCGTCGCCGTCCTCGACGTTCGCCTCAGCGTCCGGCAGCAGCCGCGCGGCCTTGAGATCGAGCAGGGTGGCGGCGATGACGAGGAACTCCGAGGTCTCGTCGAGGTCCATGTCGTCGCCGAGCGCGGTCAGGTGGGCGATGAAGTCGTCCGTGACGCGGTGCAGCGCCAGCTCGGTGACGTCGAGCTGGTGCTTCCCGATCAGCTGCAGGAGCAGGTCGAACGGTCCGGTGAAGTTGTCGAGGCGCACGGTGAACCGCGGCGGCGCCTCGGTGACCGGCCCGGCAGTGCCATCGTCGGCGAGCAGCGTCACCGCGCGAGGACCTCGCGGGCCAGCAGCCGGTACGCCGCCGCGCCTGCCGACGCCGGCGCCCAGGTCGTGATCGGCTCGCCCGCGACGGTCGTCTCCGGGAACCGCACCGTCCGGTTGATCACCGCCTGGAACACGAGGTCCCCGAACGCCTCGCGGACCCGGTGCTGCACCTCGCGGGTGTGCAGGGTGCGCGGGTCGAACATCGTGGCGAGGATGCCCAGGATGTCCAGGTTCGGGTTGAGCCGGTCGCGCACCTTGTCGATGGTGTCCATCAGCAGCGCGACGCCACGCAGGCTGAAGAACTCGCAGGCCAGCGGGATGAGCACGGTGTCGGCGCAGGCCAGCGCGTTGATCGTGAGCAGGCCCAGCGAGGGCTGGCAGTCGATCAGCACGATGTCGTAGCGGTCGAGCACCGGCTTGAGCGCCCGGCCCAGCGCCTGCTCGCGTCCGACCTCGAAGACCAGCTGCACCTCGGCCGCCGACAGGTCGATGTTGCTGGGCAGCAGGTCCATGCCCTCGATCGCCGTCTGGCCGGATGACCTCGTCGACCTCGGCGTCGCGCTCCATGAGCAGGTTGTAGACGGTGCTGTCGAGCTGGTGGGGCTGCACGCCGAGGCCGACGGACAGCGCACCCTGCGGGTCGAAGTCGACGAGCAGCACCTTGCGCCCGTACTCGGCGAGCGCCGCGCCGACGTTGATCGTGGACGTCGTCTTGCCGACGCCGCCCTTCTGGTTCGCCACCGCGATCACGCGGGCGGGTCCGTGGTCGGTCAGCGGGGTGGGCTCGGGGATGCCGGTGGCATCCGCGCCCCCGGCGACGTCGGTGTCGTCCTCGGGGCCATCCTCCCGTCGGGGGTCGATCGGCCGCGTCGTGTCCATGCGGGCTCCGGTCTCTCGCGAGCGATCCCGGCCGGGATCAACAGGTGAGAGTAGGAGGCCGTGGTCGCGGGCGGCAACGCGCCTCGCCGTGCGCGTCGGCACTGATTGACGTGGATTGCCGCACGTCGGGGATGTCGCTGTGCCGAACCGACCCTGCTGTGGTGACCCTGCTCTCACCCCAGCGCGCGAGGATGGGACGTGGCGTAGACCTCGCGCAGGGTGTCGACCGTGACGTGCGTGTAGATCTGCGTCGTCGTCACCGACGCGTGGCCGAGCAGCTCCTGCACCACGCGGACGTCCGCACCCCCCGCGAGCAGGTGCGTCGCGAAGCAGTGCCGCAGGGTGTGCGGGGAGACGTCGCGGGTCACGCCGGCGGTCTCGGCGGCCGCGCGCAGCACGTGGAAGGCGCTCTGCCGGGACAGCCGCGCGCCGCGGGCGTTGAGCAGCAGCGCGGGCGTGCCCCGACCGCGGCAGGCGAGCGCCGGACGGGCCCGCACCTGGTAGGCGTCGACCGCCGCGAGCGCCGGGCGCCCGACCGGCACCAGCCGCTGCCTGCCGCCCTTCCCGCGCAGCAGCACGGTGCGGGCGCGCACGTCGAGGTCGTCCAGGTCGATCCCGACGGCCTCGGAGATCCGCGCGCCCGTGGAGTAGAGCAGCTCCAGCAGCGCCCGATCGCGCAGCGCGGCGGGGTCGTCGCCCGGGCAGCCCGCGAGCAGCTGGTCGACCTCGTCGACGCTCAACGTCCGCGGCAACCGCCTGGGCAGCGTGGGCCGGGTGACGGCGTGGGCGACGTCCGCGGGCACCAGGCCGTCGCGGGCGGCGAAGCGATGCAATCCGCGGACGGCGGCGAGCGCCCGTGCGGCCGACGACGCGGCGAGCGCGGGCCGCCCGTCGGCCGGGGTGCGCAGCGCGACGACGAAGCCGGTGACGTGCTCCTCGCGGGCGGCGGCGAGGTCGTCGATCCCGGCGGCGCGCAGGTGCGCCACGTAGCGCTCCAGGTCGACCGTGTAGGAGCGCAGCGTGTTCGCGGCACTCCCCCGCTCCACCGCGAGATGGTGCAGGAAGGCCTCGACGACGTCGGACGGGCGCGGCACGGTCGGCTCGGTCCGGTCAGCTCAGGGCCGGGACGACCTCGCGCTCGAACAGCTCGATACCCGACCGGTCGTAGGCGGCCTCCGGGAAGTAGAAGATCCCGTAGGTCATCCCCGCCGCCTCGAGCTTGCGCAGGTTCTCCACGATCTGCTCGGGCGTGCCGCAGGCCGGGAGCCCGCGGAACCCGCCCAGCTGGCCCTCGGCCCGCTCCGCTCCGACGAACGGCGCGATCCGGGCCTTGAGCTGCTGCAGCCGGTCCTCGACCTCGGCCTCGGTGCTGCCGATCGCCACGTTGTAGTTGGCGGAGCGGACGATCGCGTCGAAGTCGGTGCCGACGTCGCGACAGTGGCCGGCGAGCAGCTCGGACTTGCGGGTGAAGCCCTCGAGCGTGCCGTCGAAGTTCGTGTACCGCGCGTACTTCGCGGCGATCTTGAGTGTCACCTTCTCGCCGCCGCCGGCGATCCACAGCGGGATGCCGCCCTCCTGCAGCGGCAGCGGCCGCACGATCGCGCCGTCGACCTGGTAGTGCTTGCCGTGCAGGGTGGCGCGGCCCTCCGTCCAGGCCTGGCGCATGATCTGCACGCCCTCGTCGAGCATGCCCAACCGCACGCCCGCGGACGGGAAGCCGTAGCCGTAGGCGCGCCACTCGTGCTCGTACCAGCCGCCGCCGATGCCCATCTCGACCCGGCCGCCGGAGATGATGTCGCAGGTCGCGGCGACCTTCGCCAGGTAGGCGGGGTTGCGGTAGCTCATGCACGTGCACATCTGGCCGAGCCGGACCCGCTCGGTCGTCGCACCGAGCGCCGCCATGAGCGTCCACGCCTCGTGGCAGGCCTCGTCCGTGGGCCGCGGCACGGTGTGGAAGTGGTCGTAGACCCACACCGACTCCCACGGTCCCGCGTCCGCGTGCCGCGCGACGTCGCGCATGACCGACCACTGCTCGGCGGGGTCGATGCCGACGAGGTCGAGCCGCCAACCCTGGGGCACGAAGAGTCCGAAGCGCATGGGACGGAGCGTAACGAGCGCCGCGCCGCGCCGCCGGGCACGGGAAGCGGCGCTGAGAGGCAGGGGCGGGCGCGCCGCCCCACGCGCGCGCAGCGGTACCGTCGGGTGCGTGGCGACACCCGATCCGCGATCGATCCGCATCGGTAACGCCGAGCGGGAGCAGGCGGTCACGGCGCTCGGCGACCACTTCGCGCAGGGCAGGCTCAACCCGGAGGAGTTCGAGGAGCGGATGACGGCGGCGTACGCCGCGCGGACCGCCCACGACCTGGACCGGCTGTTCGAGGATCTGCCCGGGGCGCCCGGTCCGTGCCAGACCGGGCCGTTCCCGACGGCCCAGTTCCCGCCGGCCCCGTACCCGACCGGCCGGTACCCGACGGTCGGCTACCCGGCCGGCCTTCCGCCGCCCCCCTGGCCGGGCCCGGCGCCGCACCCCGGCACCGCCGGCTACCCCGTCCCGTACGGCGGCTACGACCCGCAGGCCCCCTACGGCCGCGACCCGGTGAGCGGGTTCCCGTACTCGGACCGATCCAAGGTCGTCGCCGGTCTGCTGCAGCTCTTCCTCCCGATCGGCATCGGGCGGCTCTACGCCGGGCACACCGGGATCGGCATCGCCCAGCTGCTGCTCACCCTGTTCTTCGGCATCGGCGTGATCTGGGCGTTCATCGACGGCATCGTCATCCTCGCCGGGCGGCCGACCGACGGGAACGGTCGGCCGCTCCGTCCGTGACCGCCGGGTGTGTCCCAGCCGGACCGATCCTGCGTGGCCGGGCGTCAGGCCTTCCGGGCCGCGAACCGCGTCGGCCGGTCCGGCCACGGCGCGTCGACCGGGCGGGTCGTCGCCGCACCCGTCCGCACGGCGTGCACCGCCAGCACGGCCGCGACGCAGCTGGAGTTGACGATCGACCCCTCGAAGACCATGGCGACGGCGTCCGCCAGGGGGATCCAGTGGGTCTCGAGGTCCGCCTCCTCGTCGTCCGCGCCGAGGTCGGGCCGGCCGACGTCGTGCAGGCCGGTCGCCAGGAACACCCGCACGGCCTCGTCCGAGAAGCCCGGCGAGGGGGCGACGTCGATCAGCACCGACCACTCGTCCGCCGCGAGGCCGACCTCCTCGGCCAGCTCGCGCCGGGCCGTCTCCACCGCGTCCTCGCCCGCGACGTCCAGCAGGCCCGCCGGCATCTCCCAGAGGCGCCGCTCGAGGGCGTGCCGGTACTGGTAGATCATCATCAGCCGGTCGTCCGCGTCCAGCGCCGCGACCGCGACGGCGCCGGCGTGCTCCATGATCTCGCGGACGGACGTGCCGCCGCCGGGCATGCGCACGTGGTCGCGGCGCACCGCGAGCACCTTGCCGGTGTAGATGTCGTCGGAGGAGACGACGGCGAAGTCGTGGCGAGGCGCGGAAACGGCCGGGGCCACCGAGGACGTGTTCACGGGGCCCCTGTACCCGAACCGACCGTCGCCCGCTCGCGGTGCAGCTCGACCGGCAGCCGGTCCGCCGCGCGGTAGTTGATCGCCGCCCGGACGAACGCCGCGAACAGCGGGTGCGGGCGGGTGGGCCGGCTCTTGAGCTCCGGGTGCGCCTGGGTGCCGACGAAGAACGGGTGGACGTCGGCGGGCAGCTCGACGAACTCGACCAGCGAACCGTCCGGCAGCGTCCCGCTGACCACGAGGCCGGCGGCGACCAGCCGGTCGCGGTAGGCGTTGTTGACCTCGTAGCGGTGCCGGTGCCGCTCCGAGATCTCGCGCACGCCGTAGGCCGCCGCGGTCACCGAGCCCTTGGCGAGCAGCGCCGGGTAGGCACCCAGCCGCATCGTGCCGCCCATGTCGCGCTCGCCGGCGACGACGTCGACCTGCTCGGCCATCGTCGAGATCACCGGGTGCGGCGCGGAGGGGTCGAACTCGGTCGAGTTGGCGCCGTCGAGCCCGGCGAGGCTCCGGGCCGCCTCGATGACCATGCACTGCAGGCCCAGGCACAGCCCGAGCGCCGGCACGCCACGGGTGCGCGCGTGCCGGATCGCGCCGATCTTGCCCTCGATGCCGCGCACGCCGAACCCGCCCGGGACGAGCACCGCGTCCACCCCGTCGAGCGCGGTCGCCGCACCGGCCGGGGTCTCGCAGTCGTCGGACCGGACCCAGCGGATCTCCACTCTCGCCCGGTGCGCGAACCCGCCCGCGCGCAGCGCCTCCGTGACCGACAGGTAGGCGTCGGGCAGGTCGACGTACTTGCCGACGAGCGCGACCGTCACCGTCTCGTCCGGGTCGTGGACGCGCTCGAGCAGGTCGCCCCACACCGTCCAGTCGACGTCGCGGAACGGCAGGCCGAGCCGGCGCACGACGTAGGCGTCGAGCCCCTCACGGTGCAGCACCCGGGGGATGTCGTAGATCGACGGCGCGTCGGGCGCGGCGGCGACCCCGTCGCGGTCCACGTCGCACATCAGGGAGATCTTGCGCTTGAGCCCGTCCGGGATCTCCCGGTCCGCGCGCAGCACGAGCGCGTCCGGCTGGATGCCGATGTTGCGCAGGGCGGCGACGGAGTGCTGGGTCGGCTTGGTCTTCAGCTCCCCGGACGGCGCGAGGAACGGCACCAGCGAGACGTGCAGGAAGAAGCAGTTGTCGCGGCCGACGTCGTGGCGGACCTGCCGGGCCGCCTCCAGGAACGGCAGCGACTCGATGTCGCCGACGGTGCCGCCCACCTCGGTGATGACGACGTCCGGTGTGACGCCGTCGTCGTCCGGCGCGGACATCGCGAGGATGCGGTCCTTGATCTCGTTGGTGATGTGCGGGATGACCTGCACGGTGTCGCCCAGGTACTCGCCGCGGCGCTCCTTGGCGATCACCGACGAGTAGACCTGGCCCGTGGTGACGTTCGCCCGCCCGTGCAGGTTCCGGTCGAGGAACCGCTCGTAGTGGCCGACGTCGAGGTCGGTCTCCGCCCCGTCCTCGGTGACGAACACCTCGCCGTGCTGGAACGGGTTCATCGTCCCGGGATCGACGTTGAGGTACGGGTCCAGCTTCTGCATCGTGACCCGCAGTCCGCGGGCGGTGAGGAGCTGGCCGAGGCTGGAGGCTGTCAGGCCCTTGCCGAGGGAGGAGGCGACGCCTCCGGTGACGAACAGATGACGCGTGGCGCGTTGCTGCACGGGTTTTCAGCGTACAGCCTCGCGTCCCACCCCCGCCGCCGGCACCCGCGAGTCGGCACCTTTGCCGCCGCGAGTCGCGACGTTTGCCGCCGCGAGTCGGCACCTTTGCCGTCGCGAGTCGGCGGCGTTCGTCAGGCGCCGGGGACGACGGGCACGGCCGGAGCAGCGCCCGACGCCGCGCTCGCACCCGTGCCGTAGCTGCCCGCGCGGCCGTCGAGCTGCTCGTGCAGCGCCAGCACGGCCGCCACCCGGCCCGCGCCGGACTGCACGTCGTCCACCGTCGAGAGCCGCGCCACCACCTGCGGGTCCGCCCGCGCGACGCCGACCGCGCCCGTCGCGTCGGCCGATCCGCTGCGCCCGGCCAGCACCGCGCCCGCGGCCGCGAGGTCGAGCTGGGCCGCGAGCCGCGCGTAGACCGCCGCGGAGTCGGCGGCGTCCACCCCGTCCTGACCTCCGCCGGTGAGCACGAGCACGAGGCTCGCCGCTCCCGGCGGCGTCCCGGGGTGGACGAAACCGGCGCTGGTGAGGCCGGTGAGCACCGAGTCGGCGTCGTCGTGCCGCACCGCGGCCCCGCCGTCGCGGGCCAGCAGGACCCCACCGAGCAGACCTCCCACCAGGCTGCCCGTGTCCGAGGCCGCCGGCAGCTGGGCGCCGGTCGGCAACAGCTGGGAGGTCAGCTCGCGCAGCTGGTCCGCCCGAGCCGGGTCGCCGACGGCGTCGGTCAGCTCGACCCGGCCCGTGACCGTCCCACCGGCCTGCCCGATCAAGCCGGCGACGCCGTCCCGGTCCTGCACATCGGCACCCGCGACAACCAGCGCGACCGTCTGCCCGGCCAACAGCCCGCGGACCGCGGCGGGCCCCACCCGGGAGGCGAACTCGTCGGCCGCCCGATCCTGCGCGGCCAGCGCGTCCCGCTCCGCGGACAGCCGGGTCACCTGCACGCCCAGGTCGTCCCGCTGGCTCGACACGGCCGCGAGCACCCGGTCCGAGACCCCGCTCGCCCCGAGCACGACTCCCATGGCCAGCGCCAGGAACACCGCGGCGATCGACACCACGTGATAGCGCAGAGAGATCACCGCACACCGCCCCGGACGAGCTCGACGGCCGCCGTCGCGCCCTGCTGCACCCACGCCAGCACCCCGTCCCCCGCCGCCGACACCGACAGCGCGGCGACGACCGACGTCGCGGCCGCGACGAGCAGCAGCGCCACGAGCCATCCCGATATCCGGTTGCGGTACAGCGCGGCGACCACCCGCGCGTCGACGACCGTCCCCCCGGTCTGCAGCCGGGTGAGGAACGTCGAGGCGTTGCTCCCCGAGCGCCCGCGGTCCAGGAACTCGCCCATGGACGCCGACACCCCCACAGTGATGATCATGCATGCTCCGTGGTGGTGGGCCAGCAGCAGCGCCAGGTCCTCCGGATTGGCCGAGCTCAGGAACGTGACCGCGCCGGCGCCGAGGTCCTGCACGCGGTGCAGGCCCGGTGCGTGGCCGTCGGTGAAGGCCGGGACGACGACGTCCGCGCCGCAGGTCAGCGCCTCCTCCGACACCTCGGCGGGATTGCCGACGATGAGGTCGGGCCGGTGGCCCGCGGCGAGCAGGGCGTCGGCCCCCGCACCCACCCCGATCAGCCGGGGCCGGTGCTCCCGGACGAACCTCCGCAACCGGGCCAGGTCGGCGACGTGGTCGTAGCCGGCGGCGACGACGAGCACCTGGCGGTCGGCCAGGTCCACCTGCACGTCGGGAACCCCGACCCCGTCGAGGAGCATCCCGCGCTCCCGCCGCATGAACTCGATCGTGTTGGCCGCGAACGCCTCCAACTGGTGGGCCAACCCCGACTTGGCCTCGACGAGCGCATCGGCCACCGAGTCCGCGGTCTGCGCGACACCCTCGGCGAGCACCTGCTCCCCCGCGTAGAGCACCCCCTCGTGCACACGCACCCGCACGCCGTCCTTGACCGCGTGCAGCACCTCGGCACCGACCGCGTCGACCAGCGGGATCCCGGCGTCGACGAGGATCTGCGGCCCCAGGTTGGGGAAGCGCCCGGAGATCGAGGGGGCGGCGTTGACGACCGCCACCACCTCCGCGGCGACCAGCGCGTCGGCGGTCGCCCGATCGAGATCCACCTGATCGAGCACCGCGACGTCGCCCGGCCGCAACCGCCGCAGCAGCGCTCCGGTGTGCCGATCGACCCGCGCGACACCACTGACCCCCGGCAGCTCGGACCGAGTGCGATGCAACAGTCCGGAGAGCTTCACGCACGCACTGTGACAGCCAGGGCCACGAGCGCCCGGCAAGGCACGCCGAAGATCACCGGAGCGTGACCGCGAGAGCCCTCCTCAGCCTCGGTCGGGAAGGCGGGTGACGACGACTCCGGTGACCACCACGACACCCCCGACGACCGTGTTCCAGCCCACCGGTTCGGCCAGCAGGACGGCCCCGATGGTCGTCGACCACACCGGGATGACGTAGGTGACCGTCGAGGCGACGGTCGGTCCCGCGGCCCGGACGACCCCGAGGTTGAGCACGTACGCCAAGCCCGTGCCGAGCGCACCGAGTGCCAGCAGCGCGACGGCGGCCGGGACGCCGGGCCAGTGCGGCAGGCCGGCGAGCGCGGGGGCGACGACCGCGAGCTCGGCACTCGCGCAGACGAGCTGGGCGGCGGACAGTGCCGCAGCCGAGCCGCTGCGGCCGGCGAAGAAGCGCTGCATGTACGCGAACGTGGCGCCGTAGCTCGCGGTGGAGCCGAGGCACGCCAGCGTGCCCGCCACGGTCGCGCCCGCGACGCCGCGCCACACCCCGAGAACGCACAGCACGCCCGCGAACCCGATCAACAGCCCGGCCACCCGGCGCGCGGTGATCCGCTCGGTGGGCACCAGCAGCGGGACGAACAGCAGGGTCATCAGGGGGGTGGTCGCGTTGAGCAGCCCGGCCAGCACCGAGTCGACGTGCTGCTCGCCGTAGGCCAGCAGCACGAACGGCACGGTGTTGGCCAGCACGGCGACGACCGCCGCGTGGCCCCAGGTGGCCCGGTCGCGGGGCAGCGGCGTGCGCGTCAGCACGCAGATCACCAGCAGCGTCAGCGCCCCGAGGGCGCACCGCGCGAACGCGACCCAGGGCGGCGCGACGCCCGCCTCCAGCGCGATCTTGATCAGCGCGAAGCTGGAGCCCCAGACGGCCGAGAGGAGCACGAAGCCGGGCAGCCAGGCCAGGGACGAGCGAGCCTGCGAGCGAGTCATCGGCACAGCGCTTCTGCGCGAAGCGCCGACCGGTCAGGGGCGGGGCGACGGCGGGCGCAGGCGCGATTCACCGGGAGGCGTCAGGCCGGGACCGGGGCCGTACCCCGCCTGCTCCGGCGACCCGCCCGGCCGCCGGTGGCTCCGCCGTCGGCTCCGTCCGTCCGGCGGTCCGCGTCGCGATGCGCCCGCGCCGCCGCCAGCAGCTCCTCCGCGTGCGCACGGCCGGTGTCCGTCTCGTCCAGCCCCGCGAGCATCCGCGCCAGCTCGCCGACCCGCTCGCCCTCGTCCAGCGTGCGGACGCGGCTGCGGGCCGGGCCGTCACCCGCCCGGGCCTTGTCGACGAGCAGGTGACGGTCGGCGTACGCCGCGACCTGCGGCAGGTGCGTCACGACCACGACCTGGTGCCGGGCGGCAAGGCGGGCCAACCGGCGGCCGATCTCCACCGCCGCCCGGCCGCCCACACCGGAGTCGACCTCGTCGAAGACCATGGTCGGCACCGGGTCCGCGCCGGCCAGCGCGACTTCGAGGGCGAGCATCACGCGCGACAGCTCTCCGCCCGACGCGCCCTTGTGCACCGGCTGCGGCGTGGCGCCGGGGTGGGCGACCAGCCGCAGCTCGACCTCGTCGACGCCGTCCGCGCCCGCCGCGAGGGACGTGTCGCCGACGGTCAGCGCGTCGGGAGCTCCCGGGCCCGCTGGACGGGGTGTGACGGCGACCAGCAGTCGGGCGTCCGGCATGGCCAGCCCGCCCAGCTCGGCGGTGGTGCCGTCGGCCAGCCGCTCCGCCGCAGCGGTGCGCGCCCTGGTGACGGCGGCGGCGTGGCCGGCAAGCTCCGTGGCCAGCGCGTCGCGGCGCGCGGCGAGCGCCGCCAGCGCATCGTCCGAGGTGTCGAGGTGCTCCAGCCGCTTCCGGGACTGCTGCGCCCACGCGAGAACGCCGTCGATGTCAGCGGCGTACTTGCGGGTGAGCGCCTTCAGCTCCGCCTGGCGGCCGAGCACGCGGGCGAGCCGCTCGGGGTCGGCGTCCAGCCGGTCCAGATAGATGGTGAGCTCCCCCGCGACGTCATCGAGCTGCGCCAGCACCTCACCGAGGACGGTGTCCAGCGCAGCGAGCGCGCCGTCGCCGGACGCGGCGAGCCGGTGGCGGGCCTCTCCGACGAGAGCGACCGCAGCCGGTGCGGCGTCGTCCATCGCGTCGCCCCCCGCGATGGCGGTACGCGCAGTGCCGGCGGCCTCGCGCAGGTCGTCCGCGGCGGCCAGGCGGCGCGCCTCCTCGATCAGCTCCCGGTCCTCGCCGGGCTGCGGATCGACGGCCTCGATCTCGGTGAGGCCGTGCCGCAGCAGGTCCGCCTCCTGCGCGAGCCGCCGCGCCCCGTCCCGTCGCTCGACGAGCTCGGCCGCGACCGCCTGCCACTCGGAGCGCACCGCCCGGTACCGCTGCAGCGGCACGCCCACGGTGTCGCCGGCGAAGCGGTCCAGCAGCGCCCGCTGTTCCGCAGGCCGCAGCAGCCGCAACTGGTCGTTCTGCCCGTGCACCGCGAGCGCCGAATCGGCCAGCCGGGCCAGCACACCGACGGGTACCGCACGCCCGCCCAGGTGGGCACGCGACCGCCCGTCCGCACCGACGGTGCGGACGGCGATCAGCGCGCCGTCGTCGTCCGCCTCGGCGCCGACCTCGTCCGCGACCGCCAGCGCCGCGGCGTCCGCGGTGAACCGCCCTTCGACGACGGCCCGCCGCGCCCCGTCCGCCACTCGGGAGGCCTCGGCCCGGCCACCACCGAGCAGGGTGAGCCCGGTGACGACCATGGTCTTGCCCGCGCCGGTCTCGCCGGTCAGCACGGTGAGACCGGCGTCGAGTTCCAGGGTGGCGTCGTCGATCACGCCGAGGCCCTGGATCCGCATCTCGGCGAGCACGAGGGAAAGCCTACGTGCAGGGCCCGACTGTTCTCGGCGGCCTCAGCTGTTCGGGCGTTGGGGCGCACCGCGCCAGCCGCGGATCGGCAGGTCGAACTTCCGCACGAGCCGGTCGGCGAAGGGTCTGCCGTCCAGCCGCACCATGCGTACCGGGGTGGCTCCCTGCGTCACCTCCACCCGCGTGCCGGCCGGCAGCGCCGCGGTGCGTCGGCCGTCGCACTCGAGCAGGGCCGGCGGTCCGGTGGGCAGGATCTCGATCGCCACCTGGCTGTCGGGCGCGATGACCATCGGCCGGGCGAAGAGTGCGTGAGCGTTGCTGGGGATCAGTAGCAGCGCCTTCACCTGCGGCCACATGATCGGGCCGCCCGCCGAGAACGCGTACGCGGTCGAGCCGGTGGGCGTCGAGCACAGCACGCCGTCGCAGCCGAAGGCCGACACCGGCCGGCAGTCGACCTCGAGCACCACCTCGAGGATGCGCTCACGGCTGGACTTCTCCACCGACACCTCGTTGAGCGCCCAGCTGCGGGCGATCTCGTCGCCGCCGACGAACGCCACGGCGTCGACGGTCATCCGCTCCTCGACGTCGTAGCCGCCGTCGATGATCGCCCGCAGGGCCTCGTTGAGGGACTCCTGCTCGGCCTCGGCGAGGAACCCGACGTGGCCCAGGTTCACCCCGAGCAGCGGGACGCCGACCGGCCGGGCGGTCTCGGCTGCCCGCAGGAGCGTGCCGTCGCCCCCCAGCACGAGCGCGACCTCCGCCCCTTCCGCGCACCCCGGCCGGGCGTCGACCACCCGCGGCGCCAGCTCGGCCGGCAGGTCGCCGACGAGCGGGGCCACCTGTTTCCACTCGTCGTCGATCATCCGGAGGCGGACGCCGTCCGCGGCGAGGCGACGGGCGACGGCGGCCGCCGTGTAGCGGTTGGTCGGCCGCCCGGCGTGCAGGACGACGAGCACCTCGCGGGTCATCGCCCCTCCCTCGTCATCACAGTTCCCGTCATCGGGGGCCCTCGGCGACGGCTCGGTCCAGCACGTCGTCACCCGCGTCCGGCCGCTCGACGTCGCGGACGAGCCGCAGGAAGTACTCGACGTTGCCCGACGGCCCCGGCAGCGGGCTGGCGACCGCGTCGCGCAGCACCAGCCCCAGCGCTCGCGCGGCGGCAGCGACCTCGCCGAGGGCGGCGCGGCGCAGCGCCGGGTCGCGCACGACCCCGCCGGAACCGAGCCGCTCGCGTCCGACCTCGAACTGTGGCTTGACCATCGGCAACAGCTCGCCCCCCGGCCGGGTGCAGGCGACGAGCGCGGGCAGCACCGTGCGCAGGGAGATGAACGACAGGTCCGCGACGGTGAGGTCGACGGGGCCGCCGATGTCGCCGACGTCCACGGTCCGGACGTTGGTGCGATCGTGCACCACCACCCGCTCGTCCGACCGCAGCCGCCATACGAGCTGCCCGTATCCGACGTCCACCGCCACCACCGCGGCGGCACCGCGGTCGAGCAGGACGTCGGTGAACCCACCGGTCGAGGCGCCCGCGTCGAGGCAGCGCGCACCGGCCACGGGAACATCACCGAACCGGTCGAGGGCGCCGATCAGCTTGTGCGCGCCGCGGGAGGCCCAGTCGCGCTCGCCCGTCTCGTGCACGGTGACGGGCGTGTCGCGGTCGACGACCGTGGCGGGCTTGCCCGCAGGCACCCCGCGCACGGCGACCCGGCCCTGCTCGATCAGCTCCGCGGCCTGCTGCCGGGAGCGGGCGAGGCCGCGGCGTACGAGCTCGGCGTCGAGGCGGGCGCGCGTGACCACGGCCGTCACGCCCGGCCGAGCGCCTCGGGAGCACCGTCGGCGCCGTCGGCGAGGGCCCGGCCGAGAGCGGCGTGCACCTGCTCGAAGACGGCGACGTGCTCGGTGAGCGGCCGGTCCGCGAGACCGTCCAACGCAGTGAGCGCGGCGTCGACCGCCTCCTCGGGCGAGGAGCCCCGGAGGGTACGCGGGTCGACCGGGCGCGGCGGCCCGGACGGGTGACTCATCGCACTCCCTCGCTGCGCTCGGTCGGCTTCGCCGGGCGCTGTGCTGATGGCGCGCTCGCAAGCTCGCGCGCAGGGCGCAAACGCTGCGACACTGGTTCGCCCGCAAGCTCGCTCACCGCGGCAGGTCTCCTCGCTGGGTCCGCGTCACGGGGAGCGCGGATCGGTCTCGGCTCCGGCCACGGTAGTCGAGGCGGTCCCGCCGGGTGCTGGCGTGAGACCCAGCGCGCGCAGCGCGGCGGCCGCGTCGTCGCCCTCGGCGCGGACCCGGGGCGGGCCACCACCGGTGTCCCAGTGTCGGACGCACAGCGTGCGCAGCGCGTCCAGCGGGTCCCCGGACCCCGAGAGGACGAGCCCGTCCGGTCCGCCGTCGACGGTCCAGCCGGGCCGCGGCCCGACGGCGAGGGTCTCCGGGTCGAGGGCGAGGGCTCCGAGGTCGGCGCCGACGTAGTCCGGTCGGGCCTGCGCCGGCGCGGTCAGCAGCTCGGTGGCGTCCGAGACACCGGTGAGCACCAGCAGCGTCGCCATCTCGGCAGCGCGGCCGCCCTGGATGTCCGTGTCGAGGCGGTCGCCGACCACGAGCGGCGCCGAGGCCCCCACCCGTCGCGCGGCCGTCTGCATCAGGGCCGGAGCGGGCTTCCCCGCCACCTGCGGCTCGAGCCGGGTCGCGGTTCGCAGGACCGCCACCAGGGACCCGTTGCCGGGCAACGGGCCGCGCTCGCTCGGCAGCGTCGGGTCGACGTTGCACGCCACCCACACCGCGCCCGCCCGCAGCGCGATGCACGCCTCGGCGAGCGTCGCGTAGCGCAGCTGGGGATCGAGGCCCTGGACGACGGCGGTCGCGCCGTCCGCCGAGTCGACGGGCGTCAGGCCGACCGCGGTGATCTCTGCGCCGAGTGCCGCGGTGCCGACCACGAGCACCTTGGCCCCGTCGGACAACTGCTCGGCGAGCAGCGCCGCGGCGGCCTGCGAGCTGGTGGCGACGTCGTCGGCACCAGCCGGATAACCCAGCTCGGCCAGATGCGCGGCGACGTCACCGGGTGAGCGCGCCGCGTTGTTGGTGACGTACAGCGTCCGCACGCCTCGGTCCGCGGCCGCGCGGACGGCGTCGACGGCGCCGGGAATCGCCGCACGCCCCTGGTAGAGGGTGCCGTCGAGATCGGCGAGGACGAGGTCGTGGCGGTCGAGGAGCGTGGTCATGAACGACCGGTGCGGGTGTCGGTCTCGCGGTCCGGGGCATCCACCACCTCAGCATCGGCGACGACGGCATCGCTGACAACCGGATCAGCCGCACTGCTCGGTACGCCGTCCACAACGGCGTCCGGACCGTCCGTCCCCGAGACCTCGTCGGGGTCGGCCGGGGTCGATGCGTCGTCGGAGGTGGAGGACTCCGTCGGGCCCTCGTCCACCGGGCCCTGGTCAACGGGGCTCCGCTCCGCGATCGTCTGGCCGGGCCCGGCTTCGTCCGCCGCTTCCCCGTCCGCACGCGCCGGCTCCTCGTGCCCCGGGGCCTCGACGTCGGCCGGCGTCGAGGCGGCTGCATCCGCGGCGTCGGCCGGGATGTCGTCCTCGCCGAAGGCGACGCCGTCGTCGGGCAACGGCTCACCGGTCAGCTCCGCCAGACGCGCCGCGGCATCGGTCTCGGCCTCCTCGTCGGCATCCGCGGCGTGCATGAACCACTGCACGGCGTCGGACTCGCGCCCGGCCGCGGCGAGGTTGTCCGCGTACGCGTAGAACAGGCGGGCGCTCCACGGGTCGCGGAGCGCCGGGTCCAGCTCCGGCAACTGGAGACCGACGACGGCCGCGTCCAGCTCACCGAGGTCGCGGCGGGCGCCGGCGGCGACGATCGAGAGCTCGATGGCCTCGGACCTGTCCAGCTCGCGTGCCTCGGGCCCCCGTGCGAGGTCGAGCGCACGCTCGGGACGCCCGAGGGCACGCTCGATGTCCGCCATCACCGCGAGGTGGCCGGGACCACCGCCCATGCGGCGAGCGGCACGCAGCTCCCCGAGGGCCTCGGCCCACTCACCCGCGTGGTAGGCGGCGATGCCGGCCGCCTCGCGGACCAGCGCGATCCGCGACGCGCGGTACCGGGCGTAACGGGCATGCGCCAGCGCCTGGCCCGGGTCGTCGTCGACGAGCGAGCCCGCGGCGACGAGGTGCCGCGCGACGGTCTCGGCCGTCTCCTTCTGCAGGCCGCGCAGGTCACGACGAACCTCGGCGTCCAGCTCGGCAGCGGTCACGTCGTCGGGGAGCGGCGGCGCCGCGATCCTGACCTCGTCGGCATCGCGTCGATCTTGGCCCTCGGCCTTATAACCGGGCCTGCGCTCCGCCACGCCACCGGTCGCGGAGCGTGCGGACGCGTCGCGGTCCCGGTACGGCGTCCGACGGTCGTCACCGGCGCGGGCGGGCCGGCGCTCGCTCTTCTGGTCGCTACGGAACCGGTCCTGGCGATCACCGGATCCACGACCCTGTGCGGCAGAGCCACCAGGGCGCCGCGCATCGTCGCGCCCGTCCCGGCCGCCATAAGCACCCCGGGATCGGCGATCGTCGGTGCGATCCGACGACGGACGGTCGCCCGTGTCGTCCCGTCGGGCCGGGTAGCGGTCTCCGGTTCGGCCTCGGCTCTCCGAGCCTCGGTCCGAAGCGTCCGGACGGCGGTACCCGCCGCCGCTCCGCTCGTCGCGGTCCCGATTCCCGCTCGGCCGGTCACGGTCGAACCGCCGACCGTCACCGCCTGCGCCGTACCGGGGGGTGGAGCTGGAACCGCTGCCCGTTCCGTGGCTCCGGGATCCGCGGTCGTCCGACCGATATCCCGACGACCGATCGGAAGAGCGGTATCCCGACGACCGGTCAGTCGAGCGATATCCCGACGATCCGTCGCGATCCGCCGCACCGCGCCGCGTTCGGTCGTCCCCCTCGTATCGGCGCGGTGCGCCCTCCGAGTACCGACCGGAGTCGGCCGGGGCGGTAGCCGCGCTCACGATCGCCCGAGCGGTAATCCGATCCGCCGCGGTCGCCACCCCGGTATCCGCGGTCGTCCGACCGGTAGCCGCCTCGGTTGCTGTTGTATCCACCGCGATCGTCCGACCGGAAAGAGCTTCGATCAGTGCGGGACTCATTGCGGTTGGAGGAGGAGTAGCTCGAGGCGCTCTTTCCGCCGCGGTATCCGGCCTCGCCCGATCGGTGATTCGAGCCGTCCCGCCCTCGGTAGCCTCCGTCGTCCCTGCGGTAACCCGAACCGTTTCCGCTTCCGCGGTCGTCGCGGGCACCGTACCGATCTCCGGAACCCCCGCGATCGTCACGGAACGGGCGACGGTCCGGTCGATCCTGCCGCCGCGCATCACCGTCGGCGCGGTGAGCGCCCGTGCGTCCTGCGGCCGGCCGGTCGTCCCTGCGTCGGTCGTCCCTGCGTCGGTCGTCACCGCGGTCGTTCCAGCGGCGGTCGCCCCGGTCGCCGCCGGCTCGCCGATCGTCGCGCCAGCCGCTGCCCGACTGACCACCGCGGCGATCGTCGCTGCGATAGCTCTGACCGCCCTCGGTCCGGGAGCCGCCCCAGCGGTTCTCCCGCCCACCGCGGTCGTCGCGCTCACCAGCGGAAGGGCGAGGCCCGGACGATCCGTATCGGCGCTCCGATCCGCCGTCCGAACGACCGGATCCGCCGGTACCGCCACGACGCTCGGAGCTGCGCTCGTCCCGGCTCCCGCGGCTCCGGTCCGAGCCCCTGCCGCGTTCATCGTCGCGACGGGTCGAACCCCAGCCGCTGCCGACCTTGCCCTGGGCGCCGCCTCGGCGATCCGACGAGCCACGCCCGGAGGCGGGCCGGTCGTCGCGATCACGCTTGCCACCTGAACCTTGACGGGCCCCGCGCGCCGAACCACGATCATTGTCTCGCGGACGGTTATCGCCGGAGCCATCCGCGATACTCATAACTCCAGCATACGCCGCGGTTCTGCTGACAAAGAAAAGGCCCCCGCCAAACGGCGGGGGCCTTTCCGAATTGAATGTCGGCGGCGACCTACTCTCCCACACCCTGACGAGTGCAGTACCATCGGCGCTGGAGGGCTTAGCTTCCGGGTTCGGGATGGGACCGGGCGTTCCCCCTCCGCCAACACCACCGACAACACTATCCACATATCCCCCACACAAACCCGGGGGCTACGAACACACCACCCCCACACCAACCCCCGACACCCAGGGGCGGCACAGGAAACATGGTTGTGTGCTCAGGGTCACACAGTGGATGCGAGCAACAAAAATGTTGTGGGCAAGCCCTCGGCCTATTAGTACCGGTCGACTCCACCCCTCACAGAGCTTCCATCCCCGGCCTATCAACCCCATCGTCTCTAGGGGGCCTTAACCACGCAAGGTGGTGGGAGACCTCATCTTGGAACGAGCTTCCCGCTTAGATGCCTTCAGCGGTTATCCCTTCCGAACATAGCCAACCAGCCATGCCCCTGGCGGGACAACTGGCACACCAGAGGTCCGTCCGTCCCGGTCCTCTCGTACTAGGGACAGCCTTCCTCAAGTCTCCTACGCGCACGGCGGATAGGGACCGAACTGTCTCACGACGTTCTAAACCCAGCTCGCGTACCGCTTTAATGGGCGAACAGCCCAACCCTTGGGACCTACTCCAGCCCCAGGATGCGACGAGCCGACATCGAGGTGCCAAACCATGCCGTCGATATGGACTCTTGGGCAAGATCAGCCTGTTATCCCCGGGGTACCTTTTATCCGTTGAGCGACACCCCTTCCACCAGGAGATGCCGGATCACTAGTCCCGACTTTCGTCCCTGCTCGACACGTCCGTCTCACAGTCAAGCCCCCTTGTGCACTTACACTCACCACCTGATTGCCAACCAGGCTGAGGGAACCTTTGGGCGCCTCCGTTACCCTTTAGGAGGCAACCGCCCCAGTTAAACTACCCACCAGGCACTGTCCCTGAACCAGATCATGGCCCGAGGTTCAGACACCCAATCCGACCAGAGTGGTATTTCAACAACGACTCCACACCCACTAGCGTGAACGCTTCACAGTCTCCCACCTATCCTACACAAGCCGAACCGAGCACCAATACCAAGCTGTAGTAAAGGTCCCGGGGTCTTTCCGTCCTGCCGCGCGTAACGAGCATCTTTACTCGTAATGCAATTTCGCCGAGTCTGTGGTCGAGACAGCGCCCAAGTCGTTACGCCATTCGTGCAGGTCGGAACTTACCCGACAAGGAATTTCGCTACCTTAGGATGGTTATAGTTACCACCGCCGTTTACTGGCGCTTAAATTCTCCGCTTCGCCCCCAGCCGAACTGGGGGAACTAACAGGTCCTCTTAACGTTCCAGCACCGGGCAGGCGTCAGTCCGTATACATCGTCTTACGACTTCGCACGGACCTGTGTTTTTAGTAAACAGTCGCTTGGGCCTGGTCTCTGCGACCACCAACCCCTAGCCCGCAAAGGGCTTCAAGGCCAGCGGTCCCCCTTCTCCCGAAGTTACGGGGGCATTTTGCCGAGTTCCTTAACCACAGTTCACTCGATCGCCTCGGTATTCTCTACCTGACCACCTGTGTCGGTTTAGGGTACGGGCCGCAACAGCACTCGCTAGAGGCTTTTCTCGACAGCATGGGATCACCCTACTTCGCCTCAATCGGCTACGCATCACCCCTCACCCCCGTCATCAAAGACAGACACCCGGATTTACCTAGGCATCGGGCCACGAGCTTGCACCAGGACAACCACCGCCTGGCGGGACTACCCTCCTGCGTCACCCCATCACTTGCCTACTACCGGATCGGGTCCCACGCTCCCCCCACAACACCTCCCGAAGGAGACGAAAGAGGTTCGGATGGTCAGCATCACCGGCCTGGGCATGGACGCACCGTCACGAGCACGGGAATATCAACCCGTTGTCCATCGACTACGCCTGTCGGCCTCGCCTTAGGTCCCGGCTCACCCTGGGCGGACAAACCTGGCCCAGGAACCCTTGGTCAATCGGCGGCAGAGATTCTCACTCTGCATTCGCTACTCATGCCTGCATTCTCACTCCCACACCCTCCACGACTCCCTCACAGGGCCGCTTCACCGGACGCAGGACGCTCCCCTACCCAACAAGAACCCCCATGCCCGAAGACACAGTCCTCATTGCCACAGCTTCGGCGGTGCGCTTGAGCCCCGCTACATTGTCGGCGCAGGACCACTTGACCAGTGAGCTATTACGCACTCTTTCAAGGATGGCTGCTTCTAAGCCAACCTCCTGGTTGTCCGGGCGACCCCACATCCTTTCCCACTTAGCGCACGCTTAGGGGCCTTAGCTGGTGATCTGGGCTGTTTCCCTCTCGACTACGAAGCTTATCCCCCGCAGTCTCACTGCCATGCTAGAAATGCCGGCATTCGGAGTTTGGCTGAGTTCAGTAAGCTTGTCGGCCCCCTAGCCCATCCAGTGCTCTACCTCCGACATCCACCACACAACGCTGCACCTAAATGCATTTCGGGGAGAACCAGCTATCACGGAGTTTGATTGGCCTTTCACCCCTACCCACAACTCATCCCCCAGGTTTTCAACCCTGGTGGGTTCGGGCCTCCACGACCTCTTACAGCCGCTTCACCCTGGCCATGGGTAGATCACTCCGCTTCGGGTCTACACCCCGCGACTCACTGTCCCAAAGGACGACGCCCTGTTCGGACTCGCTTTCGCTACGGCTACCCCACCCGGGTTAACCTCGCCACGAAGCATAACTCGCAGGCTCATTCTTCAAAAGGCACGCCATCACCACCACACCCACCCGAAAGAGACACATGCAGCCTCGGCTCTGACGGCTTGTAGGCACACGGTTTCAGGTACTATTTCACTCCCCTCCCGGGGTACTTTTCATCTTTCCCTCACGGTACTCGTCCGCTATCGGTCACCAGGGAGTATTTAGGCTTACCGGGTGGTCCCGGCAGATTCACAGCAAATTCCACGAGCTCGCTGCTACTCGGGTATCCGATCCATGACACACGCAGTGTTTTCGCGTACGGGGCTCTCACCCACTACGGCGACCCTTTCCAGAAGTCTTCCACTAACACCACGCACATGCCATCCCCAGTCCGGCAGAACCAGAACGACCAAACCCCACAACACCACATCCGCAACCCCTGCCGGGTATCACACGAACACGGTTTAGCCTCATCCGCTTTCGCTCGCCACTACTCACGGAATCACGGTTGTTTTCTCTTCCAGTGGGTACTGAGATGTTTCACTTCCCCACGTTCCCCCCAACACCCTATGAATTCAGACGCTGGTAACGCGTCATGACACGCGCTGGGTTTCCCCATTCGGACACCCTCGGATCACAGCTCGGTTGACAACTCCCCGAGGACTATCGCGGCCTCCCACGTCCTTCATCGGCTCCTGATGCCCAGACATCCACCATGTGCCCTTACACACTTGACCACAACAAGATGCTCGCATCCACTATGCAACACTCAACACACAACCACACCCCAACCACCACACCGCCACCACACCACACACAACAGCAGCGCGTTAGACCAGCCAGGCCAGGAGCGGCACCAAGAACACACCACACACGGTGTCTCCTCAGGACCCAACAGTGTGCCAAGCCTCCGGCCACCAGACCGGAACATGTTCGAAACCAAGCAGCAGAAGTGTTCCACCCAGCCACACCCACAACCACTCCCCAAACAGGAAGCCGCTGCCTGATCAGGCGTGGAATCAGTGAAAGGAGGGACACACACCACCGGCCAGCAGACGCACGCCCACCAACCTCACCGACCACACCATCAACAGTGAGACTCCTTAGAAAGGAGGTGATCCAGCCGCACCTTCCGGTACGGCTACCTTGTTACGACTTCGTCCCAATCGCCAGTCCCACCTTCGACGACTCCCCCCCACAAGTGGGTTAGGCCATCGGCTTCGGGTGTTACCAACTTTCGTGACGTGACGGGCGGTGTGTACAAGGCCCGGGAACGTATTCACCGCAGCGTTGCTGATCTGCGATTACTAGCGACTCCAACTTCACGGGGTCGAGTTGCAGACCCCGATCCGAACTGAGACCCACTTTAAGGGATTCGCTCCACCTCACGGTCTCGCAGCCCTCTGTATAGGCCATTGTAGCATGTGTGAAGCCCTGGACATAAGGGGCATGATGACTTGACGTCATCCCCACCTTCCTCCGAGTTGACCCCGGCAGTCTCCCATGAGTCCCCGGCATCACCCGCTGGCAACATGGAACAAGGGTTGCGCTCGTTGCGGGACTTAACCCAACATCTCACGACACGAGCTGACGACAGCCATGCACCACCTGCACACCAACCACAAGGGAACGCCTATCTCTAGACGCGTCTGGCGCATGTCAAACCCAGGTAAGGTTCTTCGCGTTGCATCGAATTAATCCACATGCTCCGCCGCTTGTGCGGGCCCCCGTCAATTCCTTTGAGTTTTAGCCTTGCGGCCGTACTCCCCAGGCGGGGCGCTTAATGCGTTAGCTACGGCACAGAGACCGTGGAATGGCCCCCACACCTAGCGCCCACCGTTTACGGCGTGGACTACCAGGGTATCTAATCCTGTTCGCTCCCCACGCTTTCGCTCCTCAGCGTCAGTATCGGCCCAGAGACCCGCCTTCGCCACCGGTGTTCCTCCTGATATCTGCGCATTTCACCGCTACACCAGGAATTCCAGTCTCCCCTGCCGAACTCCAGTCATGCCCGTATCGACCGCAAGCTCAGGGTTAAGCCCCAAGTTTTCACGGCCGACGCGACAGACCGCCTACGAGCTCTTTACGCCCAATAATTCCGGACAACGCTCGCACCCTACGTATTACCGCGGCTGCTGGCACGTAGTTGGCCGGTGCTTCTTCTACCCCTACCGTCACTCACGCTTCGTCGGGGCCGAAAGAGGTTTACAACCCGAAGGCCGTCATCCCCCACGCGGCGTCGCTGCGTCAGGCTTCCGCCCATTGCGCAATATTCCCCACTGCTGCCTCCCGTAGGAGTCTGGGCCGTGTCTCAGTCCCAGTGTGGCCGGTCGCCCTCTCAGGCCGGCTACCCGTCGTCGCCTTGGTAGGCCATCACCCCACCAACAAGCTGATAGGCCGCGGGCCCATCCCCCACCGCAGAAACCAAGAACTCTTTCCACCCACACACCATGCGAACATGTAGTCATATCCGGTATTAGACCCAGTTTCCCAGGCTTATCCCAGAGTAGGGGGCAGGTCACCCACGTGTTACTCACCCGTTCGCCGCTCGTGTACCCCGAAGGGCCTTACCGCTCGACTTGCATGTGTTAAGCACGCCGCCAGCGTTCGTCCTGAGCCAGGATCAAACTCTCCAACAAAAACTGGCCCTAACCAAAACTCTGACCCACAGACGGGGCCCGTGGACACATCAAAGCCAATCATCAAAACTGGCACAACACCACCAGTTCCGAACAAACAAGCTCGACACACTGTTGAGTTCTCAAAAGACACCCGCACACCAACATCCCACCGCCAGGCAGTCCGTCGGGGCTTGTCGTGCAGAGTAGCATCCCGGATCGAATCCGGGGCAACCACCCCACCTTAAGTGGTCCGGTGCTCAGGGTCAACCCCTGACCGTCCCACACCCTCGACAGTACACCGCACTGGGCGGAGACTTCCGAGGGGGTGTCGCACTGCTGGGGGCGTCGACTGCGGGCCGGTGAAGCCGTCCCGCTCTGTCGTACTGCCGCCCTGGCGACGTGGAGAACAGTACACGCTCCGCGAGGAGGCCGTTGCGGGGGGTCGCTCGCCTGGCGTTGTCGCTGCTCACACCCTGTGGGCGGCTACCCGGGCCGGCGCTCCACTCGCGCGCCGGCGACGTTGCGCTTGCCGCGGCGGACGACGAGCCATCGGCCGTGCAGCAGGTCCTGCTCCGCCGGCACCCACTGGTCGTCCGTGACCTTGGCGTTGTTGACGTACGCGCCACCCTCGGCCACCGTGCGGCGCGCCGCTCCACGGCTGTCGGCCAGGCCGGTCGCCACGAGGAGATCGACGATCGTCGAACGATCGGCGAGGTCCACCGTCGCCCCCGGAACCTCCGCGAGCGCGGCGTCGACGGTCGAGCCGTCGAGATCGCTCAGATCCCCCCGGCCGAACAAGGCCTGGCTCGCCGCGACCACCTGGGCGGTCTGGTGGGCGCCGTGGACGAGCGTGGTCAGCTCCGTGGCCAACCGGCGCTGCGCGGCGCGCAGGTGTGGCCGCTCGGCGACGTCCTTCTCGAGCTGCTCGATCTCCTCGAGCGGCAGGAACGTGAACATCCGCAGGTACCGCCCGACGTCGGCATCAGCGACGTTGACGAAGTACTGGTACCACGCGTAGGGCGAGGTCATCTGCGGGTCCAGCCAGATGTTGGCGCCTCCGGTGGACTTGCCGAACTTGCGCCCTTCGGAGTCCGTGATCAGTGGCACGGTCAGCGCATGGGCCGTCGCGCCCTCGACACGCCGGATCAGCTCGACACCGCCCACGATGTTGCCCCACTGGTCCGAGCCGCCGATCTGGAGCCGGCAACCCTCCCGGCGGAACAGGTGCAGGTAGTCCTGGCTCTGCAAGAGCAAGTAGCTGAACTCGGTGTACGAGATGCCCTCGGCCGCCAGCCGCCGCTTGACCGTCTCGCGCGCGAGCATGACGTTGACCGAGAAGTGCTTGCCGACGTCCCGCAGGAACTCCAGGACCGTCTGCGATCCGGTCCAGTCGAGGTTGTTCGCGATCACGGCACCCGTGGGCGAGCCGTCGAACTCGACGAACCGCTCCAGCTGGCCGCGGATGCGCTGCACCCAGTCGGCGACCGTGTCCGTGCTCTGCAGGGTGCGCTCCCCCACGTCACGCGGGTCGCCGATCTGCCCGGTCGCGCCGCCGGCGAGGACGACCGGCCGGGCACCCGCCTGCTGGAAGCGGCGCAGGGTGAGCAGGGGGATGAGGTGCCCGGCGTGCAGGCTCGGGCCGGTCGGGTCGAATCCGCAGTACAGCGTGAGCACCCCGGCCGCCAGCTCGCGTCGCAGCGCGTCGCGGTCCGTGGTCTGGGCGATCAGCCCGCGCCACTCCAGCTCGTCCAGGATGTCGGTGCCGCCCGTGCTCCCCGGGCCGTCGGCGTTCGTGGTGCTCACGCCGTCGATCCTCCCCCACCGGTACCCGGGCTCGTCCCGGCGCCCCGGCCCGGGCGGTACGGGCTCACCGCGGGCGAGTCCGCGATCCAGAACCGCCACGGCGTGTCGTGCGCGGCGGCGACACCGACCCGGGGGCCCGTGCGCACCACCGCCGGGTCCGCGGGCGGCCCGGCGAGCACCCGGACGGGCGAGCGCGGGTCGGTCAGGTCGAGCCCGTTGTGCGCACGGCCCAGTCCGAGCAGCGCCGCCAACCGGGCAGGACCGCGGGCGAGCTCGGCCGCACGGCGCGCCGTGGGGCGCCGTGCGAAGGCCATGGCCAAGTCCGACGTCACCTCACCGGCGCGCAGCAGTACCGCGCCTGCCTCGCCGTCGGCCAGGCAGGTCACGTTGGCGCAGTAGTGCATGCCGTAGACGAAGTAGACGTAGAGGTGCCCGGCCGGCCCGAACATCACTGCGTTGCGGGCGGTGCGGCCGCGGAAGGAGTGCGACGCCGGGTCGTCCGCCCCGCGATAGGCCTCCACCTCCACCAGCCGGACCGCGACGGTGCCCTCCGGGGTGTCGGCCTCGACCGAGCAGCCGAGCAGGCGGACCGCGGCGTCGAGGACGTCGACGGCCAGCTCGTCACGACCGATCGGCACACCCGTGGGCGCGTCCGCCACCGCGGCGGGATCACCCACCGTTCCCCCGCGGACGCCGGGGGCGGCCGGCCGGGGCTGCGTCATCCCGCCCAGGACCGCGCCTCGGCGACCTGCGTGCGCAGGCCGACGAGCTGCTCCGCCACGCGCACCCCGGCGGTGCCTCCCCGGGCGTCGCGTGCCGCGATCGATCCCTCGACCGTCAGCACCGAGCGGACCTCCGGAGTGAGGGCGGGGTGTACGGCCGCGAGCTCCGTGTCCGTCAGGTCCTCCAGCCCGACGCCGCGCGCCTCGGCCGCCCGCACGCAGCCGCCGGCGGCTTCGTGCGCCACCCGGAACGGCACGCCCTGCCGGACCAGCCACTCAGCGACGTCCGTCGCGAGGGTGAACCCGGCCGGTGCGAGGGCCGCCAGCCGGTCCGTGTGGAACGTCAGAGTCGCCACCATGCCGGCGACCGCGGGAAGCAGCAGCTCCAGCTGCTCGACCGAGTCGAACAGGGGTTCCTTGTCCTCCTGAAGGTCGCGGTTGTACGCCAGCGGGAGCCCCTTGAGCGTGGCCAGGAGCCCGGCGAGGTTGCCGATCAGCCGGCCCGCCTTGCCGCGGGCCAGCTCCGCGACGTCCGGGTTCTTCTTCTGCGGCATGATCGAGCTGCCGGTGGAGAACGCGTCGTCCAGCGTGACGTAGGAGAACTCCGCGGTCGCCCAGATGATCACCTCCTCGGCGATCCGGGACAGGTCGACCGCCACCATCGCGAGCACGAACGCCGCCTCGGCGGCGAAGTCGCGCGCGGCCGTGCCGTCGATCGAGTTGGCCGCCGACTCCGGGAAGCCGAGCTCGGCCGCGACCGCCTCCGGGTCCAGCCCGAGCGACGACCCGGCCAGCGCACCCGACCCGTAGGGCGACACCGCCGTCCGCCGGTCCCAGTCGCGCAGCCGATCGACGTCACGCAGGAGCGCGTGCGCGTGCGCGGCGAGGTGGTGGGCGAGCAGCACCGGCTGGGCGTGCTGCAGGTGCGTCCGACCCGGCATCGGCGCGTCCGGGTGGGCGGTCGCCTGGGCGAGCAGGGCGTCCACGACGTCGCAGACGCCCGCGGCGACCCGGCGGGCGGCGTCGCGCAACCACATCCGGAACAGCGTCGCCACCTGATCGTTGCGCGAGCGGCCGGCGCGCAGCTTGCCGCCCAGCTCCGCGCCCGCCCGCTCGACGAGGCCGCGCTCGAGTGCGGAATGCACGTCCTCGTCGTCCGGGGCGGGGCCGAAGGCGCCGGCGGTGACGTCCGCGTCGAGCTTCTCCAGAGCGGAGAGCATTCCGGCGAGCTCGTCGTCGCTGAGCAGCCCGGCGCGGTGCAGCACGCGGGCGTGCGCCATCGAGGCACGCAGGTCGTAGGGGGCGAGGCGCCAGTCGAAGTGCGTGGACTTCGACAGCGCGGCCAGCGCGTCCGCCGGGCCGGCGGCGAACCGGCCGCCCCACAGGCCGCTCACGCCGCGGCCTCGCTGCGCTCGTTCGGCCCGTCGCGGAACGTCACCGGGCGAAGGCGCTGTGACACTGGTTCGCTCGCTTCGCTCGCTCACTGGTCCCCACCTGCCACCCGCTGGGCCCGGCTCGCCGCGATCTTGCTGGGCAGGCCCCACAGCTGCACGAAGCCCTTCGCGAGGCCCTGGTCGAACGTGTCACCCGCGTCGTAGGTGGCCAGGCCGAAGTCGTACAGCGACGCGTCCGAGCGCCGGCCGGTCGGCACGGCCCGGCCGCCGTGCAGCGTCATCCGCACCTCGCCCGTGACGTGCTCCTGGCTCGTCGCGATGAACGAGTCCAGCGCCTCCTTGAGCGGCGAGAACCACAGCCCGTCGTAGACCAGCTCGGACCAGCGCTGGGAGACGGTGCGCTTGAACCGCGCGAGGTCGCGCTCGACCGTGACGCTCTCCAGCTCCTGGTGCGCGGTGAGCAGCGCGATCGCGCCGGGCGCCTCGTACACCTCACGGCTCTTGATGCCCACCAACCGGTCTTCGACCATGTCGAGCCGGCCGATCCCGTGCGCTCCCGCGCGGGCGTTGAGCTCCTGGATCGCCTGCAGCATCGTGACGCGGTGCCCGTCGATCGCGACGGGTCCCCCCTTCTCGAACCGGACGAGGACCTCGTCGGGCTCGCGCGCCACGGCCGGGTCCCGCGTATAGGCGTAGACGTCTTCGACGGGAGCGTTCCAGATGTCCTCCAGGAACCCCGTCTCGACCGCGCGGCCCCAGACGTTCTGGTCGATCGAGTACGGCGACCGCTTGCTGGTCTCGATCGGGAGATCGTGGTCCTCGGCGTACTGGATCGCCTTCTCCCGGGTCCATGCGAAGTCCCGGACCGGGGCGATGCACCGCAGCTCGGGCGCCAGCGCCTGGATGCCGACCTCGAACCGGACCTGGTCGTTGCCCTTTCCGGTGCAGCCGTGCGCCACCGTCGTCGCGCCATACTGCGTCGCCGCGTCCACGAGGTGCTTGACGATCAGTGGCCGGGACAGCGCCGACACCAGCGGGTAGCGGTCCATGTAGAGGGCCTGCGCCTGGAGCGCGGGCAGGCAGTACTGCTCGGCGAACTCGTCCCGGGCGTCGGCGACGACCGCCTCGACCGCACCGCAGGCCAGTGCGCGCTTGCGGATCTCCTCGAGATCCTCACCGCCCTGGCCGACGTCCACGGCGACGGCGACGACCTCGGCGCCGGTCTCCTCGGCGATCCAGCCGATGCCCACCGAGGTGTCCAGGCCCCCGGAGTAGGCCAGTACGACCCGGTCCGTCATCTCTCGAAGCTCCTTCATCGCTGTCTTAATCGATCTTGGCTGTCTTCAGGTTCGTGAGGCGGGCGGCGAGCGTCGCGCCCGTCATCGGCTCGCGGGCGACCACGAGCAGGGTGTCGTCGCCCGCGATGGTGCCGACGACGTCGTGCAGGGCGGCCCGGTCCAAGGCGCTGGCGAGGTAGTGGGCCGCACCCGGCGGCGTGCGCAGCACCGCGAGGTTCGCGCTCGCGTCGGCGGACACGAGCAGCTCACCGAGCAGTCGGGCCAGCCGGCCGGTGCCGCCCTCGATGCCGCGCACCGGGCTGCCGTCGTCCGGGATGACGTAGACGGGCACACCGCCGTCGGCGCCGCGCAGCTTGACGGCGCCGAGCTCGTCGAGGTCCCGCGAGAGGGTGGCCTGGGTGGTCTCGATCCCCTCGGCCTCCAGCAGGCCGAGCAGCTCCGTCTGACTGCGAACCTGCTCGCGAGAGATGATCTCGACGATCCGGGCCTGGCGGGCGGCGCGGGTGGTGATGCCGGTGGTCATCGCCGCACCTGGGCCAGCAGCCAGGTGAGCAGCGCCTTCTGGGCGTGCAGCCGGTTCTCCGCCTCGTCCCACACCGCGCTACGGGGCCCGTCGAGCACCTCGTCCGTGATCTCGTCGCCGCGGTGCGCGGGGAGGCAGTGCAGCGCGATCACGTCGGGCGCCGCGCGGTCCAGCAGCGCGCCGTTCACCTGCAGGGGCCGGAACGGTGCCGCGCGGTCCCGGCCGTCCGACTCCTGGCCCATCGAGACCCAGGTGTCGGTGACCACGACCTCGGCGCCCTCGACCGCAGCGTGCGGGTCGGCGACCAGCGCCACGCTCCCGCCGGTCTCCTCGCCGCGCGCCTTCGCGTCGCGCAGCACGGTGGTGTCCGGGGTGAACCCGTCGGGAGCGCACACCCGCACGTGCACCCCGGCGGTGACCCCGCCGAGCAGCAGCGAATGGGCCATGTTGTTCGCGCCGTCGCCCAGGTAGGTCAGGGTCAACCCGGCCAGCCGGCCGAACCGTTCGCGGACCGTCTGCAGGTCCGCGAGCACCTGGCAGGGGTGGAACGCGTCGGTGAGGGCGTTCACGACGGGAACGGTCGCCGCGGCCGCCATCTCCTCGATCCGCGCCTGCGCCCCGGTCCGCCACACGATGGCCGCGACGTAGCGGGAGATCACCCGGGCGGTGTCGCCGATGGTCTCGCCCCGGCCCATCTGGCTGCCGCCGGCATCGACGATCAGCGGGGTACCTCCGAGCTGAGCGACACCGGTCTCGAACGACAGCCGGGTGCGAGTGGAGCTCTTGTCGAACAGCACCGCGACGCTGCAGGGTCCCTCGAGTGGCCGCCGCGAGAACGGCGCGGCCTTCAGCGCGTCCGCGAGGTCGAGGATCTCGGTCTGCTCGGCGGGCGTGAGGTCGTCGTCGCGCAGGAGGTGGCGCAGGGGCACCTAGACCGCCCCCGCGGCCGAGGCCGTGCCGGCGTCGAGGAAGGCGGGCAGCGCGTCGAGGAACTCGGCGGCCTGGACCTCGGTCAGCACGAGCGGCGGGATCAGCCGGACGCGGTCCGGCACCGCGTTGTTGACCAGGTAGCCCGCCTCCCGCGCGGCCGTCGAGACCGCCGCGGACACCGGCGACGCGAGCCCGACCCCGATCATCAACCCGACCCCGCTGACGTCGGTGACCAGCGGGTGCCCCAGCGCCTCGATCCCGGTGGCGATCTCCTTGCCGACCTGCCGGACGTGCTCCAGGAGCCCCTCGCCCGCGATCGTGTCGAGCACCGCGAGCGCGGCGGCGCAGCACACGGGATTCCCGCCGAAGGTGGTGCCGTGCTGGCCGGGCTCGAGCAGCCGACCGGCATCTCCGACCCCGATGCACGCCCCGATCGGCAGGCCGCCTCCGAGCCCCTTCGCCAGCGTCACGACATCCGGCACGATCCCGGCGGCCTGGTGGGCGAACCAGGCACCGGTACGGCCGATGCCGGTCTGCACCTCGTCGATCACCAGGAGTGCTCCCCGCGCGGCGGTGATCTCCCGCGCGGCCCGGAGATAGCCCTCGGGCGGCACGATCACGCCGGCCTCGCCGAGGATCGGCTCGAGCACGACCGCGGCGGTGTCACCGTCCACCGCGGCGTCCAACGCGGCGACGTCGCCGTAGGGCACGTGCGACACCCCCGGCGGCAGCGGCTCGAACGGCGCCCGCTTGGGCTGCTGGCCGGTGAGCGCCAGCGCGCCCATGGTGCGGCCGTGGAAGGCGTTCTGGGCGGCCACGATGTGCGGGCGCCCGGTCCGCCGGGCGATCTTGAACGCCGTCTCGTTCGCCTCGGCGCCCGAGTTGCAGAACAGGACGTGCGAATCCGGGGCGTCGAGCAGCCCCTGCAGCCGTTCGGCCAGGCGCAGCACCGGCTCGTGGACGAAGAAGTTCGACACGTGCCCGAGCTGCTGGATCTGGGTCGTCACGGCGGCGACGACGGCAGGGTGGGCGTGGCCCAGGGCGTTCACGGCGACCCCGGAGACCAGGTCCAGGTAGCGGCGCCCGTGGGAGTCCCACACCTCGGCCCCGCTGCCCTTGACGAGCTCGAGTGCGGGCGTGCCGTAGTTGTTCATGAGCGCCGCGTTCCAGCGCTCCTGATAGGGCTCGCTCGTGGAGGTTACGGTCATGAGGGAACCACCATCGTCCCGACTCCTTCGGGGGTGAAGACCTCGAGCAGCACCGAGTGCGGTACCCGCCCGTCGATCACGTGGGCCTGCTCGACACCGCCGCGCACCGCGCGCAGGCAGGCCTCCATCTTCGGGGCCATTCCCGACTCGAGCCCCGGCAGCATCGGCTCCAGCTCGTCCGCCGTCAGCGCGCTGATGATCGAGCCGGGGTCCGGGTAGTTCGCGTACAGCCCGGCGACGTCGGTGAGGACGACCAGCTTGGCCGCGCCGAGCGCCGCGGCGAGCGCGGCGGCGGCGCTGTCCGCGTTGATGTTGTAGACGGTGCCGGCGGCGTCCGGGGCGACGCCCGCGACCACCGGGATGCGGCCGGCCGAGACGATGTCGAGGACGGCGTCCGGGTTCACCGCGACGACGTCGCCGACCAGGCCGATGTCGACGGGCTCCCCGCCGACGAGCGCGGTGCGCTTCTCCGCCGTGAACAGGTGCGCGTCCTCGCCCGAGAGGCCCACGGCGTACGGGCCGTGCTGGTTGATCAACCCGACCAGCTCGCGACCGACCTGACCGACCAGGACCATCCGGACCACGTCGATCGTCTCCGGCGTGGTCACGCGCAGGCCACCGCGGAACTCCGCGGGCAGCCCCAGCCGATCCAGCATCGCGGTGATCTGCGGGCCGCCGCCGTGCACGACCACCGGGAGGATCCCGGCCAGCCGCAGGAAGACCATGTCCCGGGCGAACGCCTGCTTGAGCTCCTCGTCGATCATCGCGTTGCCGCCGTACTTGACGACGACGATCCGCCCGTGGAACCGCTGCAGCCAGGGCAGCGCCTCGGCGAGCACGGCCGCCTTCTCGCCTGCGTGGGCGAGGCGGGTGAGCGTGCCGTCAGGTGGGGTAGGCACTGTTCTCCTCCACGTAGGCGTGCGACAGGTCCGTCGTGAGAATGTCCGCCGTGCCCGCGCCGAGCCCGAGGGCGACCTCGACGAGCACCTCCTTGCCCGAGAGGTCGGCATCCCCGCGACCCCCGGCGGCCACCCCGCCCCGGCACAGCAGGACGCCGTTGACGGTGACGTCGAGCCGGTCGGGGTCGACGGCCGCGTCCGCGTACCCCGCCGCGGCCGCGATGCGGCCCCAGTTGGCGTCCGACCCGAAGATCGCGGTCTTCACCAGGCTGTCGCGGGCGATCGTGCGCGCGACCGTCACCGCGTCGTCCTCGGTGGCGGCGCCCGTGACCCGCACCGTGATCCGCTTGGTGACGCCCTCGGCGTCGGCCTGCATCTGCTGGGCGAGATCGCGGCAGACGGTCGTCAGCGCGGTCGTGAACACGATCGGGTCGGCAGCCACGCCGGAGGCACCCGAGGCGAGCACGAGCACGGTGTCGTTCGTGGACATGGAGCCGTCGACGTCCAACCGGTCGAAGCTCACCCGGACCGCCGCGCGCAGCGCCTCGTCCAGCACCGGCGCGTCCACCACGGCGTCCGTGGTGAGCACGGTGAGCATCGTGGCCATCGACGGCGCGATCATGCCGGCGCCCTTGGTGGTGCCGCCGATGCTCCAGCCGGTGTCGTCGGTGTGTGCGGCCTGCTTCGCGACGGTGTCCGTGGTCATGATCGCGGTGGCGGCGGCCAGCGCCGACGCCGCGTCGTCACCGAGCGCCGTCGCGGCGGCCTGGACCCCGCCGAGCACGGCCTCCCGCGGCAGCTGCTTCCCGATCAGCCCGGTGGAGCAGACGGCGACCTCGAGCGGAGCGCACCCGAGCGCGTCGGCCGCCTTCTCGGCGGTGGCGTGCGCGGTCTGGAAGCCCTCGGGCCCCGTGCACGCGTTCGCGCCGCCGGAGTTGAGGACGACGGCCCGCAGCCGGCCGGTGGTGAGCACCTGCTGCGACCACAGCACCGGCGCGGCCTTGACCTTGTTGCGGGTGAACACGCCGGCGGCCGCGTGCGCCGGGCCGTCGTTGACGACCAGGGCGAGGTCGAGGGCACCGGTGGACTTGAGCCCGGCCGCCACGCCGGCGGCCCGGAACCCCCGAGGCGTCGTCACGGTCATGGGGCCACCCCCGTCAGCGGCAGGCCGGTGGTCTCCGGCAGTCCCAGGGCCAGGTTCATGCATTGCACGGCGCCTCCGGCGGTGCCCTTGGTGAGGTTGTCGATCGCCGCGACGGCGACCAGGCGCCGCGCGTCGGGATCGACGGTGACCTGCAGGTGGACGGTGTTCGCCCCGACCGTGGCGGCGGTGGTGGGCCACGCCCCCTCGGGCAGCAGGTGCACGAACGGCTCGTCCGCGTACGCCTTCGTGTAGGCCTCGACGACCTCCGTGGCCGACGCGTCCGTCCGCGCCGTGCACGTGGCCAGGATGCCGCGCGGGAGCGGGGCCAGGACGGGGGTGAAGCTCACGCCGACAGTCCTACCGGCGACCACCGACAAGTTCTGGACGATCTCGGGGGTGTGCCGGTGGACGCCCCCGACGCCGTAGGCCGACAGTGCGCCCATCACCTCCGCCCCGAGCAGGTGCGGCTTGAGCGACTTCCCGGCGCCCGAGGTGCCCGACACGGCGGTGACGACGACCTCGGGGTCGGCCAGCCCGGCAACGAACGCAGGGAACAACGCGAGCGTGGCCGCGGTCGGGTAGCACCCGGGCACGGCGATCCGGCGGGCGCCGCGCAGGGCGTCGCGGGCACCGGGCAGCTCGGGCAGGCCGTAGGGCCACGAACCGGCGTGCGCGCCGCCGTACCAGCGGGTCCAGGCGTCGGGATCGGTGAGGCGGTGGTCCGCACCGCAGTCGACCACGAGCACGTCGTCGCCGAGCTGCGCCGCGAGCTCGGCCGAGCGGCCGTGCGGCAGCGCGAGGAAGACAACGTCGTGTCCTGCCAGGGTGCCGACGGCGGTGTCCGTGAGGACGCGGTCGGCCAGTGGCAGCAGGTGCGGCTGGTGCACACCCAGCCTCGTGCCCGCACTGCCTCCGGCCGTCAGGGCCCCGATCTCCGCCTCGGGATGGCCGAGCAGCAGCCGGAGCAGCTCGCCCCCCGCATACCCGCTCGCTCCCGCCACTGCGATCCGCACGTGGAAGATTATGCACGAGCATGCAAGTGAATACGTCGTCGGGGTGTCCGCAAAGCCACGTTGCGGACGCCACACGCCCTGAAAGTGGCTTTCCAGGCATCCCGCGGCCGGGCGCACCGCATACGGTGATCGTGTGGAGATCGGTCTGTACACCTTCGCCGACGTGAGCCTCGACCCCGACGGAGTGGGCCCGGCCCGGCGGCTGCGGGAGGTCGTGGAGGAGATCGCGCTGGCCGACGAGGTGGGCCTGGACGTCTTCGGGGTCGGCGAGCACCACCGCCGCGACTACGCCGCGTCGGCTCCGGCCGTGATCCTGGCCGCCGGGGCCGAGCGTTCCTCCCGGATCCGGCTCACCAGCGCCGTGAGTGTGCTGAGCAGCGACGACCCGGTGCGGGTGTTCCAACAGTTCGCGACGCTGGACCTGCTGTCCGGCGGGCGGGCGGAGATCATGGCCGGGCGCGGATCCTTCGTCGAGTCCTTCCCGCTCTTCGGCTACGACCTCGCCGACTACGACGCGTTGTTCGCCGAGAAGCTCGACCTGCTGCTCGCGGTGCGCGCGAACGAGCGCGTGACGTGGTCGGGACGGCACCGGCCCCCGCTCGACCACCAGGCGGTGTACCCGCGGCCCGTGCAGGACCCGCTGCCGGTCTGGGTCGCCGTCGGCGGCAACCCGGCGTCGGTGGTCCGGGCCGGCACACTGGGCCTCCCGCTCGCCCTGGCGATCATCGGCGGGATCCCCGAGCGGTTCGCGCCGCTGGTGACGCTCTACCGGGAGGCCGCGGCGAAGGCCGGGCACGGGCACCTGCCGGTGAGCATCAACACGCACGGGTTCGTCGCCGCGGACCACGACACGGCGGTGGACACGTACTACCCGCACCATGCCGAGGTGATGGACCGCATCGGGGCCGAGCGCGGCTGGGGCCCGACGAACAAGCGCGCCTTCACCGCGGCGACCGGCCTGCGCGGCCACCTGACCCTCGGCACACCGGAGGAGGTGGCCGAGAAGATCCTCTTCCAGCACGAGGTGTTCGGTCACGACCGGACCCTGGTGCAGTTCGCGCTCGGCACCGTGCCGCACCGCGCGGTGATGACGGCGATCGAACTGCTCGGCACGCAGGTCGCGCCGCTGGTGCGCGCGGAGGTCGCACGGCGGAATCCCACACCGGTCGACAGCACGCCGTGACGCGGGCGCTCAGGTGCCGGGCTCGGTCACTCCACCAGCGCCCGGTCCGTCGTGAGCTCCACGTAGGCCCAGACGTCCAGCCCCAGGTGCGCGAGACCGTCGGCGACGGCCCGGCGGACCCCGTCCTCCTCGCTGACGTCCCACTCGCCCGGCTCGACGACGAAGTCCACCTCGACGTAGAGCTTCCGGCCGAGCTTGTGCAGCCGGACGATCGGCTCGTCCAGCCCGAACCGCTGCCGGACCTCCTCGACCGTCGCGTGCACGGCGTCGCTGATCTCCGCCGACGGCTCGCCCTCCAGCAGTTCGACGGTGCCCGAGCGCAGCAGACGCAGCGGGGTGGGCACGAGCACCGCACACGCGACCAGGACGAGGACCGGGTCGACGTAGTCGGCCAGACCTGCCCGGCCGGTCGCGACGAGACCGAAGCCGGCGAGCGCTCCGGCCACCATCACGGCGCTGAGGATCGCGTCGGCGCGCCACTGCTGGGCCTCGGCGTCGACCAGATCCGAGCCAGGGGCCCTGCGCCGCAGCCACCACGCGGCCGCCAGCGAGATCAGCCCGGTGATGGCGCCGTAGGCGGCCACGTCGCCGGGTGCGACGGGGGTGCCGCCCTCACGAATCACCGCCACCGCGTCCGCGCCGGCGTAGAACAGCGTGGCCGCGAGCGCGACGCCCTGGGCGACCACCATCATCGGGGTGAGGGCGTCGCGGCCGAACGGGAACCGGCGCGTCGGCCCGGCGGCGACCGCGTGCGCGATCCGCAGCGACAACCCGGCGATCCCGATCCCGATCAACGCGTACGCGCCGTCGAACAGGATGATCCGCGCACCGCTGAGCACGCCCCACACCACGGCCAAGGCCCCCGCACACCGCCGACGCGACGATCGAGCCCGTCAGCGCGGCGCGTTCCCCGGCGGTCGCCGCCGGTGCGGTTCGCGCGGCCTCGTGCTGCGCCCCCGTCCCGGCCCGCGGTCCGTCCGGCCCGGCTGCATGAAGATCGGACACGGGCGGGTCGGGCACGGTGCGATGCTATCGAGGGCCGTCGACTCCGCCGGCGTCAGCGGATCCCGTCCCACAGTTCGCGCAGGTCACCCCGCGGATCATCGATCACCTCCCATCCGGGGCCCGCGCCGGAGCCGAACCGGGCGACGGCCCGCCGGCCGGTCGTGTAGGCCGGCCACCCGGGATCACCCGTGGTGGCGAAGGCCGTCCAGGCGCGCCTCATGGCGGCCGCGAGCTCCGCAGGCGGATCGGTGCCCACGAAGGCCCGCGCACCGGGGTCGTGCAGGGTGTCGAAGACGAACGGCACCTCGAGGGCGTGGCAGGCGCCCAGGCGGCCGTCGTAGGCCGGCGACTCCCAGGCGAACTCGTACACGTGGCTGCGGGCCGGGTTCGACTCGGCGAGCCGCAGCGCGGGGATCCGGTAGAACCAGTCGGTCAAGACCTCGGCCAGCAGCATGCCCGGCGACGCGTCGGGCATGTGGCGCCGGTAGCGGTCGAGCGCGCCGTCGGGCAGCCCGTAGGCGGTGGCGACCGCGGCGACGGCCTGCGCGTCGACCTGGTCCACCACACCGGTCGGGACGAGGAAGAACCGGTGCTCGTGCCGGTTCGCGCCGACGAGCACGTCCACACCTGCCGCGGACCCGGCGGCGATGCGCTGCCACGGCGGCCCGGGCAGGATCTCGCCGTCCACCACGGGCTCGAACATCATGAGGTTCGCGACGATCTCCCCCCAGCGGGCGGGATCGGGCGCGGCCTGCAGCTGGCGGGTGAGCACCTTCTGCGCGCGGATCACCTGCTCGATCGGGACGCTGCGCAGTGCCGCGGCGGTGGCGGGCACGCCCAGCTCGGCGGCCAGGTAGTCCGCGACGCGCCCGGCGGTGGCCGTGGTCAGGGTGTGGTGGGCCGCCCCGCTCTGGAGGACCGCGCGCCGGAACAGGCCCGCGGCGCGCGGCATCGCGAGCAGCGCACCGATGCTCATCGCGCCGGCGGACTCGCCGGCGACGGTCACCTCGTCCGGGTCTCCGCCGAACGCGGCCACGTTGTCGCGCACCCACTCCAACGCCGCAACCTGGTCGAGCAGGCCGAGGTTGGGCGGTGCGTCGGGCAGCAGCGCGAACCCCTCGACGCCGAGCCGGTAGTTCAGCGCGACCGTGACGACCCCGTCCCGGGCGAAGGCGGAGCCGTCCGTCAGGGGAACGGCGCTCGAGCCGTTGACGAAGGCACCCCCGTGGATCCACACCAGTACCGGCAGGCCCCGCGCGTCCGGGTCGGGCGTCCACACACTCAGGTTCAGGTACTCGTCGCCGGGGATGGTGGGGTTCGGCAGCAGCGCGTCGAAGGGTGGCGGGTATCCCGGCATCGGTGCCGTCGGGCCGTGCGCGACGGCGTCCCGCACCCCGGACCACCGCGGTGCCGGCTCCGGCGCGCGGAAGCGGCGTTCCCCCACGGGTGCTGCGGCGTACGGGATGCCCAGGAAGGCGACCACGTCGCCGGCCCGGACCCCCCGCACGGCGCCGCCCGTGGTGCTGACGGTGACCGATGTCGCGGTGCTCACGCGGTCGAGCGTTCCGGTCCGGCGCCCGCCATGCAACGACGACCCGGTCACCTGTGGACAACTGCCCGCGGATGTTCCCGAACGGCCACGACCGGACGGGGCCGCGGGTTAGCGTCCGCGACATGGGACACAGGCGATGGCGGTGGATGCTTCCGGCGGTGCTCGGCCTGCTGATGGCGATGTCCGCGTGCAGCCGGGCGGTGGCGGGCGCGCCGTCGGCGGCACCCGGGCCGACCGCCTTCCCGTCCGCGTCCACCGGCGCCGGTACGCCGGCGACGACGGCGCGGGCCCGGGCTCCGGCCCTCGACAGCGACGTGCTCGCCGACGAGTGCCTGCTCGACGCCGCGCAGCTCGGTGCACTGCTCGACCGTCCGGTGCGGGCCGAGAACGCGGCGGTGCGCCGCGCCGACGGCACGCGCAGCACCAGCTGCTACGCCGGCCCCGCCGACGGGCCGCGGGAACCGCTGGCGGCGATCAACGTCTACCGGGTGCGGGCGGGCACGCCCGCGGAGGCCGTCCGTGCGGCGGGTGGCCGAGCGCTGCCCGGTCTGGGCGAGGCGGCGACGCTACTGGAGACGGCGGCCGGGCCGACCCTGCAGGTCGCGAGCCCACGGTTCCTCGTCACGCTGCTGGTGCAGGGCCGCTCGCCGCCCGACGACGCCTGGCGCGCGGCGGCGCGCGCCGCGCTCGCCCGGCTACAGCGGTGACACCGAGACACCGAGATGCCCAGCCACGACGGCCCCCACGACGGGCACGGGTGCGCGCCGCGCCTCGGGCCCGCGTCATGAGCGGCCCGGGGTCAGCGCAGCGTCGCGCCGAACCGGTCCGCGGCGACGGCGACAGCGGCGTCGCGGGCGGCGTTGGCCTCCTCGCTCGTCAGCGTCCGGTCCGGGGCGCGGAACCGCAGGGTGAAGGCCAGCGAGCGGTTCCCCTCCGCGACCTGCTCGCCCGTGTAGACGTCGAACAGCCGCACCTGTTCGAGGAGGTCTCCGCCACCGACCTCGAGTGCCTCGGTCAGCTCGGCGGCGGGGACGTCCGCCGCCGCGACGAGCGCGACGTCCACGGACACCGGCGGGTAGGGCGACACCTGCGGAGCGGGGCGGTCGTCACGCAGCGGCAGGGCGTCGAGGTCGATCTCGACGGCACACGTGCGGGGCGGGAGGTCGAGCGCCTCGACGACCTTCGGGTGCAGCTCGCCGGCGTGGCCGACGATCCAGTCCCCGACGCGCAGCGCGGCGCACCGGCCCGGGTGCCAGGGCGGCAGCGAGGCCGTCGTGACACGCAGCTCGACGCCCGCCGCGGCACCCACGAGCCGGGCGATCTCGATCGCGTCGGCCCACCGGGCCGGGCGGCCCGGGCCCCACCAGCCGCGCAGTTCCCGGTCGCCGGCGAGCACCACGCCCACGTGCACGGGCTGGGCCGGCAGTGCCGCCTTGATCTGCGCGTACTCGGCGTCCGTCGGCCGGTCCGCGACGTCCGGGTCGGGCATCGCGACCGGGTTGCGGTGCGGCAGCACGACCTGCTCGACGGTGTGCAGCAGGAGGTCCGAGAACCCGCGCGCCCGGTTGCGCACCAGGGCGTCGAGAAGGCCGGGAAGCAACGTCGTCGACAGCGCGGCCCGGTCGGCGTCCAGCGGGTTGACCACCGGAACGGTGTGGCGGCGGACGTCGTCGGCGGACAACCCGAACGCCTCCCACACCGCGGGCCCGACGAACGGGAACGGCAGCACCTCGACGCTGCCGATCTCGGCCAGCGCTCGGGAGACAGCCCGGCGACGCAGCTGGGTCGAGGTGAGCCCGCGTCCGGGCGGGGCCGGGGGGAGGACGGACGGAATGGTGTCGTAGCCCTCCAGCCGCAGCACCTCCTCCACCAGGTCCGCAGCCTGCACGAGATCCGGTCGCCACGAGGGCGGGGTGGCGACCACGACGCCGTGGCCGTCGGTCCCCGTGTCGAACTCCACGCTGCAGCCCACCTGGTGCAGCCTGCGGACGGTGGCGCCGCGCTCGTAGGCCACGCCGGCGACGCGGTCGGGCAGCTCCAGTGGCATACGCACCGGGGCGAGCGCGGGCGCCGCCCCCGCATCCGTGCGGCCGGGCGCGATCGTGCCGCCGCCGTGCTCGACCAGCAGGCGCGCCGCCCGTTCGGCGGCCACCGGCGGCAGTTGCGGGTCGACGACCCGCTCGAAGCGCCGCGACGCCTCGCTGGGCAGCTTGTGCCGGCGCGCGGCCCGCGCGATGACGGCCGGGTCGAAGTGGGCCGCCTCCAGGACGACATCGATGGTGCCGCCCTCGCCCGCCTCGCCGATCTCCGTGGACGCTCCGCCCATGACCCCGGCCAGGCCGATCGGCCCGGAGTCGTCGACGATGAGCAGGTCGTCGGGATCCAGCCGGCGCTCGACGTCGTCGAGGGTGGTCAGGGTCTCCCCGGCCGCAGCGCGGCGCACCCGGATGCCGCCGGTGAGGCGGGCCGCGTCGTAGGCGTGCAGCGGCTGGCCGAGCTCGAGCATCACGTAGTTGGTGACGTCCACGATCAGGGAGATCGGGCGCATGCCGGCGGCCAGCAGCCGCCGCTGCAGCCACCACGGGCTCGCGGAGGTCGGGTCGACGCCGTCGATCCGACGGGCGACGAACCGCGCGCAGGCCGGGTCGTCCAGCTCGACCGGCCACGCGTCGCCCTCCGCAGGCGGCACCTCGACGCGGGTCGCGGGGTCGACGAAGTCGGAGTCGAACGCGCCCGCGAGCTCGCGGGCGAGGCCGCGCACGGAGAAGCAGTAGCCGCGGTCCGGGGTGACGGCCAGCTCGATCACCGCGTCGTCCAGGCCCAGCAGCACCGTCGCGTCCTCGCCCGGGGCCGCCGCGCCCGGCGGGAGCACGAGGATCCCGGCGTGGTCGCTGCCGATGCCGAGCTCGCGCGCCGAGGCGATCATGCCGTCCGACACGTGCCCGTAGGTCTTGCGGGCCGAGATCGTGAAACCGCCGGGCAGCACGGCGCCGGGCAGCGCGACCACCACGAGGTCGCCGACCGCGAAGTTGCGGGCGCCGCAGATGACGCCGCGCGGCCCGTCGTCCCCGTTGTGGGAGCCGGTGTCGACGCGGCACCACCGGATCGGCTTCTTGAGCCCGGTCAGCTCCTCGATCTCGACGACCCGACCCGCCACCAGCGGGCCCCGGCAGCTCCGGGCCGCGATGGACGTCCTCGACCTCCAGGCCGACCCGGACGAACGCCTCGCCGACCGCGTCGGCGTCGGTGGGCAGGCCGTCGACGTGGGCGGCGAGCCAGGACAGGGGGACACGCACTTTGGATCGCTCCTGGGGTTGCGGGGTCAGACGCCGAAGGCGCGGCTGAACCGCACGTCGCCCTCGACCATGTCGCGCATGTCGGGCAGCCCGTTGCGGAACTGCAGCGTGCGTTCCAGCCCCATGCCGAACGCGAAGCCGGAGTACACCGCGGTGTCGATGCCGCACGCGCGCAGGACGTTCGGGTTGACCATGCCGCAGCCGCCCCACTCGACCCAGCCCGCGCCGCCCTTCTTCTCCGGGAACCACACGTCGACCTCCGCCGACGGCTCGGTGAAGGGGAAGAACGAGGGGCGCAGGCGGGTGCGCGACGTCTCGCCGAACATGGCGCGGGCGAAGGCGTCGAGGGTGCCCTTGAGGTGCGCCATCGTGATCCCCTTGTCCACGGCCAGGCCCTCGACCTGGTGGAACACCGGGGTGTGTGTGGCGTCGAGCTCGTCGGTACGGAACGTCCGGCCCGGGCAGACGACGTAGACGGGCAGCGGCCGCTCCAGCAGCGCCCGGATCTGCACCGGTGAGGTGTGGGTGCGCAGGACGAGCCCGGACTCCTCGCTCTCACCGAGGTAGAAGGTGTCCTGCATGGTGCGGGCCGGGTGGTCCTTGCCGAAGTTGAGCGCGTCGAAGTTCAGCCACGACGACTCGACCTCGGGTCCCTCGGCGACCTCGTAGCCCATCGCGACGAACACGTCCGCGATCCGCTCACCGATCTGCGTGATCGGGTGCCGGGCGCCGCGCGGGATGCGGTCGAACGGCAGGGTGACGTCGACGGACTCCTCGACCAGTACCCGCTCGTCGCGCTCGGCCTCGAGCACGGTGCGGCGGGCGTCGAAGGCCTCCTGCACCTGGGTGCGCGCCGCGTTCACCCGTCGACCCGCCTCGGCCCGCGCCGGACCGGGCAGCGACCCGAGCGCGCGCCGGGCCAGCAGGACGGGCGCGCGGTCGCCGAGGTGCGCGGGCTTGACCACGGCGAGCGCGGCGAGGTCGGGCGCGGCGTCGAAGGCCTTACGGGCCGCGGCCACCGCGTCGTCGAGCGCCTCCGGCTTGAGCAGGGCCCCGGCGTCTCTTCTCCCGGCGTCTGCGCCCACGGCGTCGTCGCTCGCGGCGTCGGTGCTCTCGGACATGGAGATCGGTCAACCTTCCGGGACGGGGCCAATCCTGGTCACCCTAACGCTTGTCCTGTCGATCACCGCCGCGGCGGAGCGAGGCGGGGATCCACAGGTGGAAATGCCGTTGTCCGCGACCCGCGCCACCTGATTCAGTGCCGTCACGGCCGCACGGCGCTTACGCTCGCGGCGTGGTGGACGCCGTGGACGGGACGGACGACGGGAATCTCGCCGGTGCCGTCGAGGGCACTTCGGGCGGGCTCGGCGATGTGGCCCGCGGCGCGACGGAACGCCTGATGTTCTTCTCCGACGCCGTGGTCGCCATCGCGATCACTCTCCTGGCGATCGAGCTGCCCGTCCCCGAGGGCACCACCACCCGGGAGCTGCTCGCCTCGCTCGCCGCGAACTCCCTCGCCTACCTGACGTTCGTGATCAGTTTCATGGTGGTCGGCGCCCACTGGCGGGCCCACCATCGCGTGTTCCGGTACCTCGGCCGCGTCGACCGCACGTTCGTGCGGCTCAACTTCGCGTGGCTGCTGATCATCGTGGCCACCCCGTTCCTCACCGAGGTCATCCGCGAGGGCGATCTGGACGTGGCTCGCTTCGGCCTCTATGCGCTGGCCCAGGCGCTGCTGTTGATCGTCTTCGGGTTGATGCAGGCGCTCGCCGGGCGCCGCGGGCTGTACGTGCCCGGCACCCCACCGGAGATCGTCGGGCACAGTTGGCCGCACCAGGTCCTGGGCGCAGGCGGGTTCCTCGTGTCGATCCCGCTCTACCCCGTGCTGGGCCCATGGGCGTTCGCGCTCTGGGCAGTGGTGCCGAACCTGCCGCAGCTGGTCTCCGCGGTGGGGCGGCGGACCCGCCGGCGCTCAGCCGGTGCGTGACGCCTGGGCGCTCGCGTAGAGGCACACCGCGGCGGCCGTCGCGAGGTTGAGGCTCTCGGCCCGGCCGTGGATCGGCACCCGCACCCGGTGGTCTGCAGTTGCGGCCAGCTCCGACGCGAGTCCGTGTGCCTCGCCTCCGAACACCCAGGCGGTCGGGCCGGCCAGGACGGCGGCCGTACCCGGGTCGTGCAGGTCCAGCTCGCCGCGGCCGTCCGCGGCCAAGAGGGTGAGTCCGGCGGCGCGGCAGGCCTCGAGCACGGCGGCCGCGTCGCGGTCCCGGGCCAGCGGAACGTGGAAGACGCTGCCTGTGGACGCCCGCACCGCCTTGCCGTTGTGCGGGTCCACGGTGTCGCCCGCGAGCAGGACGGCACCGGCGCCCGCGGCGTCGGCCACGCGGACGACGGTGCCCGCGTTGCCCGGGTCCGCGACGCCGACCAGCACCGCGACGAGGGCGGGCGGCCCGATGAGCGCGGCCCGGACAGGCACGTCGAGGAGGTCGCAGACGGCGACGAGGCCCTGCGGGGTGACGGTGTCCGAGAGCGCCTCCGCGACCCGGTCGGTGACCGGGAGGACCCGTACGCCGTCCGCGCGCGCGGCCGCGACCAGTTCCGGATGCCGCTCGGCGGCCGTCGCCGTGACGAACAGCTCGTGCACTGTCGCGACGGCGAGCGCCTCGCGAACGGCCTGCGCCCCCTCGACGAGGAACCGCCCGGCCCGGTCGCGGCCCGCGCGGCGCAGCAGCTTGCGTGCTGCCACCACGCGCGGGGTGCGCTCGGTGCCGGGCGGTTCCGGGTTCCGGTGGTGGTGAGCCGGAGTGCTCAGGCGGCGGTCCCGTCCTGTGACCTCACGCCTGCGGCGGGCACGTTCGCGCGCGCCACGTCGACGAGAGCGGCGAACGCGGCGGGCTCGCTGACGGCGAGCTCGGCGAGGATCTTGCGGTCGACCTCGACCCCGGCGATCTTCAGGCCCTGGATGAACCGGTTGTAGGTCATGCCGTTCTGGCGCGCGGCCGCGTTGATACGCGTGATCCACAGCTGCCGGAAGTCGCCCTTCCTGGCGCGCCTGTCGCGGTAGGCGTAGTTGAGCGAGTGGAGCATCTGCTCCTTCGCCTTGCGGTACAGCCGCGACCGCTGGCCGCGGTAGCCGCTGGCCAGCTCGAGGGTGGTGCGCCGCTTCTTCTGGGCGTTGACCGCGCGCTTCACGCGTGCCATGGGAGTTCCTGTCTCTCGTCGGGGCGGCGGTACGGGGAGAGCCGCCGTCCCGGGGTCAGCGGGGAATAGTGATCCGGCGCGGGGCGGCCGCCGCGCACGGAGTGCGGGGTGGACGCGTCGTGGCCGGATCGGTCACAGTCAGCGGCCGAGAAGCTTCTTGACCCGCTTGACGTCGGCCGGGGCGATCTCGACCGTCCCGGACTGACGGCGGGTGACGGTGCTCGACTTGACCTCGAGCCGGTGCCGCAGGCGCGTCTGCTGCCGGCGCAGCTTGCCGCTACCGGTGATCTTGACGCGCTTCGCGGTCCCGCTGTGGGTCTTGTTCTTGGGCATGGATGGTCCGTTCACCGGTGGCACCCCCGTTCGGGGTGCCAGTGCTGACGTGCGGGTGGTGCGTGATCTTTGCTGGCGGGCGCTCGGGCCCCGGGCGGTCAGGCCCCGGGGGCGTCCGCCGGAGCCGGCGTCTGCGCGGGGCGCGGCCGGGTCGGCTTCTTGTTGGGAGCGATCACCATGGTCATGTTGCGCCCATCCTGCTTCGGGGCCGCCTCGACCGTACCCAGCTCGGCCACGTCCTCGGCGAGCCGCTGCAGCAGCCGGAACCCCAGCTCGGGGCGGGACTGCTCGCGACCGCGGAACATGATGGTGACCTTGACCTTGTTCCCACCTTCGAGGAAGCGCACCACGTTGCGCTTCTTGGTCTCGTAGTCATGGGTGTCGATCTTCGGGCGGAGCTTCTGCTCCTTGATCACCGTGAGCTGCTGGTTGCGGCGTGACTCCCGGGCCTTCTGCGCGCTCTCGTACTTGAACTTGCCGTAGTCCATGAGCTTGCAGACCGGGGGGCGCGCGGTGGCAGCGACCTCGACGAGGTCGAGCTCGGCCTCCTGCGCCAGCCGCAGGGCGTCCTCGATGCGCACGATGCCGACCTGCTCGCCGTTCGGGCCGACCAGGCGGACCTCGGGCACGCGGATGCGGTCGTTGATGCGCGTTTCTGTGCTGATGCGGATCTCCTCGTTTCGACGTCGTGGCGCGACGGAGCGGAGACCCGACGATCCGGTGCCACGCCACGGCACAACGGCGCGCGGCGCATCAACGGACCGAACCCGGACACCTGTGGTGCCGGGTGGGAGCCGGGGCTCCACTTGATCGCCCTGACGCAGAAGGAAACGCACGACAGGGTGGTCGCATTCCGAAGGGTACCAGTCTGTGCAGTGCCGTACGGAAACGGGTGGACCGGCATGTTCGGCCCGGCCGCGACGGTCGATTCGTCAGCGCCGGACTCAGCGCCGGACGCGAGCGCCGGGTCCGCCACCGCTCGTCGGCAGCGGGGCGGAGCGGGTGAGACGGCGGGCGAGGGCAACGGCCCCGACGTCCCCGAGCGCTGCCCCCTCGGCCCGGCAGGCCTCGAAGGTGTCGCCGAGCGCAGTGCGCGCCGCGGCCTCGACGGCGTCGATCCGCCGGGAGTCGGAGCCGTACACCCGCGACGCCCGCGGACTGGCGGCCAGCGCTCCCAGCAGGACCGTCGCCTCGCGGTGGCAGCCGAGCCGAGAGAGCGTCTCGACCAGCACCCGCACCGCCATCCAGAGCTGGGTCCACGAACCGAAGCCGTGCCAGTGGTCGATCAGCGGGCCGAAGGTGGGCAACACCGCGGCGGGATCCCCGGCCGCTCGCGCCGAGGAGGTCACCAGCGTGTGCCGGGCGACCCCGGCCGCGAACGACAGCTCGGCCTCCTCGGCCACCGTGACGGCCTCCTCCAGGTACCGGGTCGCGGCCGGGTCGCCCCGCTCGGCCCGGCACTCGCCGCGGACGTAGGCGAGGAGCGCCCGTCCGGTCACGGATCCGGTCCGCTCGACGAGACCGGCGAACGTGGCCTCGTACCCGGCGGCCTCGTCGTGGCGCCCGGCGTAGGCCGACTGCGTCGCCAGGTCCATCAGGACCATCGCCAGGACGTCGGCGTCGTCAGCGGCGACGGCGAGCTCGTAGGCGCGCTCGCCCGCGAGTCGCGCGGCGTCGTGGTCACCGCGGAAGCCGAGGACGTTCGCCAGCGCCTCCTGGCCGTCCCGGGCCGACGTCGGGTCTCCCGACTCGGCGGCGATCGCCAGTGCCCGCCGGGCCTGGCGCTCCGCGAGGTCGAGGTTCCCCCGCTGCCACCAGGTGTGGGCGTGGTAGCCGAGCAGGCGCGCGAGCAGCGGGTGCGCCCGGCCGCGCACCTGCTGGTCGGGGTCGAGCGCGCCTGCGGTGCGGAGGGTCTCCTCGAGCAGCAGGACGAGGTCGGCACGCCCCCGCAGGTAGGACAGCTCCGCGATGGGAACCGTCAGCCGGAGCAGCTCGTCGAGGGGGCCGTGGGAGCACAGCCAGGCGTGGGCACGGCGCAGGTCGGCCAGGTGCGCGTCGAAGCGCCGGATCGCCGCGGACTCCCCGGAGCCGCGCCTCGCCTCGGTCACCTCGTCGGCCAGCCGGGCCGCCCACGCCGCATGGCGGACCCGCAGCCGGTTCGCGGCCGGGTCGCCTGCGAAGCGGGAGCGTCCGAACGCGCGCAGCGTCTCGAGCATCCCGAACCGCGCGGGCTCCCCCGGGTGCCGGACGACGAGCGAGCGGTCGACGAGGTCGGGCAGTACACCGGCGTCGCCGCAGACCGCGACCACGGCGCCGTACTCCACGGGTCCCGCGAACACCGACATCCGGTCGAACAGCGTCCGCCGCTCCTCGTCGAGGAGTCCGTAGGACCACGCCACGACGTCGCGCAGGGAGCGGTGCCGCGGCGAGGCGGTCCGACGTCCGCCGCGCAGGACCCCGAGCGGCTCCTCCGAGGTCTCCAGGGCGTCGAGGAGGCCGGGCAGACCCAGCGGGAGCGCACGGGCGGCGGCCAGCTCGAGGGCGAGCGGCAGATGGTCGAGCCGCCGGCACACCTCGGCGACGAGCTCGTCCTCCGGATCCGGTGCAGCGGCGGGGTCGCCGGCCTGCATCCGGTCGACGAGCAGCCGGGCCGCCGCACCCGGCTCCAACGGCGCGACCGGCAGCACCTGTTCGCCGTCGACCCGCACCGGCTCCCGGCTGGTGAGCAGCAGGTCGACGCCGGGCGCGGCAGCGATGATCGCCTCCACCAGCGTGGCGACCTCGTCGCAGACGTGCTCGCAGTTGTCGAGCACCACCAGCTGGTTGCGGGCCGAGAGCACCTCGACGATGCCGTCGGCCACCGAACCGCTCCACTCGGCCCGGCCGTCGCTGAGCCGCAGCGCCGCGGCGAGCAGCGGCTCGACGTCAGCGGCTCCCCCCTCGCCGAACTCGACGAACAGCACGCCGTCGTCGTAGCGGTCGGCGACCGCCGCGGCGACGTGCCGGGCCAGCCGCGTCTTGCCCACCCCGCCCGGACCGCACAGGGAGACCACCCGGCAGCGCCGCACGGCGTCGACGACGCGCGCGAGGTCCGCGGCGCGGCCCACGAAGGAGCTGAGCGGTACCCGCGGGCGCGATGCGCCGGTGCGGGCGGTCGGTTCCGGACCGGCGGCGACCGGGATGCCGGGGACGGGCAGCTCCTGACGCAGGACCCGCTGCTCGAGCTCCCGCAGCTGCGGGGACGGGTCGAGGCCGAGCTCGTCGGCGAGCCGCGAGCGGAGGCGGGCGAAGGCGGCGAGTGCGTCGCCCTGCCTGCCGCAGGCGACCAGGGCCTGCATGAGCACGCCGACGGCCCCCTCCCGCAGCGGTTCGGCAGCCACCAGCTCGACGAGCTCCGCCACGGCCTCCGCGGCCCGACCCGCCGCCAGCAGCGCCTCCGCGTGCTGCTGGACCGCCCCGGCCCGCAGCTCGGCGAGCCGCGCGACCTCGGGGGCCAGCGCGTGGTGGTCCAGCTCCGGGTAAGGACTCCCCCGCCAGAGCGCCAACGCGGCTCCCAGACGGTCCCGACGGGCCACGGGGTCGTCGAGGGTCGCCGCCGCGGCGAGATGGTCCGCGAACGCCGTCACGTCGACGCTCGCGCGGTCCGCGTCCAGCCGGTATCCGTCCGGAGTGGTGGTGAGCCGGATGCCGCCGGGCAGCAGGCGGCGCAGTCGGGCGACGTTGGTCTGCACCGCCCCGGCCGGGTCGGCCGGCACCTCGTCCGCCCACACCATGTCCGCCAGGCGGGCGACGTCGACGGACCGCCCCAGGTGCGCCGCGAGCGCGGCGAGCAGCCGCCGCTGACGGACGGAGCCGATCCGCACCGGACCGCTGTCCCCCTCCAGCAGCAGCGGCCCGAGGACGCCGAGCGCCACCACGGCCGCCATCGTCCCAGACCGGACAGGTCGGACGGAACGCCGCCGTGAACCGGACTCTTGACATGTGACCTTTTGGTCACATAATTGGGCTGGTGACGGACGGCGGGGACGACGACCGGGTCTTCAAGGCCCTCGCCGACCCGACCCGTCGCTTCCTGCTCGACCTGCTCTTCGCGCGTGACGGCCGCACGCTCACCGAGCTGGAGTCCGAGCTGGAGATGACGCGCTTCGGGGTGATGAAGCACCTGAAGGTGCTGGAGGAGGCCGGCCTCGTCGTCACCCGCCGCCACGGCCGGGAGAAGCTGCACTTCCTCAACGCCGTCCCGATCCGGCTGATCCACGACCGGTGGATCGACAAGTACACCGAACGGCAGGTCTCGGCGCTGGCCGACCTGAAGAGGCACCTGGAGGACGAGACATGACCACCGCGACGAGCACCCCGACCGACGACACGGCCGGCACGCGCACCGTGCAGGTGCACCGCGTCTACATCGCCGCTCCCGCGCAGCGGGTGTGGGACGCGCTGCTGAGCCCGGAATGGAGCGACCGTTACGGCTACGGCGGGTTCGTGGAGTCCGACCTGCGGCCCGGCAGCCGCTACGTCACCACCGCCGGAAGCGGCATGCAGGAGTACGGCATCGCGGGGCCGATCATCGACGGTGAGGTGATCGAGTCCGACCCACCCCGGCGGTTCGTCCAGACCTGGCGGATGCTCATGGACGACGGACTCAAGGCGGAGGGCTTCACCCGCCTCACCTACGACCTCGTCGAGACCGACGGCGTGACGCGGTTGACCCTGACGCACGACCTCACCGGCGCTCCGAACCTGGCCGTCCTGACCAGCGGCGCCGCCGACGACCAGCCGGGTGCCGGCGGTGGCGGCTGGCCCTGGGTCCTCAGCGACCTCAAGTCGCTGCTGGAGACCGGCGCGGCGTTCTCGCGCGCGACCTGACGCTTCACTCGAGGGGCGGCTCGGCACGCGGACCGTGGCGAGCCGCCCCATCGCTGTCGGCGGCGGTCGCGCCGGTGACAGCGCGCCGACAGCGATCCGCAAGCCCGGGTCCCTAGCGTCGTTCGCGTCACATCGCCGTGGCACCGCGTCCGCTGAGGAGATCCGCCATGACCACCCTGGAGAGCGCACCCGACCTCCACGCCGCCGACGCGCTCGTCGAGCGGCTGTTCGGCGCCGTGCTCGCGACGATGGACCTGCACGCCGTGTACCTCGGCGACCGCCTGGGCTTCTACCGGGCGCTCGCAGCCGGACCGCTGACGTCGGCGGAGCTGGCCGCCCGCACCGCGACCGCCGAGCGCTATGCCCGCGAGTGGCTGGAGCAGCAGGCCGTCACCGGGATCCTCGACACCGACCCGGAGGCGGACGCCGGAGAGCGCCGCTACACCCTGCCCGCGGCGTACGTCGCGCCGCTGACCGACGAGCTCGACCTGGGACACGTCACCCCGTTCGCGAGGGCGACGATCGGCTTCGTCAAGCAGGTCGACCACCTGGTCGAGGCCTTCCGGACCGGCGGCGGGGTGAGCTGGGCGCAGCTCGGTGCGGACGCTCGCGAGGGTCAGGCCGGAGCCAACCGGCCGCTGTTCCTCGGCCCGCTGGGCCGGGAGTACCTGCCGTCGATCCCCGACGTCGACGCAGCCCTGCGCGCCGGCGGGCGGGTCGCCGACGTGGGCTGCGGGCTGGGCTGGTCGTCGATCGGTATCGCGCTGGCCTACCCCGACGTGACCGTCGACGGCTACGACGTCGACGCGCCGTCGATCGCCGCCGCGCGCCGCAACGCCCGCGATGCGGGCGTCGACGACCGGGTGCGGTTCCACACCGTGGACGCCGCCACCGTGACCGCGGAGGTGTACGACGCCGTGTTCGCCTTCGAGTGCATCCACGACCTGCCCGACCCGGTCGGCGTGCTCGCGGCCATGCGACGACTCGCCGGCGACGACGGCGCCGTGGTGGTCATGGACGAGCGGGTGGCCGAGACGTTCACCGCCCCGGGCGACGACGTCGAGCGCCTCATGTACGGCTACAGCCTGATGTGCTGCCTGGCCGACGGGATGGCGCACCAGCCGTCGGCCGGCACGGGCACGGTGATGCGGCCGTCCACGTTGCGCCGCTATGCGGTGGAGGCGGGGTTCGCCGATGTGGAGATCCTCGACATCCCGAACGACTTCTTCCGCTTCTACCGGCTCCGCTGAGTCGGCCGACGACGTCGGGGCCGGCGAGGTTTGCAGCATGGTGGCCATGCTGCAACCGGATTGGAGCAGGGCCAGCTTGCTGCAATCGCCGGACCACCCCGGCACGCATCGCAGGTTCACCGGGCGTGACACGGGGAACACGGCTGCGTGCCAGACGTACTCAAGACCCTCGTCGTCCTCGGCGCCCGCGGTGACATGACCGGGCGCCTCCTCCTGCCGGCGCTCGTCCAGCTCGCCGGCGCCGGCAGGCTGCCGTCGACGACCGCCGTCCTCGCCGTGGACCGCGACCCGGGCGACGACGAGGCCTACCGGGCGCACGCCCGGCAGAAGCTCGACGCACACCTGCCCGACCGCGACGAGAAGGCGGCGAACACGCTGCTGGAGCACGTGTCGTACCGGCAGGCCGACGTCACCTCCCCGGACGCCCTGCGGGCCGCGCTCGAGGGCGCTGCCGCGCCGATGGCCGTCTACCTGGCGCTGCCCAACGTCCTGTTCCGGCCCACGTTGGAGGCACTGGCCGGCGCCGGCCTGCCGGCACACACGACGCTGGTGGTCGAGAAGCCGTTCGGCACGGATCTCGACGACGCGAAAGCGCTCAACGCCCTGATCGCGCGGTCGTTCGACGAGCGCGACGTCTTCCGTATCGACCATTTCGTGGCCAAGCAGACCGTGCTGGACGTCCTGGGGCTGCGGTTCGCCAACCGGATCTTCGAACCGGTGTGGAACGGCAACCACATCAGCCGCGTCGACATCACCTGGTACGAGTCGTTGGGGCTGGAGGGCCGGGCCAACTACTACGACCGCGCAGGCGCACTGCGCGACATGATCCAGAACCACCTGCTGCAGATGCTCGCGCTCGTCGCGATGGAACCCCCGCGGTCGATCACCGAGCAGGATCTGCGCGACCGCAAGGTCGAGGCGCTGCGGGCGGTGGTACCGCCGAAGCCCGAGGACATGGCGAAGGCCACCCGGCGGGCTCGCTACACCGCCGGCACCGTCGGGGGCAAGGAGCTGCCGGCCTATGCCGAGGCCGAGGGCGTCGACCCGGCCCGCAATACCGAGACCTACGCCGAGGTCACCTTCCGCCTCTCCAACTGGCGGTGGGCGGGCACGCCGTTCCGGCTGCGCACCGGCAAGGCGATCGGGCAGGAGCGGCGGGAGATCGCCGTGTACTTCCGATCGGTGCCGCACGAGCCGTTCGACGACCGGGACCGGCCGAACGTCCTGCGCTTCACCCTCTCCCCCGACGCCATCGCCCTGGAGCTGAACCTCAACGGCGAGGGCGACCCCTTCGACCTCGAACGGGTGACGCTCGACAACGCCTTCCCCGTCCAGGAGCTGCCGCCGTACAGCCTGCTCCTCAACGAGATCCTCGAGGGTGACCCGACGCTGTCCATCCGGGGTGACGAGGCCGAGGAGCTGTGGCGGATCGTCGAGCCGGTGCTGCAGGCCTGGGAGCGCGACGAGGTACCGCTGGAGGAGTATCCGGCCGGGTCCGGCGGCCCGAAGGGCGCGAAGACCCCACCCCGGAGTGGCGCGCAGGACGGCGGCAGGTGACGGCCCGCGCTCGGGCTGACGGGGCGGGACGGCGTTCGTCCGTCGCAGCTGCCTGCCGCCCCGCGCACCCGGCCGGCCTCAGCTCGCCGCCGCGATCCTCCGCCGCCGCGCGGGCCGGGCCGGGGCCTGATCCGCAGGCGTGACCAGCTCCCGCAGGAACTGGCCCGTGTAGCTCGTCGAGTGCGCCGCGACCTCCTCGGGGGTGCCCTGCGCCACGACGGTGCCGCCGCCGGAGCCACCCTCCGGGCCCATGTCGATGACCCAGTCCGAGGTCTTGATGACGTCCAGGTTGTGCTCGATGACGATCACCGAGTTGCCCTTCTCGACCAGCCCGTTGATCACCGCCAGGAGCTTGCGGACGTCTTCGAAGTGCAGGCCGGTGGTCGGCTCGTCCAGGATGTAGACCGTGCGCCCGTTGCTGCGCTTCTGCAGCTCGCTGGCCAGCTTGACCCGCTGCGCCTCGCCGCCGGACAGCGTCGGCGCCGGCTGCCCGAGGCGCACGTAGCCCAGGCCGACGTCGACCAGCGTGCGCAGGTAGCGCGCGATCGAGGTGATCGGCGCGAAGAACTCGGCGGCCTCCTCGATCGGCATGTCCAGCACGTCCGCGACCGTCTTGCCCTTGTAGTGCACCTCGAGGGTCTCCCGGTTGTACCGGGCGCCATGGCACACCTCGCACGGGACGTAGACGTCCGGCAGGAAGTTCATCTCGATCTTGATCGTGCCGTCGCCGGAGCAGGCCTCGCAGCGCCCACCCTTGACGTTGAACGAGAACCGGCCCGGCTGGTACCCGCGCACCTTCGCCTCGGTGGTGGCGGCGAAGAGCTTGCGGACCTGGTCCCACACGCCCGTGTACGTGGCGGGGTTGCTCCGCGGGGTGCGTCCGATCGGGCTCTGGTCGACCCGCACCAGCTTGTCCAGGTTGTCCAGGCCGGTGATCCGGGTGTGCCGGCCCGGCACCTGTCGCGCACCGTTGAGCCGGTTCGCCAGCACCGTCGCGAGGATGTCGTTGATCAGCGTGGACTTGCCCGACCCGGACACCCCGGTGACCGACACGAGGCAGCCGAGCGGGATGTCGACGTCCAGCTCGCGCAGGTTGTGCTCGCGCGCCCCGACGATCGCGAGCTTCCGCTTGGGGTCGACCGGCCGGCGCGCCGCCGGGACGGGGATGGACCGGCGCCCGGACAGGTAGGCGCCCGTCAGCGACGTGTCGTGCGACTCGAGTGCGGCGACGGTGCCGCTGTGCACGACCTCGCCGCCGTGCTCGCCCGCACCCGGCCCGATGTCGACCACCCAGTCAGCGGTGCGAATGGTGTCTTCGTCGTGCTCGACGACGATGAGCGTGTTGCCCATGTCGCGCAGCCGCGTCAGCGTCTCGATCAGCCGCCGGTTGTCGCGCTGGTGCAGCCCGATCGACGGCTCGTCCAGCACGTAGAGCACACCGACCAGCCCGGAGCCGATCTGCGTGGCGAGCCGGATCCGTTGCGCCTCTCCACCGGACAGCGTGCCCGCGGCGCGGTCCAGCGACAGGTAGTGAAGGCCCACGTCGAGCAGGAAGCCCAGCCGAGCCTGCACCTCCTTCAGCACCCGCCCGGCGATCGCAGCCTGGCGGGCGTCGAGCAGCATCCCGTCGAGGAACGCCGAGCAGTCGGCCACCGACATCGCCGAGACCTCGGCGATCGACTTCTCGCCCTGGTCGCGGTGCGCCAGCGTCACGGCCAGAACCTCCGGCTTGAGCCGTGCGCCCTTGCAGGCCGGGCACGGCACGTCTCGCATGTAGCCCTCGTACTTCTCCCGCGCGTACTCCGAGTCCGTCTGGTCCAGGCGCCGATCGAGGAAGGGGATGACGCCCTCGAAGTTCGCGTAGTAGGCGCGCTCGCGGCCGTAGCGGTTGCGGTAGCGGACGTGCACCTGATCCGTGGTGCCGTGCAGCACCGCCTTCTGGGCCGCCGCCGACAGCCGCCGCCACGGGATGTCCGTACGGAACCCGACCGCCGAGGCGAGCCCGTCGAGCAGCCGCCCGAAGTACTCGGCGGACTGACCGCCCGCCCACGGGGCGATGGCTCCGTCGGCGAGGCTCAGGTCGGGGTCCGGAACCACCAGGTCCGGGTCGACCTCCTTCTTCACGCCGAGGCCGGTGCACTCGGGGCAGGCACCGTAGGGCGAGTTGAAGGAGAACGTGCGCGGCTCGAGGTCGTCCAGCGTCAGCGGGTGCCCGTTGGGGCATGCCATGCGCTCGGAGAACCGGCGCTGCCGGTGCGGGTCGTCGTCCGGGAGGTCGACGAAGTCGAGCACGACCAGCCCGTCCGCCAGCCGCAGCGCCGTCTCCACCGAGTCGGTGAGGCGCTGCTTGGCGTTCGCCTTGACCGCCAGCCGGTCCACGATCACCGAGATGTCGTGCTTCTCCTGCTTCTTGAGCGTCGGCGGGGCGCTGAGCTGGTGCACCGTGCCGTCGACGAGCACACGGGAGTAGCCCTGCGTCTGCAGCGTGGCGAACAGGTCGACGAACTCGCCCTTGCGGGTGCGCACCACGGGGGCGAGCACCTGGAACCGGCTCCCCTCCGGCATGGCGAGCACCTGGTCCACGATCTGCTGGGGCGTCTGCTTCTCGATCACGTGGCCGCAGACCGGGCAGTGCGGGACGCCGGCGCGGGCGTAGAGCAATCGCAGGTAGTCGTGCACCTCGGTGATCGTGCCGACGGTCGAGCGCGGGTTGCGGTTCGTCGACTTCTGGTCGATCGAGACGGCCGGGGACAGGCCCTCGATGAAGTCGACGTCCGGCTTGTCCATCTGCCCGAGGAACTGCCGCGCGTACGCGCTCAGCGACTCGACGTACCGGCGCTGGCCCTCGGCGAAGATCGTGTCGAACGCCAGGCTCGACTTCCCCGAGCCCGACAGCCCGGTGAAGACGATCAGGCTGTCGCGGGGGAGGTCGAGGTCGACGCCGCGCAGGTTGTGCTCGCGTGCACCGCGGACGACGAGGCGCGGGGCCTCCGCGGAGCGTGCGGCGCCGCCGGAACGGTCGTCGGGGGAACGGTCGACCACGGTCGGGAGCCTCCGGAATCAGGCTGGGGTACCACGCGGCTGGCGCCACGAACTCGGTGACCGGACGGCGTCCGGCCCCACAATCCATGCTAAGTGCGGCCACCGACAACTTCCGGGGCACCGACCCACCCGCGCCGGACGAGCAGCGATGCGCGCCGGACGCGACAGGGGACGAGACCGCGACCTACCGCTCGACCGGCGGCCGGGCGAGCGGTTCCGCGGTCTCGTCCTCCTGGTACGGAACTGTCGGACCGCTCCGCTAGCTTCGCACGCATGTTCGACACCACGCCATCCGGCCCCGCCCACGCCCGCTCGTCCCGACCGTGCGCCCGCTCGACGTCCGACGGCCGCACCTGCGCGGTCGACGAGCCGACGGGCCACGGCCGGGTGGCCGGCCGCGGCCCGCTCGCGGCACTGCTCCGCCTGCTCAGCCCCGGCCGGTCACCCGCGGGTGGTCGCGCCAGGCGGGCATGGTGGCGAGGTAGGCCAGCGTGGCCGCCTCGGCGTCCGCCCGGGACTGCTCCGGGTGACGGCGCTCCTGCCACGCCACCATCCGCGCGAAGCGCTCCTCGAACGGCTGAAGCTCGCCGGAGTCGGTGGTGCAGTACGTGCACCAGCGGCCGGTCTCGATGGGCATTCCGCAGCTCTCGCACGAGTGCGTGGCGGTGCCGACGGACTGCGGGACCGATTCGGTCAAGGTCGTTCCTTTCCAGCGGAGGGCGCGGCGCCGAGGAGGGCGGCGGCGCCGGCGAGGAGGGCGGTGCGGTCGGTGTCGGTCATCCGCGCGATCGCCGCGGCCAGTGCGTCGTGCGACAGCACCTCCGCGTCGCGTCGCATCGCCTCGATCCCGGCCGGGGTGAGCCAGACGAGGGTGCGGCGCCGGTCGGCGGGGTCGCGGTCGCGCATGAGCAGCCCCCGCCCCTCCAGCCCGTCGACGATCTCGCTGACCACCGACTGCGCCCGGTCCAGGTGCAGCGCAGCCTCGCCGATCGTCAAGGGACCGGTGTGGGTGAGGTGGCCGAGCACGGCGCGCGAGGCGGCGGTCAGCCCGCTGCGGGGTCCGTCGCGGCGGTGGTAGGTGAGGTAGATGGCGCGGAAGAGGGCGGCGAAGGCCGCAGCGTCGACTGCCGGGTCGGCGTTGTCGGCGGTCTCCTCGCCGGCGGACCCGCGGGCGTGCCTGCGTGGCGACTCCGCTCCGGCGGCCGGATCGTGCGCCGGGTCGGAGGGCGCCGCGCGGGTCATGCCGCCACCGTGCTCGGGGGCGGAACCATCGTCAATCCCGATGGATTCCGCCGAGTGACGACGGCTGGCCAGGGTGGTGCGGAGGTCCGTACGCTCCCCGGTCGTGGACGTCCTCGACACCTACAGCGGACATACGGACCCGGGCGGGGCCGCTGCCCGCCGCGACCTCGGCGCACTGACGATCACGAAGGTCTCGGTCGGGCCGATGGACAACAACGCCTACCTCCTGGTCTGCACCGCGACCGGCGAGGCGCTGCTGATCGACGCGGCGAACGAGCCGGACCGCCTCGTGGGCGTGGTCGGGGCGGCGAAGGGCGCGCAGTTGCGCACCACGGTCACCACGCACCGCCACTACGACCACTGGCAGGCCCTCGGGGCGGTTGCCGAGAAGTTCGGCACCCGGCAGCTCGCGCACCCCCTGGACGCGCCCGAGTTGCCGGTCCCCGCGGACGACACGGTCGAGCAGGGCGACACGATCACGGTCGGCCGGGTGCCGCTGGAGGTCATCCACCTGCGCGGGCACACGCCCGGCTCGATCGCCCTGGTGTACCGCGCGGCCGACGGCCCGCACCTGTTCACCGGCGACTCCCTGTTCCCGGGCGGTCCGGGGAAGACGAACTCACCGGACGACTTCGCGTCGCTGATGGACGACCTCGAGGAGCGCGTGTTCGGGACGCTGCCGGACGAGACGTGGGTCTACCCCGGCCACGGGGACGACACCACGCTCGGCCGGGAACGCCCGTCGCTGCCGGAGTGGCGCGCCCGCGGCTGGTAGTCGGGTTCGGCGGACATGAACCTGGCCCGCGCTCACTCGTGCCCGCCGCGCCCTTGTCCTGCTCCCGGAGTGGCGCGCGGTGGCGATCCACCGATCGTCCCGGTGCCTGGTCCATCAGGGGACGCGAGGAGCGTGCACGGACGCGGGGAGTGACGGCCGTCAGGTAACGATCACCCAACCGTGATCGACATCGGCGTTCGTGTCGGCCGATCATGATGGGGTGACCAGCGTCCCCGCGACGTCGGGCACGGCCGTGCCGTGTCCGGTGGCGTCGTGGCACGCCTCGGCGGCGCCGCTCTGCGGCGCTCGTGTGGCGCCCACCCACGCCTGTGGGCGACGATTCCCGGCGGACCGGTCGCACCCTCCAGGCGGCGACCCGTCGGGGAGGGTGCAGATGAACGGAGTCGCCCGCCTGCTGCGCGTGGTCGCCGGCGCGATCGGGCGCGCGGTCGCCGCGATGCTGTCGCTCGCGTTGCTGATCGGCACCGGGTACGGCTGGATGGTCCACCGGACGCTGACCGACCGCGTCGTCACGAGCGACGTCATCAGCAGCCGGACCGTGGCGCCGGAGCCCGATCAGCCGTTCACGGCGCTCCTCGTGGGGCTGGACAGCCGCACCGACGCATCGGGCAACCCCCTGCCTCCGGGGCTGCTGGCGGAACTGCGGGCGGGCGACGACGAAGGCCAGCTGCACACCGACACGATCATCCTGCTGCACGTCCCGGCCGGGCCGAACGCGCGCGCCGTCGCGATCTCGATCCCCCGCGACTCCTTCGTCGCCCTCGCCGACGGCAACGGGCGCCACAAGATCAACTCAGCGTACGGGCGGGCCACGGACGACGCGAAGGCCGCTCTCGAGGCCCAGGGGGTCACCGGTCCCGAGCTCGACCGGCGGTCCCGCGACGCCGGCCGCCGCGCGCTGGTCGCGACCGTCGAGAAGTTCACCCAGCTCCCGATCGACCACTACGCGGAGATCAACCTCGCCGGGTTCGTCGAGATGACCGAGGCGATCGGTGGGGTGCCGGTGTGCCTCAAGCGGCCCGAGCACGAGGTTCGGTCCGGGGTCGACCTCCCCGCAGGCCCGCAGATCGTCAGCGGCGCCGACGCGCTCGCCTTCGTCCGGCAGCGCCACGGCCTCGAGGGCGGGGACCTGGACCGTATCGCCCGCCAGCAGGCGTTCCTCGCCGGCCTGGCGAGCGGGATGCTGTCGACCGGGACGCTGTCCGACCCGGGCGCGGTCCGCCGGCTCGTCGACGCCGTCACCCGGAACGTCGTCCTGGACCGCGGGTGGAACCTCGACCGGCTCATCACCCAGTTCGGGCGGATGTCCGGCGGCGACATCCGGTTCGTCACCATCCCGACGGGAACCCCCGCACTCGACACGCCGGTGGACGGGATCGCCGTGCAGGTCGACACGGAGGACGTCCGCACCTTCGTCCGCGACACGATCGCCGCCACGGACACCGCGGCTGCAGCGGCGCACGGAGAACCCGACCCCGAGCACCCCGGCGCCGAGCGCCGGCATCTCCGCCGCCGGAGTCACCTGCGTGGACTGAACCCCCACGTCGACACGACCACGCGCACCGCACTCCATCGCTGCGCTCGGTCGGCCCAGAGGCGTTCGACTCGGCGCGCAGGCGCTGTGACACTGATTCGCTCGTACGCTCGCTCACCGGAGGTCGGCAGCCGGCGTCCCCCGAATCAGTCCCGGTCGCCTTCCCGGCGGTCGAGCGCGGCGGCCCAGGCGCGGATCTCGTCCGGACCCTGGTCCGCGTGCGCGCGCAACTGCTCGGCCACGGCGACCTCGACGGCGGCGTGCACCGCCGCGGCCGAGACGTACGGGTCGACGGCGCGGGCCGCCTCCAGCGACCGCGGCGACAGGTACATGGTGATCATCGTCGTTCACCTCCCTGTGGGGAGGAACGAGCCGACCCCCTTCCAGATACCGTCGGGCCGCTCCGAGGTCCACCGCCGGGGCAGACTGTCGGCGTGACGGACTCCTTCCCCCGCCGCCAGGCCCGGACCCGCCGCTTCACCCTGGGCGCCCCCCGCGGCGTGACGCCCTCCCCCGACGGGGCGCGCGTCACGTTCCTGCGCAGCCGTGGCGGCGACCGACGCCGTCACCTGCCTCTGGACCCTGGACCCGGCCACCGCCGAGGAACGCCTGGTCGCCGACCCCCGCGTGCTCGACGGCGGTAGCGCCGACGACCTGCCGCCCGAGGAGCGGGCCCGGCGAGAGCGCGCGCGCGAGCAGGCGGGCGGGATCGTCGCCTACGCCACGGACCGCGCGGGCGACATCGCCGCATTCGCGCTGTCGGGACGCGCCTACGTCACCGGACTCACCCCGGACGGCGCCCCGCCGCGGCTGCTCGACTCGCCCGGCCCCGTCGTCGACCCCCGACCGGACCCGACCGGCACCCGGGTCGCGTACGTCAGCGGCGGCGCGCTGCACGTCCACGACCTCGCCGACGCCACCACGGCGGTCCTCGCCGCGCCCGAGGGCACCACGGTCACCTACGGCCTCGCCGACTTCGTCGCGGCCGAGGAGATGAACCGGATGCGCGGGTACTGGTGGTCCCCGGACGGCCGGTCGCTGCTCGTCGCCCGGGTCGACGACGCCCCGGTCCGCCGCTGGTACATCGCGGACCCCGCGAACCCCGACCGCGAGCCCACGGTCGTCGCCTACCCCGCGGCCGGTACGCCGAACGCGCTGGTGTCGCTCGTCGTCGTCGGGCTCGACGGCACCCGCGTCGACGTCGCGTGGGACGCCGGGCGCGACGAGTACCTGGCGCACGTCGTGTGGTCCGCTGAGGAACTGCTGATCGTGGTCCAGCCGCGCGACCAGCGCGCGCTGCGCGTGCTGCGGGTCGACCCGGCCACCGGCGCCACCACCCTCGTGCACGAGGACACCGACCGGCACTGGGTCGAGATCGTCCCCGGCGTGCCGGCCCGCACGGCCTCCGGCGCGCTGCTGTGGATCACCGACGACGGGGCCGCGCGCCGGCTGCTCGTCGATGGTGAACCGGTCACCCCACCGACCCTCCAGGTCCGCGCCGTGCTCGACGTCGACGGGGACACCGTGCTGCTCGGCGCCTCCGACGACCCGGTCTCGACCGCGCTGTGGACCTGGTCCGCCGCGGACGGGCTGCGGTGCCTCACCCCGGAGCCCGGTGTGCACGGCGGGCGGCTGGTCGGCGGGACCCTCGTCGTGAGCAGGCAGTCGCTCGACGCCGACGGCACGGTCACCACCGTCCGGCCGGCGGGCGGGATCGAGCGGGCGGTCACGTCGTTCGCCGAGCCGCCCGGGTTGATCCCCCGGATCACCCTGCACCGGGCCGGCGAGCGGGCGCTGCGCACCGCGCTGCTGCTCCCGTCGTGGCACGAGCCGGGGGCGCCGCTGCCGGTGCTCATGGACCCCTACGGCGGCCCGCACGCCCAGCGCGTCGTCGCCGCGCGCGGCGCGCACCTGACCAGCCAGTGGTTCGCCGAGCAGGGCTTCGCCGTCGTCGTCGTCGACGGCCGGGGCACCCCGGGACGCGGCCCGGAGTTCGAGCGTGCGGTGTGGGGCGATCTCGCCGGGCCGGTGCTGGACGACCAGGTCGACGCCCTGCACGCGCTCGCGGCCGGCCGCCCCGAGCTCGACCTGACCCGTGTGGGCATCCGCGGGTGGTCGTTCGGGGGCTACCTCGCGGCGCTGGCCGTGCTGCGCCGCCCGGACGTCTTCCACGCCGCCGTCGCCGGAGCGCCCGTCACCGACTGGACGTTGTACGACACCCATTACACGGAGCGTTACCTGGGCCGTCCCGACACCCATCCCGACGCCTACGCGCGGACCTCGCTGCTCCCGGACGCCGCGAAGCTGACCCGTCCGCTCCTCCTGGTGCACGGCCTCGCCGACGACAACGTCGTCGCCGCCCACACGCTCCGGCTGTCGTCGGCGCTGCTCGCCGGCGGCCGCCCACACAGCGTGCTGCCGCTGTCCGGGGTCACGCACATGACGCCGCAGGAGGTGGTGGCGGAGAACCTGCTTCTGCTGCAGGTGGAGTTCCTCCGTGACGCCCTCGGCATCGCGGCGCCGCCCGCCGCGGGGTGATGCACCGAACGCGGCGTTCGGTGCATCTACCGCACCCGACGCCGCGTTCGCTCCATCCGATCAGTTCTGCGGATCCGCCGGCCGGCCCGCGTCGGCGCGTTCCCGGTGCACCTCGCGCCGCCACTCGACCACCGCGATCACCAGCGCCGAGGCCACCCCGACCACCGCGGTGGCGAGCGCCGCGGCGATCGCGGCCCGGAAGTCGTTCCCCGTCGACGACAGCACCAGGTAGAACAGCGCGGGCAGGGTGGCGGTGCCGATCGCCGCGCCGAAGCGTTGCCCGGTCTGCAGCGCCCCGCCCGCTGAGCCGGCCATCCGCACCGGCACGTCGCGCAGCGTCATCGTCACGTTCGGGGAGATCACCAGGCCGCCGCCCAGCCCGCCCAGCAGGAGCGCGGGCGCCACTGCCCAGCCCACCGAGCCCGCCGGGGCGAAGCGGAGCACGACTCCGGCCGCCGCGATCCCGACGAGCACGCCGGTGAGCCCGATCACCGTCAGCCGCCGCCCGTACCGGTCGACGAGACGCCCGCCGAACACCGCCGACACCGCCGACCCCAGCGCGAACGGAGTCACGGCGAGCCCCGACTGCAGCGGCGTCCACCCCAGTCCGGTCTGGAAGAACAGCGCGAACACCAGCCAGATGCCGGAGAAGCCGATGAAGTAGACGGTGCCCAGCGCCGCCCCGGTGGCGTAGCCCGGCGTCTGCGTGATGAGCCGCGGGTCCAGCAGCGGCTCCCCGCCGCGGCGCACCACCCGTCGCTCCCACAGCGCGAAGGCCGCGAGCAGCGCGAGCCCCACCGCGAACAGCCACCACAGCCGCGCCAGCCCGCCCGACTCGGCCTGCACGAGCGGCAGCATCAGGGCGAGTACGCCGCCGCCGAGCAGCGCGACCCCCGCGACGTCGACCTGCCCGCGCCGACCCGGTCTCCCGCGCGGAAGCAGCCGCGCGGCGAGCACGAGGGCGACGAGCCCGATGGGCACGTTGACGTAGAAGATCCACCGCCATCCGCCGGGGCCCCCGGCCAGCGCGAGGATGACGCCGCCGAGCACCGGCCCCGCGGCGGTGGAGATCCCGACCGTGGCGCCGAAGAAGCCGAACGCGCGTCCCCGTTCCGCGCCGCGGAAGAGCTGCTGGATCAGCGCCGAGTTCTGCGGCGCCAGCGCCCCGGCGGCGACGCCCTGCGCGAGGCGGGCCGCGACCAGCATGCCCTCGTTCTGCGCCGCCCCGGCCGCCGCGCTGCACACCACGAACCCGGCGAGCGCGGCGAGGAACATCCGCCTCCGTCCGACGGCGTCTCCCAGACGCCCCGCCGGCACGAGCGCGAGCCCGAACGTCAGCGCGTACCCCGAGACCACCCACTGGATCGCGGCGGGCGAGGCTTCGAGGCTCTCGCGCATGGACGGCAGCGCGACGGCCACGATGCTGACGTCGAGCAGGCTCATGAATCCGGCGGTGAGCGTCACCGAGAGTGCGCGCCAGCGCCGGGGGTCGGGGGTGTCGTCGGCCGGTCCCCCGGCTGCTCGCTCCCACCGTGCCCGGCCGACCGCACGTCGCTCACCCGCTCGATCATCGAGGTCCGGCTACCCTTCCCGCCCGTCGGTCACGCCGTCGACGGCGGGGGAACCGGGTCTGGCAGTCTCGTCCTTCCACCTGTGGATCACCGCCTTGCTCCGCTGCGGCGCTGATCTACAGGACATGCTTGGCGGCACCCGATTCGTTCCCGGAGGTTCCCGTGACCGCACCGCAGCGCCCCGACGTCGACCCGTATGACGGCCCGCCGCCGACCGACCTGGTCGTCGAGGACATCGCCGTCGGCGACGGCCCCGAGGCAGTGCCCGGCCAGACCGTCAGCGTGCACTACGTCGGGGTCGCGCACTCCACGGGCGAGGAGTTCGACGCCTCCTGGAACCGCGGCGCGCCGTTCCGCTTCCCGCTCGGGGCCGGCCGGGTGATCGGCGGCTGGGACAAGGGTGTGGCGGGCATGAAGGTCGGGGGACGGCGCAAGCTCGTGATCCCGCCGCACCTGGGCTACGGCGACCGCGGCGCAGGCGGCGTGATCAAGCCGGGTGAGACGCTGGTGTTCGTGGTCGACCTGCTGGGCGTGAGCTGACAGGCGCACGAGAGATGTCCCTGCGGCTCGTCCTGACCGCGGACACCCACCTGCCGCGCCGTGCCCGCGACCTGCCGGAACCGTTGTGGGCCGCGATCGACGCCGCCGACGTGGTCGTGCATGCGGGCGACTGGGTCACCGTCGACCTGCTCGACGCCGTGGAGGCGCGGGCGGCACGGTTGGTGGGGGTCCACGGGAACAACGACGGGCCCGCGCTGCGGGCCCGGTTGCCGGAGGTCGCGCGGATGGATGTGGGCGGAGTCCGGTTCGCCGTGGTCCACGAGACCGGGGCCGCCACGGGCCGGGAACGCCGGTGCGCGGCGGCGTACGCGGACGTCGACGTCCTGGTGTTCGGGCACAGCCACATCCCCTGGGACACCACCGCGATCCGGCCGGACGGCACCACGCTGCGGCTCCTCAACCCCGGCTCGCCGACCGACCGCAGGCGGCAGCCGACCTACAGCTGGATGACCGCGGAGGTGGGCGACGGACGGCTGGGCGCGGTGACGCTGCACCACCTGCCGCCGCGCACCTGACGCGTCGGAGGCGGGCGGCTCCGCTCAGGCTCGCGACGGGTCCGGGCTGCCCGGGCCCGGGGGCGCGCCGGGCGGGCGCGACGCCGCAGGCCGGGGTCGGGACCGGCAGGTCCGCGGTCGCGGCGACCTCCGTGTCCCGGGCGGCGTCCCGCGCGGCCGCCGCGTCGCGGCGCACCTTGACCAGGCTCGCGATCGTGGTGATCGCCAGGACCCCGATGATGACGCTCAGCGACACCAGGATGCCGACCGTCGGCACCGGCACCGGCTGCCCGCCGTTGATGAACGGCAGGTTGTTCTCGTGCAGGGCCTCGAGCACGAGCTTGACACCGATGAAGCCGAGGATCACCGCCAGGCCGTAGGACAGGTACACCAGCTTCGACAGCAGCCCGCCGAGCAGGAAGTACAGCTGCCGCAGCCCCATCAGCGCGAACGCGTTCGCCGTGAACACGAGGAACGGCTCCTGGGTGAGCCCGAAGATCGCCGGGATCGAGTCGAGCGCGAACAGCAGGTCCGTCGACCCGATCGCGACCATCACGACCAGCATCGGGGTGACCATGCGGCGTCCCGCGACCCGCACGAACGACCGCGATCCGTGGAACTCCGGGGTCACCGGCACGACCCGACGTATCAGCCGCAGGAGCGCGTTCTCCGAGAACTCCTCGTCGTGGTCGGTGCCCTGCCGGGCCACGTTGACCGCCGTCACGATCAGCACCGCTGCGAACAGGTAGAACACCCAGCTGAACGCCTGGATCGCGGCCGAACCGACCGCGATGAACGCACCGCGCATCACCAGGGCGATGACGATGCCGACGAGGAGCACCCGGTGCTGGTGCTCCGCGGGCACCCGGAACGCGGCCATGATGAGGACGAACACGAACAGGTTGTCCACCGACAGCGAGTACTCGGTGATGTACCCGGCGAAGAACTCCCCGGCGGCCACACCGCCCGCGAACAGCCACAGCCCGACCCCGAACGCGACGGCCAGGGCGACGTAGAACAGCACCCATCGGGTGGCCTCGCGCGCGGTCACCGCGTGCGGCCTGTGGTCGACGAGGAACAGGTCGGCCAGGATGATCGCGACCAGACCACCGATGGTGGCCAGCCAGAGCCACAGGGGCACGTTCATACGGTGTCCTTCCGGAGGAGGTCGTTCGGGCGGCGTCGAGCGGCCCGAGGTCTCTCCCGTCGACGCGGACAAAACGTACAACGACGCTCGCGATCGACCAGTGACACCGGGTACCTTCCCGATCGGGCGGATACCGTGCTGACGATGTCACCGTAGGCGGGATACTCCCCTCCGGTGCACCTCCATTGTCACGGATCGGCAACGCAGACGCCAGTTCTGGGCGTTTCAGGGTGACGGAACGCACCGGGGCGCGAGGGCGCTGAGAGGCGGCTGAGGGCCACACGCGGAACCGTCGGTGGGCTGCCCTACGGTCGCCAGCATGTCCCCCTCCACCGCGGTCCGCGCCGGCGCGTCTCGCGCCCGGTTCACGGTCGCGGTGCTCGCTGCGGCCCTGCTCGCGCTGGTGGGCGCCGCTCCGGCGGCCGCCGCCACGGGGACCCGGACCGTCGAGGAGAAGGTCGAGGTCCCCGCGGGCGCCGGGCTGCCCGGCACGATCACCCTCGACACCACCCTGTACCTGCCGCCCGCGACGCCCGCGCCTGCCGTCCTGGTCGCGCACGGCTTCGGCGGCACGAAGGCGTCGGTCGACGCGGACGCGCGCGCGCTCGTCGACCGCGGGTTCGTCGTCCTCACGTGGACGGCGCGCGGCTTCGGGGCCAGCGGCGGGCAGATCGCGCTGGACTCCCCGGACTTCGAGGTCGCGGACGCCCGCGCGCTGGTCGACCGGCTGGCCACACGCCCCGAGGTGGTCCAGGACGGCCCCGGCGACCCGCGGGTGGGCGTCACGGGCGGGTCGTACGGCGGGGCGTTGGCGCTGCTGCTCGCCGGGTACGACCGGCGCATCGACGCCGTGGCCCCGGTGATCACGTGGAACGACCTCGGGCAGGCCCTGTTCCCGAACGCCGCCGCGGCGCCCGGGTCGCTGCCTTCCGACACCCCGGCCCGCGGCGCCTTCTCCCCGGACGGGGTGTTCAAGCGCGGTTGGGCCGGGGTGTTCTTCTCCGCCGGTCTCGCGCCGGGAGGTGGGCCGCGCGGTGCGGTCGAGGGCGACGGCGTGCCGGCCGCCGGGGACTCGGGTCAGCCGGCCGGTCCCCCGGCGGCGCCGGATCCCGGTCTGCCGCTCACCTGCGGCCGCTTCACCCCTGCCGTGTGTGCGGCCTACACCGAGGCCGCCACCACCGGACGGCTCTCCCCCGCCACCGCGGAGCTCCTGCGCCGCTCCTCCCCCGCCTCGGTCACGGACCGGATCACCGCTCCGACGCTCGTCGTGCAGGGCGAGGCGGACACGCTGTTCGGGCTGGACCAGGCCGACGCCACCGCTCGGCAGATCGCCGCGGCGGGCGGCGCGGTGCGTGTGCTCTGGTACGGCGGCGGGCACGACGGCGGCGGCGTGGACCAGCGCGTCCGGGACGCCATCGGGGACTGGTTCGACCACTGGCTTGCCGGGAAGGGCGACCCGGGCGCGAGCTTCGGCTACACCGTCGCGAGCGGCGTGCGCACCGGCGGTGACACGCCCACCAGCCGCACCGTGGAGGCACCCGCCTACCCCGGCCTCGCCGGCGCCCCGGCCGTGTCCACCCGGCCGCTCCCGCTGGAGGGCGAGCCGCAGGTCGCGCTGGTCCCGGCGGGCGGCAATCCCGCCGCGATCACCGCGCTGCCGGGGCTCGGCGGCGCGCTGGGCACCGTCGGCAGCCGCATCGCCGCGTTCACCGCAGAGCTCCCCGGGCAGTCCGCCACGTTCCGCACCGCCCCCGTCGCCGCCCCGCTGCTCGTGGCCGGCACGCCGCGGGTCGACCTCACGGTCGCCCGGGTGCCGGGCCAGCCCGCGCCGGACGCGGCGGTGCTGTTCGGCAAGGTCTACGAGGTCACCTCGGACGGCACCCGGACACTGCTCGGCGGCGCGGTCGCACCCGTGCGGGTGGCCGTCCCATCCGACGGGTCCCCCGCGCGGGTCACGGTCACCCTGCCCGGCGTCGTCGCCCCGATCGAGGCGGGCAACCGGCTGATGGTGTCGTTCGGCACCACGGACCAGGGCTACGCCGGCACCACGACCCCTGCGGCCTGGCGGATCGGGCTCGGCGACGGCGCGGACGCGGCGCTCGTCGTCCCGGTCGTGCCCGGCGAGGCCGTCACCGCGAACACCGTGCCGCTCGGGCCGCTGCTCGGCATCGCCGGGGTGCTGGCTGCGGCGCTGCTCGCGATGGTGGCGTCCCGGCTGTGGCGCCGCCGCGCCGGTCGTGCCGCCGCGCCCCCCGGCGCGGCCGTTCCGACGCGCATGCCACCGGCCCCGGGCGCCGCCGACGTCCCGGCGGCGCGGCCGTTGGAGATCCACGACCTCGCCAAGACGTACCGTGGCGGGTTCCGCGCCGTACGTGGGGTGTCGTTCGACGTCGAGCGGGGCATGGTGCTGGGCCTGCTCGGCCCGAACGGTGCGGGCAAGACCACCGTGCTGCGCATGCTGATGGGCCTGATCCGGCCCACGGCGGGCTCGATCCACGCCTTCGGCGAGCCGGTCGGGGCGGGCGCACCCGGTGCTGGCCCGCATCGGGGCATTCGTCGAGGGCCCCGGTTTCCTGCCGCACCTGTCCGGCCTGGAGAACCTGCGGCTCTACTGGGCGGCGACCGGGCGGCCGACCGAGGAGGCACATCTCGACGACGCCCTGGAGATCGCCGGGCTGGGCGGCTCGGTGCGGCGCCGCGTCGGGACGTACAGCCACGGCATGCGGCAGCGCCTCGCGATCGCCCAGGCCATGCTCGGGCTGCCGGAGCTGCTGGTGCTGGACGAGCCGACGAACGGGCTCGACCCGCCGCAGATCCACGCCATGCGCGAGGTGCTGCAGCGCTACGCGGCGGCGGGGCGCACCGTGCTGGTGTCGAGCCACCTCCTGGCCGAGGTGGAGCAGACGTGCTCGCACGTCATCGTGATGCACCAGGGCGTCGTGGTGGCGAGCGGGACGGTCGACGACATCATCGCCGGGGGTGGCGCGGCGAGCTTCACCGTGGACGCGCCCGAGCGGGCCGCCGCGGTGCTCGGCGGGCTCGACGGTGTCCGGGGCGTCGCGGTCGAGGGCGACGCCGTGCACGCCGAGCTCGACGGCACCGCCCGGTCGGCGGCGGTGCGCGCACTGGTCACCGCGGGCGTCGAGGTGCGCTCGGCCGGTCCCCGGCGGCGCCTCGAAGACGCGTTCCTGCAGCTCGTGGGAGAGGACCCGACGCGATGACCGGCCCGACGGACGAGGAGCGGGCGACCGCGGGCCGGCGCGGTCGCCGCGACGCGGCGCCCGGACCGTCCACCGTCGCCGGCCACGTCGGCGCGCTGCCGCTCGTGGAGCACGCACCGTACCGCCCGGAGCGGACCCTGCCCGTGCGCGTCGAGCTGGTCCGCCAGCTGCGCCGCCGCCGGACGCAGGTGGCGTTCGCGCTGGTCGCGCTGCTGCCGGTGATCCTCTGGATCGCGTTCGAGCTGGGCGACGACGGGCCACCCGGCGGCGCGCCGAACCTCGTGGACCTCGCCAAGGGCAGCGGGGCGAACTTCGCGGTGTTCGCACTGTTCGCCTCGGCCGGGTTCCTGCTGGTCGTGGTCGTGGCGTTGTTCTTCGGCGACACGGTGGCCGCCGAGGCGTCGTGGTCGAGCCTGCGCTACCTGCTCGCTGCGCCGATCCCCCGGGCGCGGTTGCTGCGGCAGAAGGCAGTCGTCGCCGGCCTGCTCTCGCTCACCGCGCTGCTCCTGCTGCCGATCGTGGCGCTGCTCGTGGGCACGCTCGCCTACGGGGCGAACGACCTGGTGAGCCCCACCGGTGAGTCCCTGCCGTTCGCCGCAGGGGCCACCCGGGTGCTGCTGGGCGCGCTCTACATCGCCGTGCACCTGTGCTGGGTGGCGGGGCTGGCGATGCTGCTGTCGGTGTCGACGGACGCACCGCTCGGCGCCGTCGGCGGCGCGGTGATGGCGTCCATCATCTCCCAGATCCTGGACCAGATCACGGCGCTCGACGAGCTGCGCGACTACCTGCCCACGCACTTCGGCACGGCCTGGTCCGGGCTGCTGGCCGACCAGATCGACTGGGGCGACATGACCCGCGGTGCGTTCTCGGCCGTCGCCTACGCCGCGGTGTTCTTCGCGGCGGCGGTGGTGCGGTTCAGGCGCAAGGACATCACGAGCTGACGGGAGGCCGCTGCGGCGTCACCGCGTCGGCACCGTCGCGGCCGACGGGGGTGCGGTGGCAGGCGCGCCGGAGCGCTGCAGCTGCGCGCACGACGGCGACGCCGCATAGGCCGCCTCGAGCGTCGGGTCGCGGTTGATCGTCCCGGCGACCTCGGCGCCGTTGAGCAGCGCGCCCACCACCCGGGTCACGCCGACGAGCGCGCGGCCGAACGCGACGGCACTGCCCGTGTCGGTCCGCTGCACCTGGTCGCGGGCCTCGGCGAGGTCCGCACGCAGGTCGGCGACGTCCCCGCGGACCTGCTCGGCGATCACGTCGCCGTCCGGGACGGGAGCGGGCCCGGCCGCCGCGATCTCGGTGCGGGCCCGGTCGGTCACCGCGAGGCCCTCGTCGAGGTAGGTCAGGTACGCCTGCCGGGTGGCGTCCGGGGCCCCGAGGTCGAACCCGGGGGCGGCGGTGAGCCGCGCGACGACGGGGACGAGCGCCCCGCACACCGTGTCCGTCCACGCCTGCGGCGTCGCAGGCGGCGGCGGGGCGGCCGGCGGCGGCCCCGGCGGAGGACCGCCGCCGCAGCCCGCGAGCAGGGCGGCCGCGGCGAGCACGAACAACACCCGAACGGGCCCCGCCGGACCGTTCCTCATCGTTGCCCCCCGCATCGCCGCACGCCGCATGCGCTCTGCCACGCAGCGTGGCGCGGCGGGTGCGACGTGGCAAGTGGCCTGCCGGGCCGCAGCCCCCGGTCGGCGGCCCGGCAGGCCACGCCTGGCCACCCGCCGCCCGCACGCCGACGTCGAGGCCGACCTCACCACCGCCCGAGAGTCCTGATCCGACGAGCGGCACTCTCGTCGGGTGTCCGTCCGACGAGAGCGCCGTTCGTCAGAAACCGACGTCTACAGGTGCACCCGCAGCACGCGGACGACGTCGTTCGCCGCCTCCATGTGCACCATGTGCCCGGCGTCCACCCGTTCCCCGATGTCATCGGGCGGGGGCAGGATCCGGTCCGCCGCGCCCCAGACCACGGTCACCGGCACGTCGACGCCCTCGAGCAGCCCGCGGGTGTCGATCGCCTGGCGATCGCCGTCGAGCAGCGTGCCGAGCAGCGCGGACAGGGCCTTGTCGACCCCGTCGAGCCGCTTGTAGCGCAGCAGGTCGTCGACCAGCTGGCGGGTGACCAGCGCGGGGTCCGCGAACAGCCGCCCGACCAGCGGCTTGAGTTCCCGCCGGGTGGCGGCCGCCGCGAAGCCCCGCAGGTACTCCGCGTCGGCGTCGGCCGAGTAGCCGGCCGGAGCGAGCAGCGTCAGCGAGGCCACCCTTCCTGGCGTGGAGCGGGCCACCGCCGCCACGACGGCGCCGCCGAGCGAGTGCCCCACGAGGTGCGCGCGGGAGATCCCGAGCGCGTCGAGGAACCCGACGACGGTGTCGGCCAGGGAGGCCAACGACCCGTCGCCCACCTCCTTGTCCGACGCACCGTGCCCGGGCAGATCGAGCGCGTGCACCGCGTGGTGCTCGGCGAGCGGCTGCTGCACGAACAGCCACGAGTTCTTGTCGCCGCCGAAGCCGTGCACGAGCACCACCGGATCACCGCCCGGCTCCTCCGCGGTCAGCGTGAAGTAGGAGATCGTCCGGCCGCCGATCTCGACGAGCTGCGGCTGCGGCTCGTCCGGCACCTCCAGCGCCCCCGACGCCGCCGCCTCCTTCGCCTCGGCGACGACGGCGTCGATCTCACTGTCCGGAACCTCCTCCGGCGCGACGACCACGAGCACCGCGCCGATCGGCAGCTGGTCGCCCACCTCGGCGACCAACCGGCGCACCGGCCCGGCCACCGGCGACTCCAGCGTTCCGGCGATCTTGTCGGTGTCGATGTCGACGACGTCGTCACCCTTGCCGAGGACGTCACCCTCCGCGACGAACCACTCGACGATCTTGCCGGTCGTCATCGAGAGGCCCCACTTGGGCATCGTCACGGTGTGGATGCGCTCGTCGTGGTCACCTGCCATAGTCGGCCACCGTCTTCACCGCCGCGGCGATGCGCGTGGCGTCCGGGATGAACAGGTCTTCCAGGGAATCGGCGAACGGCACCGGGGTGTGCGGGCCCGTGACCTGCTGGATCGGTGCCCGCAGTGCCCCGAAGGCCTCCTGCGCCACCAGGCCCGCGATGTCCGACGCGAGCGAGCACCGCGGGTTCGACTCGTCGACCACGACGAGCCGCCCGGTGTTCTCCACCGACTCGAGGATCGTGTCGGTGTCGAGCGGGCTGGTGGTGCGGGGGTCGATGATCTCGACCTCGATCCCGGACGCGGCCAGCTCGTCCGCCGCCTCCAGCGCGGTGTTCACCATGCGGCCGATCGCGACGATCGTGACGTCACCGCCCTCGCGGGCGATGTTCGCCTCGCCGAACGGGATCGCGTAGCTCTCCTCGGGCACCTCGCCGGCGAGGTCGTAGAGCATCTTGTGCTCGGCGAAGATCACCGGGTCGTCGTCGCGGATCGCCTGGATCAGCAGCCCCTTGGCGTCGTACGGGTTCGACGGCGCCGCCACCTTCAGCCCCGGGACGTGGGTGAACACCGGCAGCAGGCTCTGGCTGTGCTGCGCGGCCGCCCGGAGCCCCGCGCCCCACATCGTCCGGATCGTGACGGGCGTGACCGCCTTCCCGCCGAACATGTACCGGAACTTCGCAGCCTGGTTGAAGATCTGGTCGAAACAGACGCCCATGAAGTCGATGAACATGAGCTCGACGACGGGCCGCAGGCCACCGGTCGCCGCACCCACGGCGGCGCCGATGAACGCCGACTCCGAGATCGGCGTGTCGAGCACCCGGCCCGGGAACTTCCCGTAGAGGCCCTTGGTGACGCCGAGCACCCCGCCCCAGGCGTCGTCCTCGCCCGGTGAGCCGGCGCCGCCTGCGTTGTCCTCGCCCATGACGATCACGCGCTCGTCGCGGGCCATCTCCTGGGCGATCGCCTCGTTGATCGCCTCGCGGTAGGTGATGGAACGTGCCATGTCGCGATCCTTCCCTCTAGTACGAGACGTAGACGTCGGTGAGCAGGTCGTCGGCGCCCGGCTTGGGCGCGGCCCTGGCGGCGGTCACCGACGCGTCGATCGCCTTCGCCACCTCCTGGTCGACCTGGTCGAGCTGGTCGTTCGTGAGCTGGCCCGACCCGGTGACCCGGGCGCGGAAGACCTTGAGGCAGTCGAGGTTCTCGCGGGCGTTGCGCACCTCGTCGGCCCGGTAGAGCTGCTGGTCGCCCTCGAAGTGGCCGAAGTAGCGGGTGAACTTGACCTCGATCAGCGTGGGACCGCCGCCCTCGCGGGCGCGGGCCACGGCCTCGCCGGCAGCCTCGTGCACCGCGAAGAAGTCGAACCCGTCGACGATCACGCCGGGCATCCCGAACGCCGCGGCCCGGTCGGCGATGTCGTCGGTGGCCACCGACCAGGTCGACGACGTGGCCTCGGCATAGCCGTTGTTCTCCGCGACGAAGATCGCGGGCAGGTTCCAGATCGAGGCCAGGTTCAGCGACTCCAACGTCGTGCCCTGGTTCGACGCGCCGTCGCCGAAGAACGCGACCGCGACACCGCCGTCGCCCTTGAACTTGGACGCGAGCGCGCGCCCGCAGATCAGCGGCGGACCGCCGCCGACGATCCCGTTCGCGCCGAGCATGCCCTTCGACAGGTCGGCGATGTGCATCGAGCCGCCCTTGCCCCGGCACGAGCCGGTCAGCTTGCCGAAGATCTCCGCCATCATCCCCATCACGTCGACGCCCTTGGCGATGCAGTGCCCGTGCCCGCGGTGGGTCGAGGCGATCGCGTCACGCAGGTCGAGGTGGCTGCACACGCCGGTGGCCGAGGCCTCCTCACCGGCGTAGAGGTGGACGAAGCCAGGGATGTCGCCGGTGGCGAACTCCTCGTGGACCCGCTCCTCGAAGTCGCGGATCGTCCGCATCGTGCGGTAGGCATCGAGCAGACCGTCCGGCGTGAGCTCGGTGGTGGGGGCCTGGGTCAGGGTTCCGGTCACGAGTACACCATCCCTCCGTCGATGATGATCGACTGTCCGGTCATGTAGTCCGAGTCGGGTCCCGCGAGGTAGGAGACGAGCGCGGCGACGTCGGCGGGGGTCTGCAGGCGGCCGAGCGCGATACCGGCGCCGAACTGGGCCTTCGCCTCGCCCTTGCCGGTGCCGAGGTAGGGGCCCATCTGCTCGTCGATCAGCTCCCACATGTCGGTGTCGACGACGCCGGGGCAGTAGGCGTTGACCGTGATCTTGTGCTTCGCCAGCTCCTTCGCGGCGGCCTGGGTGAGCGCCCGGACCCCGAACTTGGTGGCGCAGTAGTGGCCGAGCAGGTCGAACCCGCCGTGCGCGGCGATCGAGGCGGCATTGATGATCTTGCCGCCGGTGCCCTGGGCGATCATCTTCTCGGCCGCGGCCTGGATGCTGTAGACGACGCCGAAGACGTTGACGTCGAAGATCTTCCGCAGGTCGTCGGGTGTCACGTCCAGGAGGGCCTTGACCTGGGCGATGCCCGCGTTGGCGACCATGACGTCGACGCTGCCGAGCTCGTCGGCGGCCCGGTCGACGAGCGCGAAGACGGCGTCGCGGTCGGTGACGTCGGCCGGTACCGCGATCGCGCGGCCACCGGCGTCGGTGATCTCCTCGGCGACTGCCTCGGCTCCCGCCTTGTTCACGTCGCTCACGGCGACGGCGTGCCCGTCGCGGGCCAGCCGCAGCGCGATCCCCCGGCCGATCCCCCGGCCGGCACCCGTGACGATGGCGGCGCTCATCGCACTCCCTCGCTTCGCTCGGTCGTGCTCTTCGCGACTCGCTGTGACATTGATTCGCTCGCAAGCTCGCTCACACCAGGTCCTTCGGGGTCACGAGGATCTTCACGTTCTCCTCCTTGTTGTCGATCAACTCGCGGAACCCCTTGCCGACGAGGTCGTCGAGCCCGATCCGGCCGGTGATGAACTGCGTGGCGTCGACCTTCTTGTCGCGGAGCAGGCCGATGGTGGCCGGGTGGTCCTCGCAGTACGCGAGCGTGCCGATGAGGTTGATCTCGGAGAACACGAGCTCGTTCACCGCGAAGCTGGCCGAGTGGCCCCAGATCGCCACGTTGACGACCGTGCCGCCGGGGCGCACCGAGCCGACGGCACTCGCGAGCACGGCGTCCACGCCCGCGCACTCGAAGGCCACGTCCACGCCCGCGCCGCCGGTCAGGTCGCGGATCGCGTCGGGGACGTTCACCTCGGTCGGGTCGAGCACCTCGTCCGCACCCGCGCCGGGCGCCTTGGCCTTGCGGACGGCGGCCGGCTCGACGACGACCACCTTCTCCGCCCCCGCCGCCTTCAGCGCAGCCGTGGTCACCAGCCCGATCGGACCCGACCCGAAGACCGCTGCGGTGCCGCCCGGCTTGATGCCCGAGAGGCGCACGGCGTGGTAGGCGACGGCGAGCGGCTCGACGAGCGCGCCGAGGTCGGTCGGGATGTCACCGAGCGGGTGCGCCCACCGGGAGTCGACGACGCACCTCTCGGCGAACCCGCCCTGCTGGCCGTCGAGGCCGACGAAGCCCAGCTTGCGGCAGATGTTGTAGCGGCCGATCGCGCAGGCCGAACACTCGCCGCACACGTCGTAGGGCTCGACGGCGACCCGGTCGCCCTCCTTGACGTTGGTCACGCCCGCCCCGACCTCGGCGATGACCCCGGCGAACTCGTGGCCCATCACCACCGGCATCTCCTGGCCGGTCAGCGGGTGCGGGGAGCCCTTCGGTGGGATGAAGATCGGCCCTTCGAGGTACTCGTGCAGATCGGTGCCGCAGATGCCGCACCACTCGACGTCGACCTTCACCTGCCCCGGACCGACGGAGGGCTCGGGGATGTCGTCGATGCGGATGTCGCCGGGACCGTGGAACCGTGCTGCCTTCATCTGTTACTCCTCGTTCAGAGGGCCGACTGCAGGATGGAACGGGATTCGGGCTGGTGGACGAGGAGCCGGCGCGCGGCGGCGTCGGCGAGCGTGACGCGCACGTCGAGCACGCGCGGTCCGGCGGGCGCGAGGGTGACGGTGACGGGGGTGCCGGGGCCGAACTCGATCTCGCGCTCGCCGTCGACCGCGACGGTGCCGCGCTCCACGGCGACCCGGTGCGGGACGCCGGCGGGCAGGTCCCGGGCGTCCCGGACGCCGATCGGGGCGACGACGCCCGGCGCGATCGGGGCGAAGACCGTCCGGTCCGCGGTGGCGGGATCGGCGAGGGTGACGACGACGCCGTGGGGATCGGTCCGCGCGGCGGGGTGCAGCAGGCCGGCGATGCTGGACAGGCCGATCGCGTGCGGCTCGGCGAAAGCGCAGTAGAGCTCGCGCAGGGTCGCGGGCTGCCACAGTGCCTTGGAGCCGACGTGGGTGACGGTGGAGACGCACACGTCGACCAGCGCGACCTCGCGCGTCGGCCCGCACTCGACGTGCAGCACCTTCGAGCGGTGCGTGACGGCGTCGGCGTCGACGCGCCCGGTGGCGAGCAGGCCGGCCGCCGTGCCGGCGACGGTGGCCTCCCACATCTCGGGGAAGGCGTTGTTGGTGCCGGTCGACAGGGGCAGCAGCGGGACGTCCTCGCAGGTCGCCGCGGCCGCGCGGACGGTGCCGTCGCCACCGAGCGTGACGATCACGCAGGCGCCGCGGGCGCGCATCGCCACGACGAGCGCCCGGGTGTCGTCGGCGGTGCCGGTGAGCGCGTCCAGCTCGACGAACTCGAGGTGCGGCAGCCGCCCCGCGTTCGCCCGGCGCTTCGCCAGTGCCCGCACGACGCCGCCTGCGACGCCCATGCCGTCGGTGGAGACCAGGGCCCGCTCGACCCCGGCGGCCCCCGCGGCGGCGAGCAGCCGCACCACCATGTTGGTCTTCTCGGCGTTCGGGAACACCGAGGCCTGCGCGACGAGGCGGCGGATGTCGCGGCCCGACATCGGGTTGGCGACGATCCCGACCGTCGAGCCCGGTACCACCGGAAGCTCCCCGCTCGTGACCGCGCTCACAGGCGCAGTCCATCGCGTGGCGGCGACCCGTACGAGGGTTGCAGCGGTGTTGCACGCCTCGCGGCTCCTGGGCGATCAGCCCGCGACGGGCGTCCTGTCCGGCCGCGGGGCGGTTCACTGGGACACCGGGCTCATCGTTTGCGGCCGCCGGTGCAATGCGCGTCACGAGCGCCTGCCAGACCAACGGCAGGCAGCCCCGTGTCCGGCCCGTCGGCTCGTCCCGATAGCCGACATCGGCTGAGGAAGCCGTGCTGCCCAGATATTCAGCGCGGTAAGCCTCCGATCGGTGTACCGCACGTTGTGAGCCAATTTCAGCTCAGCAACCCGTGCGCCGGCGGCGACCTCGCGCGGCGCCTCGTCATCTCCGTCGTCCCCGAAGTTCGAACCGAGAACCATCTGCGGGATGAAGATGTTCGTCCACACCGGCCGCACCTGTGAACGCTGGTCAGGTAGGACTACGCAGAGCCCGCATCGAAATCTGCGGGATGACCGATCGTCACGAGGACGCGCACCGCCTGTCGGCATCGATCGTCGGACACGTCGGGTCGAGGTCGATGCGCGCGGGCACAGGTAGTCGAGGGCGACCAGACCACCCATGCTGTAACCGACGATGTTCACCTTCCTCGTCAGGTCCTGATCCAGAACGGCGTCGACCGCATCCGCCAGACAGTCGGTCACTCCCTGCGCGCGCCGCTCGTCCTCGGCGTAGTCGATCAAGCTTCTGCGTGAGAACGACCGCGTCACGGATACCGGGTTCGATTCGCGCCAGAAGCCACGTCGTGATGGCGGTCACGACCGAGGGCCACCGCGTCCGCTGCGGTGTCCGTGGCCGGAGGACTCCGGTACAGCCAGGGACGCCGAGGATGGCCAGGCAGGTGATGATGATCATGACCACGAGTGCGAGCGCGGCGCCGAATCCGCACTGGCCGACTGAAGCTCGGCGATGAGGCTTTTCGCGCCGCTCCCGCTGCGGCAGACACCTACAACCGGGCGATAGTCCACAGGGTGAACATGTCCAGCACGGCGGCCCCGTTCGCTACGTCGAGGATCCTCTGGCCATCGGTCATCGAGCCGTCGATCGACTCGACTGCCTGTACCGCGTATCTCCCGGGCACCGCGGGTGAGATCCCGGCGAAAGATCTACCGCCAGCCGCGTCGTCGTGTTCCGGGAACCACAGGCCATACCGGGCAGGAACAGCATGACGGGTGGGGCGCCGCGTCCCGGAACTCGGTTCGCCGTGGTCTGTGGCGTCGCGTCGGTCATTACCATGATCATCCCCCCGCAGCCTCCTGGACCGACCCGGGCTGCGGTGGAGGAGGCTGCCCCCGCCGTGATCCGCGTCGAGGCGAATCGATGTTATGACCGGGTTCCCGCCAGCCACAGTGCCGCAAGTCCCGCGGCGCCCGGTCGACCGGCCGCTCATCACGGTTGGTCGACGCCGCCTGCCCTCGATCGCCGGAGCATGAGCATCGCCGCGGCGCGGCGGCGACGTCGGGCAGGGCAACAAGGAACCGGTGTCAGCGCCCGGCGAGCGCCCGCACCGCCGGGGCCGACGACGCGGCCACGAACGAGCTCGTCGCGAGGTCCGGCAGCACGACCTCGACCTCCGGCGCCAGCCGGTACGGCCGGGCCAGGAGGATCCCGCCGATCGCCTTCCGCAACCGGGAGACCTCGGCGCGGATCGTCACCAGGCTGCCCACCTGGCCGTAGAGCGCCGTGCTCAGTGCGGCGGCGTCCATGCCGGTGCGCCCGGCGCGGGCCAGCAGCAGGAGCACCTCGGCGTGCCGGGTCGACAGCGGGTGCATCCAGACGTTGGTACCGGCGACGACGGCGCGCGGCGGGCGGGCGTCGAGCTCCAGGGTCAGCCGCAGCGCGCGGCCGGTCCCGCCCGGGCGCAGCAGCCAGCCGCCCGGGACCGGCTCGGGAACGCACAGCCCCAGCCCGTGCACGACCACCGGATCGTCCGCGGTCGGTGCTGCGACCCGGTCCACGTGCGGCATGCCCCGCACGGCCGCGACCCACCCGTGGTCGTCGACGACGAGGCCCGGACCGGAGCCGGACGCCAGCACCGGCACGGCGACGGAGCGCAGCGCGTCGAGCCGGTGCTCGTGGAAGCGCCACAGGCCCGCCTCGGCGAGCTTCACGGCCGTGCTGACGAGCGCGACGGTCGTCGGGTGCACCGTCTCCGCGGGCCCGCTGACGTCGACGACGCCCAGCAGCTCGCCGCTGCGCGGGTCGTGCACGGGGCAGGCGGTGCAGGTCCAGCCGTGGTGGGAGCGGACGAAGTGCTCGGCGGAGAAGATCTGCACCGGCGCGTCCTCGGCCAGCGCGGTACCGATCGCGTTCGTGCCGACGGCCCCCTCGGTCCAGCGGGCGCCCTCGGTGAAGCCCAATGCGTCGGCCCGGTGCCGCACGCGGGTCGATCCCTCCCGCCACAGCAGCACGCCGTCGGCGTCGGTGACGACCATGACGTGCCGCGCGTCCTCGGCGACGGCGGTCAGCGCGGCCCGCAGCGCGGGGAGCACCTGGAGCAGCGGCGAGCGGGTGCGGCGCTGCTCGACCTGCGACGCGTCCAGCGGCCCGGGCGGGTCACGCCGGTCGGGATCGACGCCCTGCGCCTGCACCCGGAGCCACGAGCGCGCCACGAGGCGCCGCGGGTCGACCGGCGGGCGGTCGCCGGAGAGCAGGGCGTCGTGCGTGCGGGCGAGCAGCCGGGCGTACCGGCCCACATCGGTGCCGGGCCGGATCGCGCAGACCGCTTCGTCCACGGACACACCTCCCTGCCGAGGGTGACACGCCGAGGCCGGCGGCAACACTGACCCTTCAGGCAGTTGCGCGGACGACTTCCTCCGTGCGGGTCAACGGTGCGTGCACCGTCCGTGGCGTCCCGAGCATCACCCCGCCGACGATCACGACCGCCGCCACCAGCTCGACGGCGCTCGGGCGCTCCCCGAGGACCAGTGCCGCGAGCCCCATGCCGACCACCGGGACGAGCAGTGACCAGGGCGCGACGACCCCGGCCGGGTGCCGCCGCATCAGTGCCGTCCAGATCCCGGAGCCCAGCACCGTCGCCAGCACGGCGATGTAGGCGACGGCGAGCAGCCCCGGGAGCCCGGACGGGGTGACCGCGGCGCGCAGCGCGTCCCAGCCCGCCGCCGGTCCCTCCACGACCCAGGACGCGGCCAGCAGCGGCACCGGCGGCACGACCGACATCCACAGCGTGAGGTGCAGCGGGTTCGGCGGTGCCGCGAGCCGGCTGCACAGGTTGCCCAGCGCCCAGCCCAGCGCGCCGGCCAGCGTCAGCAGCACCGGGACCAGCGCCGCGGTCTGCGCGCGGGCGACCGCGATGGCGGCGAGGCCGAGCACCGCCAGCCCGATCCCGACGCCCTGCCGCACGGTGAGCCGCTCGCGCAGCAGGACCGCGCCGAGGACCACCGTGAACGGGGCCGAGGCCTGCAGCACCAGCGACGCGAGCCCGGTGGGCATGCCGACGTCCATCGCGACGAACAGGAACAGGAACTGCAGCGTGCCGAACCCCAGCCCGTAGCCGAGCAGCCAGCGCAGCCGCACCTGCGGTCGCGGGACGAACAGCACCGTCGGCAGCGCGATGACGGCGAACCGCAGCGCGGCGAGGAAGAGCGGCGGAAAGTGCTGCAGGCCGACGTGGATGGCCAGGAAGTTCGCGCCCCACAGCACGGCGACGAGGGCGGCGAGCAGGCGGTCGCGGGGCGGCATGGCTCCACCGTGGCGGCCCGGTACCCGGAAGACCAGCGCACAGATCTTCATCATCTCTGTAGCGTTGCTTCATGGATGTGGGGCGGCTGCGGGTGCTCCGCGAGCTGGCGGACCGGGGATCGGTGACGGCGGTCGCCGCCGCGCTGTCGTTCACGCCGTCGGCGATCTCCCAGCAGCTGCGGGCGCTGACCGCGGAGGTCGGGGTGCCGCTCACCGAGCCGGCGGGCCGCGGGCTGCGGCTCACCGCGGCCGGGCAGGCGCTGGTGACGCAGTCCGAGGAGGTGTTCACGGCACTCGCCAGGGCGCAGGCCGCGGTGGACGGGCTGCGCAGCCTGCCGGGCGGCGAGGTGCGGATGGCCCTGTTCCCGTCGGGTGCCCGCATGTTGCTGGCCGGCCTGCTGCGCCGGATGGCGGCGTTCCCGGACGTCGCCCTGCGGTGCCGCGACGTGCGGTGGCGGCGGTCCTGGACGCCCTGCGCGCCGAGGCCGCCTCCGTCATCCGGACGCGGGCCTGATCACTTCGTGACGGCGACCGGCGCGCGGTCCCGGCGCGTCATGGAGAGCCGCACCGCCACCAGCGCGAGGATCCCGACGATCACGTACGTCGCCCCCACCACCTGCTGCGTGGCGGTCCAGTTCAGCTCCTGGTCCTGCTCGTGCGGCAGGAAGCGGAACGGGGCGAGGTAGAACGTCACGGCCAGCACCGCGGCGGCGGCCGCCCAGCCGCGCGAGCGCCGCCGGACCGCCTCCACGACGACCACGAGCAGCGTCGGCGCGATCCACACCCAGTGGTGCGACCACGACGTCGGGCTCACCAGCAGCGCGAACCCGGCGACGGTCACCAACGCCAGGGCCGGCTCGGCGCGGCGCACCACCGGGACGATCAGCACGAGCAGCGCGACCGTCGCCACGAGCCACACCGCCTTCGCGGCCAGGGCCGGCACCTCGGCGCGCGCGAGCACGGCCTGGATCGTCTGGTTCGTGTAGAACACCGAGCCGCTGACCCCGGATGCCGGGCCGCCGAACCAGTAGCGGGCGGACGAGGCCGCGTCGACGACGAACCCGATCCCGGTGGCGACGGCGGCGGTGACGACCGTGACGACGGCCGCCCGGGCGTCCCGGCGGAGCAGGAAGAACAGGACGAACGCCGCGGGGGTCAACTTGATCGCCGCGGCGATGCCGACCAGCAGGCCGCGCGGCCAGCGGGTGCGCGGCGCCAGGCAGTCCACCGCGACCAGCCCCATGAGGATGAGGTTGACCTGCCCGAACTCGAAGGTCTCCAGGACCGGCTCGATCCACAGCAGCAGCGGCAGCGCCAGCGCGGCGACCGACAGCGCTCCCCCGGGCCCACCGTCCGGCCAGGCCTGCCGGGCCGCCACGTACAGCGTCACCGCGAGGGAGCTCAGCGAGAGCGCGAACAGCAGCACCCAGGCGGCCGTCCACGGCAGGAACGCGAAGGGCGCGAGCAGCATCGCCGCGAAGGGCGGATAGATGAACGGCAGAGCCATCCCGCTGATCGTGGGTGGCAGCGGGCCGTACATGTCGCCGCCCGCGAGCCAGGTCCGGACGCCGATCCGGTAGACCTCGAGGTCGATGTGGTAGCCGTGGGTGTGCCAGACCAGGATCGCCACGGAGATCGCCAGCAGCGGCAGCGCCACGGCGGCGATCGTCTGCCGTCCGGGCAGCGCGTCGCGGCGCCGCGGCGGAGCCGGCGGCGTGCTGGGGCGGTAGTCAAGCGGATCCTCCGGCCGTGTCCTCGAGCATGCGTCCCTCACGTGCCCTGCGCCGTGCCACGCAGGGCCGCCACACACGGTAGCTGCGCTGCCGGTCCGAGTGCGCACCGCCCGGCCCGCGGGCGGCCGGTGTCACACCGGATCGCCCCGCCCCCACCGTCAGCGGATCCCGGCGGCGTCCATCCCGCGCAGCTCCTTCTTCAGGTCCGCGATCTCGTCACGCAGCCGGGCCGCGAGCTCGAACTGCAGGTCCCGCGCGGCGGCCAGCATCTGGTCCGACAGCTGCTGCACGAGGTCCGCCAGCTCGGCACGGGGCATGTTCGCGGTGTCCCGACCGGCGACGATCCCGGAGCTGGCGGACGCCCGCCCCGGCTCGCCCGCCGCCCGCTTGCCCCGCGACGCGTTGCGGCCCGACCCGCCGACGGGCACGTCGTCGGCCTCGCGGTACACCTGGTCCAGGATGTCCGCGATCTTCTTCCGGAGCGGCTGGGGATCGATCCCGTTCGCCTCGTTGTAGGCGACCTGCTTCGCGCGCCGGCGCTCGGTCTCGTCGATCGCGAACCGCATCGAGTCCGTCACCCTGTCCGCGTACATGTGCACCTCGCCGGACACGTTGCGGGCCGCGCGGCCGATCGTCTGGATCAGCGAGGTGCCCGAGCGCAGGAACCCCTCCTTGTCCGCGTCCAGGATCGCCACCAGCGACACCTCGGGCAGGTCCAGCCCCTCGCGGAGCAGGTTGATGCCCACCAGCACGTCGAACTCGCCGAGCCGCAGCTGGCGCAGCAGCTCGACCCGGCGCAGCGTGTCGACCTCGGAGTGCAGGTAGCGCACCCGGACGCCCAGCTCCAGCAGGTAGTCCGTGAGGTCTTCGGCCATCTTCTTGGTCAGCGTCGTGACCAGCACCCGCTCGTCGCGCTCGGTGCGGACGCGGATCTCGTGCACGAGGTCGTCGATCTGGCCCTTGGTCGGCTTGACGACGACGTGCGGGTCCACCAGGCCCGTCGGCCGGATGACCTGCTCGACGAACTCCCCGCCCGTGCGGTTCAGCTCGTAGGGCCCGGGGGTCGCCGACAGGTAGACGGTCTGGCCGATCCGGTCCGCGAACTCCTCCCACGTCAGCGGCCGGTTGTCGACCGCGGACGGCAGCCGGAACCCGAACTCGACCAGGTTGCGCTTGCGCGACATGTCGCCCTCGTACATCCCGCCGATCTGCGGCACCGTGACGTGCGACTCGTCGATGACCAGCAGGAAGTCGTCCGGGAAGTAGTCGAGCAGCGTCGCGGGAGCGGTGCCGGGGCCGCGGCCGTCGATGTGGCGCGAGTAGTTCTCGATGCCCGAGCAGAACCCGACCTGCCGGATCATCTCCATGTCGTACTGGGTGCGCATGCGCAGCCGCTGGGCCTCCAGCAGCTTGCCCTGGCGTTCCAGCTCGGCCAGCCGCTCCTCCAGCTCCTTCTCGATGTCGCGGACCGCGCGCTCCATCCGCTCCGGGCCCGCGACGTAGTGCGTCGCCGGGAAGATCCGCAGGGAGTCGACCTGGCGGACGACGTCGCCGGTCAGCGGGTGGAGGTAGTAGAGCGCCTCGACCTCGTCGCCGAAGAACTCGATGCGGATCGCCAGCTCCTCGTACGCCGGGATGATCTCCACGGTGTCGCCGCGCACCCGGAACGTGCCGCGGTTGAACGCGAGGTCGTTGCGGACGTACTGGACGTCGACCAGCGCGCGCAGCAGCGCGTCCCGCTCCACCTCGTCGCCGACGCCGAGCTCCACCGACCGGTCGAGATAGCTCTGCGGCGTGCCCAGGCCGTAGATGCACGACACGGAGGCGACCACGACGACGTCGCGCCGCGACAGCAGGTTGTGCGTGGCGGAGTGGCGCAGCCGCTCGACGTCCTCGTTGATCGAGGAGTCCTTCTCGATGTAGGTGTCGGTCTGCGCGATGTACGCCTCGGGCTGGTAGTAGTCGTAGTACGAGACGAAGTACTCGACGGCGTTGTGCGGCAGCATCTCGCGCAGCTCGTTCGCCAGCTGCGCCGCGAGCGTCTTGTTCGGCGCCATCACCAGCGTCGGCCGCTGCAGCTGCTCGATGAGCCAGGCCGTGGTGGCCGACTTCCCGGTGCCGGTGGCGCCCAGCAGCACCACGTCCTGCTCGCCCGCCCGTCAGCCGCCGTTCCAGCTCGGCGATCGCCGCCGGCTGGTCGCCCGCCGGCTGATGCGGGCTGATCACCTCGAACCGCCCGCCGGTCCGCGGGATCTCGCCCACGGGGCGGTGCTCGGAATGGGCCAGCGGGAACACGCGGTCGCCGTCGGCGTGCCCGGCGTCGTGGTGCACGTCAGCGCTGCACTGCCCGGTATCTCGGTCGCGAATGCCACGCCTCCAGGGTACGAGCGGCCACCGACAGTTTCTGTGACCGATCCGGCCACGACGCATCCGCCCCGCACTCCGTGCGGGCCGGCCGCCCCGCACCGGATCCGGGCTCTGCCAGGATCGGTTCCGATGCACCCGCCGAAGATCGTGACCTTCGACGTCCCCGCCGGCGTCAGCGTCGACAACAAGGGCTTCGCCCGGACCGTGACGCAGTACCGGACCACCCCGTTCGGGCTCTACATGAGCCGGCCGATGGTGGGTCGCACCAGCGCCCACTGGATGCGCTCGTGGCTGCTGCCCGCGCTGGGCCTGGCCGTCACGGACTTCTCGTGGAACCCGGGGCACGAGCGGGACCAGGACTTCTACCTCGACGTCTGCGAGATCGACCGCGACGACGGGCCGACGGGGGCGGTGGCGGCTCACCGATCTCTACCTCGACATCGTGCTGCGCACCGGGCGCGGGGCCTCGGTGGTCGACGTCGACGAGTTCGTGGCGGCCGTCGGCGCGGGCCTGGTCGACGCGCGCCAGGCCGAGCATGCGCTGCACAGCTCGTACGCCGCCGTCGACGGGCTCGCCGCCCACGGGCACGATCTCGACGCCTGGCTGGCGGACCTCGGCATCGCCCTGACCTGGGAGGCCGGGCCGGCCTGACAGTTACCGATCTGGCGCGACGCGCCCAGATCCAGCCGGCCGTGCGCGGACCTCCGGTCAGTCGTTCTTCTTCTCGGTGGACTTCGTCGACGAGTTGGACCTCACCGACACGTCCGGGATGAGTGCCGCCTGGCCCGCCTGAGCGTTGCTGTCCTCGTCGTCCGCGGACTTCTTGGTGGTCGACGTCGCCGGCGTGGTGCTGGTCGTCACGGCCGCAGGCGGGGCGGCCCGCTTGCGGGGCGGGGTGGTCGTCGCCGGTGCGGCCGCCCGGGCGCGGGTGCGGCGGGCCGACGCGGACGTGCTCGTCGCCGGGGTGGACGCGGCAGCGGTGGTCTCGGTCGGGGCGGCGGTCGTCGTCGGAAGCACGGCGGCGGGGGCCGCGACGGGGGCCACGTCCGCGACCGGTGTGGGCTCACCGACGTGCGTGACCGCCGTGACCCCGCCCAGGGCACCGACGGTCAGGACGGCGGCAGCAGCCGCGGTGCTCGCCCGGGCCGTCCGGCCCGCCTGGCGGATCACCGAGTCGACCGGTGGCAACTCCACGGCCTCGGCCAGTTCGTCGTCCAGGGCGCGCAGCTCACGGCTCACCCAGTGCACATCGACACTCATCGCACTCGCTCGCTGCGCTCGCTCGGCGCTTCGCGAAAGCGCTGTGACATTGATTCGCTCGCAAGCTCGCTCATGAAAGTTCTTTCGTCGGGCCGCTCACCAGCGACCACTGTGTCCGTAGGGGCCGATCGAGACCGGGGTGGCGGGGACGACGTCGGCCAGGGCGTCGCCCACGACCCGGCGGGCCCGGGACAGCCGCGCGGCGACGGTCCCCGGCGGCACCTGCTCCAGCGCCGCGACCTCGACGACGGGCACGCCCGCCATGTCGACCAGCACGACCGCGCGGCGCTCGGCGTCGGGGAGCCGCCCGAGCGCGGCGAGGGCGACCCGGGTCCGGGGCTCACCACCGTCGACGAGGGCACCGCGGCGGCGACCGGGCGCCAGCCGGGCGATCGTGCGGCGCCAACTGCGCATCGTGGACCGGACGGCCACCCGTCGCACCCATCCGGTGGGGTCGGCCGACGCCCCGACCTCGGCCCAGCGCCGCCAGGCGCGCGAGTACGCCTCCCGGACGACGTCGTGCGCCTCCGCCGGGTTGAGCGTGATGGCGTAGAGCTGGGCGACGAGCCGCTGGTAGTGGGCTTCGAAGTGGGCGCCGAAGTCGGCACGCAGCTGATCGGGCCGGAGCGCACCGCCGGGGGGCTCGGCCGGGCCGGGATCGACGTCGGAAGCCGGCGCGATCCGCGTCGCCCCGTCGAGGGCGGGGTCGATCGAGGTGGCCGCCAGGTCGTCGTCGGCTCGGGCGGACGGTGCGGCGGGGACATCGTCGCCGGGGTCGGCCCGGTGGTCGGCCAGCACGCTCACCTCTTCGTCCTCCCGATCGTCGTTCGACCCTACTCCTGCACCATCGCGCCCCCGGCCGATCGCACAGGGTCACCGATGGCGCCGGGAATCGCGGCCCGATGACGGTCGACCGGGGATCGAAGGGAGCAGTGGGCCGCGTCGCCCACTCCATCGAGTGACGAGACCCTAGTGTTACCTGACGGGAGTCCTCCCCCTGGGGTGGGGAACGTCGTGGCCGTTCACGGTCCCGGCAGCTCCTCCAACGACGGCGTCCACCCCGACGATGCGGCCCACTCCTCCGCTCGGGTGATGGCACTCCGGGTGATCACACGCTGTCCCGCATGCGGCTCGGCCGACGGGTCCCGGCACCCCGACCGGGCCGCGCCGTCCGCCCGCAGCCAGTCACGCCACAGCAGGTCCGCCCGCCACGCCGGCGACCCGGCCGGTCGCAGCGCCAGTCGCACCGGCCGGCCCGGGTCGGCGCCCGCGTGCCGCCACTCCCCCGCGGCGGCGGCCCCGATCCGGGGAAAGCCGGCGGCGTCGAGACCGGCCCGGACCGCCTCCACCGCGCCCGGCTCGTCGACGACGCCGGGGTCGAGGGCGACCTGGAGGTCCACGACGTCGACCGCGGACAACCCGGGCACGGCGGTCGGGCCGACGTGCGCGACGTCCCGCACACCCGGACCGGCCGCCCGGGCGGCCCGGGCCGCGAGCCGGGCGCCGTCGGCCGCCCACCGCGGCTCCGGGTCGACCAGGTCCGGCGCGGGCGGCACCGGTCGTCGGTGCCGCAGGTTGTCCTCGAACGGCACGAGGCGGTGGTGCCACAGCGCGTCGACGGCCGTCCGCAGGTCTGCGGGCGACCCCCCGTTGTCGAGCACGACGTCCGCCGCGGCGCGGCGTGCCTCGTCGGAGGCCTGCGCGCCGATCCGCGCCCGGGCGTCCGCCTCCGCCATGCCCCGCGACTCCACGAGCCGCCGCACCCGCTCCTCGGCGTCGGCGTGCACCACCACGACCAGCGCGAACGCGGCGGAGGAGCCGGTCTCGACGAGCAGCGGGACGTCCTGCACCACGACGGCGTCGCCGGGCGTGCAGGCGATCAGCTCCTCGGTGCGGTCGCGCACGCGCGGGTGCACGATCGCGTTGAGCCGGGCGCGCGCCTGCGGTTCACCGAACACGACCGCCGCCAGCGCGGGCCGGTCGAGTCCACCGTCCGGGCCGAGCACGCCGCTCGCCGAAGGCCGTGACGATCTCGGCGAGGCCCTCGGTGCCCGGGGCGACGACCTCGCGGGCCAGCACGTCGGAGTCGACGAGCACGGCCCCGAGCTCCGCGAAGCGGCGCGCCGCCGTCGACTTGCCGGACCCGATCCCCCCGGTGAGCCCGACCCGCAGCATCCGCCGACCCTATCGGGGCCTCCGGATCCCCCGGGAGCTCAGCCCGCGGCCGGTGGTGCCGCGGCGCCGGCCGCCACCGCCGGCAGCACGCGCAGGGCGAGGTCGACCAGCGTGTCGGCGGCCGAGAGGTCGCGGATCCGCACCGGTTGGGGCAGCACGAAGGTCAGCGTCTCGGCACCGTTCGCGACCAGCAGCACCGCGTCCGTCGGGCGCTCGACGAGCACACCGCGGGCGTTGCCGAGCGTGACCTCGCGGTGCGGACCGTCCTCGACGGCCGCGTTGGTCCGCCACTGCTTGGTGGCGGAGTCCGCGTCGGTGTAGGCGCTGACGTTGACGTCGAGCAGGTCGTTCTTCGCCCCGCTGGTGCGCGCGTACGAGCAGGTCAGCCGCTCGGTGCGCCCCACGGCGGGGGCCGGGGTGCCGATCGTGGTGCGCACGGCCACCGAATCGAGCGGCAGCCCGAACAGGGCGCCCAGGTCGTTGCCGCCGAGCAGCCGCGTGCAGTCGTCGGGCAGCCGGCCCTCGTCCACCGCGCCGGCCGGGCCGACGGACGCCGCGGCCGTCGGGGTGGCGGGGAAGGTCGGCACGGGCAGGGCGCCCGGGTCTCCCGACGCGCTCCCGCACGAGGTCAACGCGAGCACGGCCGCGCCGGCCCCCAGCCGACTCCAGATCCCCCCACGCATAGCGCCCGCCAGGATCCCACTGCCGCCGATCACGGTGTCGCCTGCCCCACCCTTGTCGATCGTCCTGCCCCGGGTGCTGTACCGCCCTGCCCCCCCGGGCACGACACCCACCCCTGCACGCCACCGAAGGTAGGTCGGTCGGCATGATCGATTCTGCCGACGTGCCGATTCCGTGACCGACCGCAGCCCAACCGTGACCGCCCGGACACCTGATCTTCGGGGTGTCCCCCGGACGCGGAACGGCCCCGGCGACCCCTCGCATGTGCGAGGAGCCCCCGCCGTCAGGCGGGGGCTCCTCGGTTGTCGTTACTGTGTCGCCGGGGCCGTCGTGGGTCCTACCAGCGGATCAGGCGCCGCCCGACAGCTTCTCCCGCAACGCCGCGAGCTGCTCGTCGCTGGCCAGGGAGCCACCGCTCTCGGCAGGTGCGGCTCCGCCCTGCGAGGAGTAGTTGGTGGCGGCGGCGCACGTCGCCCGCCTCCGCGTCGGCCTCGGCGGCCTTGCGGATCTGGGCGATGTGCTGCTCGTAGCGCTGGTGGGCCTCGGCGTACTCCTTCTCCCACGCCTCGCGCTGCGACTCGAAGCCTTCCTTCCACTCGCCGGTGTCGACGTCGAAGCCCTCGGGGTAGATGTAGTTCCCCTGGTCGTCGTACTCCGCCGCCATGCCGTAGCGGGTGGGGTCGAACTCGGTGTCGACCGTCATGCCCTCGTTGGCCTGCTTGAGCGACAGCGAGATGCGGCGCCGGTCGAGATCGATGTCGATGACCTTGACCATCGCGTCGTCGCCGACCTGCACGACCTGCTCCGGGATCTCCACGTGGCGCTCGGCCAGCTCGGAGATGTGGACCAGGCCCTCGATGCCCTCCTCGACGCGGACGAACGCACCGAACGGCACCAGCTTGGTGACCTTGCCCGGCACGATCTGGCCGATCGCGTGCGTCCGGGCGTAGAGCCGCCACGGGTCCTCCTGCGTCGCCTTCAGCGACAGGGAGACGCGCTCGCGGTCCAGGTCCACGTCGAGGACCTCGACGGTGACCTCCTGGCCCACCTCGACGACCTCGCTCGGGTGGTCGATGTGCTTCCAGGACAGCTCGGAGACGTGCACCAGGCCGTCCACGCCGCCGAGGTCGACGAACGCACCGAAGTTGACGACCGAGGAGACGACACCCTTGCGGACCTGGCCGCGCGCGAGCTGGTTGAGGAACTCGCTGCGGACCTCGGACTGGGTCTGCTCCAGCCAGGCACGGCGGGACAGGACCACGTTGTTGCGGTTCTTGTCCAGCTCGATGATCTTGGCTTCGATCTTGCGGCCGACGTAGGGCTGCAGGTCGCGCACCCGGCGCATCTCGACCAGCGACGCGGGCAGGAAGCCGCGCAGGCCGATGTCGAGGATCAGGCCGCCCTTGACGACCTCGATGACGGTGCCCTCGACGGGCTCGTCCGCCTCCTTGAGCGCCTCGATCGTGCCCCACGCGCGCTCGTACTGCGCGCGCTTCTTGGACAGGATCAGCCGGCCCTCCTTGTCCTCCTTCTGGAGGACGAGAGCCTCGACGTACTCGCCGACCGACACGACCTCTGCGGGGTCGACATCGTGCTTGATGGAGAGTTCGCGGGAGGGGATGACCCCCTCCGTCTTGTAGCCGATGTCGAGCAGGACCTCGTCGCGGTCGACCTTGACGATCGTGCCCTCGACGATGTCGCCATCGTTGAAGTACTTGATCGTCTTGTCGATGGCGGCGAGGAAGTCCTCCTCCGACCCGATGTCGTTGATGGCGACCTGGGGCGTGGTCGAGGCGGTGGAGGAGAAGGTGGTGTCGGTGGACATGTAGTGGGGTGCTCCGGTAGTGGATGTTCGGCTGGTGCGGTTCTGGTGCGGGACTGGCTGTGACGTGGTGCTGTCACCCTTGTTCTCGAGAACGTGCGAAAGCACGCGTGGTCTTCCGATGGATCGTGGCGCACGGCAGGACGACCGTCTGCGAGCAGGCGCCACGTTGACCACAGTGCGTGGATGATGCTACGCGGCCCGGTGTGGCCGGGGCAACGCGCCCCGCCTCCGAGCAGGCCGGACGGACGGATGTCGCCTCCCGCGCCCGGTCCCCGGTGTCGGCTCGTGGCGGGGCGGGCACGATGGCCCGGTGGATGCGGGCAACACGAGCGCCGAGCAGCGGCTCGGTACGGCGGCGGTCGCGCGCCGTGCCGTCGGCTCCGCCGAGTCGCAGCGGGCGAACCGGGCCTGGTGGGACGCCGACGCCGACGACTACCTCGCCGAGCACGGCGCCGACATCGGCGACGTCGACTTCGTCTGGTGCCCCGAGGGCCTGCGCGAAGCCGACGCGCGCCTGCTGGGCGACCTCGCCGGACGCCGCGTCCTGGAGGTCGGCTGCGGCTCGGCGCCGTGCGCGCGCTGGCTCGCGACCCAGGGCGCCTGGCCGGTGGGTGTCGATCTCTCGGGCGGGATGCTGCGGCACGCTGCCTCGTTCAACGCCGCGACGGGTGTCGCTGTTCCCCTCGTGCAGGCCGGGGCCGAGCGGCTGCCCTTCGCCGACCGCACCTTCGACCTGGCCTGCTCGGCGTTCGGCGCGGTGCCCTTCGTGGCGGAACCGGAGCGGGTGATGCGCGAGGTCGCCCGCGTCCTGCGGCCGGGCGGCCGGTGGGTGTTCGCGGTGAACCACCCGATGCGCTGGATGTTCTCCGACGACCCGGGCCCGGACGGCCTGACCGTCACCCAGTCGTACTTCGACCGGACGCCCTACGTCGAGGTGGACGCCGCAGGGGTGCCGACCTACGTCGAGCACCACCGCACGCTGGGGGACCGGATCCGCGACGTCGTCGCCGCCGGGCTGGTGCTCGACGACCTGGTGGAGCCCGAGTGGCCGGAGGGCCGCGAGACCGTGTGGGGGCAGTGGTCGCCGCTGCGCGGCGCGCTGTTCCCCGGCACGGCGATCTTCGTCTGCCACCGCCCTCCCGCAAGGTCGTGAGAACCGGCGCGGGGCCCGGCTTCTCAGGCCTTCGTCGACATAGGCTGCGGTGGTGACGATCGACACCGGCCCCGTCGCCGTCCCGGAGCACCTGCGGGCCGAGCAGTTGGCCGACCGGATGGGCATCGAGCTGGTCCGGCTGACCCGAGAGGAGGTTGTCGGCCGGATACCGGTGGCGGGCAACCGGCAGCCCACGGCCTGCTGCACGGCGGCGCCGGCGCGGTGCTCGCCGAGACCCTGGGTTCGGTGCTGGCGGGCCTGCACGTACTGCCCGAGCGGTCGCCGGTCGGGCTGGAGCTCAGCTGCACCCACCATCGCGCCGCCGTCGTGGGCTGGGTGACGGGCACCGCCCGGCCGGTGCACCGGGCCGCAGCACCTCGACCAGCGAGATCGTCCTCGTCGACGAGCGGGGCCGGCGGACCTGCACGGCGCGGCCGACCTGCCTGCACCGCGACGTGCCGGTGTCCCGGGCGGACGGTTCCTCGGCGTGAGCCGTGCGTCGGACGTGAAGATCGGCTCGCCCGCGCGGCGGGAAGGGCCGGTGGAAGGGAGTGCGTAGCTGCCGCACCCGCCAAGTCCTCCCAGCCGGGCAGGCCAGAACTCGCGCGTGTGATCGCCGCGAGCGGTGCCAAAGCCGCAGGAATGCCGCTCTTGCACCGCTCGCGCTGATCATGTGGCGGTGGCGGACGACCGCTCCCGCAGGAACGCCACCAACCGGTGGCCGGCGTCGCGGTCCTGCACGCTGGCCGCGGTGACCAGCACGGCCAGCAGCTTCGCAGGCCGGGCGACCACGTCGAGGATCATCCGCGCGCTGCTCACGGATGCCGGTCAGATGAAGTGGTCGAACTCGCCCCTCTTCGCGCCATCCAGCCAGGCCGCAAACTCGGCACGGGTGAACCGCAGCACCGGACCGGTGCCCTGGTCCTTGGTGTCGCGGACCTCGACCATGCCGTCGAACCGGCGCTGCTCGACGCATGCACCCTGCTCGGCACTCCGGGTCGCCTTCACCCACGGTGTTGCTGTCATGTATTCCACTCCTCGAGCGGGATCGACTTGCTGTTGATGAGGTCGAACACGTACTCGTAGTCGTCGCGCTCGGCCGCCCGGTCGAAGTACTGCGCGCCCAACGGGACCTCGACGTACGCGATCGACGGATCTTCCTTGTCGGGGAAGTCGAAGAGGATGAAGCTGCCGCGCCGCGGATAGGCCATCACGCTGAGCGGCAGCAGCCGGATGTCGATGTTCGGCCGGCCCGACAGCCGGCGCAAGTGCTCGATCTGCAGGTCCAGGACGCTGGGTGAGCCGGACAGCAGCGTGGCCTCACCCATGATCGCGGTGATGGCGGGCGCGGGGTCGGCATCGAGCACGACGCGTTGTCGTTCCATCCGGAACTCGACGCGCCGCTCGACCACCTCGGCCGCCAGCCTCGGGTCACCGCCGATCACCGCTGCCGCGTACTCCCGGGTCTGCAGGAGCCCGTGCACCAGGTCGGGACCGAAGCAGCGGATGCGCGACGCGCTGGCCTCCAGCCCGGCGTAGAGCCCGAACCACTCCGGCTCGACGCCGCGTCCTCGCTGCTCCCACCAGTCGTCTTGTTTGGTACCGGGGGCCAGCGCCGCCAGTGCGTCGGTCGTCGCCGCATCCGCCCCGTAGAGCCAGCACAGCGCCCGGATGTCGGCGATGCGCGTCGGGCCCTTGCCGGTCTCGATCCTGCTGATCTTGGGCGGACTGCCGAGCCCCGCCTCCGCGACGTCAGCCAGCGACTTGCCCGCCGCCTCGCGCAATACGCGCAGCCGCAATCCGAGCTGCCGTCGCACGACGATGCTTCCGCCTCCGGCCATGGTGACCACCTCCGCAGTTTTCCAAAATGGAACGTCGATGTCCAGCGATCGAGTCACGGGACAGTCAACATGCTGCAGGCGCTTCAGGGCCAGCCTTCCATAATGGAAGATTGCCGGTGAGTTCCTTCCGCGGCACGCTCTCGACCGTGGACGAAGAGGCGCGCTGGCAGGAGTTGGTGGCTCTGGTGGCCGCGTCCGAGGGCGCGCCCGAACGGTTGATGCAGGGGCACCGCGACGACGGCCACGGCCACTGCGTGGCGTGCTCCATGCCCGGCTCGGGCTACCAGGCCTTCCCCTGCACGCTCTACCACCTCGCCGTCGCCGCGGCCCGCGTCCAGGCCGAGCGCCGGGCCGAGCAGAGCTTCCGGCAGATCCTGGCGGCCGCACCCCGCCCCGGTCGTCGATGAGCGACGCGACGGGCGTGGTGGTCGGGATGGTCGTCGGCGGGCCACCGGCCTGCGCCCGACGTCCGCCACGGCACGAACCGCTCACCGTCGACGACGTGGAGGCCGAACTGAAGCCGACCGCAGGCCGCGCACGTCGCGCAGGTCACCACGGGTACGCCACGGTGACGGTCACCTGCGCGGTCGACGGCCGTTCGCATGCGATCTCCGACGTGCAGCTCGCCAGACCGGCCGCCGACACCGGCGGCCGCTACCAGGCCGTCTGCGGGCACCTCGTGACTCCCGCGTCCCTGGTCGAGCCGGACGGCAAGCCTTGCCGGCTCTGCGCAGCCCGGTGAGCGCGACAGGCTGCGACCGGGAGGGACTCCTCGTCAGGGCGTTCGACCATGCCCCGATCGGGATGGGCGTCCTGACCCCGCACGGGTTGATCACCCTGTGCAACGCCTCGCTGGGCGCCCTGCTGGGCAGGCGCTGCGACGACCTGATCGGCACGACGTTTCTTGAGATCGTCCACCCCGACGACCGGGCGGACGCACAGCGCGCGTCCGCGGCACTGCTCGCGGGAGACATCCGCGCCTTCCGGCATGACTGGCGCGTCGTGCGCGGCGACGGTGCCACCGTGTGGGCCGGCGTCGACGCAACCTGCCTGCCGAGCACCGCGGCGGATCTCCCCCACCTGCTCGTGCAGGTCGCGGACATTGCGGAACAGATGGCGCGCGAGGCCACACTGATCCACCAGGCGCTGCACGACCCGCTGACCGGCCTGCCCAACCGCGTCCTGCTCGCCGACCGGATCGAGCGGGCCTATGCGTGGCGCGGTCGACACGCGCGTCCTGCAGACATGCTTGTTCTACCTCGACCTCAACGGGTTCAAGGCGGTCAACGACCGGTTCGGGCACGCCACCGGCGACCGCGTCCTGCAGCTGCTCGCCGAGAGACTGGTCGCGCTGCTACGGCCGGAGGACACCGCCGCCCGCCTGGGCGGCGACGAATTCGCCGTCCTGTGCGTCGACGTCGAGCCGCAGCACTGCGCCCAGGTGGCCGAACGGCTCCGGGCCGCTGCCTCAGCGCCGTTCGTGATCGACGACAGGTCGATCAAAATCAGCGCTGCCGTCGACACCGTCGCCACCCACGCCTTCGGCCCCGCCATCCGCAACACCGCCGGCCTGCTCCACCAGGCTGACCGTCGAATGTACGAGCAGAAGCGGCGACCGTCGGCTCCATGACGGCTCCATGAGGCCGTTGTGTTCGACGGGTGAGTGCCGCACACTCGAAGTGACCGGAAGGACACCAACCGTGGCCGATACCGCCGTCATACTGGACTGCTACACGGTCGAACCAAGTGGATTGGGAGTTCCACCCTACATATCGACCTACGTGCGCGATGCCTACAGCGCCGTCCGGCGCGCTCTGCCCGACAGCGACGTCCGGTATCTGACCATCGACGATGTGCGCTGGTGCATCAACGGCGGCGAACCGCTGCAAGCGCCACCCTTGAGCGATTCCTCCACGTATTCGGCGACGACGAATCGCGCAGATACCCTCGAACTGATCGCCGACGCCGATGTCGTTGTCGTCATCGCAGGCGACAAGGTACCGTCCGTGCACCTGCATGCCCAGAACGGTACGGTCGATGAGATCGGGCACGTCCTCTCCTATATTCGAGGCCGACGGATTCTGTTGGGCCCGTTGAGCACATACGCCTTCGCCGAGCCACACCGGTATCGTGGCCTCTTCGACGCCGTGCACTCGCACACGGTCCTCTCCGACAATCTGTTCTCCGGCAGCCGGACGCCCGCTACCTATACCGAACTGCGGGAAGAGCGAACATCGCTCGCCGACCTGCTGTCACAGCTGACGTGGCCGGTCATCGCCGAGATCGAGATGTACCGCGGATGCACTCGCCGACGCTTCTGCAGCTTCTGCAACGAACCGGTCAAGAACCCGCTCGTCAGCTTCCGCGAGCCGGCGGACATCCTGCACGAGATCACGTTGCTCTACGGCGCCGGGATCCGCCACTTCCGTCTCGGCCAACAGACCTGCTTTTTCTCCTACCACAACCGCGACTCCGCGGTCATCGGCGGTCTGCTGCGGAGCATCCGGGAGTCGTGCCCCGAGTTGGAAGTGCTGCACATAGACAATGCCGATCCACTCGCGGTGGCTTCTCGCAGTGGCGCGCGAATCGCGAAGCTGGTGGCCGAGTACTGCACCGAGGGCAACTGCGCGCCGATGGGTATCGAGTCGTTCGATCCGGCAGTTGTCGCCGCCAACTCGCTCACCTGCACGCCGGACATCCTCAAGCGTGCTGTCGCCACGATCAACAATGCAGGCGCTACGACACGGGTCAACGGCCTACCGCAGCTGCTGCCGGGGTTGAACCTGGTCTACGGCCTGCCCGGCGAGACTCGGCGAACCCACTTCACCAACCTCGTCGCGCTGACCGACATCCTCGCCGAGGGGCTACTGTGTCACCGCACGAACGTGCGGCAGGCACGCGCCTTTCCAGGAACCGCTCTTGCGGCCAGCGCTCCGAACCTTGATCCTCCGTCGACCACCCAGTTCGAGGCATGGAAGCAGGACATCGCCGAGCTCTTCGAGATACCGATGAAGCAACGCGTCTACCCGGCCGGACTCACCATCGAGGGCCTGCACTCGTTCTTCGTGTCGTCGCGAGGCACCTGGTATCGCCGGTTGGGTTCGTACTCCATCCAAGTGGTCGAGGAAGGACACACGAACGAGCTGTACCGGAACGCCGACCTCCGCGTGACCGGCCACGCGAACCGCTACGTCATCGGTGAACGAGTTGCCTCGTAGCGCACTGCGACTGCGTGACACGTTGGCCGCCGACCGTACGCACCGGCGACACATCGGCGTGCTCGTGCCCTGGGCGAATCAGATTCTCGAGGACGAGCTGCCGCGACTGAGCCCCGACCGTCTGGTCTGGCACTACGCCCGGTTGACCCCGAGCAACGGAAGGACCGCGCTCGACGACGACTTCCTGGCCGGCCTGCTCGCCGGGATCCCCAGCGCAGTGCGTCAGCTCTCCCGGGTACCGCTGGACATGCTGCAGCTGGGCTGCACGTCATTGGGTTTCTCCCACTCGATCGGCCGGACGACGCACATCGGCGCTGTTCGGCTGGTCGACGCCTTCTCAGCCATCGGCACGTCACTCGATCTCCTCCACGCCCGCCGGGTGGCACTGCTGACCCCGTACCCCCTCGACGTCATGCAGCGAGAGGTCGAGGCCCTCGATGCTTCCGGCAGGCGCGTCGTCGCAACGGCGAGCTTGGACCAGCTCGACGACTACGCCCAAATCTCATCGACGTCTGTCATGGCTCTTGTCGCACAGCTGACGACCGATGAGCTGCACAGCGCGGACGCCATCCTTCTCAGCTGCACCGGCTGGCCGACCCGCGCATTGCTGGCAAGCATCGAAGCCACGACGCAACTGCCTGCTCTTTCGAGCAACCTCGCGATGACAATCGCGGCCTTGACACTATGATCTACGAACTATGCCCACCACGACACGACTCGCTCGCGCCAGCGAGGCGAACTCCGCCGCCGAGCGCGTGTTCACCGTTGCCGCCCGGGTCGCCGCCGAGGACGACGTCAAAGCGGCGGTCGAGGCCAATCACGACCAGAACCGCTGGTGGCCGACGACCGTGGCAGATTGGCGGCTTCGTATGCTGATCGCCGGCTGGAGTACGCGAATCTCCTACAACATGATCGACACGTACTCCGCGGTCGTCGCCACCGTCACCGACATCGGCTACGACGACGTCAACAAGCTCTCGGACGCCGACGTCCACCAACTCGTCGAGCCACTCGGCCTGATGGCCGCCCGCCGTCGCTACATGCGTTCCCTCCACGGCTTCCTGAGAGCCTTCAACGAGCCGCCGATCGACCCGCTGCGGATGGACAATAACAGGTTCATCCAAGTCTTCGCCGAGAACGTGGAACAAGCAGGTTACAAGGTGGCTCAGTGCGCCGTACTGTACTCTCGCGGATACCACTCGGGGATCATTCCCATCGACTCGGGTATGGTGAGCAAGCTCGCACCCAGGCTCGGTCTCGACCCCGGCCGGGGACCACGGGCTCACAACACCCTGCGATTGTTCCTCGAGAGTTGCGTACAACGCGACAGCCACCGGTATCGAACGCTGATCGACGAGTTGGGATACGCTGTCGACATTCCACCGCACGTTGCTCCGACCTGGTGGCTGCATCTGGTGCTGATCTATTTCAAACGGCTGTACTGCAACCGTCCCTCACCGCGACTCTGCCGGCGCATGCCCATGTGCGATCAGGTTCTCGACTGCGCCTGCCTGCGCCAAGCCCGACCGTCTGCCGAACACGGGTGACAGAGCCGGTGCTGGAGATTGTCGGGAACATCGCACGCGTCCGATCGTCCTACCCGGACGGCCGCCGCTACTCCTTCATCGGTGGAGCAGCGACGCACGTCGCTCTGGCCACGAGCGGCTTCGGCGGCACTTGCTCGGTGGTGTCGGTGCTGGGTACGGATCTCACATGCGCGCTGGATGTTCTTCGTGATCGACAAGTGTCGATCGACAAGGTGGCTGTCGTCGACGGCCGCTCGTGCACGTTCGGGCTGAAGTACACCACGATGAACGACGTCTCGTCGGCGGAGTCTGATTTCGGGGTCGGCGAGCAGCTGACAGACCATGCGCTCGCCACGATCGCCGACGCATCGAGGCTGCACGTCTGTTGTCGGCGCCCTCTCGACACGTCCCGGTTCGTACCGCTGCTCCGCGGACGGCCCTACAGCGTGGACTTCTTCCTGCCCAGCATCCAGACGAACGTGCAGGCGCTACGGCCGGTGATCGACGACGCAGAAGGGGTCTTCGTCAATGCTGCCGAGTTCGCGGCCCTGCGAGACCTGGTTGAGGTCTCGCGGCTTCGTCTCGTCGTCGTCACGGACGGTCCGAGGTCCGCAGTTGCGCTGCGTCACGGAAGAATCGTCGCGGACGTTCAGCCGCCCGTCGCCCAGGCCGTCGAGGTCACTGGCGCGGGCGACACGGTAACCGGCGTGTTCCTCGCCTCCAAGGCTACCGGCCAGGACGACCGTGACGCGCTCCGTTCCGCGGTCCAGGCCGCATCGCGATCGCTGAGGCTCGTCGACCTGCCGATCGCGTAGGGGAGATGCCGTGACCTACTACGTGGCGCACCGCTTGTTCTCACTCCATGATCGCGCGCTCGGGGCGCTCGTCGCCGAGGTGCTGTCCGCACATGTCGGCGCGGAGAACGTCTTCCTGCCCTTCTGTGACACCGACGAGGAGTCGCTGGCGAGTCCGTGCAAGGGCCGAACGCTCTTCGAGCTCGACACCCAGCGACTCCTCGACGCCAAGGGAATGATCGCCGTCCTGCACGGCCCCAGCCTGGACGACGGCGTCTGCATGGAGATCGGGTTCGCCGTGGCTACCGGGTTGCCCGTCGTCGTCCTGACGACCGACTTCCAGACATACGGCCTCACATCGGACGGCCCTGAGTTGCAGTTTCCCGATCCTCTCATCGAGGCGCTGGTTCCCGACATCGTGCGAGTCACGCTCATGGCCCCGGCGGCGTCGGCGAGCGAGCCCGCACCGGCGGCGAGGTTCAGGGCCTTCGGTGAACGAAACCTTCGCGCCCTACGCACGGCTGTCGCAACGGCGGTGCAACGACTGGTCGTCCAGTCGGGGGGACGCTGGCTCCATCGAGTGACGACCGAGCCGACCGATCGGCGATCGGCGTTCGTCGAGTCATCTCCCTACCGAGACATCAGATCCCTGCGCCAGCCGTTGGAGGTTCTTGAAGCGAGAGCGTTCCGTGTTCACCGGTCTCGTCGCCTGACCGAACCGGACGGCTCGATCGGCCACGTGACGGACGCGAACGACGACTGGCTCCGGCTGAGCGAAAGCGAGGTGTTGGTGGTCGACGTGAGCGGGCCCGAGACCCCACCCGGGGCCGCGATGCTGATCGGCGCTTCGGTCGAGCAGCGACGCCCGATCCTCGCCACATCGAGTCGTACCGGTTTCACGTTCGCGCCGGGCCGGGAGCCGAACCAACGCAATCTCATGATCGAGTACGCTGTGACCGGCTGGTTCCGATCCGGCGCAGAACTGGCCGATCTTCTGGATCGATGTTGACTGATATCGGCGACTGGGTCACCGGCCACCGGACGATCGCCATCGAGGGGTGCGACGGTGTCGGCAAGACCACGCTCGCGAAGCGACTGGCCCGGGAGCACGGTTTCCGGATCGTGCACTCAGGACCGACTCCACTCGGGCACGATCTGCGGACCCGCTACCACCGAATCCTGATGGAGCCGGGCAGGGTCGTCCTCGACCGCTGCTTCATCAGTGAGCTCGTGTACGGACCGCTGTTCCGTGACGGCTCGCGGTTGGGAAGGGCGGACGTCGCCGATCTTTGCCATGACCTCGCACGGCGCGACGGCGTTGTCGTGTACGTGACGGCCAGCACGGAGACACTGCTCGAACGGTTGCGCGAGCGTGGCGAGCACGTGCAGGCGGGTACGCTCTCGGCCATTCAGCGCGCGTATGAAGGCGTTGTCAACGAACTCCGGGCGCGTCTCACGATTGTGACGTACTCGACAGATGTTCCCAGATAGTCAGCAGATCGCCGAGTCGCCGACTACGGCGTCGTCAGCCACCTTGACGAGCACGCCGTTCTGGCTGACGTACACCCGGCGCTCGTTCTTCAGGATCTTCTGCTGAACCCGCTCGTCCAGATCGACTCCGACCATCTCCGCGAGGCCGAGAAGATAGATGGCAATGTCGGCGAGTTCCTCCCCTTGATTCGCGGCATCCCTCCGCCAGGCACTGAAGAACTCCGCGATCTCACCCTGCAGAAAAGACAGCTCGAGCGGAACGTCCGTGGTGTTGAAACCCTTGCGCTGCTTGTTCTTCCAGGCCAACTGTTGAGCTTCGCGAAGGTCCATGTTTGCTCCGTACGCCGCGTCGGGATCCCGAAGCTAGCGCTGGACGACTGTGGATCGCGTTGTGCACAACGCGGCTCGGCCTGGGGACAGCGCGGCTCCAATCGACCGCAGGCTGTGGACGATTCAGTGGTGGCGGGTGTATCGACGCACGAAGGCGCTGTGGAGCACCAGCAGCAGCATGTGGACAACAACGGCCGAGCTGTCTCGGGCGTGTGGTCTCCGTGCTGCGGCGAACGGTCGACTTGATCACCCGCTCGCCGACCCGGAACACCGCGAGCGGCCGACCGCCGTCGACCGCGGTGCCGATCCGCTCCGTCAGCCGCTGCGCGGTGGCCGGGCAGTCGACGAACTGGCTCAGCGGGTGCACCGCGAGACCGTGCCGGCTCAGGCCCAGCCAGGTGCACAGCAGCCGCCGGCCCGCCCCGACGCGGTCCTCCCCCGGGCACCGTGGTGAGCACCAGCACGGTGCCGTCGGGACCGAGCACATGCCGGCCAGCCGTGGCGAGCAGCGCCGGCAGGCCGAGCCGGCGGGTGACCAGGTACGCCCGAACGCGGCCCCCCCCCCCGCGGCCCTGCACCTCCGGCACCGTCCCTTTGACCACGAGTACGGCGTCGCGCCGGTACCGGAGGGTGGACACCGCCGGCGTGCCGACCTACGTCGAGCACCACCGCACGCTGGGAGACCGGATCCGCGACGTCGTCGCCGCCGGGCTGGTGCTCGACGACCTCGTGGAGCCCGAGTGGCCGGAGGGCCGCGAGACCGTGTGGGGGCAGTGGTCGCCGCTGCGCGGCGCGCTGTTCCCCGGCACGGCCATCTTCGTCTGCCGCCGCCCGTGACCACGCCGTGGGCGGTGCCCCGGCCGCGCTGACCGGCCGGGATGCGCTACCCCGGGCACCCCGTCTGCGGATCCGTCCGCGTACGGTGTGTCACAACACAGGGCGGTGCCGTCACCCGGACGGGTGGGTGCCCGGGGGGTGAGGAGGGCACCACCTCGTGACGTCGCGTCCGCCCGGGAACCCGCGTCCGGGCCCGACCGCGGCCCCGGACGTGCCGGGCACGGAGCGCGACGAGGATACGAGTACGCAGGAAGCGGATGCTTCGGAGCCGGCCCCGGAGCGATCGGCGGCCACCACGTGGGGGGACGTCGTGCAGTTCCTCGTGGCGCTGCTCGGCGTGCTGCTCGTCGGGATCACCCCGAACCCGCCGGTCACGTTCCGCGACTGGCTCCAGATCGTCGCCGGCGCCGCGCTGACGGCCGCGATGACCACCGCGGCCGTCCGGGACTGGGTGCGGCGGTCCGCGAGCCGGGCGCTCGGCTCCGGGCTGGCCGACCGGCTCCGCGACTGGCGGCTGTGGGCGTGGGTGCTCGCGACGGTGCTGGTCGCCGTCGTGGTCGCGGTCACCGTGCCCTGGCTGGTCGACCGCGCGCGCGGGCTGTCCTACCGTGTCCTCGGCTGCCCGCCCGCCGTCCAGCTGCGGGTGCTCGCCGAGCCGGAGACGGTCGCGACCATGCGGGAGCTCGCCAGCGGCTACGAGCGCTGGACAGCGGACGGCAACCACGGCTGTCCCACCGCGCAGGCCTACGTCTTCGCCGCCGAGCCTGCCACGATCGCCCCCAAGGTCGCGACGACGGACGGGTGGTCGGACGCCACCGACTCGCTGCGCGCGGTGGGTCCGCGACCCGACGTGTGGCTGGCGTCCACCCGCCGCGAGGTCGACGCGGCGACCACCGCGGGGGGCGCCGTCGTGGAGTCGCTGCCCGTCGCGCACTCGCCCCTGGTGCTCGCGGTGCCGGCCGGTGCGCTGCGAACGACCGGCACCTGGCCGCAGTTGCTCCGGCAGCTCGAGAAGGAGCGCGTTGCGGTGGTGCGCCCCGACCCACGCACCACCCAGGTCGGGCGGCTCGCCACGGTGCTGCTCTACGGCCGCGACACCGCCTACCCCGACGCGGCGAGATCCCTCGCGGTCGAGCGGAGCCTGGACGCCGCCCGGGGCACGCTGCCGATCGGCGGCGCCGCCGACCTGCTCTGCCCCCGGCGCACCGAGAGAACCGGCGCCCAGGGCACCGGCACCACGGGCACCGGCGCCGCGACCGCCGTCGTCGCCACCGAGCAGGACGTCGCACGCTACAACCAGGGCGCGGCGCTCGGCGCGACGTGCGGTCCGACCCCGGGCCGCCCGACGTCGGCCCAGCGGATCGAGGCCGTCTACCCGGACGACACCGCCGACCAGGACCTGCAGCTCGTCCGGCTGCGCTGGACCGATCCGGTACCGGTGCAGGAACGGGCCGCCGAGGCGTTCGGGCGCTGGCTGCGCAGCGACGCCGGCCGCAGTGCCGTCGTGGCGACGGGGCTGCGACCCACCGGGGTCCGCCCGACGCCCGCGGCGCCGCTCACCGGCGACTACGGCGTCGACCCCTCGCTGGCCACGTCCCCGGAACCGGTCTCCGTCGAGCAGTGGACGGACGCCTACGCCGCCCACGAGGCGGCCCAGCTGCCCAGCCGGCTGCTCGTCCTCGTCGACACGTCCAGCTCGATGGGCAGGGTGGTGCCGGGCGGCACCGAGGCGCCACCGGGCCGCACCCGTGCCACCGTGGCGGCCGACGCCGTGGGCGCCGGACTGGCGGGCCTGCAGCCGGGCGACGAGTTCGGGCTCTGGCTCTTCCCGGGCGGCACGCCGGACGCGTACACCGAGGCCGTGCCGGTGGGGCCCCGCGACGAGGGGCTCGCCACCGCGCGGGACGCGCTCGCCCGCGTGCAGCCGGGCGGCGGCACGCCACTGTTCCGGGCGGTGACCGATGGGGTGACCGCACTGTCCGCGAGCGACGAGGCCGCTTCCGGCGAGCGCATCGGCACCCGTGCTCTCCTCGTGCTGACCGACGGCCGGGACAACGCGAGCGGCACCGCCCTCAACGATGTCAGGGACCGGGTCAGGGGCCGCGGGGTCCGCATCGTCGTGGTGGCCCTCGGCGGGGTCCGCTGCGCCGAGGCCGGCCTCGCCACCCTGGCCGACGAGACGGGCGGGGAGTGCGTCGAGTCCGATCCGGCCGACGTGCCCGGGCGGGTGCAGAAGTTCGTCACCCAGCTGCGGGGAGGCCAGTCGTGACCGAGCCGAACGAGGCCGAGGAGGCGGCCGCGACGCAGCCGACCCGCCGCCGCACAGTCGAGTGGCTGCGCAGGCTGTGGAACCGACCGGTGGGCGACGGCACGATGGGGCGCCTCACGACTGCGCAGCGGCTTCTCGAGGGCGTCGCAATCGGGCTGGTGGTCGCGCTGCTGGCCACCATCCTCCCTGCCGCGCTCGACGACCCGGACGACCTGGAGAAGGGCACCGTCGTCGTCCTGAGCGGGCGCGACGACAGCATCGACGGGCAGCGCGGGAAGCTGATCGAGCAATGGAACGCGCTGCACCCGGACACCCAGGCGCAGATCGTCGAGCTGCCGGCGATCGCGGACGCGCAGCGCAGCGAGATGCTGGCCCGCGCGCAGGCGGGTGGCGGCGGCGTGGACGTCTACAACCTCGATGTGACCTGGACCGCCGAGTTCGCCGCCGCGGGCTACCTGCAGAGCCTGGACGAGTCGCGCGTGCGCACCGGCGACTTCCTCCCGCGCCCGCTGTCCACGTGCCGCTACGACGACCGGCTGTGGGCGCTGCCGTTCAACACCGACGTCGGCCTGCTCTACTACAACACCGAGCTGCTCGCAAAGGTGAAGCGCACCGAGCCGCCCTCCGACTGGGGAAGGCTCGTCGACGACGCCGTGGTGATCGCGGGCATCTCCACCACGGCTTCGACCGCGGGGTTCGTCGGCCAGTTCGCCGACTACGAGGGGCTGACGGTCACGGCGCTGGAGATGGTCTGGGGCGCGGAGGGGGTCGTGGTCGACGACGAGGGCGCCGTGCTGCCCGACTCGCGGGACGTGGCCGCCGTCCGGACCGCGTTCGGCCGCCTCAAGACCGTCGCCGAGAAGCTGCCCCCGACCAACGAGGCCACGAGCATCGAGGAGTTCCGCAACGGGCGGGCACTGTACATGCGCAACTGGCCCGTGGCGGACCGGACGCTGCGCGACGCGGAGCTCGGACCGGTGATCCCGTTCGGCGTCGCGACGCTGCCCGGCGGGTCGGCGGCGCTCGGTGGCCAGAACCTCGCGGTCTCCGCGACCACGGACATGCCGAAGGCGTCCCGCGCCCTCGTCGAGTTCCTCACCGACGCGCGCAGCCAGCAGCAGCTGTTCCAGCGCGGCGGGCTGCCCGCGACCCGCAAGATCGTCTACACGGACCCCGCGGTCCAGTCGGACTTCACCACCACGCTGGTCGACGCGCTCGACGGCGCGCGCACCCGCCCGGTCGTCCCGCACTACGCGGCGTTCAGCCGGGCGTTCCGGGCCGAGGTCGACGCGTACGTGCGCGGAGGTCAACCGGTCCGCGACGAGGACATCCGCGCCCGGCTGGAGGCGGCGCTGCAGGGCCGCGAGCCGCCGCAACCGAGTTGAGACCGTTCTAGGCTGCCACGATGTCGATCGATCCCGCCTCCACCGCCGGTCCCGCGGACGGCCCCTTCGTCATCCCGGAGCACCTGCGCGCCGACCAGCTGCAGGACCGCATGGGCATCGAGTTCGTCACCTGGACCCGCGACGAGGTCGTCGGCCGCATGCCGGTGGCGGGCAACCGGCAGCCCTACGGCCTGCTGCACGGCGGCGCGAGCGCGGTGCTCGCCGAGACCCTGGGCTCGGTGCTCGCGGCGCTGAACGTGATGCCGGATCTGTCGCCGGTGGGGCTGGAGCTCAGCTGCACCCACCACCGCGCCGCCGTCGACGGCTGGGTGACGGGCACGGCGCGGCTGGTGCACCTGGGCCGCAGCACCTCGACCAGCGAGATCGTGCTCGTCGACGACCGGGGCCGGCGGACCTGCACGGCGCGGTTGACGTGCGTGCACCGGGACGTGCCGATGCCGCTGTCCCCGTCCTGACGACCGGCGCGGCGGGCACCGTCAGGTGCCGACGCCCTCGCCGAGGTAGGCCTCCTGCACCCGCGGGTCCGCCAGCAGCTCATGGCCCGTGCCCGACAGCGTCGTGCGCCCCAGGTCGATGACGTAGCCGCGGTCCGACAGCGCCAGCGCCGAGAGCGCGTTCTGCTCGACGAGCAGGACCGTGGTGCCCTCGGACTGGAGTTCCTTGATCGTCGAGAAGATCTTCTGCGTCATGATCGGCGAGAGGCCCATCGACGGCTCGTCCAGCATCAGCACCGACGGCCGCGACATCAGCGCCCGGCCGATCGCCAGCATCTGCTGCTCGCCGCCGGAGAACAGGCCCGCCTTGTTCATGCGCCGCTCCCCCAGCACCGGGAAGAGCGAGTAGACGTGGTCCATGTCCTCCCGGATCGCGGCCTCGTCGCTGCGGGTGTAGGCGCCCAGCCGCAGGTTCTCCTCCACGGTCATCCGGGAGAACAGCTTGCGGCCCTCCGGGCTGTGGGCCACGCCCTTCGTGACGATCTCGTGTGCCGGAAGACGGTGGATCGGCTCGCCGTCGAGCAGCACCTCGCCGGACACCGACCGCAGCAACCCCGAGATCGTGCGCAGCGTGGTGGTCTTGCCCGCCCCGTTGCTGCCGATCAGGCTGACGATCTGGCCCTTCTCGACGTCGAACGAGACGCCGCGCACGGCCTGGATCGCGCCGTAGGCGACGACGAGGTCGCGGACCTGCAGGAAACTCACGGGTCTGTCCTCTTTCCGGTGCGCGCCCCCGGGCGACTGCGTCGACCGTGGCGGACGAGTGCAGCTGCGCCTCGACCTCCTCCGGCGGGGCCCCGAGGTAGGCCTCGACCACGCGGGGGTCGCCGCGCACCTCGTCCGGGCTCCCCTCCACCAGCAGCTCCCCCTGCACCAGCACGAGCACCCGGTCGCAGAGGGTGAAGATGAACTTGGTGTCGTGCTCGATGACGACCACCGAGACCCCCAGGTCCCGGATCGCGAAGATCAGCTGCCGGGTGGCCTCGGTCTCCTGCGCGTTCATCCCGGCGGTCGGCTCGTCGAGCAGCAGCACCGACGGGTCCGTCGCCAGGGCGCGGGCGATCTCCAGGCGCCGCTGGTCGCCGTAGGGCAGGTTGCGCGCCAGCTCGTCGGAGAACCGCCCGAGCCCGACGAAGTTGAGCAGCTCCCCGCTGCGCACGCGCGCCTCGGCCTCGCTGCGCTTGAACTTCGGCCCGTGCAGCAGCGACGACAGCGGGCTCTGCTTCATCCGGACGTGCCGCCCGACCAGGACGTTCTCCTCGGCGGTCATCGAGGGGAACAGCCGGATGTTCTGGAAGGTCCGCGCGATGCCCTTCTCGGTCACCAGCGCCGGGTCCTGGGGCAGCCGCTCGCCGCGCAGCGACACCGAGCCGGACGTCGGTGCGTACAGGCCGGTCAGGCAGTTGAACAACGTGGTCTTGCCGGCCCCGTTCGGCCCGATCAGGCCGATGATCTGGCCCTCCATCAGGTCGAACGACACATCGCCGAGCGCGCGCAGCCCGCCGAACTGCATCGTCACGCCGGCGGCGGCGAGGATCGGACTGGCACCGGTGCGTCCCGCCTCGGGGGCGGCTGACGGAGCACTCATGCGGCCACCTCCGCCCGGCTCCCTGCGGTCGACCCACCGGGTGGAGGCTCGTCCACGGGGTCGTGGGCCAGCTCGGCCCGCCGGTGCCGGTCGGGCACGAGGCCCTGCGGGCGGAACCGCATGATCAGGATGAGGGCGAGGCCGAAGAGGAGCAGCCGGTAGTCGGCGAACTCGCGCAGCTTCTCGGGCAGGACGAACAGCAGCGACGCACCCAGTACCGCGCCGGGCACCGTCCCCATCCCGCCGAGGATGACCGCCGCGAGCAACGTCACCGACTCCGTGAACCGGAAGCTCTCGTACGACACGGTGCCGGTCTTGTGCGCGAAGAACGCACCCGCGAACCCGGCGAGCGTGGCACCGCAGAGGAACGCCATGATCTTGATCGGGCCGGTGCGGATGCCCATGGCCCGCGCGGCGTCCTCGTCTTCGCGGATCGCGATCCACGCCCGCCCGAGCCGAGACTCCTTGAGATGGCTGAAGACGAGCATGACAATTGCCACGAGGAACACGATCAGCAAGTAGTACAGGACGCCCGCGGGGAGCTGGATCCCAGCGACCGCGATCCGGTCGGAGAACCGCGTACCGAACAGCTCGACCTGCGGGATGCCGGGGATGGCGTTGGAGCCACCGGTGAGTCCGAAGATGTTGTTCTGCGCGGTGCGCACGAAGATCTCGCCGAAGGCGAGGGTGACGATCGCGAGGTAGTCGCCGCGCACCCGCAGCGTCGGTGAGCCGACCACGGCGCCGAACATTCCGGCGATGACCGCGGAGATCACCATGACCAGGGCGAACGGCAGGTGCACGTCGAACTTCGCCGCGGCCGCGCCGGACAGGTTCGCCGCGGTGAAGGCTCCGATGCCGAGGAAGGCGACGTAGCCGAGGTCGAGCAGGCCTGCCAGTCCGACGACGATGTTGAGCCCGATCGCGGTGGCGGCGTAGACGCCGATGTTCGCCGCGACCGTCATCCAGTACTCGTTGCCGGCCGCGGTCAGCGGCAGCGCCAGCGCGATCACCAGCAGGACCACGACGCTGAACACCCGGTGCCGCTCGGCGACGGTCGCCACCCAGGTCATCAGGCCGGAGGCGTGCAGGGCCGCGAAGGCGCCGCCCAGTGCCGCGAGGAAGGACAGGAAGACCGCACCCGAGTACGGGTTCGCTGCACCTCCGGTGCCGCCACTGGTGAGCGTCGCGGCCACCACGAACAGCAGCAGCACGTACACCACGACCATCACGACCCGCTCGACCCACGGGCCGAACCGCCACGTCCAGACCGGCCGCGGTTCGATCCCGCCCGCCCGCGCCCCGAGCTCGACCAGCACGCCGGCCAGCAGCGTGACAACGGCCCCGAAGGCCACCGACCCGTCGGCGACGGTGATCGCACCCAGGCCGCCGCCTTCGACGGTGATGAAGAGACCGTTGACCACCGCGATCCCGATGATGCCCCAGGCGAGTCCGCGCAGGAGCCGGCCTCGGGCGGGCACCGGCGCGAGGGTCAGCACGAGCGCGGCGATGCCGAACAGCAGCAGTTGCAACCGGAAGCCGGTGACCCCGAAGGGAGCGACGAAGTACTGCAACGTCGCCTTGTCCGGGTATGGGCCGCTGTTGAGCACGAACGTCGCCCACGGCAGCAGCGTGCCGATCAGTGTCAGGAGGCCGCCCGCGACACGCAGCGCAGTGGCGTGCGGGCCGAGAGCCGCTATGAGGCGGGCCATTCGGCCCGGCGGCGGCCCGGCGGGGCGCGGGGCGGGGGGCGCGCCCGCCGGGCTGGTGGTGGTGGTCATGCCCGCACCCTCTCCGACTCGCCGAAGAAGCCCTGCGGCCGGAACACCAGCACCGCGATGAGCACGATGAAGATCCAGACGTAGTCATAGGCGGTGCCGCCGGGCAGGTACTGCCCACCGAGGGCCTTCACGAGCCCGATCACGATACCGCCAACCACCGCACCCTTGAGGTTGCCGATTCCGCCCAGGACCGCCGCGGTGAACGCGAAGATGCCGTTCTGGAAGCCCATGTCGATGTTGATGAAACCGAGGTCCGTCCCGTACAGGATCCCGCCGACCCCGGCGAGCGCCGCGCCGAGCGCGAACGTCAGCACGATCACGCGGTCGGTGTCGACGCCCATCAGCCGGGCGGTGTCGGAGTCCTGTGACACGGCACGCATCGCCCGGCCCATCCGCGTTCCGTTGACGAACGCCGTCAGTACGGCGGCCAGCACCAGCGACACCACGACGATGAGCGCGCCCGTCCAGCGCAGCGGCACCGTGCCGCCGGGGACCGGGATCTCCCAGGTGCCCTGCACGAACACCCTGGGGAAGGGCAGCGCAGCCGTCGCGCCCGGATAGAAGTTGCGGACGAACTCCTGCAGAGCCACCGACACACCCAGCGCGGTGATCAGCGGAGCGAGCCGGGGGGCGCCGCGCAACGGACGGTAGGCGAAGCGTTCCATGAGCACCGCGACCGCCGTGGAGACTGCTGCTCCCCCAATGAGCAGCAGCGGGAGCGCGAGGTACCACTGCTGCTGGATGAAGGTCGGAAGCAGGTAGGTGAACATGAACAGGCCGCCGTAGGCGCCGACCATGAACACCTCACCGTGCGCAAAGTTGATCAGCTGGATGATCCCGTAGACCATCGTGTAGCCGAGCGCGATCAGTCCGATCAACGAGCCGAGGATGAGCCCGTTGACGACCTGCGAGAGGAACGTGGCCAGCAAAGTGGGTCCCTTTGTTACAGACCGGGCGGGGACGGGCGATGCCCGCCCCCGCCGGAGTGCTTGCGGTGGTTCTCGCGAACTGTCAGGTCAGCCCTCGAAGCTGCCCGTCGAGCCCTCGATCGCGGCGAAGTCGTCGCCCTTGACCGTGTAGACGGTGAGCACCTTGTTCGTGGTGTCGCCGAACTGGTCGAACGAGACCGGGCCGCTCGCACCCTGCAGGTTCGTCGCCTGCACGTTGCTCACCACGGTCTTGCGGGTGTCCTCGCTCCATGTGCCGCCCTGCACGGCCTTCGCCAGAGCGTCGATGATGACGTTCGTCGAGTCGTAGGTGAACGCGCCGTACGCACCGAACGGCTCGGCGTAGTTCGCCGCCTGGTAGTCGGCGACGAACTGCTTGGCGCTCGGCAGCGACTCCGTCGGCGCACCCGGGTTGGTCGCGAGGTCACCCGCGCGGCCGCCAAGTGCGACGAACTGCGGGTCCTTGATGCCGTCGCCGCCCATCAGTGGGACGGTCAGGCCGGCGCCGGCCAACTGGGCCGACAGCGGACCGGCCGCCGGGTACTCCCCGCCGTAGTACACCGCGTCCGGGTTCGACGGACGGACCTTGGCGATCACGCCGGAGAAGTCGGTGTCCTTCTCGCCGACCCTCTCCTGCGCGACGATGTCCGCCCCGAGCTTCTTGGCTTCCTCGGCGAACGTCGCCGCGAGGCCAGCGCCGTAGGTCTTGCCGTCGTCGATCACGGCGATGTTCTTCTTGCCGGCCTTCTGCACCAGGTACTGGGCACCGAACGGGCCCTGGATCAGGTCGGTTGTGACCACCCGGAAGTAGCTGGCGTACGGCCGCTTCGGCGCCGTCGTCGCCTGCTCGCCCAGCGTCAGCGTCGGGTTGGTGTTCGCCGGCGAGATCTGGACGATGCTGCGGTCCGCCAGGATCGGCTGCACCGTCTGCGAGGTCGACGAGTTCAGCGTGCCGACCACGCCGACGACGTTCGGGTCCGACGCGAGCTTCGTCGCCGCCTGGCCCGCGACCTGCGGGGTCGCCTGGTCGTCCTCCGCCTGGAAGGCCAGCGCGTAGCCCGGCACCGTGCACTTCTGGTTCGCCTGGTCCACCGCGAGGTCCGCCGAGTGGCTCATGCCCAGCCCGAGGGCCGACAGGCCGCCGGAGAGCGGCGCCACCATCCCGACGACCAGCGTGCCCTTGCTGGTGTCGCAGGAGCTGCCACCGCCGGCGCCGCCGCTGGTGCTCTCCTGCCGGTTCGTGCCGCACGCCGTGAGCCCGAGAGCCCCGGCGAGGATCGCGGCGGTGACGATCGTCCGCCTCCGAGTCATGTGCCGAACGTCCTTCCGTGGCGTGTGTACCGCATCGGTGGTGCCCGACCACCGCCGAGACACTCTCCCTGTGGAGAGCGTGGCGGACGTTAGGCGACGCCCCGAAGCGACGCACCACCGCCCCGGCCTCTTTACCGGACCGCAATCCGATTGTCGCCGAGAGTGAGCAAAACGGGACACGGCGTCGACAATCGACAGCGCAGCGTGACCTTGCGGCCCCGCTGGGGAGGTCTCACGCCCGCGGCGTCGCCAGCCCCTCGACGACGGCCTCGGCCACGGCCTTCATGGTGGTGCGCCGGTCCATCGCCGTGCGCTGGATCCAGCGGAACGCCTCCGGCTCGGTCATCTGCTGGCGGGTCATCAGCAGGCCCTTGGCCCGGTCCACGACCTTGCGGGTCTCCAGCCGCTCGCTCAGCGTGGCGACCTCGTCCTCCAGCGCGCGCTTCTCCGCGAACCGCGACACCGCCAGCTCGATCGCCGGCACCAGCTCGTGGCGGGCGAACGGCTTCACCAGATAGGCCATGGCACCCGCGTCGCGCGCCTGCTCGATGAGCTCGCGCTGGCTGAACGCGGTGAGCATCACCACGGGGGCGATCCGCTCCTCGACGATGCTGGTCGCCGCGGTGATGCCGTCCACCTTCGGCATCTTGATGTCCATGATGACCAGGTCGGGGTGCAGCCGACGGGCCAGCTCGACGGCCTGTTCGCCGTCCGCCGCCTCACCGGCCACGACGTAGCCCTCCTCGGTGAGCATCTCGGCCAGGTCGAGCCGGATCAGGGCCTCGTCCTCCACCACGAGAACCTTCAGTCCGGTGGCCGCGACAGCCGTCGCCGTACTGCCGTCGTCGTCGGAAACCTGCTGGGCCACCGGGCAATCTCCTCTGCGGAACGGGTCGAACCAGGAGACTCCAGAGTACCGGGCTATGCTGGACGCACTGTGTGACCTGGTCCCGTCGCTGGACCGAATGGACTAAGCCCCCGTACCCCAACTGGCAGAGGGAGCGCTCTCAAACAGCGTACAGTGTGGGTTCGAATCCCACCGGGGGCACTTTCCGCCGATTCTTGTCGGTGGTCATTGCGACCATTCCGCCATGCACCCGAAGAAACTGGTCGACGAGGCCCGTCGCCTGTACGCGACCGGCTTGACCACTACCGACGTTTCGCAGCAGATGGGCCTCCCGTGGAGGACGGTGGCGCACTGGTGTCGAGGAGACCGTCGTCCCTCCGGGAGTCGACCGCATGCCGTCTGCCCGCGCTGCACCGGCGCACTGCTCGACAACGAGAACTACGCGTACTTGTTCGGCCAGTACCTGGGGGACGGGCACATCACCACCAGCAAGCGCAACGTGCACTGCCTCTCGATCTTCTGCGCCGACGCCTGGCCGGGTGTACGCGCCGAAGTCGCGAGCCGCGCTCTCTGCGGTGCTCCCAGCGTCCAAGGTCTCCCTCCGTCCAGCGCATCGGCTGCGCTGCGGTCAAGAGCTACTCCACGCACTGGACATGCCTCTTCCCCCAGCACGGCCCGGGAAGGAAGCACGAGCGGCCGATCGTGCTCGAGCAATGGCAGCAGGATATCGTCGACACCCATCCCGGCCCGTTCCTGCGCGGGCTTGTCCACTCCGACGGCTGCCGCGTGACGAACTGGGCCCGGCGGCCCGTCGCCGGAGAGATGAAGCGCTACGAATATCCTCGGTACTTCTTCAGCAACAAGTCACTCGACATCCTCGCCCTGTGCTGCGCCGCGCTGCACCGCCTCGGCATCGCCTACCGCCGACCCCGGTGGGACCAGGTGTCCGTCGCGCGGCGGGAGGCGGTGGCGGCGCTCGATGTGTGGGTCGGCCCGAAGACCTGACGAGGTGGTCGCCGTCCGTCATCACCAGACATCACCGAGTGATCGGGCCGTCGATCCGACCCCCCGCTTTCGGTGTGTCATCTCCCCCCACTCTCGTCTGCTGACTCGCCCCGTTTCCGGCGACAGTTCTGCCCGAAGGCAGAGGAGCTGCCACGGCGAGCCAAGGGGTAGGTCATGATCGAAGCCCAGGTGTCCCGACGGGACGTGTTGAAGTTCTCCGCACTGGGCGCCGCGGCGGTCGCGCTCCCGCTCGAGCGGGTCGTGCGTGCCAAGACGGTGAGCCAGATCGCGGCCAGCAAGCTGCCGGCGCCGTACACGCTGCCGTTCGCGGTGCCGCCGGTGATCGACGGGCGCGGGGGTGGTGTCGTCAGACCTGGAGCAGACCGCCAAGCAGGTCTCGATCCTCCCCGGGTTCCAGACGACGATCTTCGGCTACGGCCTGCCCGGACAGGGCCCGACCACCCCCGGCCCGACGATCCACACCCAGCGCGGCACGCCGCTGACGGTGATGCAGGCCAACAAGCTGCCGACGGCTCACCCGTTCCTCAACTACGACCCGTGGACCTCGACGCACCTGCACGGCTCGGCGTCGAAGCCGCAGTACGACGGGTACGCCAGCGACATCACCAAGGTCGGCCAGACCAAACGCTACGTCTACCCGAACAAGCAGGACGCCCGGACGCTCTGGTACCACGACCACGGCGTGCACCACACCGCCGAGAACGCCTACATGGGCCTGGCGGCGCAGTACCACCTGCACGACGACGTCGAGAAGGGGCTGAGCATCCCGAAGTGGGCGTGGGACGGCCGGCCGGTGACCGACCAGTACGACCTGCCGCTGATCCTGGCCGACAAGATGTTCAGCTCGAACGGCGAGTTCCGCTACGACGACGCCGGGCACACGGGCCTGTGGGGTGACGTCGTCCTCGTCAACGGCGTGCCGTGGCCGAACCTGAAGGTCAAGAAGCGGCTCTACCGCTTCCGGATCCTGAACGCCTCGATCTCGCGGGGCTACCGGCTGCAGATGAGCAACAGCGTCCCGTTCAGCGTGATCGGCACCGACGGCGGCCTGATGCCGCAGGTGCAGCAGACCACCCAGCTGCGGATCGGCATGGCCGAGCGCTACGAGATCGTCATCGACTTCTCGAAGTACACGCCGGGCACCAAGCTCCAGCTGCTCAACCTCGGCGTGCCGAACTCCACCGACTTCGACAACACCGGCAAGGTCATGCAGTTCGAGGTCGTGAACGACGCCTTCGACAAGACGAACAACGCCCTGCCGACCGGTGGTCTCTACTCGCTCAACCCGAACAAGGACGTCTGGGACCTCAAGGAGACCGAGATCCAGGGCACGACCAAGATCGAGGTCGTCCGCCAGAGCGGCGAGTGGAAGATCCAGAGCACGTCGACGAACACGACGAGCAACTCGGGCAAGGGCAGCTCCGGGTCGGGTGGCGGCGGCTCGGGCTCGGGGTCCGGTGGCAGCGGGTCGGGCTCCGGCTCGGGCGGTCCGGGGAACGGCACCACCAAGCTGCTCACCTGGGAGGACGTCATCGCCTCCAAGCTACAAGGAGACCGTCGCCAACCCGGCCTCGGGTGACGTCCAGATCTGGGAGATCACGAACAAGCTCCGGCGGCTGGTTCCACCCGGTGCACATCCACCTCGTCGACTTCAAGATGCTCACCCGCAACGGCAAGCCGGTGTTCAGCTACGAGCAGGGCCCCAAGGACGTCACGTTCGTGGGTGAGAACGAGACGATCCGGGCGATCATGCGGTTCGGCAAGGCAGGCGACCCGACCACCGACGGCCGGTACATGATCCACTGCCACAACCTGCCGCACGAGGACCACGACATGATGACGCAGTTCCGCGTGGGCGCCGACGTCGACCGCGACCCCGCCTACGGCCCGGACGACCCGCAGAACGCGAACTGCAACGACCCCATCAACGCGGACCCGGCGGGCGCCTCGCCGGCCTGATCGCTGATCGTCCGACCGGGTGTCGGCGCCGGTCGTTCGCCTGCAACGCGCGAGTCGCGCCCCACTGAGGTTCCTCCAGCGCCCGGGCCGCCATGGCACGGTGAACGGCATGACCGACCAGCGCGACCGGGACGCCGCGGGCCGTGCCCGCAACGCGCGCCCCCGCGACGCCGCCGGCCGCCCGCTGCCGCGTGGCGCGGTCGGGGTCGAGCGGGTGCCGGACGACCTGGTGCTCGGCCCGCAGGAGAGCGTGGACGAGGCCCAGCGGCTGCTCGACGAGGGGATGCCGTTCCACGCCCACGAGGTGCTGGAGGCCGCGTGGAAGGCCGCGGAGCCCGCGCAGCGGGAGCTGTGGCGGGGGCTGGCGCAGCTCGCGGTCGGGTTGACGCACCTGCAGCGGGGCAACGCCCGGGGCGCGGTGGCGCTGCTGCGGCGCGGAGCGGAGCACGTCGTCCACTGGCGGGCGGGGTGGACCGGCCCACCGCCCGCGGACCTCGCCCTCGACGACCTGGTCCGCCACGCCGAGACATTGGCCGACCGCGTCGAACGCGACGGCCCGACCGTCGCCTCCGCCGCCGACCTGCGCCCCCGCCTGCGCCGCCCGCGCCCCTGACCGCGAGTCGCCACCTTCGCCGCCGCGAGTCGCCACGTTCGCCGCCGCGAGTTGCGCGTCTCAGCACGGCGAGTTGCGCGCTCGCGCCCGGACATGCCTCACCGCGGGAGGCGCCGCCACACCGCCCGTGGCAGGTGCCGCATCACCGCGAACACAGGACGCAGGACCGGTGGCACCCACACCTCGCCGGCCCGACCGTGCAGCGCACGGACCGTCGCGTCCGCCACCGCGTCCGGCGCGCGCGAGAACGGCGCCGGGCTCATCCCCGCCGTCATCCGTCCGATCACGAATCCCGGCCGGACCAGCACCAACCGCACCCCGCTGCCGGCGAGCGCATCGGCCAGACCGGACGCGAAGCCGTCGAGGCCCGCCTTGGCCGAGCCGTAGACGTAGTTCGCCCGACGGACGCGGACACCGGCGACGGAGGAGAACACCACGATCGTCCCGCTCCCCTGGGCCCGCAGGAGCTGGGCGAGGTGGGTGAGCACGGCGACGTGCGCGACATAGTCGGTGTGCACCACGGCGAGGGCGTGGTCGACGTCGCGCTCGGCGCGGGCCTGGTCGCCGAGGACGCCGAACGCGACGACAACGACGTCCAGCGGCCCGAAACGGGCGACGACGTCGTCGAGCACCGCGCGCTGCCGACCCACGTCGTCGGCGTCGAACTCCACACGGTGCACGGCGGTCGCGCCGGCGTTGCGCAGACCGCGCTCCGGCTCGTCGAGGTCGTCGGCGCGACGGGCGGCGAGCACCACCCGGGCACCGCCGGCGAGCCGGCGCGCCACCGCCAGCCCGATCTCGCTCCGTCCGCCGAGCACCAGGATCGTTCCGTGCACGCCGCGCAGTCTGCCGGGTGTCATCTGCCCGGAGCGTGCGGGCCTGACGTGTCGGTCACGGGATTCCTGCACTGAGAGTGTGCACGGAGACGGCGTAGTCGCCGTCGGTGTACGGCAGGCGGTCCCACGTCGCCCAGCGGTCGGTGAGGGTGAGCCCGGCGGAGGTGCACCAGCCGTCGTAGTCGGCGAGCCGCGGCCACCCGGGACGCAGCGCGAACCCCGCGACGAGCACCCCGGTCGGTGCGAGGTGTCGGGCGCACGCGGCGACGGCTGCGGCCCGCCGGTCGGCGGCGATGTACGGCACCACATTGCCGGCCAGCACGACGACGTCGAACCGGTCGGGCAGGGCGAGGTCGGCGAGATCCGCGACGATCCAGCGCAGGTCCGGCGCTTTGCCACGGGCTGCGGCGATCATGTCGGGGTCGCTGTCCACCCCGACGGCCGCGACACCGCGCCGGGCCAGCTCGGCGGCGACGCGTCCGGTGCCGCACCCGGCGTCGAGCACCGAACGGGGCGCGTAGGTCTGCACCAGCGCGACCTCGCCGTGCGGGTCGACGCCCGCCGCCGCGAGCCGCTGCCAGCGGCGCTCGTAGGCGTCGAGGTCGATGCGGCGGCGCCAGGCGGCCCAGTCGGCAGGCAGGGGCTCCATGGATCTCAGTCGCAGACCGCGCCCCGGGCGGCCGTTCCGACCAGCTTCGCGTACTTCGCCAGCACCCCGCGCGTGTGCTTCGGCGCCGGCGCCGACCACTCCGCACGGCGGCGGCCCAGCTCGTCGGAGTCGACCCGCAGGTCGAGGGTGCGGGCCGCCATGTCGAGCACGATCTCGTCGCCGTCGCGGACCAGGGCGATCGGGCCGCCGTCCGTCGCCTCGGGAGCGACGTGGCCGATGCAGAGGCCCGTCGTCGCACCGGAGAACCGGCCGTCGGTCACCAGCAGCACGTCCTTGCCCAGTCCCGCGCCCTTGATCGCGCCGGTGACGGCCAGCATCTCGCGCATCCCCGGACCGCCGCGTGGGCCCTCGTAGCGGATCACCACGACGTCACCGGCCTGCAGCGTGCCGTCCTCGACGGCACGCATGGCTCCTGATTCCCCGTCGAACACCCGCGCCCGCCCGACGAACCGCGCGGAGTCGAGCCCGGCGCTCTTCACCACCGCGCCGTCCGGGGCGAGCGAGCCCCGCAGGATCGTGATGCCGCCGGTGGGGTGGATGGGGTCGTCGAGCCGGCGCAGGATCTCCCCGTCCAGGTCCGGCGGGTCGAGCGACGCGAGGTTCTCGGCGACGGTCGCGCCGGTCACGGTCAGCGCGTCGCCGTGCAGCAGCCCGGCGTCGAGCAGCGCCCGCATGACCACCGGGACGCCGCCGACCCGGTCCACGGTGCTCATCACGTGCGCCCCGAAGGGCTTGACGTCCGCGAGGTGCGGGACGCGGTCGCCGACGCGGGTGAAGTCGTCGAGCTCCAGCGGGACACCTGCCTCGTGCGCGATCGCGAGCAGGTGCAGCACCGCGTTCGTCGACCCGCCGAAAGCCATGACGACGGCGATCGCGTTCTCGAACGCCTCCCGGGTCATGACCTGCCGGGCGGTGATGCCCTTCGTCCAGCATCGCCACCACCGCCTCGCCGGAGGCGCGGGCGATCCCGTCGCGGCGGCGGTCGACTGCGGGTGGGCTGGCGGAGCCCGGCAGGGCCATGCCGAGAGCCTCGGCCGCGCACGCCATGGTGTTCGCGGTGAACATGCCGCCGCAGGCCCCCTCACCGGGGCAGATGGCCCGCTCGATCGCGTCGACCTCGGCGCGGGAGATGAGCCCGCGGGCACAGGCGCCGACGGCTTCGAACGCGTCGCCGATGGTCACCTGCCGGTCGCCCACGTAGCCCGGCAGAATCGACCCGGCGTAGACGAACACGGCCGCGAGGTCGAGCCGGGCGGCGGCCATGAGCATGCCGGGCAGGCTCTTGTCGCAGCCGGCGAGCAGCACGGTGCCGTCGAGCCGCTCGGCCTGCACGACCGTCTCCACCGAGTCCGCGATGATCTCGCGGCTGACCAGCGAGAAGTGCATCCCGACGTGCCCCATCGAGATGCCGTCCGAGACCGAGATCGTGCCGAACTCCATCGGGAAGCCGCCCGCCCGGTGCACGCCCTCCTTGGCCGCTTGGGCGAGCCGCTGCAGCGACAGGTTGCAGGGAGTGATCTCGTTCCACGACGACGCGATGCCGATCTGCGGCTTGGTGAAGTCCTCGTCGCGCATGCCGACGGCGCGCAGCATTCCGCGTGCAGGGGCCCGTTCGAGGCCGTCGGTGACCTCGCGGGAGCGGGGCTTGCGGTCCGGCTGGGTCTGGGGGGTCTGCGTCATCGAGGGCCTCCTGGCGTGCGCGTCGGCGCACAGTCTGCCGTTGCGGGCGCGAGTGCGCTCCGACGGCCGCCGTGGGCGAGGAGGACGCGCGCTCGCACTCGACGAACGTGCCGACTCGCGGCGGCAAACGTGCCGACTCGCGCGCGAACGCGCATCGCGGGACCGCGGACGCGGAGAGGGCCCGCACCACCCGGTGCGGGCCCTCTCGATCGCCTTCGGTCCCTCGGGATCGCCTCTGGTCGAGGCGGGCGGTCAGTCGTGGCGGCCGCCGCGGCGGGGCGCGCCGGACGGGGCGAAGCCGCGGTCGCGGCGGATGTTCGCCTTGCGGCCCTTGAGCGTGGTCGCCCCGCGCAGCGAGCGCAGGACGTCGTCCGCGGCGTGCTCGGGGATCTCCACCAGCGAGTGCCGCTCGTGGATCTGGATCGCGCCGATGTCCCGGCCCGTCAGGCCCGACTCGTTCGCCAGCGCGCCCACGATGTCCTGCGGACGCACACCGCTGGCGCGGCCGGCGTTGACGAACAGGCGCGTCGCACCCGCCCGCGGCGGACGGGTCCCCGCCGCGGCGCCACCACGCCCGCGCGGGCCGGCGTCGCGCTCCCGGGCGCCCGCTCGGGCGCTGACCACCGGGATGTCGTCGGCGTCGTCCGGCGCACCGGCGACCTCCTGGGCGAGCCCGACCGCGACCGCGGCGATGTCCACCGGGTCGAAGTCGGCCGCGAGCTCGACGATCATCGCGCGGACGGCGTCGAGCTGCGCCCCGTCGAGGGCGTCGTCGACCTCGCCGAGCAGGCGGGCCGCCAAGGCGTCGCGGGTCCGGGCCAGCCGGGCGGCGCGCAGGTCCGCGGCCGTCGGGACCGGGGCGATCTCGATGGGCTGGCGGGTCAGCCGCTCGATCTGGCGCAGCATGTAGGTCTTCGACGGCGGCACCAGCGTGATCGCCACACCCTCGCGCCCGGCCCGGCCGACCCGGCCGATGCGGTGCACGTAGGTCTCGGGCGACTGCGGCACGTCGTGGTTGACGACGTGCGTGAGCAGGTCGATGTCCAGGCCGCGGGCCGCGACGTCCGTCGCCACCAGCAGCTCGGTACGCCCGCTGCGGAGGCGGTCGACCACCCGGGAGCGGTGCTCCTGGTCCATGCCGCCGTGCAGCGCCTCGGCGCGCAGGCCACGGGCCGTCAGTGTCTCGGTGACGGCGTCGACGTCGAGCCGGGTGCGGCAGAAGACGATCGCCGCCTTCGGCCGCTCGGCCTCCAGCACCCGGCCCAGCGCGGCGGTGGTGTGCGTGCGCGGCACGAGGAACGCCGTCTGGCGGACCAGCGGCGCCCCGCCGTCGGGCACCACCTCGCGGCCCATCCGCACGGTGACCGGCTCACGCAGGTAGTTGCGCGCCAGGTCCTCGATGCGCCGCGGCATCGTCGCGGAGAAGAGCACGCCCTGGCGGGTGTCCGGGGTGGCGTCGAGCAGGGTCTCGATGTCTTCGACGAAGCCCATGTCGAGCATCTCGTCGGCCTCGTCGAGGACGACGACCTCGAGCTCGTCCAGCCGCAGCGCGCCGCGGTTCATCAGGTCGATCGCGCGGCCGGGGGTGGCGACGACGACGTCGACGCCCTCGGACAGGCCGCGCAGCTGCGGGCCGACGGGGGCGCCGCCGTAGACGGTGAGCACGCGGGCGCCCATGCCCCGGCCGTAGCTGGTGATGGCCTCGGCGACCTGCAGCGCGAGCTCGCGGGTCGGGGCGAGGACGAGGCCGAACGGGGCGGTGCGGCCGGTGCGGCTCGGGCGCTGCTCGCCCAGGCGCTCCAGCATCGGCAGCGCGAAGGCGGCGGTCTTGCCGGTGCCGGTCGCGGCCTGACCGATCAGGTCACGGCCCTCGACCAGCGGCGCGATCGCCTCGGCCTGGATCGGGGTGGGGGTGGTGTAGCCGAGCGCGGCGACGGTCCGCTGGAGCTCGGGGCCCAGCGGGAGGTCGGCGAAGCTCGGGCCCTGCTCGGTGAGGGTCTCGGCGGTCTCGAGCAGGGCAGGGTCAACGACAACGTCGTTCAGTGTCACGTCTGTCTCTCGTCGAACGGAACGGGAGCACGGACGGTGCACCCGCGGGGCGAAGCCCGCGGACGTGATGGCACACAGCCGGACAGCGGGCTTTCTCGATTCACAACATCGAACCGACAGGAAATCATCCCATTGGGCGTCGTCCGGCCGCGAGCCGGGGGTCACACCGGCGAACGGTACGGCGGTGCGCCGGGCTGTGAACGGGACCCGGGGCGTGGGGATGTCGTGAAAGCCACGTTCAGGACGTCACACGCCCTGAACGTGGCTTTCAGGACAACATCGGCGGCAGCGAGCGCCGGGCAGAAGCGGCTCAGGCGCCGCCGGCGTTCAGCGTCACGGTCTCCGGGGTGAAGCCCGAGCCCACGACGTCGACGCCCTCCCCCTTCAGCGTCTCCAGCGCCTTGGTGACGTACTCGTTGGTGAACGCCTGCGGCGTCGGGCTGCTTGGTCAGCACCGTCGCCCCGTCGGCGTTCTTGGCCTGCAGCGCGACCTGCACCGTCCGGTCCCACGCCGCCTGGTCGATCGTGCCGACCCCGGCCGCGGGCGACGGCCAGATCAGCTTGTTGATCTCGTTGACCTGCCACAGCTGGTGGCTGGCCCCCAGCTTCGAGCCGGCCTTCACCACGATGTCGCGGCACGACTCGGGGTTGTCGCGGCAGTACGCCCAGCCCTCCAGCGAGGCGGTGATGAACTTCGTCGTCGTGTCCTGGTAGGTCGGGTCCGACAGCTTCTCGGTGTTCGCCCAGATGGCGTCCTGCAGCATCGCGGTGCCCGCGTCGTTCCAGTTGATGATGTTGAAGTCCGACGGCTGGTAGAGCTGCCCGGTCGCCGGGTTCGTCGCCTCCAGCACCTGCGCGTACTCGTTGTACGACATGGCCTGGGCGGCGTCGATCTCGCCGTTGAGCAGCGCCTGCATGTCGAACTGCTGCTGGACGAGCGTGACGTCGGACGGCGCGATCCCCGCCTTCGTCATGCCGGCGAACAGCTCGAACTCGTTGCCGAAGCCCCAGTTGCCGACCTTCTTGCCGCGCAGCGTCGGCGGGTCGCCGTGATCCCCTTGTTCGCGAACGACACCTGGTAGGTGCCCGAGCGCTGGAAGACCTGCGCGACGTCGGTGATGCCCGCGCCCTGCTCGCGCGAGGCGAGCGCCTTGGGCACCCAGGCGATCGCGAAGTCGGACTGGCCCTGCGCGAGCACCGTCTGCGGGACGATGTCGACGCCGCCCTCGAGGATCTGCACGTCGAGCCCGCGCTTCTTGTAGAAGCCCTGGTCGACGGCGGCGAAGTAGCCGGCGAACTGGCCCTGGGTCACCCACTGCAGCTGCAGCTTGACGGGCGTCAGCGCGCCCGCGGCCGAGCTGGGGGCGGCACCCCCGCCCGACGGGGCCTGGGGTGTGGTCGAGCAGGCCGCGAGGCCCAGGGCCAGCACCGCCGCCGCGGCGGCGAGGCCCGTGCGGATCCCCCGCCTCGATCGTGTCAGTCTCATGGTTCTCTCCTGGTCGGGGTCGGGGTACGGGTGACGATCCGCTCGGCGAGCAGGCCGGCGAGGTAGAACAGCAGGCCGAGGACGATCGACGCGACGACGAACGCCCAGGCCCGCGCGTAGGCGGTGTTGGCCGCTGCGGACGTGATCCGGCTGCCCAGCCCGTTCTGCAGGCCGCCGAAGTACTCCGCGACGATCGCGGCGATCACCGAGGCCGGGGCGGCCAGCCGCAGGCCCGTCATGATGTAGGGCACCGCGCCGGGCAGGCGGACGAACCGCGAGAACTGCTCCGGGGTCGCCGCGAGCGCGGTCATCAGGTCGTGGTGGACCGGGGTCACCTGGGCGAGCCCGCGGGCCGTCGAGACGAACACCGGCACGACGACCACGACCGACACCACCAGCCGCCGCGGCACCTCCGTGGTCGAGCCGAACATCGTCGTGAACACCGGCGCCAGCGCCACGATCGGGACCGCGGCAGCCGCGCTGACCAGCGGCGTCGCCAGCTCCGACGCGATCCGCGACCGGGCCGCCAGCAGCGCGAGCCCGACCCCGAGCACGAAGCCGACGACCAGGCCGACCAGGGCGTTCCCGCCGGTCACGGCGGCGGTCGCGAGGATCGTCGGGAAGGCGGCGACGACCTGCGCGGCGATCGCGCTCGGCGCGGGCAGCAGGAAGGCCGGGACGCCGCTGACGGTCACCACGAGCTCCCACAGCAGCAGCGCCGCGACGCCGAACGCCACCGGCGGCCAGACCCGGCCGAGCGAGTGGCGGCGGCGCGGCCCCGCGACGGCGGTCGTGACGGTCGGGAGGGTCATGCGCTGCCCTTGCGCAGCGCCTCGCGGACCTCGGTGACGGCCGCGAAGAACTCGGCGGACTCGCGCACGTCGTCCACGACCTCGTCCGGCAGTGGGGAATCGGGCAGGTGGAATCGGGCGGGTGGAATCGGGCAGGGCGCCGTCGACACCGCGACCGGCCGGCCCGGACCCGCCCCGCGGGCGCCGCCCGTCGACCACGTCCGTGATCCGCCCCGGCCGCGGGGACATCACGACGACCCGGTCGGACAGCACGACCGCCTCGGGGATCGAGTGCGTGACGAACAGCACCGCGGCGCCCGTCTCGTCCGCGATGCGCAGCAGCTCGGCCTGCATCCGCTCGCGGGTCATCTCGTCCAGCGCGCCGAAGGGCTCGTCCATGAGCAGCAGCTTCGGCCGGGTGGCCAGCGACCGGGCGATCGCCACCCGCTGCTGCATGCCGCCGGAGAGCTGGCTGGGACGCAGCGCGGCGAACTCGGCGAGGCCGACCAGTGCGAGCAGCTCCGCCGCGCGGGCGCGGCGCTCGGCCTTCGCGACCCCGTGCACGTGCAGGGGCAGCTCGACGTTCTCCGCGACCGTCCGCCACTCCAGCAGGCCGGACTGCTGGAACGCGATGCCGTAGTCCTGGTCCAGCCGGGCCTGCCGGGCGGACTTGCCGCCGACCACCACCGATCCGGAGCTCGGCTGCTCCAGGTCCGCGACCACCCGCAGCAGCGTCGACTTCCCGCACCCCGACGGGCCGATCAGCGACACGAACTCGCCGGGCGCGACCCGCAGCTCGATGCCCGACAGCGCGTGCACCGTCCCCGAGGCCCCGGTGTCGAAGGTCTTGTCGACGCCGGTCAGCTCGACGGCGTTCATCGGGCGACCCCCTGGTAGCGCCGCAGCGCGAGGTCGAGCAGCCCGACCGCCGCCGCCGCGACGAGACCGAGCACCGCGGCGCCGAGGATGGCGGTGTACATGCGTGACGGATCGCCCGTCGCCGCCTGGGCGTACTCGATGATCAGCCGGCCGATCCCGCCGCGGGTGCCCGTGGAGATCTCGGCGACGATCGCGCCGATCACCGCGGCGGCGGCGGCGAGCCGGGCCGACGGGATCAGGTACGGCACCGACGCGGGCAGCCGCAGCCGCAGCAGCGTCGTCCACCACCCGCACGCCAGCGCGCGGAACAGCTCGACGTCCGCGGTCCGCGGCGAGGTGAGCCCGCGCAGCATGCCGACCGCGATCGGGAAGAACGCCAGGTAGGCGGCGATCACCATGACGCTCGCCCACGGTTGCCACGGCTGCCCGAACACCGCGATCTTGCCGCCCCAGCCGGCGACGAGCGGGGCGATCGCGATCAGCGGCACGGTCTGCGACGCGACGACGTAGGGCAGCAGCGCGCGTTCGAGCAGGCCCGACCGCTGCATCACCACCGCCAGCAGCACGCCCAGCACGCCGCCCAGCACGAGACCGCCGAGGGAGAGGCGCAGGGTGAAGAGCGCCCCGGAGAGCACGGCGGCACCGATCGACCGCTGCTGCGCCGCCCCCGCGACCTCGGGATCGAACAGCCTGCCGAGGACGGTCCAGACGTGCGGCATCGCCGCGTCCGAGGTCCGGGGCAGCACCCGCGTACCGGCGATGCTCACCCCGTCGTCGGGCACCACGAGCTTCACCAGCTCCCACACGACCACGAGCAGCACGAACGCCGCGACGGCCGTCACCGCGGACCGCCAGCGGGAGCGGGCGGACCGGCGTCCCCCGGCCGGTCGTGCGCACGCCACCTCCAGGCTCGTCAAAGAGCATGATCGTCCGCGGGCGGGGTTACCGCAGGATCGCGGACGGCTTGCGCCTGCGTTACGTCACAGACCACCCCGGCCGGCGACTCTGCGCCGGACGGCCCGGCTACGCAAGATCGGCCTTCCGCGGGACACGCCCGCGCGCGCCGGCCGTGCTGGAGATCACCGACTGCGCGCGCCTGGTGCGGTGAGCACCGCAGCAGGCGCGCCGGGAACGGCGATCGCCCGCCGCGGGCGCGCGCAGACGACGATCTTCCTCGGGACGCTCGCGGCGCGGCGTCAGCGCTTCTTGTCCGGCCCGCCTTCGACGTCGAACCCGGCGCGGCGCAGGGCGTCGGCCATCGCGTTGTTCGCCGCCGGTGCGGGAGCGCGACCGCGGTCGCCCCCGCCCTGCTGCCCGGACTTGCCGCCGCGCCGGTCCTGCCCCCCGCGGCCGCCCTGCTCGCCCCGGCCCTTGCCACCGCGGCCCTGGTCGCCCCGGCCCTGCGTCGTCCCTGCCGGGTTCGCGCCGCGCGCCACCCTTCTCGCCCCGCTCCGGCTTCGCCGCCGCGCCGGGCTCGTCGTCCAGCCGCAGGGTCAGCGAGATCCGCTTGCGCGCCTCGTCGACCTCCAGCACCTTCACCCGCACGACCTCACCGGACTTCACGACGTCCCGCGGATCGCTGACGAACTGCCGCGACATCGCCGAGACGTGCACGAGCCCGTCCTGATGCACACCGACGTCGACGAAGGCGCCGAACGCGGCGACGTTGGTGACCACGCCCTCCAGCACCATCCCCGGCCGCAGATCGGCGATCTTGTGAACGCCGTCGGCGAAGGTGGCGGTGCGGAACTCGGGGCGCGGGTCGCGGCCGGGCTTCTCCAGCTCGGTGAGGATGTCGGTCACGGTCGGGAGCCCGAACCGGTCGTCGACGAACTGCTGCGGCTTGAGCGACCGCAGCTTCGGGGCGTTGCCCAGCAGCGTCGCGACGTCGCCGCCCGCCTTCGCGACGATCCGGCGCACCACCGGGTAGGCCTCGGGGTGCACGCCGGAGACGTCGAGCGGGTCGTCGCCGCCGCGGATGCGCAGGAAGCCCGCGCACTGCTCGAACGCCTTCGGGCCCAGCCGCGGTACGTCGTTGAGCGCCGTCCGCGCCCGGAACGGGCCGTGCGCGTCGCGGTGCGCCACGATCTGCGTCGCGAGGCCCTCGGTGATCCCGGAGACGCGGCGCAGGAGCGGGACCGAGGCGGTGTTGACGTCCACGCCGACGGCGTTCACGGCGTCCTCGACCACCGCGTCCAGCGAGCGCGACAGCGACGACTCGGGCAGGTCGTGCTGGTACTGGCCCACGCCGATGGACTTCGGGTCGATCTTGACGAGCTCCGCGAGCGGGTCCTGCAGGCGGCGGGCGATCGACACGGCACCGCGCAGCGAGACGTCGAGGCCCGGCAGCTCGGCCGACGCGTAGGCCGACGCGGAGTACACCGACGCCCCGGCCTCGCTCACCATGACCTTCGTCATCTTCAGCCCGGGGTTCGCCGCGACCAGCTCGCCGGCGAGCTTGTCCGTCTCGCGCGACGCGGTGCCGTTGCCGATCGCGATCAGGTCGACGTCGTGCGCGACCGCGAGCCGGGTCAGGGTGGCGAGCGCGCCGTTCCAGTCGCGGCGCGGCTCGTGCGGGTAGATCGTGTCCGTGGCGACGACCTTGCCCGTGGCGTCGACGACCGCGACCTTGACGCCGGTGCGCAGGCCCGGATCCAGGCCCATCGTGGAGCGGGTGCCGGCCGGGGCGGCGAGCAGCAGGTCGCGCAGGTTCGCGGCGAAGACGGCGATCGCGGCCTCCTCCGCGACCGTCCGCAGCCGCATCCGCAGGTCGACCTGCAGCCCGAGCAGGATCCGGGTGCGCCAGGTCCAGCGCACCACCTGGGCGAGCCACTTGTCCGCCGCGCGGCCCTCGTCGCGAATGCCCGCCGCGGCGGCGACCGAGCGCTCGTAGTCGGTGACCGGCTCCTCGGGGTCCGAACCGTCCCCCGGGTCGAGGGTGACGTCGAGCACGTCCTCCTTCTCCCCGCGGAACACGGCGAGGATCCGGTGGGAGGGCAGCTTCGTGAAGGGCTCGGAGAAGTCGAAGTAGTCGGCGAACTTGGCGCCTCTCGGTCCTCCTTGCCCGCCCGGACCGTCGACACCAGCCTGCCGCGGTTCCACATGCGCTCGCGCAGGCCGCCGATCAGGTCGGCGTCCTCGGAGAACCGCTCGACGAGGATGGCGCGGGCGCCCTCCAGCGCCGCCGCGGCGTCGGGGACGTTCTCGGTCACGTAGCCCGCGGCCGTCGCGGTCGGGTCGAGGGTCGGGTCGGCCAGCAGGGCGTCGGCCAGCGGCTCGAGACCGTTCTCGCGGGCGATCATCGCCTTGGTCCGCCGCTTGGGCTTGTACGGCAGGTAGATGTCCTCCAGGCGGGCCTTCGAGTCGGCCGCGAGGATCCGCGCCTCCAGCGCGTCGTCGAGCTTGCCCTGCGAGCGGATCGAGTCGAGCACCACGGCCCGGCGTTCCTCGAGCTCACGCAGGTAGCGCAGCCGCTCCTCCAGGGTGCGCAACTGGGCGTCGTCGAGGCTTCCGGTGGCCTCCTTGCGGTAGCGGGCGACGAACGGCACCGTCGCGCCGCCGTCGAGCAGGTCGACGGCGGCGGCGACCTGGCCGGGACGGACGCCGAGCTCGTCGGCGATGCGCTGCTGGATCGCGCGGGCCTGTGCGGGCGCGGTGTTCGCAGCCGGGGACTGCTGTGGCTGGACCTGCGTACCTGTCACTCCCCCATCGTGGCGGGCGGTGCCCGCGCGGTCACGCCCGGGTCGACGGAATCCCAGGTCGACGCGCGAGTCGCCACCTTTGCCGCCGCGAGTCGTCACGTTTGTCAGCGCGAGTCCGCGCTCCGGGCCGTCGGCGGGTGCTCGGCCAGGCGTGTCCGAGAAGCCGACGCCGTCAACCGAGGCTTCTCGGTGAGACGACAGCCAGTCCGCCGCACGGCGCTTCGAGGCACGCGCCAGCCAGGCGTCCTGCACCACCTCGGCCAGCTCGTCGCGACTCAGCTCCCCGATCCGGCTGCCCCGCAGGAGCACCGACAGGTGCCCGTTGAAATGCGGCGTCGTGAAGAACGGCGACGTCTCGTCCTGGACCAGCGCGTGCTTGTCCTCCTCGGCAGCCACCCAGAACACGATCACGTCGGTGTAGCGCTCGCCGGTCTCCGGGTCGACCGCGTCCGGGCGAGCATTGCGGAAGAAGATGAACGACTTGCCGCCCACCTGGTAGACCGGTCTGTCCGCGGTTCCGGGGTAGATCGTGACGTGCGGCATGGCGAGGGCGAGCTCGTGCACGTCGTCGACCCTCGCCCTCCTCGCAGTGGCGCACGGCGTGAGCGTAGGCGCCCGTCCTCCCGCCGAACGGTCTGTCGGCGAGCGGTCGGGCCGACCGGCAGCAAAGTGCCGACTCGCGCCGGCGAACGTGCCGACTCGCGCAGGCAAACGTGCCGACTCGCGGGTCGGCGCTCGCGGGGTCAGCGCTGGAAGAGGGCCACGCACTCCATGTGGTGGGTCATCGGGAACGCGTCGAACGCGCGCAGGGCGGCCAGGTCGTAGCCCTGCGCCGCGAACAGGGCGACGTCCCGGGCCAGGGCCGCGGGGTCGCAGGCGACGTGCACGACCCGGCCCGGGGCGCGGTCGCACAGGGCGGCGACCGTCGCGCGGCCGAGGCCGCGGCGGGGCGGGTCGGCCACCACGACGTCCGGGCGCCCCGGCAGCGACGCCAGCACGTGCTCGACACGGCCCACCGTCCAGTGGACCTGCTCGAGGTGGGCCAGTGCGGCGCGCCCGTCGGCCGCGGCCTGCCGCGCCGACTCCACCACCCGCACCTCGCCGTCCGGCCCCACCTGCTCCGCCAGGACGGCCGCGAACAGCCCCACACCGCCGTAGAGGTCCCAGGCGAGCCCGCCCTCCGGGGCCTGCGCCCACTCCCCCACGACCTCCACCAGCGTCGGCGCCAGCGCGGGGTGAACCTGCCAGAACGTGCCGGCCGACAGGTGCCACTCGCGCCCGGCCGCCCGTTGCGCGACCGCCGGCCCGCTCACCCGCGACCCGACCGGGTGCAGGTGCCGGACCCCGTCGGCGTCGATCGCCACCTCGACCTCGTCGCGCGCGGGGAATCGCTGCTCCAGGACGGGGGGCAGCTCGCCGGGCGGAACGAGCGGGCAGTCGGCGATCGGCAGGACGTCGTGGCTGCGGTGTGCGCGCAACCCGGCGCGCCCGTCGTCGTCGATGGCCAGCCGCACCCGGTGCCGCCAGCCCAGCAGGCCTCCGGGCAGCTCCTCCACGGTGACGTCGCGCTCGACCCCCGCGAGGCGCTGCAGCTGCTCGCGCAGCACGGCGGTCTTCAACGCGCGCTGCGTCGGCCCGTCGGCGTGCTGCCAGTCGCAGCCGCCGCAGCCACCGGCCGGGCCCACGGGCACGGCGGCTCGACCCGGCCCGGAGCGGGATCGAGCACGGCGATCGCGTCGGCGCGGCAGAACGCACCGCCACCGTCTTCGGTGACGACCGCGCGCACCCGCTCCCCCGGCAGCGCGTGCCGGACGAAGACCACGCGCTCGCGCCCGTCGTCGACCCGGACCCGCGCGACGCAGTGCCCGCCGTGGGCGA
>CAWADQ010000037.1:0-212686 GCA_963780835.1 uncultured Actinomycetota bacterium | reverse complement strand
ACCGCTGGAGCATGATGTCCGCCGTGACCGCCGTCTCCCGCGACCTCGTCCTCGGCTTCGGCCTGCCCGTCTCCGGTAGCTGGGCCACCCCCGGCACCATCGCCGCGGTCGCCCGACGTGCGGAGGAGCTCGGCTACGGCTCGCTGTGGACCTTCCAGCGCGTGCTCGTTCCCGCGGAGGAGGATTACGGCGCGCAGTACCGCGCGGTGCTCGATCCCGTCGTCGCGCTCGGGTTCGCCGCGGCCGTCACCGAGCAGCCGCGGCTGGGCGTCGCGGTGCTCAACGCCCCGTACGTGCCGGCGGCGATCCTGGCCAAGCAGCTCGCGACGGTGGACATCCTGTGCCGCGGCCGGCTCGACGTCGGGCTCGGGTCCGGCTGGGCGCCCCACGAGTTCGCCGCCGTGGGTGCGACCTTCGCCCGGCGCGGCGCCCAGACCGCCGAGTACGTGGCAGCGTTGCGCGCCCTCTGGGCGGACGACCCGGTGGAGTTCCACGGCGAGTTCACCGACGTCCCACCGGCGCGGATGCTGCCCAAGCCCGTGCAGCGACCCGCGCCACCGATCCTGCTCGGCGGGTCGGCCGACGTCGCGCTGCGCCGCGTCGGCCAGATCGCGGACGGCTGGATCAGCGCCAGCCGGCACGACCTGCGCGCGATCTCCGACGCCATCGGCACGATCCACGCCGCCGCCACCTCGGCCGGTCGCGACCCGGCGGCGCTGCGGGCGGTGGTGCGCGGCGTCGTCGGGCTCGGCGACGAGGTCCACGACGAAGCCGGCCGTCGGCCGCTGACGGGATCGGCCGAGGCCATCAGCGACGACCTGGGGCGGCTGCACGAGGCGGGGGTGACCGAGGTGTTCCTCGACCTCAACTTCGTCGCGCGCGTGGGCTCGCCGGACATCGACCCGATCAGTGCGGACGCCTACGCCCACGAGGTGCTGGAGGCCTTCGCCCCGGCCCGTTCCTGAGCGGCGTGACGGCGCTGTGGACCGTCAGGGGCGCGGGACGTGGGTCGTGTCGTTGAACAGCCGCACCGACGCGCCGCCGTCCCGGTAGAAGTCGGCCACCGAGAGCGACGCCAGATCCAGGTGCAGCCGGTAGAGGATCTCCGGGCCCCCGGCCAGGGCCTGCCGGAGCAGCAGCTTGATCGGCGTGACGTGGCTGACGACCACCACGGTCTGCCCCGGGTACTCCGCGACGATCGAGGCGCGCACGGCGGCGACCCGGACGCCCACCGTCGCGAAGCTCTCCCCACCGGGCGGCGCCGCCCGCTCGTCGCCGAGCCAGGCCGCATGCAGCTCGGGGTCGCGCTCGCGGGCCTCGGCGAACGTCAGGCCCTCCCAGCCGCCGAAGTCGGTCTCGACCAGCCCCGCGTGCTCCTCCATCGGCACGCCGAGCGCGTCCGCGACGGCGGCGGCGGTCTGGCGGGCTCGCCGCAGCGGCGAGGTCAGCACGGCGGCGATCCCGTCGGGGGCGAGGCCGCCGGCCTCGGGTGCGGCCAGCCGGGCCGCGGCGCCGGCGGCCTGGTCGTGGCCGAGCGCGGTCAGCTCGGGGTCGCCGAGCCCGGAGTAGCGGTGCCGGACGGACAGCTCGGTCTGGCCGTGACGCAGCAGGAGCAGGCGCGTCGGGATCCCGATCTGGCCGGTCCAGGCCGCCGCACCCTCGGGCTCGGCGTCCTCGTCCTCGGGTGTCGGGGCGTCGGCGACCTCCGGCAGCCGCGCGACGGTCACCTCGGGATCGTGGTCGTCCGTCACCGGCACCCACTCCCGTCGCAGGCGGACACGAGTCCGGTGCTCACGTTCACGCCCTCATCCTCTAGAGGCCCGACCGGGGTGTGCGCACCAGCACCGTCCCGCACTCCTCGCAGTACACCACCTCGTCCGCCGGTGCCCCCTGCAGCGCGGCGAGCGCCGTCCGGTCCAGCTCCAGCCGGCACGCGCCGCAGCGGCGCTCCCGCAGCGGGGCGGCGCCGGTGCCGCCGCGGGCCCGCCGCCGCTCGTACACGGCGAGCAGGTCCGCGGGGAGGTCCGCGACGACCGCCTCACGGTCGCGGCGACGCCCGGCCTCGCCGGCGTCGATGTCGGCCAGCGCGGTGTCGCGCCGCTCCGCGACGCTCACCTGGTGCACCTGGGCCTCGTCGAGGGTGCGCTGGGCGTGCTGGACGTCCATGCCCACGGCCTCGCGCTGCTCCATGATCTCCAGCTCCTCGTCCTCCAGCACGCTCTGCCGGCGGGCGAGGGTCTCGAGCTCGTGCTGCAGGTCGGTCGCCTGCTTGGCGCCCACCCCGGAGCCCGCGAGGATCTTCTGGTCGCGGTCGGCGCGGGAACGGACGGCCTCGACGTCGCGTTCGAGCCGCCGGATGTCGCGGTCCAGGTCGCCGGCCCGGGTCTCCACCTCCACCAGCGCGTCCTTGGCCGCACGCACCGCCGTCTCGGCTGCGGTCAGCTCCGTGTGCTCGGGCAGGGTGCGGCGGCGGTGGGCGAGCCGGTTGAGCTCGGCGTCGATGTCGGCGAGGTCGAGCAGGCGACGCTGGACGGCGGGGTCGGCCTTCACTGGTGTGTCCTCCGGATCGGCTGCGTCCGCCCGACGGTCCAGGGATCCGTGCGCCGGGTCGAGACGCGGACCTCGACGCTACCGTCCAGCGCCTTCCGCAGGACGTCGGCCGCCTGCGCGCACCACGGCCACTCCGAGGCCCAGTGGGCGACGTCGACGAGGGCCGGGCCACCCAGGAGAAGGTGCTCCGACGCGGGGTGGTGACGCAGGTCCGCGGTGACGTAGGCGTCCACGCCCGCCGCGGCGGCCGCGCCGAGCGCCGAGTCGCCCGCGCCGCCGCAGACCGCCACGCGCTGCACCGGCCGGTCCGGGTCGCCCGCGGCCCGCACGCCCCACGCCGTCGCGGGCAGGGCGGCGGCGACGCGGTCGGTGAAGGCGTGCAGCGGCTCCGGCACGGGCAGCGAGCCGATCCGGCCCAGCCCCCGGGCCGAGGGCAGGTCGGCGAGCTCGAAGACGTCGAACGCGGGCTCCTCGTACGGGTGTGCGGCCCGCAGGGCGGCGACGACGGCGGCCCGCCGCCCCCGTGGGAGCACCATCTCCAGCCTGGTCTCCGCGACCCGCTCCAGCTTCCCGACCTCGCCGATCGTCGGGTGGGCTCCGGCGAGCGGCTTGAACTGGCCGGTGCCGGCGGTGGCGAACGAGCAGTGGCTGTAGTCGCCGATCGTCCCCGCGCCCGCCGCGGCCAGCGCGTCGTGCACCGCGGTGATGGCCGGACCGACCGGGATGAAGGTGACGATCTTGTCGAGCGGCGCCTCGGCGGCGGGCTCCAGCGGGCCCTCGACGGCCAGGCCGAGGGCGTCGGCGAGGGCGTCGGACACGCCGGGGTCGGCGGCGTCGGCGTTGGTGTGCGCGGTGAACAGCGCGGCACCACCGCGGACGAGGCGGTGCACGAGCGCGCCCTTCGGAGTGTCCGCGCCGACGCCGTGCACGCCGCGCAGCAGCAGCGGGTGGTGCGTGACCAGCAGCTGCACGCCGGCGTCGAGGGCCTCGTCGACGGTCTCGGCGACCGGATCGACCGCGACGAGCACGCTCGACACCGTCTCCGCCGGGTCGCCGCAGACGAGCCCGACCGCGTCCCAGCCCTGTGCGAGGCCGGGCGGGTAGGCGGTCTCGAGCGCGGCGATCACGTCGGCCAGCCGGGCGCTCATGCGGGCACCTCGGCCAGCGCCGTGGCCAGGCCGCGGACCAGCTGCTGCACCTGCGCGGCGGACCGGACGGCGACGCGCACGTGGTCCGGCGACAGGCCCGGGAACGTGTCGCCGCGCCGCACCGCGACGCCGGCGGCGCGCAGCTCGGCGCGGACCCGCTCCCCCTGCCCGTCGGGGAGCCGGAGCAGCAGGTAGGGGGCGACGCCCGGGAGCACCGTGACCCCGGGAACGGCCGCGAGCGCCGCGGCCTGCGCGGCGCGCCGCCGGACGAGCGCCTCGGCGGCGCGCCGCGCGGCGTCGAGGGCCTCGGGCGCGCAGCAGGCGGCGACCGCCTCCAGCGCGAGGGTGGAGACCGGCCACGGCGGCCGCGGGCGGGCGAGCCGGGCCAGCAGCGCGGGGTCGCCGAGGGCGTAGCCGGCACGGAGCCCGGCCAGGGCCCAGGTCTTGGTGAGGCTGCGGAACACGAGCAGGCCGGGGACGTCCGCGCCGGCCAGCGACTCCGGCTCGCCGGGCAGGGCGTCGGCGAACGCCTCGTCGACGACGACCACGCGCCCCGGTCGGCCCAGCGCCCTGATCGCGTCCGCGGGGTGCAGGACGGCGGTCGGGTTGGTCGGGTTGCCGACGACGACGAGGTCCGCGTCGTCGGGGACGTCGTCGGGACGGAGGCGGTGGCCGTCGGCCTCGGTGGTGAGCACGCGGACGACCGGCACCCCGGCGGCGCGCAGCGCGGCCTCGGGTTCGGTGAAGCCCGGGTGCACGATCGCCGCCAGCCGCGGGCGCAGGGCCGGGAGCAGCGCGAAGCCCTCGGCGCTGCCCGCGAGGACGAGCACCTCGTCTGGCCGGCGCCCGTGCCGCGCGGCGACGGCGGCGCGGGCCCGGGCGTCGGCGGCGGCGGTCGGGTAGCGGGCGAGCTCGTCGAGCGCGGCGACGAGCCGGTCGCGCAGCCAGCGCGGCGGGGCGTCGCCCTGCACGTTGACGGCGAAGTCGAGCAGACCGGGTGCGACCTCGGCGTCGCCGTGGTGGCGAAGGGCCGGGTCGGTGTCGTCCGGTGCCGGAGCGCCGGGCTGGTTGTCGGGCGCCGCGGTGTCGGGTGCTGGGGTGTCGGGCGCGGTGTCCGGGGCGTCCGCCATGGAACGGCACCCTACGGGGCGCCCCGGGGCCGCCGAGCGGGAGCAACCCCGCACCGGTGGTGCTGGCACCACAGCTGATCGACGGGGAGACATCGTCGCGGCTCGGCACCCGGACAAGCAGGGTCTTTCCCGACGGATCGACCGCTCCACAGGGGGAAAATTCCCATGACCGCGCAGCCGACAACCCCGATCTCACCGCCTCCGTTCCCGCCGGTTGCGGGGAACCCGCAATCGCTTCCGCCTCAGGGGCCCCCGCAGCCATACGGCAACGGCCCGGTCCCTCCGCCCGGGTTCCCGCCACCCGCCTACCCGCCGCTGCCGCCGGCCCCGAAGCGCAGCACGGGCAAGATCGTCGGCATCGTGGCCGCGGTGCTCGTCCTGCTCGGTGGCGTCGGGGCGGCCGCGCTGTTCGTCTTCGGCCCCCGAACGGTGGATCCCGCGTCGGTACAGCAGGAGATCGTGCGGATCACCCAGACCGCGGTCGGCGTCGCACCCGCGGACGTCCGCTGCCCCGCCGAGATCCGGGCCCAGGCAGGCGGGACCTTCGCCTGCACCGCGACGGTCGACGGCCAGCCCGTGACCTACACCGTCCGCCAGGACGACGACCAGGGCCACCTGACGATCAACTACGACCGCCTGATCAAGGTGGCCGACGTGGAGAGCGTGATCGCGCAGCAGGTCGGCAAGGACGTCGACGTCGCCGTGACCGTGGAGTGCCCGCCGACCGGGCGCACGGTCGTCGTGAACGCCCCGGGCACCCCCATCGCCTGCACCGCGACGAACGCCGACGACCCGTCGGACAGCGCCGCGATCACCGTGACGGTCGCCGCCGACGGCACGCCCGGCTACACGTTCGCCTGATCCCGCCCTCCGACCGATCTTGCGCGCCCGACTCACGGCGCCCGTTCCCGAGACCCGGGGCGGGCGCCGTGTGCTGTCCGCGCCCCACCCGGCGGCGGGGACCACCCGGCGGCGGTGGTGCTGCCACCACCGGTGATCGACGAGGGAACACCGTCGTCCGCGCTCCCGCCGGACGCCAGAGTTCTCCCGACACCACGACGACCTCCGAGGGGACCCGATGACCGCGCAGCCGACCTTCTCGCCCGCTCCGCAGGCCGGGTCCGCCCCGGCCCCGAAGCGCCGCGCCGGCCGCGTCGTCGCCGTCGTGATCTCTGCGCTGGTCGTGCTCGCCGGCCTCGGCGTCGGCGCCCTGTTCCTGTTCGGAACGAAGACGGTCGACACCGCCTCGGTGCAGCAGGAGATCGACCGCATCACCCGGTCGGCCGTGGAGGTCGCGCCGGCCGACGTGCGGTGCCCGGTGGGCATCGAGGCACAGGCGGGCGGCACGTTCACCTGCACGGCGATGGTCGACGGCCAGCCGGTCACCTACTGGGTCCACCAGAACGACGACCAGGGGAACCTGACCGTCACCTACGACCGCCTCCTCCGGCTCGACTCCGTCGAGGCGAGCCTCGCCGACACGGTCTCTCGGGCCGTCGACGTCGCCGTCACCGTCGACTGCGGCCCCGCCGGCCGCACCGTCCTGGTCAACTCCCCCGGCGAGCCCATCTCCTGCACCGCGACCAACGCGTCCGACCAGGCCGACGGCGCACAGCTGAGCGCCACGATCGACGCCGACGGAGCCGTGTCCTACCAGTTCGTCTGACCGTCCCGACCAGGAGTGGTTGCCCCGCTGGGGAGCAGGGGCAACCACTCCGCCGGACCGGCCGCCCCGCTGGGGAGCGGGGGCGGCCGGTCGGGGAAGTGCGAACGTCCGCCCCGGGGGGAGCCGGGGCGGACGTTCTGCACGTCCGGGCCGCTACGGTCAGGCCATGGGCCGGCGCTACCACGTCTCGTTCATCTGCAGCGGCAACATCTGCCGCTCCCCGATCGCCGAGAAGGTGTTCGCGCGGGAGGTCGAGCAGGCCGGGCTCGCCGACCGCGTCCGGGTCACCAGTGCCGGCACCGGTTCCTGGCACGTCGGGGATCCCGCCGACGCGCGGGCCGCGGCGCTGCTGGCCGAGCACGGCTACGACGACACGCACGTCGCGCGGCAGATCGACGACGAGCTGCTCGACGCGGACCTGCTCGTCGCCCTCGACGCCGGCCACCTCCGTGCCCTGCGCCGGATCGCCCCCGATCCCGAACGGATTCGGCTCCTGCGCGAGTTCGACCCGGACGCGCCGGCCGGGGCGGGGGTCCCCGACCCGTACTACGGCGGGCCGGAGGGCTTCACCGAGGTGCTGACGATGACCCGCGCGGCGATGCCGGGGTTGCTGGAGTACGTCAAGGCCCAGCTGTGATTCCCCCGCGCATCCTGAGCTCGCCGGTGCGCCGGTCCGTGCCGCTGGGTGGGGGTGCCGCGCGGGTGGAGCTGGCCGACGGCCGGACGGTGGTGGTCAAGGAGGGCCCGGGAGTCGCCGCGGAGGCAGCCGGGCTCCGCTGGCTCGCCGTTCGAGGCGGCCCACCGGTGCCGGCGGTGCTCGCGCACGACGGCGCGCGGCTCGTCACCGAGCACGTGCCGCCGGGACGGCCGTCGGCAGCTGCGGCCGCCGAGCTCGGCCGGCGGCTCGCGGCGCTGCACACACTCCCCGGGCAGGCCTTCGGCACGGGGCCGCCGGGAACCGCGGAGGACGCCTGGATCGGTCGGGCGCCGATGCGCAACGTCCCGGCCGCGGAGTGGGCACCGTGGTACGCCACGCACCGGGTCGCGCCCTACCTGGCGACGGCCCGCGACGCCGGCGACCTGACCGCCGACGAGGCCACCGTGATCGAGCGCGTGTGCGATCGGCTCCCGGAGCTGGCCGGCCCACCCGAGCCGCCGGCGCGGCTGCACGGCGACCTCTGGTCGGGCAACGTGCTGTGGTCGACGGACGGGGCCTGGCTGATCGACCCGGCGGCGCACGGCGGGCACCGGGAGACCGACCTCGCGATGCTGGCCCTGTTCGGCTGCCCCCACCTCGACACCGTGCTGGCCGCGTACGACGAGGCCGCGCCGCTGGCCCCCGGCTGGCGCGACCGCGTCCCCCTCCATCAGCTGTTCCCGTTGCTCGTGCACGTCGTGCTGTTCGGCCGCGGCTACGCCGGACAGTGCGTCGCCGCAGCCCGCGCAGCCCTCGGCTCGCGCTGACAGCCCGCGAGTCGCCACGTTTGCCGCAGCGAGTCGGCCGCGTTCGTCAGCGCCACCGTGGCGCCCGGGGCCGAGGGACGGAGCTCAGCGAGTGCGCGCCTGGTCGCGCTTCTCCGCCTCCTCGGCGGCCTGCCGCAGCGTGCACGGCCACGAGTGGTGTCCGCGCTGACCGCCGACGGGGCATCCCGTGCATCGGCCGTTGCCGTCGTCGGCGTGCTCGGCGATCAGGCGGGCGGCCATCCCCGGCTGGCCGAGAATCATCTGGACGAGCGGGGTCACCGCTTCCACCTCAGAGGTGAATGCGGTGACAACACGAGTTGGCGCACTCACCAACAGTAGCGCCGGATCCCCCTGAATGCGTCAAGCCCGCCATCCGCGCCTGCTCGACGGGCGTGCCGCACCTCACCCTTCAGTGAGGGCTTGCGCCGATCGGCCCTGTCGAACCGCAGACTCGCTCTGACGAACGTGCCGACTCGCGGGATCACTCCGGACCCGCGACCGCCCTCAGCTCGGCCAGCGCGTCGGGCATCGCGTCGGCGAGCACGTCGACGTCCGGCAGCGCGTCGCGGTCCGCATTCAGCCCGTAGTGCATGTTCCCGTCGTACGAGCTGATCCCGATCGACACCGCCTGGCCGCCCGCGAGCGGCACCACCGGGTACATGTCGATCATCCGGGCGCCCATCGCGTACAGCGGGCGGGGCGGCCCGGGCACGTTCGTGACCAGCACGTTGAAGGAGTGGCTGGAGAACTGGCTGGCGATGCGCACGCCGAGACTGTGCAGGGTCGGCGGAGCCAGGCCGGCCAGGCGGATCAGGGTCGTCGCACCCACCGCACGCCCGCTGGCCTTGTGTTCGACCATCGCCGCCGAGATCCCGGCCAGCCGGCGCAGCGGGTCGTCCTCCCCCACCGGCAGGTCGACGAAGTACGCGGAGATCCGGTTGCCCGAGGCGGGCACGCCGCCCCGGCGGGTCCGCACGCTGACGGGCACGAGCGCCCGGACCGTCGCCCCCGCGGTCAGCGGCTCGCCGCGGGTCATCATCCAGCGCCGCAGCGCGCCGGTGACGACCGCGAGCACCACGTCGTTCACCGTCCCTCCGCACGCGGCCCGGACGGCGCGGTGGTCGGCCGACGTCGTCCGCGCCATGCCGTAGCGTCGCTGGGCGCCGGTCACCGCGTTCAGTGGCTGGACGGGCCGTCCGGACGTCGCCGACACCAGCGTCTCCACCGTCCGCTCCAGGCCGGCCATCACCTCTTGGACGTCCGCGCGGGCACGGGCGGCGAGGTCGAGCACCGTTCTCGGGCGCCGCATCGCCTCGCGCACGGCGTCGGCGGCCAGGTCCAGCGCCGAGGGCTCCGGCGCCGGGCGCCAGCCGTCGGGCGGGGTCTCGCGCACCTGCGGGCTCGGGTCGAGCAGCAGCTCGCCGACGTCCATCGACGCGAGGCCGTCGACCATGGCGTGGTGGGTCTTCGTGACCACCGCGAACCGGCCGTTCGCCAGCCCCTCGACCAGGTAGATCTCCCACAGGGGCCGCGACCGGTCCAGCCGCCGCCCGAGCAGCCTGCCCACCAGCGCACGCAGCTGCTCGTCGGTGCCCGGGGCGGGCAGCGCGGAGTGGCGGACGTGATAGTCGAGGTCGAAGTCGACGTCGTCGACCCACACCGGCAGACCCAGATGCGCGGGCACCTCGCGCACCTTCTGCCGCCAGCGCGGCACCAGCCCCAGCCGCTGCCCGATCAGTGCCACGAACGCGTCGAAGTCGAACCCGTCGGGCGCCGCGAAGGTCATCACGCCGCCGATGTGCATCGGCCGGGTGCGGTCCTCGGCGAAGAGGAAGGACGCGTCGAGCGGTGACAGGCGGTCCGGCACCCCGCCGAGAGTAGGACCGTCGGGCGCTCACCCGTCGCGGGCCACGGCATCGGTCGCCGACGATGGCTCTCGTGGGGGACGAACCGCTCATCGGTGCCGCCGAGATGGAGACGCCGTACTGGGCCAGGAGCCAGCTCGAGGCGAGCCGGGCCGGGATCTGGACGGTGGCCCGGGGCGCCCCACGGACGGCCGCGGTGCTGATCGCCTGGTCGTGGCGGGCGGCGCCGCGCTGGACGCTGCTGGCCATCGCATTGCAGCTCGCGACGGCGGTGGCCACGGCGTTCGGCCTGCTGTCGACCGTCGAGGTCTTCACGAACCTGCTGGCCGAGGTGCCGACGCCGCAGCGGGTCGTCGACGCGCTGCCCGCGCTGGCCGTGGTGGTGAGCGCGGTCGTGGCGCGCGGGGCGCTCCAGGCGGCCAGCGGGGCCGTCCAGGCCCGGCTGCTGCCGCGGATCGAGGAACGCGCCCAGGACGCGCTCTACACCGGCCTCGCCGACGTCGAGTTGGCCGCGTTCGACGACGCCGACTTCACCACGCTGGTGCAGCGCGCGGAGCACGGGCTGGTGCACCTGCGGTTCGGGGCGTCGCTCGTCGGCGACCTGGCGGCTGCGGTCGTCTCGGTGGGTGCGGCGGTGGTGACCGCGGGGCTGCTGCACCCGGTGCTCGCCCCGCTGGTGCTGCTCGCGGCCCTGCCGCAGGGCTGGGCGGGAGTCCGCGGCGCGCAGCTGCGGATGGCGGCGAACGTGCGGATGAGCGCGAGCCTCCGGCGCCGGTTCGTGACCGGCGAGCTCCTGTCGGAGCGCGACAACGCTGCCGAGCTGCGGGCGTTCACCACGCGCGACGTCGTGCTGCGCGAGCACCGACGGATCGCGACGGACCTGGCCGACGACGAGGTGGCGGTCGGGCTCCAGCAGAACCGCGTGACGACGGTCGGCCGGGTGCTCTCCGGGGTCGGCTCGGGCGTCGGGTACGGCGGGCTCGGACTGCTGCTCTACGGCGGCGCGCTCCCGCTGGCCCTGGCCGGGACCGCAGTGCTGGCGATGCGGACCGCGGCCCAGTCGATCACCACCGGGATCTACGCGTTCAACCGCCTGTTCGAGCTGGGGCTGCACGTGGAGATCTACCAGGCCTGCCTGGACGACCTCGCCACCCGGCGGCGGCCCGCGGCCGTACACACCCTGGACGGCGGCCCGGAGACGATCCGGCTCACCGACGTGACGTTCCGCTATCCCGGTCAGGACCAGGACGCTCTGCACGGGGTGTCGCTGGCCCTGCGTCGCGGGGAGGTGGTCGCGCTCGTCGGCGAGAACGGCTCGGGCAAGACGACGCTGGCCAAGCTCATCACCGGCCTCTACCTGCCCACGTCGGGCAGCGTCACGTGGGACGGTCGCGAGACCGCGCTGATCGCCACCGAGGACCTGTGGAGGCAGGTCGCCGTCGTCATGCAAGAGCCGTTGCGCTGGCCCGTGACCGCGGAGAACAACGTGCGCATCGGCCGGCTGGCGCGGCCGGACCCGGACGGCGAGGTGTTCACGGACGCGTCCGCGCGGTCGGGCGCCGACGAGGTGCTGGCCGAGCTGCCGGGCGGGCTGGGCACGATGCTGTCGAAGCAGTTCCAGGGCGGTCGCGACCTGTCTGGCGGGCAGTGGCAGCGGATCAGCGTGGCCCGCGGGCTCTACCGGCGCTCGCCCGTCGTCGTCGCGGACGAGCCCACCGCGGCCCTCGACGCCCGCGCCGAGCACACCGTGTTCGCCGCGCTGCGCTCCATGGCGGCGGCGGGAGCGGACGGGCTCGGCGGCATCACGGTGCTGGTGACCCACCGGCTGGCCAACGTCCGCACCGCCGACCAGATCGTGGTGCTGGAGCACGGCCGGATCACCGACGTCGGCACGCACGACGAGCTCATGTCCCGCGAGGGCGTCTACCGCGAGCTGTTCACCCTGCAGGCCCGCGCCTACACCGATGGCCACCACAACGGCGCCGCCTCCGCTTCCTGATCCCGGCGAACTCCCGGGGCAGTTCGGCGCCGTGACAGGGCGCTCCCGGCACCTTTTGCAAGCAGGCCGGCGCCGAACTGTCCCGTCCGACTCGCGTAAGCAAAGGTGCCGACTCGCGGGAACACCCCCGGACGGTCACCAGCCGCGCAGCGGAAACCCCGACTCGCCCCTCTCGCCGACGACCTCACCCAGCACCTGGTGCAGCTGGATGCTGTCGCGCTCGAAGCCCAGCCGGCACGCGGCCATGTAGAGCCGCCACACCCGCGCCCGGCCCGTGCCGACCTCCGCCACGGCCTCGTCCCAGTGCTCCTCGAGGTTGCGGCCCCAGTCGCGCAGGGTCATCGCGTAGTGCTCGCGCAGGTTCTCCTCGTGGCGGATCTCGAAGCCGTTGTCGTTCATGACCGAGACGAGGTGGCCGATCGCGTGCAGCTGGCCGTCCGGGAAGACGTACCGGTCGATGAACGGGTCGGTCCGCTTGATGCTCGGGGTGCGGTTCTGCGTGATGCAGTGGTTGAGCAGCCGGCCGCCGGGCCGCAGGCGGCTTGCGAGGAACCGGAAGTACAACGGCAGCGCAGCCCGGCCCAGGTGCTCGGTGAGCCCGATCGAGCTGACGGCGTCGAACTGCTCGGCGGGCGTGTCGCGGTAGTCGAGGTGGCGCACCTCGGCGAGGTCGCCCAGCCCGCGCCGCTCGATCTCCTTCTGCGCCCATTCCGCCTGGTTGCGCGACAGGGTCACGCCGAGCGCGCGCACCCCGTGCTCGGCCGCGGCGTGCATGACCATCGCGCCCCACCCGCAGCCCACGTCGAGCAGCCGCATGCCCGGCTTCAGCGCCAGCTTCTGCGACACCAGCTCGAACTTCGCCGACTGCGCCTGCTCCAGCGTCGCGTCGAAGGTCGGGTAGACCGCGCACGTGTAGGCCATCGACGGCCCGAGCACCCACTCGTAGAAGGTGTTCGACACGTCGTAGTGGTGCGCGATCACCTTGCTGTCGCGCTTCTTGGAGTGCAGCCTGCCCGGCGGCCGGTACTCGAGGGCCGGCGGCCGATACGCGGTACCGCACCGCGTACGGCAGCAGCTTGCGGGCCAGCCGCAGCTGCTCCGCGCGAGGGATCCCGTTCAGCGCGACGTCCGCGACCCCCTCGAGCAGGGCGTAGAGGTCGCCCTCGAGCTCCAGCTCGCCCGCCACGTACGCCCGGGCCAGCCCGAGCGATCCGGGTGCCGTCGCCAGCCGCGCGAGCGCGCGCGGGGAGACGACCCGCACCGCCGTCTCGGCGGTGTCCGGGCCGACCTTGCTGCCGTCGTAACCGATCACGCGGACCGGGACGTCCGTCCCCAGGATGCCGCCGATGATCTCCGCGACCTGCATGTCACGCACCACCCTTTCCGGCTACCTTGGAATACAGGTCGGGCAGCCGACCGCGCGGGTCGTAGCGCTGTTTGAGCGCGCGGTAGGCGGGCCCGTTGTAGTGCCGCCAGAACTCGTCCTCGGCGTAGTGCACCGTCGAGTAGAGCGACTTGTGCCCGTCCAGGTCGGACACGAGCTGCTCGATCCGCCGGTTGTGTGCGTCCGGCTCCCCCGGGCTCTGCGGCACCGACGACCAGAACCCGACGTTGACGTAGAGCTCCCCCGGCTTCATCGGGTAGAGCGTCCAGGGCTTTCCCAGATCTTGTTCCGACGCAGCCCGCAGCCGCAACGGGCAGAGCCAGAGAGGGGAGATCCCGATGTCGCGGTGGAACGCCTCGAGGAAGGCCGGCAGGGCGCGCACCGGGATCTCGACGTCCTGCACCACCAGCTCCTCGACCGGCCGCTTCCGCACGGTGTTGAGCCGGTCGCTGAACCCGTACCGGCGGTCGAGGGCCACGATGCGGCGGTAGACGTCCGACCGGCGGTAGCGGCCCGGCCAGAGCCGGCGGATCACCGGGTTCTGCACGCCCAGCGCGCGCGAGCACCAGAACCAGTCGGTGTCCCAGCGCCACAGGTAGTCGCGGACGGTCAGGTGGTCGACGGCCCGCTCCTGCTGGGACCGGTAGAAGATCTGCTGGCCGGTGTAGTCGCTCGCGGTGACGCCGGCAGGCAGCGTGTCGACGAACTCCCCGGTGGTCAGGTACTGCTCCCCCGCGTCGAAGACGGTGCCGTCGAGGAAGTCGATCGCCCCGCCCGTCGCGGACGCAGGTGTCGGACAGCGCGACGATGGCGTCCGTGCACGCCTGCGCGTCGGGGTAGCGGCGGTGGCGCAGCCGGACGTACGGCGTCACCGGCTGCAGGTCGATGACGAGCCGCAGCGCGTAGCCCAGCGTGCCGTACGAGTTGGGGAAGCCGCGGTAGAGATCGGCGTGCTCCCCGTCCGGCGTCGCGGTGACCACCTCGCCGGCACCGGTGAGGATCTCCATCTCGCGCACCGACTCGTGCGGCAGGCCGTGCCGGAACGACGTCGACTCGATGCCGAGCCCGGCGACCGCCCCACCCAGCGTGATGGTCTTGAGCTGCGGGACGACCAGCGGCATCAGGCCGTGCGGGAGGGTGGCGTCGACGAGGTCCTCGTACGTGGTCATGCCCGCGACGTCCGCCGTGCGGGCGACCGGGTCGACGGCGATCACTCCGGACAACCCGGAGGCGTCCAACGTGGGCGGCGGTGCCCCGAACCGGAACAGGTTCGAGCTGGGCTTGCCCAGGCGAACCCGCGCGTCCGGAGGGAGCTCGCGGTAGCGCCTGACCAGGTCGGCGGCGGCGGCGACGTGGTCGGCAACAGGGACGATCACGTTCACCGTCGGAACGTTAGCTCTCGCAACGTCCGTCGGGAAGGTGCTTGGTCCGAGATCGACCCTGCAGTGCACATCGGACGGCAGCGGGCCGTAGTCGGCGACTCGTGCACCAGGCCCTGCATGTGCTCACCGATCCGATCGTGCTCGAATGTGCGCGTGACCGAGAACCCTGTGCAGAACGTCACCTTCCCGAGCAACGGCGGTACCGCCCACGGCTACCTCGCCGTCCCCGAGTCCGGCAGCGGTCCCGGCCTGGTCGTCATCCAGGAGTGGTGGGGTCTGACCACCCACATCAAGGACGTCACGGACCGGTTCGCCGCCGAGGGCTTCGTCGCGCTGGCGCCCGACCTGTTCGGCGGCGCGACGACCCACGACTCCGACGAGGCCGGCCGGCTCATGTCCGAACTGCCGGTCGACAAGGCCGCCCAGGACCTGGCCGGGGCCGTCGACTTCCTGCTCGGCCACGAGGCCGTGACGTCGTCCACGGTCGGCGCGGTCGGGTTCTGCATGGGCGGCGGGTTCGTGATCGTCCTCGCCGCGCAGCAGGGCGACCGGATCGGCGCGGCGGTGCCGTTCTACGGCGTCCTCAAGGAGGACTACCCGGACCTGTCGGGGCTGACGGCGCCGGTGCTCGGCCACTTCGGCGAGGAGGACGGCTTCACGACGCCGGACGCGGCGCGCGGGCTCGCGGACCGGATCCAGAAGGAGTCGGGGGTCACCCCGCAGTTCTTCTTCTACCCTGCGGGCCACGCGTTCTTCAACGACGAGAACCTGCTGGGCACCCACGACCCGGAGCAGGCGACGCTGGCCTGGAGCCGGACGGTGGAGTTCCTGCACGCCAACCTGGGCTGACGCGCGCCGACCGGGAGCGAACGCGACTTCGCTCGGCTGGGCGGGCGCCGGCCGACCGAGCGAACGCGGCGTTCGGTAAGTACAACGCGACCCAACGCCGCGTTCGCTCATTCCGGCGCCGGCTACCCGCGCACGCCGCGGGGGTCAGGAGCGGCGGGCGCGCACCAGCGCCGGGATCGCCGAGACCCCCGTCGTCGGGTTGAACGCCTCCGCCGCCGCCAACAGCGCGCCGTACTCGTCGGGCGCCAGTGTGATCTCCGCCGCGGCGGCGTTGCTCTCCACCTGCGCCATGCTCGACGCCCCGGGGATCGCGACGACGTGCGGGTGGTGCACCGTCCACGCCAGGGCGATCTGCGCCGGCGTCGCGTCGTGCGCCGCCGCCACCTCCCGCAGCACCGACAGCAGCGGGCCGGCGGCACGCAGGTTCTCCGGCAGGAACATCGCGTTCGCGGCCCGGACGCGGTTCGTCGGGCGGTGCTCGGCGTCGTACCGCGCCGACAGCAGCCCCTGGGCGAGCGGGCTGTAGGCGATGACGACGTGCCGGGTGCGCGCCGCCCACGGCAGCATCTCGGCCATCGGGCCGCGGGAGACCAGGCTGAACTGCACCTGGTTGCTCAGCACGACGCCGCCGAGGTCGACCTCCGCGCGCTGCCAGCGGCGCAGCGGGTAGTTCGAGACGCCGACCTGGTCGACGACCCCGACGTCGCGCAGCGCGCGCATCCCGCGCATCGCCGTGGCGTCGCGGACCACCGGGTTCGGCCAGTGCAGCTGGTACAGGTCGATCGTCCGCACGCCGAGCCGCTGCGCGCTGGCGACCCCGCGCTGCTGCACGACCGCGGCCGTCGGCACCACCGGGAACACCTTGGTCGCGACGACGACGTCGTCCGTGCCGCCGCTGTTGCGCAGCGCCTCGCCGAGGATGCGCTCGCTGCGTCCGAAGCCGTAGACCTCGGCCGTGTCGAACACCGTGATCCCCAGCTCTCGGGCGCGCCGGACGATCCGGCCCGCCTCGGCGTCGTCGTACCCGCCGCCGTAGCCCCACTCCCTCGAGCCGAACTGCCAGGTGCCCAGCCCGATCACCGAGTACCGCTTGGCGGCGGGGATGTCGTCGACGTAGCGCATGGCACCGGTCTACACCGCGTGGCGACTGGTCACACCGCGTGGCTCGACGGTGCAGGAAGCCGTGCCGGCCGGGAAGGCCGGACAGGCGGGAGCTCACCCGACTCAGTCCACGGTGCTGGCCTCCACCCGCCGCCGCTCGGTCGCCACGTCGTACGACGGCGGCGGGTACTGCGGGGCCAGCTCCTCGAGCGTCTCGGCGAGCAGCGCGGAGACCGCCCAGTTCCGGTACCACTTGCGGTCCGACGGGACGACGTACCAGGGCGCGGCGTCGGTGTCGGTCTCGCGCAGCGCATCGGTGTAGGCGGCGCGGTAGTCGCCCCACCGCACCCGGACGTCGACGTCGCCCGGGTTGTACTTCCAGCGCTTGGCCGGGTCGTCGAGCCGGGCGAGCAGCCGCGCCTGTTGCTCCTCGGGCGAGATGTGCAGCATGCACTTGACGATCGCGACGCCCGCCGCCGCCAGCTCGGCCTCGAAGTCGCGGATCGCGCCGTACCGCGACCGCCACTCCTGCTCCGGGACGGTCCCATCACCTGTGGACCTCCGCCTTGCTCCGCTGCGGCGTTGATCCACAGGACACGCTTGGCCGTTCACCCGCACGACCAGCACGTCTTCGTAGTGGGAGCGGTCGAAGACCCCGATCATCCCGGCCGCGGGCACCTGCTTGCGGATGCGCCAGAGGAAGTCGTGGGCGAGCTCCTCCGGGGTCGGCTTCTTGAACGACGCGATGTGCAGGCCCTGCGGGTTCACCAGGCCGGCGGCGTGCTCGATCACCCCGCCCTTGCCGGAGGTGTCCATGCCCTGCAGGACCAGCAGCACCGCACGGTGGCCGCCGCCTGCCCCCTCGGCGTAGAGCGCCTCCTGCAGGGCACCGAGCCGCTCGCCGAGCGCGGCCACCTCGGCAGCGGCGGCCTTCTTGTCCTGCGGGCCGGCGGGCCGCCCGCCCGGGTCGATCGCCGTCAGGTCGAGGTCCTGCGGGGCGCGCAGCGCCTGCCGCAGCGTCCGTGTGGCCGTCACGGCGCGGAGGGTAGCCCGCGGCACCGACGGAACGGATGTTGGAATGACGCCGTGCACCGCATCTGGCCGCAGCCGTCCGTCCCCGATCTCGACGACGCGGCGCTCGCCGCGCACTACGCCTGGCCCGAGACGCGCGCGGTGCCCTACGTCCGGGTCAACTTCGTGTCGAGCCTGGACGGCGCGGTGACGGTCGACGGGCGGTCCGGCGGGCTGGGCAACGCGGCGGACAAGAAGGTGTTCCACCTGCTCCGCGAGCTGGCCGAGGTGGTCCTCGTCGGGGCCGGCACCGTGCGCGCCGAGAAGTACAACGGCGTGCAGCGCCCCACGCGCGGCCGCGACACCCCGCCGCCGGTCGCGGTCGTCACGGGAACGGCGGACCTCGACCCGGGCAGCGCGCTCTTCACCGACACCGTGGTGCCGCCACTGATCCTGACGCTGGAGTCGGCGCCCCCGGGCGCCGGGCGGCGATCACCGAGGCGGGCGGGGAGGTCGTCGTGCTGCCCCGGCTGACCCCGGACGTCCTGCTCGCCGAGCTGGCCCGCCGCGGCCTGGGCCGCGTGCTCTGCGAGGGCGGCCCGTCGCTGCTGGGTGCGCTGCACGCCGCGGACGCGGTGGACGAGCTGTGCCTGACCGTGGCGCCGCTGCTGGCGGGCGGGGAGGCGGGGCGGATCTCCCGCGGCCCGGCCGGCTCGCCCCCACGGCCGATGACGTTGGTCGGCGCCCTGCAGTCGGACGACGCCCTGCTCCTGCGCTACCGCCGCTCCCCCGACCCGCCGACGCCGCACCGCCGGTATGAGCGATCCGCACCGTCGCCGGACACCGGAGCAGCGAGCCGCGTTCCGGGCCTTCGTGCGCGAGCACCACCCCGACCGCGGAGGCGACCCCGCGGTGTTCGCCGCCGGCGTCGACGCGTTCCGCGAGCACGGCCCGGCCGCCGCGGGTCGTCCGGAGACCGACGCGCGACCAGGCCGGCCGGTCCGCTGCCGTTCCCCGTCCGCGTCGGCGTGGCTGTCCTCCGCACCTGGCGGCGTCGGCACGAGCAGTCCGGGCCACCCTTTCCGAGGCCTTGACGTTCTCGCAAGCTGCTCACCGTCGCTCACCGCTCGGCGGGCAGGGTGACAGGAAGTGAGCGAGCGTGTGACAATCCTGTCGCAGCGCCTTCGCGCAGCGCCGACCGAGGCAGCGAGGGAGAGCGGGATCGGGTACCGGAGCGGCGGAACGGCCGGAGCGCGGCCCGCGGGGCGGGCGGTGGTCGCCGGCCTGCTGCTGTGCGTCGCCGCGCTGCTCGCCGGGTGCACGGTGGGGCCGTCGCAGCGGCCACCCGTCGCGGTGCGCGGGGAGAACATGCCCGCTCCACCCGCCTCCGCGCCGGTGACCGCCCCCGCTCCGGTGCCCCTGCCCGCGCCCGAACCCGGGTTCCCGGCGCTGGAGTTCCGCGACTGCACCGGCACGCTGGCCGCCTCCGTGCCCACCCCGCCGGACCGCGTGCTGCGGGTCGACTGCGCCCTGCTCACCGTCGAGGCCGACCCCACACAGCCGGGTCTGGGCCGGACGCGGATCGGGCTGATGCGGGTCGGGCTCGCCGACGCCCCGGCCGACCGCCCGCCGCTGCTCGTCGTCGGCGACAGCGCCACCCAGCCGTCGGCGACCGGCGCCGCCGCGCTCGCCGGGCAGGTGCCCGTCGAGTTGCTGCGGCAGTACAGCCTCGTCGGCGTCGATCGCCGGGGCGCCGGCATCGACGACCTCGACTGCGGCCCCGCGGTCGCCCGCAGCGCCTTCGTCAACATCGACCCGGGCGGCGACGGCGCCCTGCCCCAGCTCAACCTCCTGCTCGAACAGGCCCGGATGGTGGTGCAGGACTGCTACCTCGTCCACTCGGGAGCGCTGAGCGGCTACCGCACGGCCTCCACCGCGTCGGACGTCGAGCAGGTCCGCGCGGCGCTCGGGGTCACGCGCCTGTCGGCGCTCGGCGTCGGGGACGGCGCCACGGCGGTGGGCATGTGGGCGCGGACCCACCCCGGCGCGGTCGGGCGCGTCGTCCTCGACGGGCCGCCCGATGCCACTCTGGACGAACCCGACGCCGCCGAAGCGCGCGCGGCGGCCGCCGAGTCGGCGTTCGACGCGTTCGCCGCGGCCTGCGCCGTCGAGCCGACATGCCCGCTCGGCGCCGACCCCCGTGGCTCGGTCTCGGCCTTCGTCGACCGCCTGCGCAGCCAGCCGATCACCGCCGCCGACGGACGGCGGCTGACCGCGGGCATGACGGTCACCGCGATCCTCACCGCGCTCGCCGAACCGGCGGGTTGGCCCGACCTCGCCGCTGCGCTCGGCCAGGCGCAGAACGGAGTACCCGACGCCCTGATCAGCCGCCTCGTCCCGCTGGTCACCCGCGGCGGCGGGTACGACGTCGCGCTCGCCACCGCCTGCAACGACGTGCAGCGGCGGATGACCCCGGGCGAGGTCGGCGAGCTGGCCCGCCGGTGGCGCACCGCGTACCCGCTGTTCGGAGCGACCATGGCCCAGCGGCTGCTGGCCTGCGGGCCGTGGCCGACCGCCGCGGCGCCGATGGTGCCCGACCCCGGTGACGAGCTGCCCCCCATGCTGGTCATCGGCACGGCGCACGACCCGCGGGGCACGCTGGAGAACGCGCGCCGGGTCGCGAGCGAGACGCCCGGTGCCCTGTTCCTCAGCTGGCAGGGCGCCGGAACGGGTGCGTACCCGCGGACGCCGTGCGTCGTCGCCGCGGTCGACACCGTGCTCGTCGCCGGGAGCACCCCGCTCGACGGCACGCTGTGCCCGCCGTGACGGTGCGCAGGACCCCGCGGTGATCCCCAGCTCTCCGCCGCCCCGTCAGGACACAGGTAGCGGGGCGAGCCGGTCGGCGCCGAAGGCGGGGTTCCAGGCCCGGATCTCGCGCTCGACGATCAGCCCGAGGACCTTGAACGGGTCGTCGTCCAGCCAGCCGGCGACCTGCTCCGCGGAGTCGGCGCGGAAGATCAGCAGGGCGCCGGGGCCGCCGCCCTCGGCCAGCGGTCCGCTGACGACCAGGCGCCCCGCCTCGTGCAGCCCGCGCAGGTGGTCGCGGTGCCGCGGGCGGTGCTCGTCGAGCGCGGCGGCGTCGTCGGCGTAGCGGTAGATCACGGCGAACAGGGACATGGCGGTCCTTCCTTCGTGCGTCGAGTGTCAGGTGTCGGGCGAGTGCGCGCCCGACGGCGTAGGCCCGCGTGATCGCGGACCCCAGGGTCGCACCCCCACCGGGGTAGGCGTCGTCGAACACCGCGGCCGAGACGTTGCCGGCCGCGTACAGGCCGGGAACCGGGCGACCGCGGCGATCGAGCACCCGACCGTCGTCGTCGGTGACGAGCCCGCCGCACATACCGAGCGTGCCCGGGCGGATCGGGATCGCGTGGTAGGGGCCCTGCTCGAGCGGCGCGAGGCACGGGTGCGGCCGGGTGGCGTCGCCGAGATGGCGGTCCTGCGCGCTCTCGCCGCGGTGGAAGTGCGGGTCGCGGCCCAGCGCGGCGTACCTGTTGAACTCGGCCACCGTCGCGGCCAGCCCGTCGGGGTCGATGCCGCAGGCCGCTGCGCCAGCTCGTCAACGGTCTCGCCCTGCTGACGCCCAGGCCGGCGACCTGCCGGCCGGTGTCCCACCGATCGCGTACCTTGCGACGTAACCGCTGTCGACCACCACCCAGGCCGGGATGTTCGCGTGCGTCGCCGGTCGTCGGGGTCGACCGTGCGGAACGACCTTGTTCAGGTCGTGGTAGTTGATCGCCTCGTTGACGAACCGCCGTCCCGCGGACGTCCACCATGATCGACCCGGCAGCGTCAGCTCGACGTTCGCCATCCGTCCCGACGGATGTCCGTCGTAGACGTGCGCCGGGTCCTGCCAGCACCGGGCACCCCCCACACGCCACGCATCGTCGGCAACCGCCCCCCCGCGGCCAGCCCGAGCTCCAGCCCGTCCCGGTGTTGCTCGGCGCGCTGATCGGGGTCACCGGGTTCGGCAGGAACGCCTCCTGCAGCCGCGGGTTCCACTCGAACCCGCCCGAGGCGAGCACCACGGCGCGGGCCCGTACGCCCGCGCAGCGTCCAGCACCCGCTCGCGTAGGCGCAGGTCCTCGACGCCGCAGCCGGCGTACGATCTCGACACCCCGCTCCTCCGCCGACAGCCACCAGCGCGGCGATCAGCGCGCCGCCCATCGTCCGGGTGCCCTCGGCGTCACGCCGGCGACCAGCTCGGCGTCGATGCCCGCTGGCCGCCCACGTCATCTCGCTCGGTCATCGTGATCGTCGGGAAGTAGGTCGGCGGCCGCATCCGGGCGGTGAGGCCCGGGTACTTCGTGCCGTCGAACGGCAGGTTGTCCAGCCCGCGACCGCGGCGGCACCGGGCCATTCCGGGTGGTAGTCGGGGCGGGGCAGCGCCGCCAGCGCGACCCGGTGTGCTCGGTCCAGCCAGCGCACCGCCTCCCGACGCCGTCTCGACGTACCAGCGCAGGCGTCTCCTCCGGCACCCTACCGCCCGTGGCCGCCGTCAGTAGGCCAGCGCCGCTCGACGGAATCCGGGAACTGCGCGCCCATCAGATGGTGGTTGCCGGCATCCACATCACGCCGCCGGAGACGGCCGAGGTGCCGCCGAGCAGCTCGGCCTTCTCCAGCACGACCACCGACCGTCCGCCGTCCGCTGCCCGGCACGCGGCGACGAGTCCCGCGGCCCCGCTGCCGACCACCGCGACGTCGTAGGTACTCACGACAACGGCCCGTCCTCGACCAGGACGTCGACGATCAGGCCCGAGACGGCCGCGAACATGTCGCTGCCCGACGAGGTACCGCAGCCGGCCGCGCGCGCGGCCGCGATCAGCGGCGAGACGGCGGGTTTGGTGATCACGTCGCCGACGAAGGTGTCGGGCTTCAGGCGGTCGACGTCGACGGGCAGCGGGTCGCCCTCGCGCATGCCCATCGGGGTGGCGTTGGCGACGATCCCGTAGCCGGCCGGGTCGGTCGCGCCGGTGTGGATGCGGTCGCCGTACCGGTCGCGCAGCCGGCCGGCCAGGGCGTCGAGCCGCGCGGGATCGGCGTCGTACAGCGTCAGCTCGGCGACCCCGGCGTCGAGCAGGGCCAGCGCGATCGCCGAACCCGCTCCCCCGGCGCCCACCTGCAACGCCCGGCGCCCTCGGGACGGGCGCCGTTGCTCCGGCAGGCCGCGACGAACGCCGCGCCGTCGACCTGGTCGCCGTGCCAGGTGCCGTCGGGATTGCGCCGGGCGACGTTGACCGAGCCGAGGAACGTGGCGCGGTCGGTGAGGGTGGCGCAGTGCGCGGCGATGCCGAACTTGTGCGGCACCGTGGCGATCAGGCCGGCGATGCTGCGGACCGGACCGAGGCCGCGGACGACCGTGTCGAGGTCGTCGGGCAGCACGTGCATCGGGACGACGACCGCGTCGCGCCCCCGGGCGACGAGCGCGCGGGTCACCCCGTCGGGGCTCTTCACCTGTGCGATCGGGTCGCCCAGGATCGGGACGACGAGGGTCTCGCCGGACAGGACGGGATAGCCCGTCGTGACATCGGGGGTCATCGGTTCTCCTTCACTGCAGCCCGTGCGACCAGGATGGTCCGCAGCGCGCTGCCGGGGACCGGGGACCGCCCCCGGTATCGGAGACCCAGGGATCCAAGGGCCCGGGATCGTCGCCGCACGATCAACCAAACTGATCGTCCGGGCGCCGGCCGGCCGGCGAGGCGGCCTGCAACTCCGCACGATCAACCAAGCTGATCGTGCGGGCGCTATCCGGCTGGCGCGGCCCCAGTTAGCGGCCGGACGATCAACCGACCCCTCGGCGAGCTGATCGTCGGGGCGATATCCGGTCAGCGAGAGCCCGGATACCCGCCGGACGATCAGCTCCGCGTCCGACACCGTGATCGGCGGCAAAGGTGCATCTCGCGCAGGCAAAGGTGCCGACTCGCGGAAAGGGCGCGCCCGCGGCTCAAGGGACAGGGGGACGAGGCCGGGGCCCGGCGCGGAACCGAGCGTTGCACTCGGTTACCCGGCCTCGTCCTCCTGGTAGGAGCCGCGGGCGGTCGGGGCGGGGAGCGGGGTGGTGGTGGACACCCCGCCGCGCGGTCAGGCCTTGGCCTGCGCGCTCTCCCGGGACGGGTTGGCCTGCTCGGCGGCCTTCGGGTCCGTCTCGTCCTGCTTGGCACGGACGCCGGCCTCGATCCGGTCGCCGAGGTCCTTGTCCACGTTGCGCCAGTACTCGAACGGCCCGCAGCAGGATCGGCTCGCTCACGGCGTTGAGCAGGTGGCCGACGATGTTGTCGACGAGCCGGGCGCGCGCGGCGTCGTCCAGGACCTCGCGCACCATCGTCCCGGCCTGGCCCCAGTCGTCGTCCTCGGGGCGCAGCGTGTACGCGGTGCGCACCATCTCGCCGTCGGAGTGCCAGGTGCCGCCGTCGTCGGTGCGCTCCGGCTGCGCGGCCGGGCCGCCGTAGGAGTTCGGCGCGTACACCGGGTCCGTGACGTTGTGGATCCGCATCGCGCCGTCCTTGGAGTAGCTGTGGACGGGCGCCTTGGACGCGTTCACCGGGATCTGCTTGTAGTTGACCCCGAGCCGGGCGCGGTGCGCGTCGGCGTAGGAGAACCCGCGGGCCAGCAGCATCTTGTCCGGCGAGAGGCCGGTGCCGGCCACGGCGTTGTTCGGCTCGAACGCCGCCTGCTCGATCTCGGTGTGGTAGTCGGTGACGTTGCGGTTCAGCGTCAGCTTCCCGACCGGGATGAGCGGGTAGTCGCCGTGCGGCCAGACCTTGGTGAGGTCGAACGGGTTGAACCGGTAGGTCTTCGCGTCGTCGAACGGCATGACCTGCATGTGCAGCGTCCAGCTCGGGAACTCGCCGTCGCGGATGTGCTCGTAGAGGTCGCGCTGGTGGTAGTCGGTGTCGACGGCCGCCATCTGGTCGGCCTCGTCCTGGGTGAAGAACTCGATGCCCTGGTCGGTCTTGAAGTGGTACTTCACCCAGAACTTCGCGCCGGCGGCGTTGATCCACATGTAGGTGTGGCTGCCGTAGCCGTTCATGTGCCGCCAGGTCCGCGGGATGCCCCGGTCGCCCATCAGCCAGGTCACCTGGTGCGCCGACTCGGGCGAGAGCGTCCAGAAGTCCCACTGCATGTCGTGGTCGCGCAGGTTGTTGTCGGCGCGGCGCTTCTGGCTGCGGATGAAGTGCTGGAACTTCATCGGGTCCCGGATGAAGAACACCGGGGTGTTGTTGCCGACGATGTCGAGGTTGCCCTCGGCGGTGTAGAACTTCACCGCGAACCCGCGCGGGTCGCGCCAGGTGTCGGGGCTGCCGCGCTCGCCCGCGACCGTCGAGAACCGGATCAGGACGTCGGTCGACGCGCCGGGCTGGAAGACCGCGGCCCGCGTGTAGGCGCTGACGTCGTGGGTCACCTCGAACGTGCCGAACGCGCCGCCGCCCTTGGCGTGCGGCTGCCGCTCCGGGATGCGCTCGCGGTTGAAGTTGGCCATCTGCTCGAGCAGGTAGTGGTCCTGCAGCAGGATCGGCCCGTTCGGGCCGACGGTCAGCGAATGCTCGTCGCTGGCGACGGGGATTCCGGCGTCCGTCGTCGTGTACGGAGTTGAGGTGTCGGTCACGACCTGTCCTCCTCGTGGTGGGTGAGTTGGGGTTCCCCGTCCCGCGTGCCCTGGCACGCGGGACACAAACCCCAGAAGACGACCTCCGCCTCGTCGACGACGAAGCCGTGCGCCTCGGACGGATCCACGCAGGGCGCGGCACCGACGACGCAGTCGATGTCCTCGGTGGTGCCGCACCGCCGGCACACGACGTGATGGTGGTTGTCGGCGACGCGACGCTCGAAGCGCGCCGGATGCCCGGCGGGCTCGATCCGGCGCACGAGCCCGGCGTCGACGCAGGCCGCCAGCACGTCGTAGACGGCCTGGGTGGAGACGGCACCGAGCTCGGCGCGCACGGCCACACCGATCGCGTCGGCCGTGGAGTGCGGGTGCTGCGCGAGCCAGGCGAGCACGGCCCGGCGCGGAGCGGTGACCCGCAGGCCGGCGGCGCGCAGGGCCGCGACGTCCGGGTCGACACGGGGGGTCTCGGCGGGAGTCGTCATGGCCCCGCCGACACTGCCCCGCTTTCTGGAATCAGTCAAGTTCTCGAACCGATCAAGCCACGCGGCGGACTGACGGCGTTCACATCCGCATGCGCACCCGCGACTGCGCCGCGACCGCGACCTCCCGCGCCGGGTTGCCCTGCCACCGGGCCCGGGTCGGCACCTCGGTGCCCTTCATGACGAACGAGTCGGGCGCGAGCACGGCGCCGTCGCCGATCGTGACGCCGTAGTGGACGAACGACGCGGCACCGAGCGACACGCCGGAGCCGATGGCGATGTGGTCCGACTTGAAGACGCCGTCCTCCATCGAGTGGGCCTGCAGGACGACGCCGGCGTTGAGCGTGCAGTCGTCACCGAGGCGCACCAGCGTCTTCTCGCTCATCGTGGCGCCGTCGTCGAACAGCCGCCTGCCGGTCGGCACGCCGAGCATCCGCCACGCGATCGCCTTGAACGGGGTTCCGTTGAAGACGGCCGGCTGGGTGCTGAGCTTCCAGAACCGCTCGTGCCACCAGAAGTACGGCTCGTAGATCGAGCAGAACTGCGGCTGCAGCCGGCGGAAGCCGGTCGCGGCACGTTCGATCACCACGGACCAGAAGAAGTTGAACACCGCGGCCACGACCGTGCCGCCGACCAGCGCTCGGATCCCGTACGGCTGGTAGAGGTCGACGGTGGTGAATCCGAGCAGGAGCGTGATGTACAGGCGGACCCAGTTCAGCAGCAGGTAGATCGCCATCGTCGCGATGTTGTGCCGGTTCTTGCCCGTCAGCCGGCGGCGGAACTGCTTGCGCGACAGGTCCGTGCGACCTTGGGAGTTCACCGAGCGCGGGATCTCGAACGACGGGGAGCCGAGCAGGCCGATGTCGTGCCGCAGCTCCCCGTCGATCGGGATCATGGTCTTGGTGCCGACCAGGACGTTCTCCCCGATCTTGCCGCCCGCCGGGTAGGTGATCATGTTGCCGAGGAAGCTGTGCGCCCCGACGGCGGTCTCGCCGGTCTTGAACGAGGTGCTGGAGAACGAGGCGTTCAGTCAGCGCGACGCCGTCGGAGACGCATCGTGTCCTCGCCGATCACGCACAGGTAGGGCGTGACGTGGGTGAGCGTGGCGCCGAAGTTCGAGCCCGTCTGGCCCGACCGCGGCACGCGGTAGCCGATCCAGCGCAGGTAGCCGACGATGTAGGAGCTGTCGCCGAAGAAGTTGACGAAATACGGCACGTTGGTCGTGCGCGCGACGAACCGCAGCACCCAGTACCGGATGCCGTAGAGCCGGTAGGCCTTCCCGGTCACGAGGAACCGGTTGACCACGCGGGGCACGGTGGCGACGTAGAGCAGGCCCAGCAGGAAGCCGCCGAACAGCACCGCCGCGGCGAGCGCGAGTTGCTCGAGGTAGAACCCGCCGCGCATCGCGGCGATCGGCCCCGGCCCGACGATGTCGGAGACGTAGGAGATCTTCTGCAGCACCCAGACCACGGCCGTGGCCACGGCCGGCGCGAGCACCAGCAGGTTGAACAGCTGCAGGCAGCTGTAGAGGAACCGCCGGACGCTGCCGCAGCGGACCGGGCCGACGCCGCCGAAGTCGGTGTCGGTGGGCCGGGCCGGCGAGCCGTGCCAGTGCTCCCCCGCCGGGATCGACTGCCCCGTGTGCAGCGACGAGGCGTGCCCGAGCTGGGCGCCGTCGCCCATCGACGTCCCCGAGGTCAGGACGGCGCCCTCGGCGACGACGGCATCCGCGCCGATCGTGATGGCGCCGGTGCGGATCACCCCGCCGTCGGCGTGGTAGCCGCTGAACGACGCGCCACCGCGGATCACGGTGTGCGACCCGATCCTGAGCATGTCCGTGCACACCGGCACGATCGGAGAGAAGATCGTCACGCCCTTGCCGATCTTCGCGCCGAGCGCGCGCAGGTACATCAGGTAGAGCGGGGAGCCGGCGAACATCACCCACGGGTTCGTCCGGATCAGCGTCTTCACGGCCCAGAAGCGCAGGTACGACACGCTCCACAGGCGGATCTCCTGCGGCTTCCACCGGCCGATCAGCAGCCATTTGGCCAGCACCGGCAGGAGGACGAACGCGGCCAGGGTCGCGGTGCTCACGGCGCTGGTCCGCACGAAGATCTGCACGGGATCGGTCGCCGGCCAGACCCACCGCAGGCCGATGTCGACCAGCACCGCGCCGAGCGCGACCAGGCCGATCATCACCAGCAGCTGCATCAGCCCGCAGAAGACGTACGACAGCGTGCCGACGGGCGGGACCGCGGCCGGTTCCGGGACGGCCACCGGCGCGGGCGCGTCCCCCTTCGGCAGCGCGGCGGCGAGCGAGCGGACGGTCGGGTTCTGGTAGACGTCCTGCATCGCGACGGGCGGGAGGCCGCCCGCCTTGCGGACCTGCGAGCAGAAGTGGGCGAGCATCAGGGAGTTCGCGCCCAGGTCGTCGAAGAAGTGGCTCTCCACCGAGACCTTGTCCAGCCCGACGATCTCGGCGAGCGCCTCGGCCAGGACGGTCTCCACCCGGTCCGCCGGCGCGACGTAGGCCTCGGGCGAGGCGCCGCCGCTGCGTCGCCGGGGCGGCGGGAGCGCCTTCCGGTCGGCCTTGCCGCTGGTCATCATCGGGATCTCGGCGAGCTCCTCGACGTAGCCCGGCACCATGTGCCCCGGCAGCCGGTTGCGCAGCGTCGTGCGGATCCCCTCGGCGTCGACCGCCGAGCCCGGGACGGGGCTGTAGTAGGCGACCAGCTCGGTGAGGCCGGGCGCCGACTCGTAGGTGCTCACCACGGCCTGCCCGACGCCGGGCATCTGCAGCAGCACGGCCTCGATCTCGGAGAGCTCGATGCGGAAGCCGCGGATCTTGACCTGGGTGTCGGCACGCCCGACGAAGCTCAGGCCCTCGGGGTCGGCCCGGACGAGGTCACCGCTGCGGTAGGCGCGGTCCCAGTCCAGCGCGAGCAGTGACGTGAACTTCGCAGCGTCCTTCTCCCGGTCCAGGTAGCGGGCGGTGCCGACGCCGCCGATCACCAGCTCGCCGATGCCGCCGGCCTCCACGGGGACGCCGGTCGCCGGGTCGACGACGGCGAGGTGCCAGCCGTCGAGCGGCAGGCCGATCCGCACCGGCTCGTCGCTGTGCATCTGCGCGGCGCAGGCGACGACGGTCGTCTCGGTGGGGCCGTAGGTGTTCCACACCTCGGTGCACGCCTGCGCGAGCCGGTGGGCGAGCTTCTCCGGGCAGGCCTCGCCACCGAGGATCAGCAGCCGGACGTCGGTGAGCTGCTCGCTGGGCCACAGCGCCGCGAGCGTCGGCACGGTCGAGACGACCGAGATGCGCTGCTCGACGAGCCAGTCGCCGAGGTCGGCCCCGGAGCGGACCAGTGAGCGCGGTGCGGGCACCAGGCAGGCACCGTGCCGCCAGGCCAGCCACATCTCCTCGCAGGAGGCGTCGAAAGCGACGGACAGGCCTGCGAGCACCCGGTCGCGGGTGCCGAGCGGGCGGTCCTGCAGGAACAGCCGCGCTTCGGCGTCGACGAATGCCGCGGCGCTGCGGTGCGTGACCGCGACGCCCTTCGGCTTCCCGGTGGAACCCGAGGTGAAGATGATCCAGGCGTCGTCGTTCGGCCCGGGCAGCCGCGGCCCGATGCGCTTCGGGGGCGTGGAGCGCAGCGTCACGGCGCGCTCCGCGCCGATCACGGCGCAGACCCCGGCCTCGCCGAACACCATGTCGGCGCGCTCGTCGGGGTCGTCGGCGTCGACGGGCACGTACGCGGCACCGATCGACAGCGTCGCAAGGACTGCGACGTACAGGTCGGCGGTGCCCGACGGGACGCGGATGCCGACCCGGTCGCCGTACCCGATGCCGCACGAGCCGAGGGTGACGCCGAGGGCGTCGACCTCGCGCAGCAGCGCGGCGTAGTCGAGCACCTGACGGCCGTCGTCGACGGCTGCGGCGCGCGGGTGTGCCCGGGCGGTGGCCTCGAGGATGTCGCGCAGGGTGCGCTTCGGGGCGGCCAGCCCGCCGAGGTAGACCGACGAGAAGGTCGCGCGTTCCCGGGCGGACGGGGCCGAGGCGGGGCGGGGCCTCGGCGTGGGGCGGGGGCCCGCTGCTGCCGGCGGGGTGGGTCGAGGGTCCTCGGGACGCCTGTGCCGGCTCGGCGCCGGGACGTGCGGCACCCGCGTCGTCGCCGGCTCGGCGGCGGGTGCGGTGGACGGCCGCGGGGGAACGACCGGCATCCGTTCGGTGAGTCCCTCGGTGGCAGGAACCAGGACCGCGCCCGGGTACGCCCGGTGCGCGGCGGGGCGGGCGGTCGTCGCGCGGACCTGCGTCCTCGCCAGGTCCCCCGGCAGACGCATCGGGGCGACGACCGGTACGCGGGACGTCAGCCCCTCGGGCTCGTGTGCAGGGCCGGTCGAGCGCGAAGGGACGACCGGAACACGGGACGTCACAGCCTCGGACTCCGAGGCGGAGGCGGAGGCGCCGTTCGGACGCCGGCGGACAACCGGGACGCGGGAGGTCTGGCACTCGGGCTCCGACGCGGCGGCGCCGTTCGAGCGCCCCGGGACAACAGGGAGGCGAGACGTCGCACCGCTCGGGCCGGGCGGCACGGGCCGCGGCGTCGGGCCCGGAGTCGGGACGCACCCCAACCGGGTCGCCTGCGGACGCTCGGCGGCGGACGTCCGGGGGGCCGGAACGGGCGTCTCGCGGGTCGGCGAGGGCCGCCGGACCGGAACGGCCGGCACCCGGGTCGTACGCCCACCCCGTCCGCCGTCGGGTTCGCCGACCGAGTCGTCAGTGGGGCGTGGGCGCGGGACGACAGCGACCCGGCGGGTGGACACATCCATGTCCGGGCCACCGGCCGGCCACTCACTGCCAGTGATCATGTCGAGGTGTCCGGGTCGGCCGTTCGTGTGCGCCGCCACACCCGTGGTGCGGGCATCCTCGCCCATGCGCTCCCCTTCGCCTACTGCAGGATCTCTCGTTGCGACGCCGCGCGACCGCACACTTCCCGTGCACCCCGACAATCGTGCGACGTCTGACGGTTACCTGTCAGCGATACGCTCGTCCGCGTTTCACGAATCGACGGCAATCACTCGGACGGACCAGAAGAATGGCGTCCAGGTCTCGACGGCAGCACTCTGAGCTGCAACGACGAGCCGCCGGCACGGCAAACCGATCCTCAATGGATCCCCAGTGGATCCCCATTGGACAGATGTCGAACGCCCTTCACGACATCGCACGTGAGCTGCGTCCAGACAAAAAGAAACAGGCCGACGTACATTTGTTCCGCCGACGAACGAGGAACGGGCGCCGCGGTTCGGCGCCCTGCCGGGCACAACCGGCGCGGGGAGCGACCTCGGCCACTGATCGTCATCCGGCGACAAGGCGTTACACAACTGTCGTTCATTCGAGTGACACCGTGACATAGGCGAGGCTTACCTCGTACTGTCCCTCACGTCGCCGCACCGTCCCGGGAAGGTCCCTGATGTCCCGATCGCCCGGCGCATGAGCCCGCTCGCCGCCTCTGCGGCGCGCCTCGGCGAGGCGATCGGCCGACCTGTCCTGTGCGGGGAGCCGGGCCCGGGCTGGACCCGCTGCGCCGACGTCGACGCGGAGTTCGTCATGCGCTGGGAGCAGGCCGTCGGCGCACAGCACATTCGCGAGTTCGGCCGCAGCCACCCGGCGGCCACGGCGGCCTACGTCCTCGGGTGGTACGCGGGCGTGCCGGCCGGGCTGGGTGGCGCGCTGTACCGGCTCGCCCGGCGCGTCCCGCGGCTCGAGCGGGACGCGGTCGCGTTCCGGCTCGCCGCCGAGGCGTACCCGGACGCGTACGCGCTGCTGGACGCGCGGTTCTGGTGCCTGCCGACCGACCCCGCCGCGGATCATCCCGATGCCACGGCCGTGGCCGACGAGCCGGCGCTGGCCGCGGTACTGCGTGCGCATGTACGCGCCCACGCGGACGCCTTCCTCGCGGAGCACCCGTCGCGCGGACGGTTACCGCGGCGCGCCCTGCTCGGCGCGTTCACCGACGGCATGGACACCGGGCTGTGGCTCGGCGGCGACCCCACCCCGGAGCGGCTGCTGCCCGACGCCGCACTCGCCCTGCCGGCCGGGCCGTCCCCGCTGCCGGCGTCGACGCTGCACGTGCTGGTCGACGGCCGCGGGCGGCGGCACGTCGACCGGCGCACCCTGTCGTGCTGCTACTACTTCAAGATCGACCCGGCTGCGGGGCCGTGCGGCACCTGCCCCCGGATCCCCGCCGCCGACCGGCTCCGCCGGCTCACGGACCTCCCGGACGAGCCGTCGAGCTGCTAGGTGCCGCGAGAGGCTGCTCGGGCTTGGCAGGTGCGGCGCGAGTCGGCACCTTTGCCGGCGCGAGTCGGCACCGCGGCGACCTGACCCGCCCGCTGCGCCCGGCGGCGCTTCCGACGCCCCTCACGCCACCGCGCGTGACTGCTCCACGGCCAGCGCGTCGACCAGGTCGTTCATCGGGTCCCCCGAGTGGCCCTTCACCCACCGGAACGACACGTCGCCCCGCTCGGTGACCAGGGTGATCAGTGGCTCCCACAGATCGCGGCTCACCACCGGCTTCTTCGCGCTCGTCGTCCAGCCGCGCGCGATCCAGCCCTTCCACCAGCCGTCGCGGAAGCAGTTGACGACGTAGGTCGAGTCGCTGACGACGACCAGCGGGCCCGGCAACGCCCGCACCGCCTCCAGCGCCGCCCGGATCTCCATGCGCTGGTTGGTGGTCCGTGCCTCACCGCCGCTGTCCTGACGCCCGTCCTGCGTCGCCCACGCCCAGCCGCCGGGGCCGGGGTTCCCCGAGCAGGCACCGTCCGTCCACACCTCGAGCGCGCCATCGGCCGCGGGCATCTCGGGCCGCGGCGCGGAGCGGGCCGGTCGGGCCGCCGTCTTGTCCGCCGTCGACCCGGCGCACCCCTCGTGCGCCCACCCGCTGCCCGACTTCGCGATCTCCACCCCCGGCCGGATGTCCGAGGCGCACACCGCGCAGGTGGTGGCGTACTTGGCGGTCATCGGCACGCCGAAGACTGTAGTCCGGTGTCCACAGGCGATATGACTAGCCTGGTGCCGTGGCCGATCCCACCCCGGAGCGCTCGCCGCGGTTCGACGACGACCTGGTCGGGCTCGACCCCGACGACCCCGAGGCGCAGGCGTTCGCCGCGCACCTGGACCGCATGCAGCGCCAGGGTCCGACGTTCACGATCGAGGGCTACCTCGACGGCGTGCGGACCTTCGCCGACTCGGCGAACCGCGCCGAGGGCGGGCGCCGCTGGGCGGCCGTGGCGCTGGTCGGGCTCTTGCTGGCGGTCGCCGCCTACGTGGTGTACGACGCGCTCCTGTTCGTCGTCGGCACGTGGCTGTGAGAGGGCATTTCGAAGGCCGGCCCGCGCGCCTGCGCGCTCCGGGAGCCTTCGAAATGTCCTCTCAACCGTCCTACTCTGGAACGCATGGAGACCGAGAGCGCCCCGAAGGTCGTCAAGAGCGACGCCGAGTGGCGCGCCGAGCTGACCCCCGCGGAGTACCAGGTGCTGCGCAAGGCCGGTACCGAACGCCCGTTCGTGGGCGAGTACACCGACACCAAGACCGAGGGCGTCTACACCTGCCGCGCCTGCGGCGCGGAACTGTTCCGCAGCGACGCGAAGTTCGAGTCGCACTGCGGGTGGCCCTCGTTCTTCACGCCGCTGGCGGGCGACGCGGTGATCGAGCGGGTCGACACCACGCTGGGCATGCGGCGGGTGGAGGTGGTGTGCGCGAACTGCCACAGCCACCTCGGGCACGTGTTCGAGGGCGAGGGCTACTCGACGCCGACGGACCTGCGGTACTGCATCAACTCGATCTCGATGCGGCTGGTGCCGAAGGAGCGTTAGCCGATCAGCTCGACGGCGCAGGGCAGGCCGGGAGCGCGGGCGAGGCGGGCGTCGGCGGTGAGCAGTGGGTAGCCGAGGCGGGCGGCGAGGGCGACGTAGAGGGCGTCGTAGTAGGTGACGTTGTCGCGCAGGGCCCATGCGGCGGCCGCCAACGGACCGTGCGGGTAGCGCTCGCCCACGAGCAGGCCGAGCGCGCGAAGAGCTCCTGCCGCGACGTCGACAGCGATGTGACCCGCCGACGATCTACGGCGCAGCACGCTCCCGACCTCGGCATCGATCAGGTGCGGTGCGTGCGTGACAACTCGCGCCAAGCGGTGACGCAGGCGCTCCGCTTCGGGTGTCATCTCGACGAGAGCGGTCGCGGCGACCGACGCGTCGAGCACCACCCCGTCAGCGGTCACGGTCTTCGTCGAGGTCGTTCAGGATCTGCTCGCGGGTCACCGATGGTGGATTCGCCGCCAAGTACGCCTCCCACTCGTCGACGGCTTCCGCCCACCGCATTCGTGTTCGGCTACTCGAGACGATGTACTCGCGCATGTATGCCTGGAGCGACTGGCCGGCGTCGCGCGCCTGACGCTGCAGCTGCTCGTGCACGTCGTCGGGAATGTCCCGGATCTGGATCGTCGCCACATCCTGAGTTTAGCGCTGATTCAGCGCTAATCCTACGGCAGGGTCGCCACCAGGTCCCCCACCTGCACCCGCGGCCCGGTGAAGAACGGGATCTCCTCGCGGACGTGCCGGCGGGCCTCGGTGGCGCGCAGGTCGCGCATGAGGTCGACGATCCGGTGCAGCTCGTCCGCCTCGAACGCGAGGATCCACTCGTAGTCGCCGAGGGCGAACGACGACACCGTGTTCGCGCGCACGTCGGGGTAGCCGCGCGCGGCCTTGCCGTGGTCGGCGAGGATCTGTCGACGCTCGGCGTCGGGCAGCAGGTACCACTCGTAGGAGCGCACGAAGGGGTACACGCACAGGTACCGCCGCGGCTCCTCACCGGCGAGGAACGCCGGGACGTGGCTCTTGTTGAACTCGGCCGGGCGGTGCAGGGCGGCCTGGCTCCACACCGGCACGCTGGCCCGGCCCAGCGTGGTGGTGCGACGCCAGGCGGCGTATGCCGCCTGCAGCGACTCGATCTCCTCGGCGTGCCACCACACCATGTAGTCGGCGTCGGCGCGCATCCCGGCCAGGTCGTACACCCCGCGGACCACGACGCCCTTGCCCTCCAGCGCGTCGACGAACTCCGCCGCCTGCGACGCGGCCGCGCCCCGGTCGTCGTCGAGCCGGCCCGGCTCCGTCCGGAACACCGACCACATCGTGTAGCGGACGGTCGAGTTCAGCGTGGCGTAGTCGAGGCGTGCCATGCGCCCATCCTGCCATCCGTGAGCTGGGCAGCCACCCGCTCGGCCGCCAGCCGCGCCGTCCCCACGCACGCCGGCACCCCGACGCCGTGCAGGGCGGCCCCGGCCACCGCCAGGCCCGGCATCGCGGCGACGGCGTCGTCGATCACGCGCACCCGGTCGAGGTGACCGACCGCGTACTGCGGCAGGCCGCCACCCCACCGTTGGACGTGCACCGCGACCGGCGCGGCGGTGATCCCGGCGAGCACGGCGAGGTCGGCCCGGGAACGGGCGACCAGCTCGGCGTCGTCGACCTGCAGCGTCGCCTCCTCGCCGAACCGGCCCAGGGATGTCCGCAGCCGGACCAGGCCGTCGGTCGCCGCGGCCGCGAGGTGCGCCCACTTGCGCGACGAGTGCGTCGCCGCCTTGATCGACAGGGGTTCACCCGCCGCGACCAGCACACCGGACGTCACCGGCAGCCGTTGCGCGTCAGCGTCCCGGTAGGCGAGTGCGACGACGACGGACGACGCCAGCTCGATCTCCCCCGCCGCGCGGGCGGCGGCGGGCACGACCTCGGCCAGCAGCCGCGCGACCGCTGGGGCGGGGACGGCGAGCACCACGGCGTCCACGTCGAGCGTGTCCTGGCCCGGGCGCAGGACGAGCCGCCAGCCGTCGTGGAGCCGGTGCAGCGCGCGGACGGTGGTCGACAACCGGACGTCGACGGCGGCCGCGAGCGCGTCGACGAGCGTCGCGTAGCCGCCGCGGAGAGCGCCGAACACCGGGTCTGCCGACGGTGCGGACCCGGGGTCACGCACTCCCGAGGCGGCGCGAGTCGCGGGGACGGCGGTGGCGAGGTCCGCGGCGGCGGTCAGCGACGGCGCACCCGCGTCCAGCGCGGCGGCGACGGCCGGCAGCGTCGCGCGCAGGCCCAGCACGTCCACCCGGCCCGCGTACACGCCGCCGAGCAGCGGGTCGGCCAGGCGGTCGGCGAGCTCGTCGCCGAAGCGTTCCCGCAGCAGCCCGCCGAGCGCGACGTCGCCACCGGGTGTCCACGCGAGCGGCCGGTCGCGCTCGGCCCGCGCCACGGCCGTCCCGGCGGGCGACAGCACGCCGTCGAGCCGGGCACCGCTCGTCGGTACCCCCAGCAGCGTTCCGGGCGGCAGCGGGAGTGTGCCGCCCCCGGCCCGCACGGACGGCGCCGCGCCGGACGGGTGCACCACCTCGTCGGCCAGGCCCAGCTCGTCGAGCAGCGCGCGCGCCTCGGGGCGCCGCCACAGGAACGCCTCGGCGCCGACGTCGTAGGGCAGGCCCGCGAGGTCGACGGTCCGCAGGACGCCGCCGAGCCGGTCGCGCTGTTCCAGGACGACGATCTCGGCGGCCGGTCCGAGCAGGGTCCGCAGCCGGTGTGCGGCAGCCAGCCCGGAGACCCCGCCGCCGACGACGGCGACCCGCACGATGTTCATGGCTCCGGGCTCACGGCTCCAGGCCGTGCACCAGCTCGACCAGCCGCGTCAGGACGTCCGGGTCCGTCCCCGGCAGCACGCCGTGCCCCAGGTTGAACACGTGCCCGGGCGCCGCGCGGCCCTCCGCGACGATCCGGCGCGCCTCCGACGCGACGGTTGCGGGGTCGGCGAACAGCACCGCCGGGTCCAGGTTGCCCTGCAGGGCGACGCGCCCGCCGGTCCGCCGGGCGGCCTCGTCCAGCGGCACCCGCCAGTCGACCCCCACGACACCCGCACCCGCCTCGGCCATCGCGCCCAGCAGCTCACCGGTGCCGACCCCGAAGTGGATCCGCGGCACGCCGGCGTCGGCCAGCCCGGCGAGCACCCGCGCGGAGTGCGGCAGGACGTACTCGCGGTAGTCGCGCAGCGAGAGCGCACCCGCCCACGAGTCGAACAGCTGCACGGCATCCACCCCGGCGTCGACCTGCGCGCGCAGGAACGTCGCGGTGATGTCCGCGAGCCGCGTCATCAGGCCGTGCCACACCTCCGGTGCGGCGTGCATGAGGGCCTTCGTGCGCTCGTGGTTGCGGCTCGGGCCGCCCTCCACCAGGTACGACGCGAGGGTGAACGGGGCGCCGGCGAAGCCGATCAGCGGTGTCTTGCCCAGCTCGCGCACCAGCAGGCCGACGGCCTCGGCGACCGGTCCGACCTGCTCGAGGTGCAGGGCCGGCAACCGCTCGACGTCCGCGGCCGTGCGCACCGGCGCGACGACGACGGGCCCCGTACCGGGCACGATGTCGACGCCGATGCCCGCGGCGTGCAGCGGCACGACGATGTCGCTGAAGAGGATCGCGGCGTCCACCCCGTGCCGGCGCACCGGCTGCATCGTGATCTCGCAGGCGAGCTCGGGGGTCAGGCAGGCGGCGAGCATGCCCGTGTCCGCACGGAGCACGCGGTACTCGGGCAACGACCGCCCCGCCTGGCGCATGAACCACACCGGCACGCGTGCGGGACGCCCACCGCGGGCCGCGACGAGGAACGGGGCGTCGCGCAGGTCCCGGCGCGCCCGCGGGAGGGGCGGCACGGCGGGGGCGGGCGGGGTGACCATGACCGGGCCATCCTCCCATGTCGGCGTCGGGCTGCCGCGAGCGAGGCCGCCCGGGCGCGACGGCTCCGCTCGGTGCTGCACGGGCCACGACCGAGGTCTCCCGATCGGGCACCGGCGCGCCTGTGCCGGTGACCCTGAGCTTCGATCTAGAGTCCCCGCTCGTGTCCGACCCGACCGGCCCTCCGGAGGAGTTCCGGCGCGCCGTCGCCGCGCTGTCGGCCGTGCGGCCACGCCCGGAGCTCGTGGTGACCCCGCTCGACGCGCCGCCGCGGCTGGCCCCCTTCACCTGGGCCGTCAGCGTGGAGGCCGACGCCGCCCGCCGTCCCGGGGAGGACCTCGACGAGCCGGACACGTCGGGACGACTGATCCTCCTGCACGACCCTGCCGGGCAGGAGGCGTGGGAGGGGCGGTTCCGGCTCGTGTGCTTCGTCCAGGCGCGGCTGGATCCCGAGCAGGTGGGCGACGAGATGCTGCCGACCGTCGGCTGGTCGTGGCTCACCGAGGCGCTCGACCAGAACGGCGCGGCGCACGTCGCGCTCGGCGGCACCGTCACGCAGACCTCGTCGGTGCGGTTCGGCGACATCGCCGGCCCGCGGCGCAACGACGACATCGAGCTGCGGGCCTCCTGGACCCCGGCGGTCCCTGAGGGATCGGACGGGGATCTGCGCTGCCACGCCGAGGCCTTCTGCACGCTGATCGCGACGGCGGCGGGCCTGCCCCCCGTCGGCATCGCCGCGATGGCTCACCGGATCGGGTGAACTCGCCGCCGTCGCGGGCCCTGCCCCCGACGTGCCGGAACGTGACCGGATGATCACTCCGCTGAGTGATCGCAGGCCGAGAGGGCTGTAACCTTCGCGCTTCCGGATGCGAGGGCATACACGACGTTAGACCGCTTGGGGGGTAGGGTTCATCCCACGACACCACCTCGGGTGGTCGAACGGCACCGTCCGCCGGCCGAGGGGCTGGTGGCGGTCGGGGGGCAACGACCGACTCCAGGAGGTAGATGACGTGGCCGTACTTGGCCAGGGCGCGACCGTGCGCGGAACCACCGGAGCGGTGCTGGCGCCAGCCACGATCCCGCATCCGCGCGAGGAGCAGTTCACCGTGCTCGTGGTCGACGACCACCCGCTCCTGCGCGAGGCGATCGCCGCGCGGCTGCGGACCATGGGGGCGGTGACCGTGCACGAAGCGGCCTCCGTCGCCGAGGCGCGTGCCCGCGCACAGGCCAACGGCCCGTGCGACCTCGCGATCCTCGATCTCGGGCTGCCCGACGGCAGCGGGCTGGACCTGGTGACGGAGCTGCGCTCGATGGGCTGGAACCGGCTCGTCGTGCTCGCGTCGTCGGACGACCCGTACGCGGTGCGGTCGGCCTTCCAGGCCGGTGCGCAGGCCTACCTGCTCAAGTCGGCGTCGCCGGCCGTGGTGACGGACGGCGTGAAGCGCGTGCTGGACGGCGGGGTCTACGCAGACCCGACCGTGGCCCCGCTGCTCGCCACCGGCACCCGCGTGCCCGGCACCGACAACACCCCGCGGGAGCTGTCGGCGCGCGAGGTCGAGGTGCTGCAGTTGGTCGCCGACGGGCAGTCGAACAAGGAGATCGGCGAGGCGCTGAGCCTGTCGGCGCTGACGGTCAAGAGCCACCTGTCCCGCATCGGGCGCAAGCTCGGAACCGGCGATCGCGCGCAGATGGTCGCGCTCGCCATGCGGGCCGGGGTCATCCGCTGACCGCGGAACCCGCGCCAGAGCCGGGACCAGTTCCCCTGCTGGTCCCGGCGGACGGGCTGCCGCCGGTCGTGGTCGACCGCACGGGGTTGGCCGACGTGGCGCAGAAGCTGGCGGCGGGCACCGGACCGGTCGCCGTCGACGCCGAACGGGCCTCCGGCTTCCGGTACTCGCAGCGGGCGTACCTGGTCCAGCTGCGCCGCGCGGGGGCCGGCACCGCGCTGATCGACCCGATCCCGCTCGGCAGCGACCTGCACGAGCTGGACCCCGTGCTGACCGGGCCCGAGTGGGTGCTGCACGCGGCCTCGCAGGACCTGCCGTGCCTGGCCGAGGTGGGGCTCGCGCCCACGTCGCTGTTCGACACCGAGCTGGCCGGGCGGCTCGCCGGCCTGCCCCGGGTCGGGCTGGGCCCGCTGGTGGAGCAGCTGCTCGGCCTCTCGCTCGAGAAGGGGCACGGCGCGGCCGACTGGTCGCGGCGCCCGCTGCCCGACGACTGGCTCGTCTATGCGGCGCTGGACGTCGAGGTCCTGGCCGAGCTGCGCGACGTCCTCGCGGCGCTGCTGGCGGAGCAGGGCAAGCTCGAGTGGGCCCGCCAGGAGTTCGAGGCGGTGCGGACCGCGGGGCCGCCCGCACCGCGGGCCGAGCCGTGGCGACGGACCTCCGGCATCCACAAGATCCGCAAGCCCCTGGCGCTGGCCGCCGTGCGGGCGTTGTGGGAGGCCCGGGATCGGCTCGCCGCCGAGCGCGACATCGCCCCCGGCCGGGTCCTCCCCGACGCGGCGATCGTCGACGCCGCGGTCGTCGCGCCCACCTCGCCTGCGGCGCTCGCGACACTCCCGGTGTTCCGCGGCCGGTCGCAGCGCCGCCTCACCTCCTACTGGTACGCGGCGCTGGCGCAGGCGGCGCGCCTCGATCCCGACGAGCTCCCGAAGGTGACGGTCCCGGGTGACGGACCCCCGCCCGTCGCGCGCTGGGCCGACCGCGACCCGGCCGCCGCCGCGCGGCTCTCGGCGGCCCGGGCGGGAATCGCGGCGATCTCGGCGGAGTGGTCGATCCCGGCGGAGAACCTGCTGCAGCCCGACCTCCTGCGCCGCGTCTGCTGGTCCCCGCCCGCGGACGGGGACGTCGCCGCGGCGCTGCGCGAGGGAGGTGCACGCGAGTGGCAGGTCGAGCTGATCGCCCCCGTGCTCGCCGACCTCGCCCGCCCCGTCGTCTGACCGGCCCTCCCCCAAGAGCCTGCGCGAGTCGGCACCTTCGCCTGCGCGAGTCGGCACGTTTGCTCAGCGCAAGTCGGGGTGTTCCGCGCGGTCCCGCAGCGCGCCGCCGGGTGCCGGGAGGCGCACGACCACGGTGAGCCCACCGCCCGGCACTGGTTCGGCCACCACCGTGCCTCCGTGCGCGTGCACCACCGCGCGGACGATCGAGAGCCCCAGCCCCGAGCCGGGCGTGTCGGCCGTGCGGTCCACCGGCCCCCGCCGGAAGGGCTCGAACAGCTCCTCCACCCGCTCCGGGGCGATCTCGGGTCCCCCCGAGCTCACGTACAGCTCGGCGGACGCCCCCCGCACACCGGTGCGGATCTCCACCCAGCCTGCCGGGACGTTGTGCCGCACCGCGTTCTCCACGAGGTTCCCGGCGACGCGTTCGAGCAGCACCGGGTCGCCCACCGTCGGCGCGGGCGCGCGCTGCTCGCGCACCCGTAGCCCGCGGCGGGTCGCCTCGGTCCGCATCGCCGCCAGCGCGGGCACGACGAGGTCGGCGAGGTCGACGGTCCGTGCGGCGGCGGGATCGACGGCCGACGGCGCTTCGCTGCGGGCCAGCAGGAGCAGCCCCGCGATCAGGTCGTCGGCCCGGCGGCTGGCCTCGCGGACGACGTCGCCCATCCGCCGCAGCTCGTCGACGTCGGCGTCGGGATCGGCGAGGGTCACGTCGACCTCGGTCCGCAGCACCGCCAGCGGGGTCCGCAGCTCATGGCTGGCGTTGGCGACGAACCGGCGCTGCGCCTCGAACGCCGCCTGCAGCCGGTCGAGCATCGCATCGAAGCCGGCCGCCAGTTCCGCGACCTCGCCGCGGGCGTCGCTGAGCTCCAGGCGGGTGTCGAGCGACTCGGCCGACAGCCGCCGCGCCGTGGCCGTGACCGCGTGCAGCGGCCCGAGCACCCGGCCGACCAGCCACCACGAGACGAGGCCCGCCGCGACCACGACGAGCGGGAAGGCGATCAGCCCGGCGCGCAGGACCTCGGCCTGCACCGCGGCCCCGACGGCGGCGCTGACCTGCTCGGCGGGCACGTCCAGCCCGCGGACCCGGACGCGGCTGCCCGGTGGGAGGGCGGGAACGGCGTTCACGACACCGCCGACGAGGAGCCAACCCAGCCACAGGAGCAGGGCGCTGACCAGCGCGACGAGCCCCGTGCTGAGCACGGTGAGCACCGGCCGCAGGCCCGCGGTGCGCCACGCTGGCGGCCGCCTCGCGGGTGGGCCGCGCGGCATCGACGGACGCGGCGGGCACGGCGCGATCCTCGCACGGCCCACGCTCGTCCCGTAGACCAGCGCCGTGCCGACTCGCGACCGGCGAACGTGCCGACTCGCGCAGGCGAAGCGCGCAGACTCGCGCGGCACGGTCGTCACGGGACGTGACCGGGAGTGGCGAGCGGGAGTGGGACGGTGGGCTCAGCCGGCGGCGGGGACGCGGTAGCCCGCGCCCACCACCGTCTCGATCACTCCGGGCTCGCCGAGCTTCTTGCGCAGGGTCATCACCGTCACCCGCACCGTGGTCGTGAACGGGTCGGCGTTCTCGTCCCACACCCGCTCCAGCAGCTCCTCGCTGCTCACGACCGCTCCCCCGGCGCCCATCAGCACCTCGAGCACCCCGAACTCCTTGCGGGTCAGCTCCACCGGGCGGTCCGCGCGGCGGACGATCCGGCGGGCCGGGTCCAGCGCCACGTCGCCCGCCACCAGCAGCGGCGGCGCCGCCGGCGTCGCGCGGCGGCCGAGCGCCCGGCAGCGGGCCACCAGCTCCGGGAAGTCGAACGGCTTGGCCAGGTAGTCGTCGGCACCGCGGGAGAAGCCGTCGACCTTGTCCGCGAGGGTCCCGCTCGCGGTGAGCATGAGCACCCGGGTCGTCGACCCCGAGCCGACGATCTCGGTACACAGCCGGTCTCCCGGCATGCCCGGCAGGTCCCGGTCCAGCACCACCACGTCGTACCGGGTGATCGTCGACTTCTCGTGCCCGGTGTCGCCGTCGTACGCCACGTCCACGGCCATCCCCTCGCGCCGCAGCCCGCGGGCGATGGCGTCGGCCAGCGCGCGCTCGTCCTCGACCACCAGCACCCGCATCAGCGCGCCTGCTCCTCAGGGCCGAACTCGTCGAACTCAGTGTCGACCCCGGTCTCGAACCTGGTCAGCCCCCGCACGTCCAGCCGGCGGGTGCGGCGGCCGGCCGCCACGCCGAGCCGCGAGCCCGGCAGCGCCGCCGCCCACTCCGTCACCCGGCGCGCGACGTCCTGCGCCGTCAGGCCCACCGCGGCCAGCACGTCCGCCCGGTTGCCGTGCTCGAGGAACTCCTGAGGCAGCGCGAGGTCGCGCAGCGGCACGTCGCACTCGGCGGCCCGCAGCGCGTCGGCGAGCGCCGAGCCGAACCCGCCGTGCCGTCCGCTGTCGCTGACCGTGACCACCATCTGGTGCCCCGCGGCGAGCCCGACCAGCGCGTCCGGGACCGGCAGCACCCACCGCGGGTCGACGACCGTGACCGCCACGCCTTGCGCCGCCCAGCCGTTCTGCGGCCACGACACCGAGCTCGCCGAACGCCCCCACGCAGACCAGCAGGACCTGCCGGCTCTGCCACATTGTCGAGCCCGGCATCGTCGAGGTCGGGCTCGCGCAGCACGTCCACCCCGCCGATCCGGCGCACCGCCGGCACCGACCCGATCACCGCGCCCTTCGGGAAGCGCAGGGCCGTCGGTCCGTCGTCGACCGCGACGGCCTCGGCCAGCTCCTCGCGCAACGTCTCGGCGTCCCGGGGGGCGGCGACCCGCATGCCCGGCACGACGCCCAGGATCGACAGGTCCCACATCCCGTTGTGCGACGGCCCGTCGTTGCCGGTGACCCCGGCCCGGTCCAGCACCAGCGTGACGGCCTGGCGGTGCAGCGCGACGTCCATGAGCAGCTGGTCGAAGGCCCGGTTGAGGAAGGTCGAGTAGATCGCGACGACGGGGTGCAGCCCGCCTGCGGCCAGGCCCGCCGCCGAGGTCAGCGCGTGCTGCTCGGCGATGCCGACGTCGAAGCAGCGGTCCGGGAAGGCCTCGGCGAACGGGGCCAGCCCCGTCGGCCCGAGCATCGCCGCGGTGATCGCGACGACGTCGCGGCGCGCGTGCCCGAGCGCCACCATCTCCTCGGCGAACACCGACGTCCACCCCACCGGCGTGGGCCCCGTGGGGCGCCCCGTCTCGGGGTCGAACGCCGCCGGGCTGTGCATCTGCTCGGCGACGTCGTTCTCCGCGGGCGCGTAGCCGCAGCCCTTGCGGGTGACGGCGTGCACGATCACCGGACCGCCGAAGTGCCGGGCCCGGCGCAGCGCCGACTCCATGGCCGCCACGTCGTGCCCGTCGACCGGCCCGAAGTACTTGAGCCCGAGGTCGGAGAACAGCTCCTGCGGGCTCAGCGCGTCCTTCACCCCGGCCTTGAGCGCGTGCAGCCCGGCGTAGATCGGCCGGCCGACGACCGGGGTCCGCCGCAGCGTGTCCTTGCCGGCCTCCAGCACCCGCTCGTACCCCGGCTGCAGCCGCAGCGACGCGAGCCGGTCCGCCAGGCCGCCGATCGTCGGGGCGTAGGAGCGCCCGTTGTCGTTGACGACGACGACCACGTTGCGGTCCCGGCCCGCCGCGATGTTGTTGAGCGCCTCCCACGCCATGCCGCCGGTCAGCGCGCCGTCGCCGATCACCGCGACGACGTGGCGCTGCTGCCCGGTGAGCGCGTACGCCCGCGCCAGCCCGTCCGCCCACGACAGCGAGGTGGAGGCGTGGCTGTTCTCGACGTGGTCGTGCTCGCTCTCGGCGCGGCTGGGATAGCCCGAGAGCCCGCCGGTCTTCTTCAGCCGCTCCCAGCCGTCGACCCTGCCGGTGAGCAGCTTGTGCACGTAGGCCTGGTGGCCGGTGTCCCAGATCAGCGTGTCGCGCGGGGAGTCGAACACGCGGTGCAGCGCGATGGTCAGCTCGACGACGCCGAGGTTCGGCCCGAGGTGCCCCCCGGTCCGGGCGACGCTGGCGACGAGGAAACGGCGGATCTCGGCGGCCAGCTCGGCGATCTCTCGCGGGTCGAGCCGCCGAAGATCGGCCGGACCGCGCAGGCGTCGCAACAAGGTCACGCGCGCCAGTCTACGGACGGCGGCTCGGCGGACCCGGCGGGCGCGACGCCGGCGTCGACGGCGCGTTGGGATGGATCATGCAGGCGAACGGCCGGGGAAGGCCGGGGCGGGAGCCCCGGGCGGCCCGAACCGCACGAGGTTCCGCCCGTCGCGTTTGGCGGAGTACAGCGCGGCGTCGGCCGCGCCGAGCACCTGCTGCAGCGTGCAGGTGCGGCCCAGGTCGAAGACGGCGCCGACCGAGGTGGACACCCCGTCGATCGTGAGCGGGCCGTCCGGGGTGTGCACGGCGACGGCGAGCTCGGCGACGCGCGCCCGGATCCGCTCGGCGATCGTCGCCATCTGCCGGCGGCCCGCCGAGGTCAGGTCGAGGTCGCGCAGCAGCACCACGAACTCCTCGCCGCCGAACCGGCCGACGACGTCGCCTTCCCGCACCTCGGCGCGCAGCGTCGCGGCGACCGCGGCCAGGACCGCGTCGCCCGCGAGGTGCCCGTAGGTGTCGTTGACGGACTTGAAGTGGTCCAGGTCGAGGATGAGGACACCGGCCGCGGCTCCCTGGCGCTGCGCGCGGCGCAGCGCCCGCTCGGCCTTGTCGTGCCAGGCCGCGGCGTTGAGGAGGCCGGTCTTGCCGTCCATCGCGGCCCGCTGCTCGAGCTGGCGCGCCATGTCGGCCCGGTGCAGCACCACCAACGGGACCAGCACGAGCAGGACGAGCCACGGGTTGAGCGTCACGGACACGGCGGTCAGCGCACCCAGCGACAGTGTGGCCATCTCCAGGGCGATGTCGTCGACCTTGCCGAGAAGGTGGCGCACCCGGCCCCGGCCGGCGGCCGGCATGTCCTGCAGCGCGATCACGGTGATCACGAGAATGTTGTTGACCAGGGCGTAGGCCACGACGGCCAGGGCGAGCACGGCCAGCCCGACCGCTCCGGCGCTCCAGCGCGGGACCCCGCCCGAGGTGCTGACGACGGCGTGCGCGGCCTGGGCCGCGAGGACGACCGCGGCGGCGGTGTAGATGTTGCGGTAGAGCTGGCTCTTCGCGGGCCGCCACACCCGCACCCACAGGTGCAGGTACACCGCGACGACGACGGTCGCGGCGAGCGGTGGGGGGAGCAGCAGGGCGGCCGCGAAGGTCCAGACGGAGCTGAGGTCGTAGTACGACGTGTCGGAGACGCGCCGGCGCATCCGCTCGACCTTGCTCGCGATCTCGGTGTGCACCAGCCCGAGCAGCACGAGCGCGCCGGTCATCAGGATCTCGCGGGCGGTGGGGCGCAGCGAGCCGATCTCGACGCCGACGAGCAGCGCGGCCGTGCCGCAGACGAGCAGCACGACGGCGACGACCGGCCCGCGCAGCTGCCACATCTCCCACCGGCCGACCGTCCAGGGGCGAACCCGGGGTCGCGGGTACGGCCGGTCGGGGGACCGTCCCATGTCAGCTCCTCTCCTGCAGATCGAGCCCGAGAGTAGTGACTCCACCGCGGACCGTGATCGCCCGCACGGCGACCCGGACGTGTGCACTTCGCACGCCCATCGTCGCGCAGGGTGACGACCGCCGCTCGTCGTCCCCACGCGGCCGTCGACCGGAAGGAGGGCGGCCGGCCGCACCCGATACGTGCCCCGGCGCGTTCGACGGGTGCAGGCGCCACCGACCGGGGAGGAGACCGGGATGTCCAACCGCTCCTGGTGACCCGCTCGGGCTCCGACGCACCCTCACCCCTCCGCCCTGGCGACGGCCGCACGGCACGTCGGCCCGTCGCCGATCCCGCGGGACCGCACGTGCGCGTCCGTGACGACGAGCGCGACCGCGATCCCGAGGGCGCCGCAGAGCGCCACAGCCGCCCGCGCCCCCCACACCTGCGCCACGACCCCGCCGAGCAGCACCGCGAGGCCCTGCACGCCGATGAGCCCCGCCGCGGCGACCCCGATCGCCCGGCCGCGCAGTTCGCCGGGAGTCGCGCGGACGAACTCCGCCTGCGCCTGCACCAGGCTCGCGGTCGCGAAGGCGCCCGACAATCCCCCACAGGCCCAGCGTGGTGCCGAAACCGGGCTCCAGACCGCACAACCCCAACGGGAGGGCGGCCGCGAGCGCGAGCGGGCCGATCGTCCGCCTGCGCAGCGAGTCGGGGAACGAACCGGATGAACAGCCACCCACCCAGCACGCTCCCCGCGGGGTCGGCCGCCATGAGCAGGCCCGCCGCCGCGGTGTCCAGGCCGAGCTGCTGGGCGTAGGGCACCGCGAGCGCCTCGGGCAGCACGAAGCACCCCACGAGCCAGGCCGCACAGACCAGCGCGCGGCGCCGACCGTCGTACAGCACGGTGCGCAGAGCCGCCCGGGCGTCGACCGACCACGGGGGCCCGCTGGGCCGGCGCGGCCGCGGCCGGCACCGGACGCTCCGCCACCCCTAGTCGGACGACCAGGGCGGGAGCAGCCGAGAGGGCGGGCAGGAACGTCAGCGCGTAGGTCGCCGCGGCCCAGGCGGCCGATCCGGTGCGCCCGAACACCAGGACGCTGAGCCCGATCCGGGCGAGCTGGTCGCCCGCGACGGAGACGAGCTCGGCCCCCCAGAGGGCCCGGAACTCGGGGACGCGCAGGGGCTGCCCGAGACCGACGCGTCCACCGGTGTCCCCGGACATGCGGACGTGACCCCTCTCCGCGGCGCGACAACCTGAGGTGACCCGTCCCCGACTGACGGACGTGTGCCCACCGTAGGCATCCGTGCGCATGAGGTCAGCGCGGAAGACGACCTTCCCCTCGAACGGTTGAGGGGAGGCGACGAACGGCGATTACCGCACGAGGAGTGGCATCCGGCGTGCGACATGCGGCCTGCAACCGGTTGCACTCAATCCTTTACACCGTGTTCACAGTGGACGCCGCGAGGAGCGAGTCAGGTCGGGACCGACCCCGCGTGCCCGTCCGCCCGCAGCGCCGCCCGCAGCGCCTCGGCGTACCCGTCCTGCTCCGCCGGGTCGATCTTCGGCGCGGCGTTCGCGAAGTCGAAGGCCCCCATGTCCGCCGCCTGCATGACGTGCAGGTGCAGGTGCGGGACCTCGAACCCGGCCACGAGCAGGCCCACCCGAGGGGGCGCCCACACCGCGCGGATCGCGGCGCCGACCGCGTGCGCCACGGTCATGAGGTGGGCCATCAGCGGTGCCGGCGCGTCGGTCCACTGGTCGACCTCGAGCCGGGACACGACGAGGGTGTGGCCCGGCGCGACCGGGTTCACCGAGAGGAACGCAACCGCGTGCTCGTCCGACCAGACGAACCGCGCGGGCAGCTCACCGGCGATGATGCGGGAGAAGACGGTGGTCATGGTCGGCGAACCTACTGTCGGTGACGGCGTCGGTGCGGACGGCGTCGCAACCGGAAGGGACGTGGGGTTTCCGACACTGTCGGTCGGCCCCGGTAGCGTTTCCCGCACCGGGCACGGGGGTGCCCCACGTCCATGTCCATCACCCAGCCGTCCCTCACCCGCACCACCACCCCCGCCGCCGCCCCCGCGGCGCCGCCCTCCCCATCAACGACGACGAGCCGGCGAGAGCCGGAGAGCGAGGACCCCATGCGGCCGTGGCCGGGAAGTGCCTACCCACTGGGCGCGAGCTACGACGGCGCCGGGACGAACTTCGCGATCTTCTCCGAGATCGCCGAGCGCGTGGAGCTGTGCCTGTTCGCCGACGACGAGACCGAGACCCGGGTCGCCCTGCGCGAGGTCGACGGGTTCGTCTGGCACGGCTACCTGCCCACCGTGGAGCCGGGCCAGCGCTACGGCTACCGGATCCACGGCCCGTACGACCCCGCCAAGGGCCTGCGGTGCAACCCGAACAAGCTGCTGATCGACCCCTACGCGAAGGCGGTCGACGGCCCGGTGCAGTGGGACGAGGCGGTGTTCGGCTACCCGTTCGGCTCGCCGGACGAGCGCAACGAGAAGGACTCCGCGCCGTTCGTGCCGAAGTCGGTGGTCGTCAACCCGTTCTTCGACTGGGGCAGCGACCGCCACCCGCGCATCCCCTACCACGAGACGCGTGATCTACGAGGCGCACGTCAAGGGCCTCACGAACCAGCACCCGGACATCCCCGAGGCGCTGCGCGGCACCTACACCGGCCTCGCGCACCCGGTCATGATCGAGCATCTCAAGCGGCTGGGGGTCACGGCCGTCGAGCTCATGCCGGTGCACGAGTTCATCACGGACCACCACCTGCAGGAGAAGGGCCTCACCAACTACTGGGGCTACAACACGATCGCGTTCCTCGCCCCGCACCACTCCTACGCCCAGGCCAACGCCCGGCCGGGCAGCCAGGTGCAGGAGTTCAAGGCGATGGTCCGCGAGCTGCACAACGCGGGCATCGAGGTGATCCTCGACGTCGTCTACAACCACACGGCCGAGGGCAACCACATGGGCCCCACGCTGTCGATGCGCGGGATCGACAACGCCGCGTACTACCGCCTGGTCGACGACGACCCGCACTACTACATGGACTACACCGGCACGGGCAACTCGCTGAACGTGCGCAACCCGCACACCCTGCAGCTGATCATGGATTCGCTGCGGTACTGGGTCACCGAGATGCACGTCGACGGCTTCCGGTTCGACCTGGCGTCCACCCTCGCCCGCGAGTTCTACGACGTGGACCGGCTGTCGGTGTTCTTCGACCTGGTCCAGCAGGACCCCGTGATCAGCCAGGCCAAGCTGATCGCCGAGCCGTGGGACGTCGGACCGGGCGGCTACCAGGTCGGCAACTTCCCCCCGCTGTGGACGGAGTGGAACGGCAAGTACCGCGACACCGTCCGCGACTTCTGGCGCGGCGAGCCCGGCACGCTCGGCGAGTTCACCTCCCGGCTGACCGGCAGCAGCGACCTCTACCAGGCCGACGGCCGCCGCCCGTTCGCGTCGATCAACTTCGTGACGGCGCACGACGGGTTCACGCTCAACGACCTCGTGTCCTACAACGAGAAGCACAACGACGCGAACGGCGAGGGCGGCAACGACGGCGAGAGCCACAACCGCTCGTGGAACTGCGGGGTCGAGGGCCCCACGGACGACGCCGCGGTGCTCGAGCTGCGGGCGCGGCAGCAACGCAACTTCATCACCACCCTGTTCCTGTCCCAGGGCGTGCCGATGCTGCTGCACGGCGACGAGATGGGCCGCACCCAGAGCGGCAACAACAACGTCTACGCCCAGGACAGCGCGATCTCCTGGATGGACTGGTCGCTGCTGACCAAGAACGTGGGTCTCGTCGGCTTCACCGCGGGGGTCGCGGCGCTGCGGGCCGGGCATCCGGTGTTCCGCAGGCGCCGGTTCTTCGCGGGTAAGCCGATCGGCCGCAGCCGCGGCACCGAGGGCCTCACGGCCCTGCCGGACATCGCGTGGTTCACCCCGGCCGGCGAGGAGATGACCGAGCAGGACTGGGACTCCGGCTTCGGCAAGTGCGTCACGGTGTTCCTCAACGGCAACGGCATCACCGAGGTCGACAGCCGCGGCGAGCCGGTCACGGACGACTCGTTCCTCCTGTGCCTCAACGCGCACTACGAAGACATCGAGGTCACCCTCCCGCCGCCGGAGTACGGCACGGGCTGGGCGATCGTCGTCGACACCGCGGTCGGCGAGGTGCTCACGCTGTCCGCCGGGCCCGGTGTGGTGGCGGCCGACCCGCCGCGCGTCGCGGGCGGGGCGAAGCGCCCGGTGCCGGCCCGCTCGGTCGTCGTCCTGCAGCGGACGGAGAGCACGAAGGCGTGACCACACAACTCGACACGACATCCGGATCACTGCCGAGACGACGTGAGGGAGTGCGGTGATCCCGTCCTCGACCTACCGCATCCAGTTCTCCTCCGCGACGACGCTGCAGCAGGGCGCCGAGCTCGTGCCCTACCTCGACGCGCTCGGGGTCGGCGCGGTGTACGCCTCGCCCCTGCTCGCATCCGGTAAGGGCAGCAACCACGGCTACGACGTCGTCGACCCCACCCGGGTCGTGCGGCGCGCGCGGCGGCGAAGAGGGGCGGCGCGCCCTCGTCGCGGCGGCGCGCGCGCGCGGCATGGGGTTCCTGCTCGACATCGTGCCGAACCACGTCGGCGTGGACGACGCCAAGGCGAACCCGTGGTGGTGGGACGTCCTCACCCACGGCCGGGGCTCGCGGTACGCCTCGTACTTCGACATCGACTGGGCGGCGGCCCGACCGCTGCCGGTCCCGGTCGCCGGACGCGGACGAGGAGAAGGCGTCTCTCCGAGCTGTCGCTCTCCGACGACCGCACCGAGCTGCGCTACTACGAGCACTCGCTTCCCGGTCGCGCCGGGCACCGGGACGGTGGCGACGGCTCGGGGCAGGTCCGGCCGAGGTGCACGCCCGCCAGCACTACCGGCTCACCTCGTGGAAACGTGGCGCAGCGGAGCTGACCTACCGGCGGTTCTTCGACGTCTCGACACTCGCGGCCGTCCGCGTCGAGGACCCCGAGGTGTTCGCGGCCACGCACGGCGAGGTGCTGCGCTGGGTGGAGGCGGGCGAGGTCGACGGGCTGCGGGTGGACCACCCGGACGGCCTGTCCGACCCCGGCGGCTACGCGCGCCGGCTGCGCGCGGCGATCGGGCCCGACCGCTGGCTGCTGGTGGAGAAGATCCTCGGCGTCGGCGAGGAGCTGCCCGTGTCGTGGCCGGTCGACGGCACGTCCGGGTACGAGGCGCTGCGCGAGATCTGCGGGGTGTTCGTCGACGCGGACGGCGCGGGGCTGCTCACCCAGCTCACCGCCGAACACCTCGGGCGCAGGGAGAACGCGCACGCGGTCGAGCACGCGGCCCGCCGGGAGGTGGCCGACACGATCCTGGCGGCGGAGGTGCGCCGGATCGCGGCCCTGGTGCCGGTGGCCTCGACGGACGACGGCCCGGGGCCGGCGGCGGAGGAGGCCGTCGCCGAGCTGCTGTGCGGCTTCCCGGTCTACCGCAGCTACCTGCCCGAGGGGCGCTCGGCGCTGGAGACCGCGGTGTCCGTGGCGCGCGCGCACCGGCCGGACCTGGCGGAGGTGCTGACGACGATCCGGGACACGATGCTCGCCGACCCCGACGGCGAGCTGGCCACCCGGGTGCAGCAGACGTCGGGCATGGTGATGGCCAAGGGCGTCGAGGACACCGCGTTCTACCGCTACAACCGGCTCGTCGCGCTGAACGAGGTGGGCGGCGACCCGGACCGGTTCGGGGTCTCCCCCGCCGAGTTCCACGACCGCAACGCCGGGCGGGTGGCCTCGTGGCCGCGCACCATGACCACGCTGTCCACGCACGACACCAAGCGCTCCGAGGACGTGCGCGCCCGGCTCGCGGTGCTCGCCGAGATCCCCGACGAGTGGGCGCCCCGGTTCCGGCGCTGGGCGGCCGCCCACCCGCTGCCGGACCGCTCGCTGGACCTCCTGGCGTGGCAGAACCTGGTCGGCGCCTGGCCGATCTCGGCCGAGCGGCTGGCGGCCTACCTGGGCAAGGCCTCGCGGGAGGCCAAGCTCGTCACCAGCCACATCGATCCGAACGCCGAGGTCGACGCCGCGGTGGCGGCGTGGCCGGAGCAGGTGCTGGGCGACGCCGGGACCGTGGCGGAGGTCGCGGAGTTCGTCGCACGGATCGACGAGCCGGGCCGCAGCAACTCGCTGGGCCAGAAGCTGCTGCAGATCGCCGGGCCCGGGGTGCCGGACGTCTACCAGGGCACCGAGCTCTACGAGTACTCGCTCGTGGATCCGGACAACCGGCGCCCGGTCGACTGGGAGCTGCGCCGGCAGCTCCTCGCGCGCATCGACGGCGGCTGGCTGCCGGAGTTCAGCCGAGAAGGATCGAACTCGGTGGACGTCGACCCGGAGGGCGCGACGAAGCTGCTGGTCACGGCACAGGCGCTGCTCCTGCGCCGGCAGCGGCCGGAGCTGTTCGCCGGGTACCGGTCCGTCCCGGCCGAGGGGCCGGCGGCGGAGCACGCGATCGCGTTCGCCCGGTCGGCGCAGCTCGTGGCGGTGGCGACCCGGCTGCCGGTGGGCCTCGCCGCCGGCGGCGGCTGGGCGGACACCGTGCTGCCGCTGCCGGACGGCGCCGCGGCCTGGACGGACGTGCTCACCGGCACGCCCGTCGAGAGCAGCGCCCCCCGGCTCGCGCAGGTGCTGGCGCGCTACCCGGTCGCGCTGCTGGTCCGCTCGGATAGTTGGTGTCCGAGATCGTCGCGAACATCGCCGTACCGCTCTACCGGTGCCACCGGGCGACGGTCGCGGCGGTCACGTGGTCGCGTCCGGCCCGGCGGGCCGCCGCCCGACCGGGCAGGATTGCCCCGTGGCTGAGTTCGCGGTCTGGGCGCCGCTGAAGAAGCGTGTCCGGGTCCTGGTCGACAACCGGGAACACGACATGCTCGAGGAGTCGGGCGGCTGGTGGCGCGCCGACGTCCCCGACGTCGGCGCCGGCGCGGCGTACTCCTTCCTCCTCGACGACGACGAGACCCCGCTGCCCGACCCCCGCTCGCTCTGGCTGCCCTCGGGCGTGCACTCGGCGTCGCGGCTCTACGACCACGACGCGTTCTTCTGGTCGGACCACAGCTGGACCGGGCGCCAACTGCCCGGCAGCGTGCTCTACGAGCTCCACATCGGCACGTTCACCGACGGCGGGACGTTCGACTCGGCGATCGAGAAGCTCGACCATCTCGTCGCGCTCGGGATCGACCTGGTCGAGGTGCTGCCCGTCAACGCCGTCGACGGCGACCGCAACTGGGGCTACGACGGCGTCGGCTGGTACGCCGTCACCGAGAACTACGGGGGCCCGGACGCGTTCAAGCGCTTCGTCGACGCCTGCCATGCCCGCGGTCTCGGGGTCGTCCTCGACGTCGTCTACAACCACATGGGCCCGTCGGGCGCCTACCTCGACCGGTTCGGCCCCTACTTCGCGGGCAGCACCGCCTGGGGCCCCACCGTCAACCTCGACGGCGCCCACTCCGAACAGGTGCGCCGCTACGTCATCGACAACGCGCTGATGTGGCTGCGCGACTACCACCTCGACGGGCTCCGCCTCGACGCCGTGCACGCCCTGCACGACCGCCGCGCGGTGCACCTGCTGGAGCAGATGACGATCGAGGTCGAGGCGCTGTCCACGCACCTCGGACGGCCGCTGTCGCTGATCGCCGAATCGGACCTCAACGACGCGCGGATGGTCACGTCACGCGACGGCGGCGGCTACGGGCTGCACGCGCAGTGGGCCGACGACGTCCACCACAGCCTGCACGTCGCGCTCACCGGCGAGGACCAGGGCTACTACGCCGACTTCGCGACCGCCGGGCTGACCGGGCTCGCCCACGTCATGACCCGGGTGTTCCTGCACGAGGGCACCTGGAGCAGCTTCCGCGGCCGCAACCACGGCGCCCCGGTCGACACCCGCCGGATCCCGGCGCACCGGTTCATCACCTACGTGCAGGACCACGACCAGGTCGGGAACCGGGCGGTCGGCGACCGGCCCGCGACGTCGCTCACCCCGGGGCTCGTCGCGTGCGGGGCGGCGCTGCTGCTCTGCTCGCCGTTCACGCCCATGCTGTTCATGGGCGAGGAGTGGGGAGCGCGCACCCCCTGGCAGTTCTTCTCCCACTTCCCCGACGACCGGCTCAACGACGCCGTGCGCCAGGGCCGTCGGTCGGAGTTCGCGTCGCACGGCTGGGACGCCGCCGAGGACGTCCCGGACCCGACGGACGTCCAGACCTTCCTCGAGTCCAAGCTCGACTGGACCGAGCCCACCGAGGAGCCGCACGCGACGGTGCTCGCCACCCACCGCGAGCTGATCGCGCTGCGCAAGGCCCGCCCGGAACTGTCGGACCCGTGGCTGGACGAGGTCGACGTGGACGTCGACGAGGACGCGCGCACGATCGTGCTGCACCGCGGCCGCCTGCGGCTGGCGGTCAACCTCGGCGACGACCCGGTGACGTTCGACCTGAGCCTGCCGATCGCCCGGGTGCTGCTGGCGTCGGAGCACATGCACATCGACGGCGAGGCGCTGACGCTGAGCCCGGAGTCGTTCGCGATCGCCGAGCTGGGGTGAGCCGGCGGGTTGTCACTCCGGCAGGACGAACTCCTTCATGTCGATCGTGATCGGCCAGGGTTGTTCCAGCGTCCCCGCCTCGCCGGGGCCGAACTCGGCCTGCAGGACGTACTCACCGGTCCTCGGGTCGAGTCGGTATGCCTGAAGCCGCGGGCCCAGACCTCTCAAGGAGTCGATCCGCCAGAAGTACGGAATCCCCATCTCGGCGTAGATCGCAGGTTTGGTGACACGGTCGAGGGTGACCGACGACGGCGAGACGGCTTCGACCACGAGTATGAGCGCCACCAGGGTCGTACCCGTTCTCATGAAAGGGAGTGCCGTCGGTGAACTGCGATCAGGTCCGGGACGTAGAGCCGACGCAGCCCGACGTGAATACCGACGTTCTGCAGAATCAGCACGTTGTCCGGGGCGTTCGCCGACAGGGCGCGATCCGCGATGCGGATCTCCCAACCGTGCGTGTTGCTCGGTGGAGGAGCCACGTACACCACCCCGTCGTGCAGCTCGCGGCGCAGCCCGTCTTCGGGCTCGTACGAGAGGTCCGCGGCCGTAAGCAGGTCATGCACACGAGCAGTGGTCATCGGGCACCTCCTCAGCTCCGGTCCGGCCCAGCGTAGCGCCGGGCCGGACGAGACCCGGGGCGGTTCAGGAGAGCCGGGCGGATCGAGACGTGTCGCACCGCACCATCGTCAGATCAAACCGAGCCCCTGCACGGCCTCGCGCTCCTCGGCCAGCTCGGCGACGGAGGCGTCGATCCTGCCGCGGGAGAACGCGTCCAGCTCCAGGCCCTGGACGATCTCCCAGCGGCCGCCCTTCGACACCACCGGGAACGAGGAGATCAGGCCCTCGGTGACGCCGTACGAGCCGTCCGACACGATGGCGGCCGAGGTCCAGTCACCCTCGGGGGTGCCGTGGACCCAGTCGCGGACGTGGTCGATCGCCGCGTTCGCGGCCGACGCCGCGGACGACGCCCCGCGGGCCTCGATGATCGCCGCGCCGCGCTTGGCGACCGTCGGGATGAACTCGTCGCGCAGCCAGCCGTCCTCGACCTGCTCCGCGGCGACCTTGCCGCCGACCTCGGCGTGGTACAGGTCCGGGTACTGGGTGGCCGAGTGGTTGCCCCAGACCGTCATCCTGGTGATCTCGGTGACCGGCACGTCCAGCTTCTTCGCGAGCTGGGCGATCGCGCGGTTGTGGTCCAGGCGCATCATCGCGGTGAAGCGGTCCGCCGGGACGTCCGGGGCGGCGGAGCGGGCGATCAGGGCATTCGTGTTCGCCGGGTTGCCGACGACCAGCACGCGGACGTCGTCCGCGGCGCCTGCGTTGATGGCGCGACCCTGCGGGGCGAAGATGCCGCCGTTGGCCTCCAGCAGGTCTCCGCGCTCCATGCCCTTGGTCCGCGGGCGCGCGCCGACCAGCAGGGCGACGTTCACCCCGTCGAACGCCGTCGTGGCGTCGTCGGTGATGTCGATCCCGGCGAGCAGCGGGAACGCGCAGTCGTCGAGCTCCATCGCCGTGCCCTCGGCGGCCTTCACCGCCTGTGGGATCTCCAGCAGGCGCAGCCGGACCGGGGTGTCAGGCCCCAGCAGCTGGCCGGAGGCGATGCGGAAGAGCAGCGCGTAGCCGATCTGCCCAGCAGCCCCGGTGACGGTCACGACGGTGGGTGAAATGGTCGACGCAGACACGGGCTGAGGCTATCCCCCTGGTCGACGGCCGCGCGGAGACGGGCGTCACCGGAACCGATACCGAGAGCGAGGTCACGTGCGTCCGGTGACCCGGACCAGGCCCTCCTGCACCGTGCTGACCACCAGCCGGCCGTCGCGGGTGAAGAATCGGCCGGTCGCGAGCCCGCGCGCGCCGGCCGCGCTCGGCGAGCGGCACTCGTAGAGCAGCCACTCGTCGGCCCGGAACGGGCGGTGGAACCACATCGCGTGGTCCAGGCTCGCCAGGGCGGCCTCGCCCATGTGCAGCGGGTGCGGGGCGAGCACCGAGGCGAGCAGGGTCAGGTCGCTCGCGTAGGTGAGCAGGCAGACGTGCAGCATCGGGTTGTCCGGCAGCGTGCCGTCCGCGCGCATCCACACCCGCTGCGGTTCGTCGGTGGCCGGGCCGCGGCGCGCCGACCACAGCGGCGCCTCGACGAAGCGCAGGTCCAGCGGGCGCGGCACGCCCGACAGGAACGTCCGCTCGCCGCGCAACCACTCGCCGAGGTCGGGCAGGTCCTCCGGCGCCGGGACCCCGGTGGGAGCGGGCTCGGTGTGCTCGACACCGGACTGCGTGAGCTGGAAGGACGCCGCCAGCGCGAAGATCACCTCGCCGTGCTGGACCGCCCGGACCCGCCGCGTGGTGAACGACCGCCCGTCGCGGATCCGCTCCACGTCGAAGATGATCGGCGCGTGCGGGTCGCCCGGCCGCACGAAGTACGCGTGCAGCGAATGCACCACCCGGTCCGGGTCCACGGTCCGCCCGGCCGCGACCAGCGCCTGGCCCGCGACCTGGCCGCCGAAGACCCGCGTGGGGCTGTGCGCCGGGCTGAACCCGCGGAACAGGTTCACCTCGAGCCGCTCGAGGTCGAGCAGCGCGACGAGGTCGTCCAGGGCGTCCTGGCCGGTCACGACCGGAGTCTCGGCGCCCCCTGCGGCGTCGGCCTGCTCTGCGATCCGAGGAGACGTCACCGCACCATCCTCGCAGGACCGGCGTGGTCGGCGCCGACCCTGACCGCGGGGCGTTGATCTACAAGACCGGATCTACCGGACAAGCGTCAGGCGTGGTCGTCCTCGCCCAGGCGGTGCACGCGGATGAGGTTCGTCGACCCGGACGTCCCGGGCGGGGAGCCGGCCACGACGACCACGGTGTCGCCCGCCTTGAACCGGCCGATCGAGAGGATCGCGTTGTCGACCTGGCGGACCATGGCGTCCGTCGAGGTCACGAAGTCCACGAGGAAGGTCTCGACGCCCCAGCTCATCGCCAGCTGGCTGCGCACCTCCGGCTTCGGCGTGAACGCGAGCAGCGGCAGGCGGGTGTGCAGGCGGGCGAGCCGCCGGACCGTGTCACCGGAGACGGAGAACGCGACGAGCGCGCGCGCCGAGAGCCGCTCGCCGATGTCGCGGGCGGCGAAGGACAGCACGCCGCGCTGGGTGCGCGGGACGTGGTTGAGCGGCGGCACCGACGTCGGACCCGCCTCGACGGCCTCGATGATCTGCGCCATGGTGCGCACCGACTTGATCGGGTACCGGCCGACGCTGGTCTCGCCGGACAGCATGACCGCGTCCGCACCGTCCAGCACGGCGTTCGCGACGTCGCTGGCCTCGGCCCGGGTGGGCCGCGAGTTGGTGATCATCGAGTCGAGCATCTGGGTGGCGACGATGACCGGCTTGGCGTTCTCGCGGGCGATCTGGATGGCCCGCTTCTGCACCAGCGGCACGTGCTCGAGCGGCAGCTCCACGCCGAGGTCGCCGCGGGCGACCATGATGCCGTCGAAGGCCAGGACGATCGCCTCGAGGTTGTCGACGGCCTCCGGCTTCTCCAGCTTGGCGATCACCGGCAGCCGCGCGCCCGTATCGTCCATGATCTTGTGGACCTGGTCGATGTCGGCCGGGCTGCGCACGAACGACAGCGCGATGATGTCGACGCGCAGGCCGAGGGCGAACTCGAGGTCCGCGCAGTCCTTCTCCGACATCGCCGGCACGGACACGTTCATCCCGGGCAGCGACAGGCCCTTGTTGTCGCTGACCGGGCCGCCCTCGGTGACCCGGCAGACCACGTCGTTGCCCTCGACGGCGACGACCCGCAGGCCGACCTTGCCGTCGTCCACCAGGAGCCGGTCGTCCGGGCGGGCGTCGGCGGCGAGGCCCTTGTACGTGGTGGAGACCCGGTCGTGGGTGCCGGCCACGTCGTCGACCGTGATCCGCACCTCCTCGCCGGTGCGCCACTCCAGCGAGCCCGGGCCGGTCGCGAAGCGGCCCAGCCGGATCTTCGGCCCCTGCAGGTCCGCGAGGATCCCGACGGCGTGGCCCTCGGAGTCCGCGCCCGCGCGGATCATGTCGTACACCCGCTTGTGGTCTTCACGGTCGCCGTGGCTGAAGTTCAGGCGCGCGACGTCCATGCCGGCCCCGATCAGCTCGCGGATCCGGTCCGGGGTGGCCGTGGCCGGCCCGAGCGTACAGACGATCTTTGTGCGTCGACTCACGTTCGTGGAGCGTACTCTCCGCGCCGGATCGAGCATGATCGCGACGCCGTACGATGGAAGTCGTCATCGGGGCGCGCGGGTGACATTCCGGCGAACATCACCGACGGTGCTCGGGCGCTCCCACGTGGTCGTCGATCCAGTCGGTGAGCGGGCGGGTCGCCCGCCACACCGCGGCGACCCGCTGCGCAGCGCGCGCCTCGTGCAGCACGTCGTCCGGGTCCCAGCCGCGATGGGCGTACAGGCTGCGGTGGCGCAGCAGCTCCAGCCGCGGATGGTCCGGGGCGACGCCGCGGGGCCGGGTGGCGAGCAGGTCGCCCGCGACCGTGGGCGCCGCGCCCTCGATCATCGTCGTCGGTCAGGGTGCCCAGGCGGGCGGCGAGGTCCGTCGCCGCGCCGCTCGTCGTCGACCGCGGTGCGGAACCGCGCGATCTGGTCCGGCGCCCACCGGTAGCCCCCGCCCGCGACCAGCAGGCCGTCAGCGGAGACCTGCACGTAGAACGGGCCGACGCTGGCCCCGCAGGCGGTCTTGTACGGGGTCTTGTCGCGGGAGAACCGGACGTCGCGGTACGGCCGGAAGATCTTGCCCGGGCCGAACTCGGGCTCGAGCGTGGCGAGCAGCGCCCGCATCGGTTCGAGGACGTCCTGCTCGTAGACCGCGCGGTGATCGGTCCAGTAGGCCTTGCTGTTGTCGGCGAGCAGGCCGTCGTAGAACTCGACGGCGCCCTCCCCGAACCCCGCGAAGGCCTCCGCCGGCGCCGTCACGGCGTGCTGGTCCACGCGTTCTGCCGCCTCCCCTGCGGCCGCCGGCGCGGGGTGCCGCGGTTCGTCCGGGACGGCGGGGGGCGCGTCCGGGGCGTCCGGGGGCGCGTCCGGGGCGTCGTCCGCCTTGACGGCGTGCGCAGGCGGCCGCTCCGGAGCGGCGGCGCGCCGCGTGCGCGGCGGGAACGGCGGCACCTCGCGCGGGCGGCGCACCATCAGCAGGTAGGCGATCGCGCCGGCGTAGACGACGCCCGCGACGAGCACGTTGATCCGGATGTCGCCGAACACCCGCGTGGCCGGGTCGGTGCGCATCAGCTCGATGAAGAACCGGCCGAGCGTGTAGCCCGCGACGTAGACGGCGAAGGCCCGCCCGTGCCCGAGCCGGAACCGCCGGTCCGCCCACACGACGAGGGCGGCGACGAGCAGGTTCCACAGCAGCTCGTAGAGGAACGTGGGATGCACGATCGCGATCGGGGTGTGGTCGATCGCGACGCCGCCGAGCGGGTCGGTGATGCCCGTGGCCGGGTCGACCCGGCGGTAGATCTCCAGCCCCCACGGCAGCGTCGTCGGGCCGCCGTAGAGCTCCTGGTTGAACCAGTTGCCCAGCCGCCCGATCGCCTGCGCGGTGACGATGCCGGGCGCGACGGCGTCGGCGAAGAACGGCAGCGGCACGTCCCGGCGCCGGCAGCCGATCCACGCCCCGACCGCGCCGAGCGCGACCGCCCCCCAGATCCCCAGCCCGCCGTGCCAGATCTTCAGCGCGTCGACCGGGTTGCCCTCGGGGCCGAAGTAGGTCTTCCAGTCCGTGGCGACGTGGTAGAGGCGGCCCCCGACCAGGCCGAACGGCACGGCGAACACCGCGACGTCCGTGACCACGCCGGGCTCGCCCCCGCGCGCGACGAACCGCTTCTCACCCCACAGCACCGCGACGACGATGCCCGCGATGATGCAGATCGCGTACGCGCGGATCGGCACCGGACCGAGCATCCACACGCCACGGTCCGGGCTGTGCAGGTACGCCAGCAGCGGGGTCGTCACCTCGCCACGGTAGCGCGGCGAAACGCGGTCACCCGTTCCGGTCGGCCACCCACCGCGCGACCTGGCGCACGTACTCGGCGTACTGCTCGGACGCGAGCGGCACGGCGGCGACGAGCCGCGCCAGGTCGAGGTCGACGTAGGCGTGGACGAGCACGTTCCGCAACCCTGCAGACGGGGCGAGCCGCTCGGCGAGGTCGTGGTCGATCATTCCGGTATCCGCCACCGCAGTGAACGACCGCCGGACGTCGGGCGGACTTTCTCCCGTCTCGGTGGTCAGGACGTGCGTGTTGATCCCCGCCGCGAGGTCGACCAGCTGCGAGACGATCCGCTCCACGATCAGCTGCGTGCTGAACTCGCGCGCGAAGCGCTCCGCGTCCACCGGCCGAGCCGCTCGAGCTCGTCGAGCAGCCGACGCATGGCACGCAGCTTCGCGGCCGAGCGTGCGCGACGTCGAGGCGGCGGGGTGTCACCGGCCGGCCAGCAGGTCGAGGTCCAGGCGGCGCAGCCAGTCGGTGTCCATGCGCTCCAGTACCGCGGCGGTCGATGCGCGCTCGCCCACGCACCCGGCTCGCTCTCGTCGAGCACGACCGAGCCCACCAGCGCCCGCTCCCGCAGCACTGGACCGGCCGGGTTGAGGTGAACGACGTCGATGTTCGCCTCGGTGATCCGCTGGAGATCATCTATCAGCCCGAGATACTCGATCTCAGCGCCCCGCTCCAGTAGGACACCGATATCGAGGTCCCGCGCCGCGGGATCCTCCCGTGCCGCGCTGCCGAACACCGTCAGCACCCGGATCCGGTGACGGCGGCACAACGCGTCCAGCTCGCCCGTGTCCGCGGCGGCGCGCAGGCGGGCGAGGCCCTCGGCGGGGGTGGCCACACGCCGATCATCCCACGCCGGCGCGCTTCGATGGCTCGCCGCGCGGATCAGGCCGCCGTCACACACCCCGTGTGACCGTCGCACCTGCCGGGCGGGGTGTGTGAGCCCAGCGAGCTGTGCAGCGTGCACGGTTGGTGTGTGACGCCACACGCCGCTTGGCGCGCGGGTCCGTCACGCGGGCTGCGGTACCCCGGCACGGCGCACGCCGGCGGCCAGCTCGGCGGCCAGCTCGCGCACCGCCGTCCGGCCCCCGTGCTCCCCGCCGCGGACACCAGCGCCGAGCCGACGATCACCGCGTCGGCGAACGAGGCGACCTCGGCGGCCTGCTCGCCCGAGCGGACCCCGAGACCGACGCCGATCGGCAGGGCCGTGTGCGGGCGGCACCGGGCGACGATCGTGGCGGCGGCGGTGTCGACGGTGCCGCGGGCGCCGGTGACGCCCATCGTCGAGGTCGCGTAGAGGAACCCGCTGCTCGCGGCGGCCGTCGAGGCGATCCGCTCCTCGGTCGACGACGGCGCGACCAGGAAGATCCGGTCCAGCCCGTGCGCCGTGGAGGCCGCGAGCCACTCGTCGGCCTCGTCCGGGATGAGGTCCGGGGTGATCACCCCGAGCCCGCCGGCGGCCGCGAGGTCCCGGGCGAAGGCGTCGACCCCGTAGCGCAGCACCGGGTTGAAGTAGGTCATGACGACGGCCGCGCCGCCGGCGGCGCTGATCCGCTCGACGACGGTGAAGACGTCGCGCACCCGGAACCCGGCGCGCAGCGCCGTGTCCGCGGCGGCCTGGATCGTCGGGCCGTCCATCACGGGGTCGGAGTACGGGATCCCGACCTCGAGGAGGTCGCACCCGCCCTCGATGGCGGCGGTGAACAGCTCGACCGAGCCGTCGACGGTCGGGTAGCCGGCGGGCAGGTAGCCGACGAGCGCGCCGCGCCCCTCCGCGGCGCACCGGGCGAAGCACGCTCCGCCACGGATCGGCACGGCCATCTCTCACAGCTGGATCCCCTCGGTCTGCGCGCCCGGATCGGCGAACGAGGTCGTGCGGACGAGGACCGGCGAGGTCTCGAGGCCGGGGCGCCCTGCGCGATCGCCGTGCCGTCGGCGTCCTCCGCGCTCTGCCCCTCGCCGATCATCCCGAACCACTTCGCGGCGGTGTCGACGTCCTTGTCGCCGCGCCCCGAGAGGTTCACGAGGATCACCGCGTCCGGCCCGAGCTCGCGGCCCAGTTCGAGCGCGCCGGCGATCGCGTGCGCGCTCTCGATCGCCGGGATGATCCCCTCGGTCCGCGAGAGCAGCGCGAACGCGTCCATCGCCGCGGCGTCGGTGACGGGCCGGTACTCGCGCCCGGCCGAGGTCCTTGAGCAGGGCGTGCTCGGGCCCGACACCGGGATAGTCCAGCCCCGCCGAGATCGAGTACGACTCGGCCGTCTGCCCGTCGTCGTCCTGCAGCAGGTAGCTCAGCGCGCCGTGCAGCGCGCCCGGCGAGCCCTCGGACAGGGTCGCGCCGTGCCGGCCGGTCTCGACCCCGTCGCCGCCGGGCTCGAACCCGACCAGCCGGACCCCCGGGTCGTCGAGGAACGCGTGGAAGATCCCGATCGCGTTCGACCCGCCCCCGACGCACGCCGCGACCGCGTCGGGCAGCCGCCCGGTGCGCTCCTGCACCTGCTCGCGGGCCTCCAGCCCGATCACCCGGTGGAAGTCGCGCACCATCGTCGGGAACGGGTGCGGGCCGGCGACCGTGCCGAGCAGGTAGTGGGTGGTGGAGACGTTGGTGACCCAGTCGCGCAGCGCCTCGTTGATCGCGTCCTTCAGCGTGCGCGACCCGTGCGTCACCGGCACGACCCGGGCGCCCGAGCAGCCGCATCCGCGCGACGTTGAGCGCCTGGCGGCGGGTGTCGACCTCGCCCATGTAGACCACGCACTCGAGCCCGAGCAGCGCGCAGGCCGTGGCCGTCGCGACGCCGTGCTGGCCCGCCCCGGTCTCGGCGATCACCCGGCGTCTTGCCCATCAGCTTGGTGAGCAGGGCCTGGCCGAGCACGTTGTTGATCTTGTGGGAGCCGGTGTGGTTGAGGTCTTCCCGCTTGAGCAGGATCCGCGCGCCGCCGGCGTGCTCGGACAGGCGCGTCGCGTCCGTCAGCGGGGACGGGCGGCCGGTGTAGTCCCGCTGCAGGCGGTTGAGCTCGCCGAGGAACTCGTCGTCGTGGCGGGCCTTCTCGTAGGTGGCGGTCAGCTCGTCCAGGGCGGCGACCAGCGCCTCCGGGACGAACCGGCCCCCGTAGCGGCCGAAGTGCCCGCGGGCGTCGGGCTCGTGGCCGGACGGGGTGGCGATGCCGTCGCCGGCCTGGATCGTCGTCCCAGAACTCGGGGTCATCGCACCATTCTGGAACACGACGGGTGGAAGCCGGCGGCCACCAGCCCGCGCACCGCCGCCCGGGGGTCGCCGCTGGTCACCAGGCCCTCGCCGACCAGCACGGCGTCGGCCCCCCACCCGGCGTAGGTCAGCAGGTCGCCCGGCCCGCGAACACCGGACTCGGCCACCCGCAGCACGTCGCTGGGCAGGCCGGGAGCGATGCGGCCGAAGACCGAGCGGTTCGACCTCGAGGGTGTGCAGGTTGCGGGCGTTCACGCCGACGACCCCGGCACCGGCCTCGAGGGCGCGGTCCGCCTCCTCCTCGGTGTGCACCTCGACCAGCGCCGTCATGCCCAGCGACTCGACCCGGTCGAGCAGCGAGCTCAGCACGTTCTGCTCGAGCGCCGCGACGATCAGCAGCACGAGGTCCGCGCCGTAGGCCCGCGCCTCGTGCACCTGGTAGGGGCTGACGACGAAGTCCTTGCGCAGGATCGGCACGTCCACCCGGGCGCGCACCGCGGCGAGGTCGGCCAGCGAGCCGCCGAACCGGCGCTGCTCGGTGAGGACGCTGATGACCCGGGCGCCGCCCTCCGCGTAGGCCACGGCGAGCTCCGCCGGATCCGGGATCGACGCGAGGTCGCCCTTCGACGGGCTGCGCCGCTTCACCTCGGCGATCACCCCGATGCCCGGGGCGCGCAGCGCGGCCATCACGTCGCGCGGTGCCGAGGCGGCGGCGGACCGGCGCTTGATCTCGGCGAAGTCGACGCTCGCCTCCCGCTCGGCGAGGTCGGCGCGGACACCGTCGACGATCGAGTCGAGGACGCTCTTGCCGTTCTGACTCATCCGGTGGTCCCCCTCCCCGCTCGGCCGAACCGGCATTTCGTCGGCTCGGACGTCCCCGGACATGCTAGATGGGGTCACCCGACGTGCCGCGCTCGGTCCGGCCCCGCTTGTGACCGTGACCGATCGGCGACGGGCTGTGACCGATCCGGCCACGACGCGTCCACCCCGCACTCCGTGCGAGGCGGCCGCCCCGCGCCGGGCTGTGACCGATCCGGCCACGACGCGTCCACCCCGCACTCCGTGCGAGGCGGCCGCCCCGCGCCGGATCATGCGGGGTCGGCGGTGGGGTCACGGCCCGCGTCGAGCGCGTCCCAGGCGGCGCGGTCCGGGTCGGTCGGCTCGTGGGCGGGCCGGGCGGCGTAGCGGGCGCCCAGCCGGGGCAGGCGGCGGTCCGCGACGACCAGCGCGACGCCGGCCGCCAGCAGCAGGATCGCGCCGAGCGCGGCCGGCACCGGGCCGGGGCGCAGCGCGACGGAGTCGGCGACCGCGGTCCCGCCCGCCGGGGCGCCGGGCAGCGCGGCGAGGTCGGCGGGCGTCGGCGGGCTCAGCAGCAACCGGACGACCAGCACGCCGACGTAGCCGCCCGCCGCCGCCAGCACCGCCCCCAGCACGCGACGCGCCGGCCCGGCGACCGCGACCGCCGCCGCGACGGCGGCCAGGGCGAGCAGCGCGACGGCCGACAGCGCGGGCAGGAGATCGGCGCCGTCGGCCGTGACGGTGACGGTGCCGCGCCCCACCGCGTCGACGCCGCCGGTGAACCAGGCGACGCGGGCGGCACCCTCCAGGGCACCGGCAGCTCCGGCGAGGGCCAGGCACACCAGCAGCAGCACCCGGCTCCCCGACCGGCGATCGGACGGTCGGCACCGGTGTGACGGCCGGCTGCTCGTCGGGATGGGGGGCCGCCGTCCGGGGGACCCGCGGGGGTGGCCGTCACCGCGTGCCGTGCGCCGCGGGGTCGCCGCCGTCCGCGCCCGTACCCAGCCGCGGGGACAGCCCGGCGGCGTCGGTGCAGTCGTCCGCCCCCGGGGTGCGCAGCGTCGCCGCCGTCGCCACCGCCGACAGCACGGCCCGCGCCTTGTTCAGCGTCTCCGTGTCCTCGGCCTGCGGGTCCGAGTCGGCCACGATCCCGGCGCCCGCCTGCACGAAGGCGACCCCGTCGCGGACCAGTGCCGTCCGGATGGCGATCGCGGTGTCGGCGTTGCCGGCGAAGTCGAGGTAGCCGACGATCCCGCCGTAGAGCCCGCGGCGCGTCGGCTCCAGCTCCTCGATGATCTCCATCGCGCGCGGCTTCGGCGCCCCCGACAACGTGCCGGCCGGGAAGCAGGCCACGACGGCGTCGACGGCGTTGCGGTCCGCGCGCAGCGTCCCGGTCACGGTCGACACGAGGTGCATGACGTGGCTGTAGCGCTCGACGGAGAAGAAGTTGTGCACCTTGACGCTGCCCGGCTCGCACACCCGGCCGAGGTCGTTGCGGGCGAGGTCGACCAGCATGACGTGCTCGGCGCGCTCCTTCTCGTCCGTGCGCAGGTCCTTCTCCAGCAGCTCGTCCTCCTCCTCGGTCGCGCCGCGCCACCGGGTGCCGGCGATCGGGTGCGTGGTCACCTTCCCGTCGTAGACGGTCACCAGCGCCTCGGGGCTGGAGCCGACGATGTCGAAGCGGTCACCGGCGGCGCTCTGCAACCGCAGGAGATACATGTACGGGCTGGGATTCGTGGCCCGCAGCACCCGGTAGACGTCGAGCGGGTCCGCGGTGCACTCGGTCTCGAACCGCTGCGAGACCACCACCTGGAACGCCTCGCCCGCGCGGATCTCCTCCTTCGCCGCCTCGACGGCCGCGTGGTACTCCGCCGGGGTCCGGCGCCGGGTGAACCGGGGCTCCGCCGGGTGGTAGACCGCGACGGTCGCGGGCGCCGGGGCGGCCAGCTCGGCGGTCATCCGGTCCAGCCGGGCGACGGCGTCGTCGTAGGCCTCGTCGACGCGCTCGTCGCTGGCGTCCCAGTTGATCGCGTTCGCGATCAGCGTCACCGTGCCCTCGTGGTGGTCGACGGCGGCGAGGTCGGTCGCCAGCAGCATCACCAGCTCGGGCAGGCGCAGGTCGTCGACGGCGAGCGTGGGCAGGCGCTCCATCCGGCGGACCGCGTCGTAGCCGAGGTAGCCGACCAGTCCCCCGGTCAGCGGCGGGAGCCCGGGCAGCGGCTCGCTGTGCAGCTCCTCGACGACGCTGCGCAGCGCGGCCAGCGGGTCACCGGCGGCGGGCAGCCCGGCGGGCACGTCGCCGGTCCAGGTCAGCGAGCCGTCGACCTCGGTGAGCGCGGCGGCGCAGTGCGCCCCGACGAACGACCAGCGCGACCAGGAGCGCCCGTTCTCCGCCGACTCGAGCAGGAACGTGCCGGGCCGGTCGCCGGCGAGCTTGCGGTACACCCCGATCGGCGTCTCGTCGTCGGCGAGCAGCCGGCGGACGACCGGGATCACCCGGTGGCCGACGGCGAGCTCCCGGAACTCCTCGCGGGTGGGGGCGACCGCACCGAGCCGACCGGCGGTGGAGGTGGGCGCAGAGGTCTCATTGCCTCATCGTCCCAGACGCCGCCGAACGCTTTTCACGCTGCGACGATCGCACCGGCCTCGGCATGCGAGCCCGGTCACGCGGCGCCCCCCTCTGCGGCAGGAGAGGATGGAGCGGTGACAGCAGCCGATCCCGCCCCCGCCGCCCGGCGCACACCCCCCGCCGGCGCGGCCGGCGGCCCGGCGGCGTGGACACCCGCGCCGCCCTCCTCGACGCCGCCCGCGCCGAGTTCGCCGAGCGCGGCTACGACGGCGCGACGGTCCGGGTGATCGCCGAACGCGCGGGCGTCGACCCCGCGATGGTCAACCACTGGTTCGGCGGCAAGGAGACGCTGTTCACCGCCGCTCTGGACATGCCGCTCGACCCCACGGCGCTGATCGCGGACCTGCTGCCGGGCGACCCCGACGGGCTCGGGGAGCGCATCGTGCACCGCTTCCTCACCATCTGGGACCACACCGGGGGCGGCCGACGGCTCGCCGCGCTGGTGCGCAGCGTGGCCAGCCACGACATCGCGGCGCGGATGATGCGCCAGTTCGTGGGCATGTTCGTGCGCCGGGTCGTCACGTCGGTGGCCCCGGACCAGGTCGAGCTGCGCACGGCGCTCTGCGCGAGCCAGCTCGTCGGGCTCGGCATGGTGCGCTACGTGCTGCAGCTGGAGCCGCTGGCGTCGGCGGACCATCCGACCGTCGTCGCGGCGATCGCGCCGACGATGCAGCGCTACCTCACGGGCCCGCTGGACGGCGGCGGACCGCCGCTCGGTCGCGGATCTGGAGGTGCTGCTCAGGCCCGGTCCTGATCCAGCACCCCGCGCCCGTGCACATCGGGGCAGCCGCGTGCACACGTCGAGCCTTGTGCACGAACGGGCCGAGGTGTGCACGGGCGGTCAGAACTACTGACCGGTGGCCCCGCCCAGCAGCAGGTCCGCGTCGAAGCACGTCCGGTCACCGGTGTGGCAGGCCGCGCCCGCCTGGTCCACGACCACCAGCAGCGCGTCGCCGTCGCAGTCCAGCCGCACCTCGCGCACGTGCTGCACGTGACCGGACGTGTCGCCCTTCACCCAGTAGCTCCTCCGGCTGCGCGACCAGTACGTGGCCCGCCCGGAGGTGAGCGTGCGGTGCAGCGCCTCGTCGTCCATCCAGGCCACCATCAGCACCTCGCGGGTACCGGCCTGCTGCACGACGGCGCACACCAGCCCGTCCGGGGTGCGCTTGAGGCGGGCGGCGATCGCCGGATCCAGCGCCGACTCCCGCACCCGCTCCACCGCCGTCATCGACGGTCCGCGCAGCGCTCGCGGGGCCGCCGACGCGACCGGCTGCATCGATTGGTTCGCTCGCGAGCCCGTTCACCGCACCTCCACGTCGTCCGCGCGCAGCGCGTCCTTGACCTGCCCGATCCGCAGCGTGCCGAAGTGGAAGACACTCGCCGCGAGCACGGCGTCCGCGCCCGCCCGCACCGCAGGCGCGAAGTGCTCCACCGCACCGGCGCCGCCGCTGGCGATCACCGGCACGTCGACCGCGGCGCGCACCGCCGCGATCATCTTGAGGTCGAACCCGGCGCGGGTGCCGTCGGCGTCCATCGAGTTGAGCAGGATCTCCCCCACGCCCAGCTCCTCGCCGCGCGCCGCCCACTCGACCGCGTCGATCCCCGTGCCGCGGCGGCCGCCGTGCGTGGTGACCTCCCAGCCCGACGGCGTCGGCGGGCTGCCCGCCGGCACCGTGCGGGCGTCGACCGACAGCACGATGCACTGCGACCCGAACCGCCGCGCCATCTCGCCGCAGCAGCTCCGGCCGGGCGATCGCGGCGGTGTTCACGCTGACCTTGTCCGCGCCGGCCCGCAGCATGCGGTCGACGTCGTCCGGGGTGCGGATGCCGCCGCCGACGGTCAGCGGGATGAACACCTGCTCGGCGGTGCGGCGCACGACGTCGACCATCGTCTCCCGGCCGCCCGACGACGCCGTGACGTCGAGGAACGTCAGCTCGTCCGCACCCTCGGCGTCGTAGACGGCGGCCATCTCGACCGGGTCGCCTGCGTCGCGCAGGTTCTGGAAGTTGACGCCCTTCACGACCCGCCCGGCGTCGACGTCCAGGCAGGGGATCACCCGTACGGCGACGCCCATCAGCTCGCGGCCGTCCGGGCCGGCCGTACGGCGGCGACGGCGGCCAGCGCCTCGGGCAGGGTGAACCGCCCGGCGTACAGCGCCTTCCCGACGATCGAGCCCTCGATGTTCGCCCCCGCCGCGGCCGCCTCGGCCAGCGCGACCAGGTCCGCCACCTCGGCGATCCCGCCGGAGGCGATCACCGGCGCGGGCGTCGCGGCGGCGACGGCACGGAGCAGGTCGACGTTCGGGCCCTTCAGCGTGCCGTCCTTGCTGACGTCCGTGACGACGTAGCGGGCGCAGCCGTCGCGGTCCAGCCGCTCCAGGGTCTCCCACAGGTCGCCGCCGTCCGTCGTCCAGCCGCGGGCGGCCAGCCGGTGCGCGCCGTCGGAGATCTTGACGTCGAGCCCGACGGCGATCCGCTCGCCGTGCTGCGCGATCGCCTTCGCGCACCACTGCGGGTTCTCCAGCGCGGCGGTGCCGAGGTTGACCCGCGCGCAGCCGGTGGCCAGCGCGCGGTCGAGCGAGGCGTCGTCGCGGATGCCGCCGGACAGCTCGACGGCCACGTCCAGCTTGCCGACGACGCCCGCCAGCAGCTCCGCGTTGCTGCCGCGGCCGAACGCGGCGTCGAGGTCCACGAGGTGGATCCACTCGGCGCCGTCGCGCTGCCAGGCCAGCGCGGCGTCGAGCGGGTCGCCGTAGCCGGTCTCGGTGCCGGCCTCGCCCTGCACGAGGCGGACGGCCTGACCGTCGGCGACGTCGACGGCGGGCAGAAGGGTGAAACTCACGCGGGCGAGGGTACGGGCCACGGACCACACCCCGAACGGCGGCCGGGCATCCGACTGACGATGGTCGTGGGCCTCAGCCCACGACGTCGCGCAGCCAGTTGCGACAGCACGGTCGCGCCGGCGTCGCCGGACTTCTCCGGGTGGAACTGGGTGGCGGCCAGCGCGCCGTTCTCCACGGCGGCCACGAAGTCCTCCCCGTGGTGCGCCCAGGTCACGAGCGGCGGGCGCATCGCCGTCGACACCTCCATCTCCCACCGGCGCACGCCGAAGCTGTGCACGAAGTAGAAGCGCGTGCCGGCGTCCACGCCGGCGAACAGCGTCGACCCCACCGGCGCGGACACCGTGTTCCAGCCCATGTGCGGCAGCACGTCCGCCTTGAGCCGCTCGACGGTGCCCGGCCACTGCCCGCAGCCCTCGGTGCGCTCGTCCCACTCGACGCCGCGCTCGAACAGCACCTGCATGCCGACGCAGATGCCCAGCACCGGGCGGCCGCCGGCGAGCCGGTGGTCGATGATGCTCGGCCCGTCGACCGCGCGCAGGCCGGCCATGCAGGCGGCGAACGCCCCGACACCCGGGAACGACCAGCCCGTCGGCCTCCATCGCCGCCTGCCGGTCCGCGGTCACCGTGACGTCCGCGCCCACCCGGCGCAACGCGCGCTCGGCCGAGCGCAGGTTGCCCGACCCGTAGTCCAGCACGACGATCCGCGACACACGATCGAGGATAACCGGCCGGGGGACGGCCCGGACGCACGGCAGGTCGACGCCGCGACGTCCGGTACCGGCCGGACGATCAGGCAGCTCCCGGCCGCCCCCTCACAGGGCGCCCTTCGTCGACGGGATGCCCGAGATCCGCTCGTCGCGCTCCGTCGCCGCCCGCAGCGCGCGGGCGATCGCCTTGAACTCGGCCTCGGTGATGTGGTGCGGGTCGCGGCCCTCCAGCACGCGCACGTGCAGGGCGAGGTGGCCGTGGAAGGCCAGCGACTCGAACACGTGCCTGTTGAGCACCGTCGCGTAGTGGCCGCCGACGACGAAGTGGCGCATGAACTTCGGCTCGCCGGTGTGCACGGTGTAGGGCCGGCCCGAGACGTCGACGACGGCGTGCGCGAGCGCCTCGTCCATGGGGATCCAGGCGTCGCCGAAGCGGCGGATGCCCCGCTTGTCGCCCAGCGCCTGGCGCAGCGCCTGGCCGAGCACGATCGCGGTGTCCTCGACGGTGTGGTGGGCGTCCAGCTCGACGTCGCCCGCGGCGTGCACGGTCAGGTCGAACGCGCCGTGCTTGCCCAGCGAGTCCAGCATGTGGTCGAAGAACGGCACGCCGGTGGCGATGTCGGTCTGCCCCGTCCCGTCGAGGTCGATCTCGACGACGACCTTCGACTCCTTGGTGACCCGCTCGACCCGGCCGACCCTGATTCATGCCTCTTCTGTCTCCTCCACCAGCACGTCCCTCGCCACCTGCAGGAACGCGTCGTTCTCCTCCGGGGTTCCGATCGTGACCCGCAACCGGTGCGCGATCCCGACGTCCCGGATCAGCACTCCGCGGTCCAGGAAGGCCTGCCACGCCCGCGCGGAGTCGGCGAACCGTCCGAACAGCACGAAGTTCGCGTCGCTGGGCACCACGTCGTAGCCCGCCGCCGCCAGTGCGGCGACCACCCGCTCCCGCTCCGACCGGCAGCAGTGCGACCGACCCGAGCGTCGCGCCAGCATGCCGCAGCGAGGCCCGCGCCGCAGCCTGCGTCAACGACGACAGGTGGTACGGAAGGCGAACGAGTTGCAGCGCGTCCACGACGGCCGGGGCCGCGGCGAGGTAGCCCAACCGGCCACCCGCGAAGGCGAACGCCTTGCTCATCGTGCGGCTGACGACGAGCTTGCGCCCGTGCGTGGGCAGCAGGACGGCCGCGCTGGGCCGGTCCGAGAACTCGGCGTACGCCTCGTCCACGACGACGATGCCGGGCGCGGCGTCGACGAGCGCAGCGAGCTCGTCCGGCTCCAGCGACTGCCCGGTGGGGTTGTTCGGGCTGGTCAGGAACGTCACGTCCGGGGCGCGCTCGGCCAGCAGCGCCGGCCGCGGCCGGGATGTCGATCGTGAAGTCGTCCCGGCGCGGGGTGGGCAGCCACTCGGTGCGGGTGCCCCCGGCGATGATCGGGTGCATCGAGTACGACGGCACGAAGCCGGCGCGCGACCCGCCCCGGCCCGCCGAACGCCTGCAGCACCTGCTGCAGGATCTCGTTCGAGCCGTTGGCCGCCCACAGGTTCGCGCAGGTGAGCGGGACGCCCGTGGCCCGGGTGAGGTACGCCGCGAGGTCCGTGCGCAGGGCGACGGCGTCCCGGTCGGGGTACCGGTGCAGCTCCGCGGCGACCTCGCGCGCCGCCGCGGTGACGTCTCGCGACCAGCTCGGGCGGCGGCGGGTAGGGGTTCTCGTTCGTGTTCAGCCGCACCGCGACGGAAAGCTGCGGCGCGCCGTACGGGGTCTTGCCCCGCAGGTCCGCCCGCAACGGGAGGGCGTCGAGCGTGACCTCGGACCCGACGACCGGCGCCTCGGTGGCCGTCATCGCGGGGCCGTCACCGAGCACCACCGCCTCGACCGTCCTGGCGGAACCGCGCCGTCACGGCCTGCCCGTGAGCGGGCAGGTCTTCCGCGGTGGCGAGGGTGACGACCCGGTCCGCCACCTCGCTCAGCGCGTCTTCCGTGTACTCGACGAGGTGCACGCCGCGCAGGAACGTCTGCACGGACAGCCCCGCCGAGTGCCGGGCGCAGCCGCCGGTGGGCAGCACGTGGTTCGAGCCCGCGCAGTAGTCGCCGAGCGACACCGGCGCCCACGGCCCGATGAACACCGCCCCCGCGTTGCGCACCTGCAGCGCGACCTCGCGGGCCCGGGCGGTCTGGATCTCCAGGTGCTCGGCGGCGTACGCGTCGACGACGGCGAGGCCGGCCGCCGACGTCCGCGACGAGGATCGTGCCCGACTGCGGGCCGGTGAGCGCGGTGCGGATGCGCTCGGTGTGCTTGGTGGCCGCGACCTGCCGCTCGAGCTCGGCGTCGACCGCGTCCGCGAGCGCGTCGCTGGTGGTCACCAGCACGGACGCGGCGGACGGGTCGTGCTCGGCCTGGGACACCAGGTCCGCGGCGACGTGCACCGGGTCCGCCGTCTCGTCGGCGAGCACCGCGATCTCGGTGGGCCCGGCCTCGCCGTCGATCCCGATCTGGCCGCGCAGGAGCCGCTTCGCCGCCGTGAGGTAGGCGTTGCCCGGCCCGGTGACCATGTCCACCGGCTCGAGCTCCCGGCCGTCGGTGTCCGTGCCGCCGTACGCGAGCAGCGCGACGGCCTGGGCACCGCCGACCGCCCACACCTCCTCGACGCCGAGCAGCGCCGCGGCGGCGAGGATCGTGGGATGCGGCAGGCCGCCGTGTTCGGCCTGGGGTGGCGAGACCACGACGAGAGACTCCACCCCCGCCTCCTGCGCCGGCACCACATTCATCACGACTGACGACGGGTAGACCGCGAGGCCGCCCGGCGCGTACAGCCCGACCCGGCGGACGGGCACGAACCGCTCGGACACGACGCCGCCCGGTACGACCTGGGTGACGACGTCCGTCCGCCGCTGGTCGGCGTGCACCCGCCGGGCCCGCTCGATCGAGGTCTCCAGCGCCTCCCGCACGGCCGGGTCCAGCGCGTCCAACGCGCCGGCCAACGCTGCGGCCGGCACCCGGACGGACCCGGGTCGCACCCGGTCGAACCGCTCGGAGAACTCCAGCGCCGCCTCGACCCCGCGCTCGCGGACGGCCGCCACGATCGGGCGCACCCGCTCGACCACCGCGTCGACGTCGACCTCGGCCCGGGGCAGCAGGGCGCGCAGGGCGGCGGTGGGCGGCAGCGGTGCGGAGCGCAGGTCCGTTCGGCGGAGCATGGGGCCGAGGGTAGTCGGCGGGACCGACGGAACCGGCCTGGCCAGGTCGAACGGGTCCGACGTCACCATACGCAGATCAGCGGCCCGGCGGGGTCCTCGGTGGCGAACCGACCAGCCCGCGCCGGTGCGCCCACAGTGCCGCGCTCGTCCGGTCCGTCACCCCGATCTGGGTGAAGACGCTGGTCAGGTGGGCCTTCACGGTGCGCTCCGCGATGCCGAGGGTGCGGGCGATCTGCTTGTTGGCCAGGCCCTCGGCCACCAGCACCAGCACCTCCTTCTCCCGCCCCGACAGCACCGACACCGGCGCCGGCTTCGCCCGCCCCGTCAGCACGATCCGCGCGGCGCGCGGGTCGAGCGGCGACTCCCCGCGCGCCGCGGCGCGCACGGCGCCGACCAGCCCGTCCGGCTCGGCGTCCTTGAGGAGGTAGCCGATCGCGCCGGCGTCCAGCGCGTCGACGACGAGATCCGGCTCGGCGAACGAGGTGAGCACCACCACGGCCGTGTCGGGGTGCGCCGCGAGCAGCCGGCGGGTCGCCTCCACCCCGGACATGCCCGGCATCGACAGGTCCATGAGCACGACGTCCGGCCGCAGGGCGGCGGCCATCTCCAGCCCCTCCACACCGCTGCCCGCGCTGCCGACCACGAGACGTCGTCGGCGAGGTCGAGCAGCCGCGCCATGCCGGCGCGCAGCAGGGCGTGGTCGTCGACCAGCAGCACGCGGATGACCCCCGCGCGCCGCTCGCCCGAGCCGGCCGGATCGCCGCCTGCGGGGCCCGTCGCCTCGCTCCGCATCATGATCACGAGACCGGAACCTCCATCGTCAGCGTCGTCCCGGCGCCGGGCGCCGAGGTCACGTCGATCCGCCCGCCGACGTCGCCCGCGAGGTCGTCCAGCAGCCGCAGGCCCAGGTGGGGCCGGTCGTCGGGGGCGACGGCGGCGGGGTCGAAGCCGGCGCCGTCGTCGGTCACCGCGAGGCGTGAGCAGGTCGCCGTCGGCACCCGCCTGCCGGCTCAGTCGCACCTCGACGGCCGTCGCGTCGGCGTGCGCGACGACGTTGCGCAGCGCCTCCTGCGCCACCCGGAACGCGAACTGCTCCGCGGGCCCGCCGAGCCTGCGCGTGGCGCCGTCGTCGACGACCAGGGTCACGGCGACGCCGCGCGCGGTGGTGGTCGCGGCGAGGTCGCCCAGCGCGGCGGCCAGGCCGGTCCGCCGCAGGTTGGGCGGGTGGATGTCGACGACGAGCGAGCGCAGCGAGCGGATCGCCGCGCGCACGGCGTCCGCCGCGACGTGCAACCGGCCCGACTCGTCGCGGCTGCCGGCCCGATCGGCCTCGACCGCCGCACCCGCCAGCGCGATCGAGGTCGCGGCGAGGTCCTGGACGACACCGTCGTGCAGGTCGGCGGCGATCCGGCGGCGCTCGGCGTCCGACGCGGCGAGCGAGCGGTACAGCATCACCTCGCGCTCGCGCCGGGCCCGCGCCGTCTGCCGGGCCAGCCGCACCGCGAGCGGGAACTGCACGAGCTGCAGCAGCACGAGCGCCCCGATCGTGATCGGCAGGAACTGCAGCCAGATGGCCGAGGTGCGGGCGGCGAGCGAGCTGAGCGGCATGTAGGTCTCGAAGAGCAGCACCCGACCCGAGGGCGTGTGCACCGGCCGGTAGACCTCGAGCAGGGTCCCGAGGTCGTGCTCGAGGTCGTTCTCCGCGCGGCTGAGGTCGCTGATCTCGGCGGCGGCCTCGCCGGTGACGAGCACCTCGGCCTCGTCGGGCTCCAGCGGGTACTGCCGGCCGACGAGGCGCTCGTCGTCGGAGTAGACGATCCGCCCGTCCGGGGTCCACAGCTTCAACCGCAGCACCGGGCCGGCCGTGAGCAGGGTCGCGGCCTCGCGCATGGCGTCGAGGGCGGCGCGGGTCGCCGGTGAGCAGGCCGTCGCGCAGGTGCGGCTCGACGACCGTGCGCGCGATCACCCCGTTGATCCGGCGCGCGTCGTCGACCGCCTGGTCCTCGGCCGCCGTGCGGCTGACGAACGCGCCGGCGACCGCGATGAGCAGCACGGTCGTCACCCCGGCGAGGGCGAAGTGGACGAGCGCGCGGCGGGGGTCGTGAGCCCGGTCGCAGCTCGCGAGGGCGAAGCGGACCAGCGCGCGGCGTGGGGTCCCGGGCGGACATCCGGGCCGGTGGGCGGCCCGGCGCGGCGCGGGCAGGGCGGACCGCCGTGCGGACACCGTCGCGGTCACCTGCCGCTCCCTCCCGGCCGCCGGGCAGACGACCGGGGGCCAGTGTGAGCGGCGTCGCAACCCGGTTCGGAAACCGCAAGCGGGGGTGTCCGACCCCCGCAAATCGGGGTGGTCCGCGATCAGGCCACGCGCAGGTCCAGCCCGACGTCCAGCGCCGTCACCGAGTGGGTGAGGGCACCCACGGCCAGGAACTCGACGCCCGTCTCGGCGTAGGCGCGGGCGTTCGCGAGCGCCAGCCCGCCCGACGACTCGAGCAGGGTCGGCGTGCTCCCCCGCCTGCGGACCGCCTCGGCCGTCTGCGCAACCGTGAAGTTGTCGAGCAGCACCAGCTCCGCGCCGAGCTCCAGCACCTCGTCGAGCTGGTCCAGCGAGTCGACCTCCACCTCGCACGGCAGGTCCGGCGCCGCGGCCCGGGCGCGGTCGAGCGCCGCACCGACCGACCCGGCGGCCGCCACGTGGTTGTCCTTGATCAGCACGGCGTCGCCGAGCCCGAGCCGATGGTTGACTCCCCCGCCGCAGCGCACCGCGTACTTCTCCAGCAGCCGCAGGCCCGGCAGGGTCTTGCGGGTGTCGCGGATCCGGGCGCCGGTGCCGGCCACCGCATCGACCCAGGCGGCCGTGGCGGTGGCGACGCCGGAGAGGTGGCAGAGCAGGTTGAGCGCGGTGCGCTCGGCGGTCAGCAGGCCGCGGACGGGGGCGCGGACGACCAGCGCGGGCTCGCCCGCCGCCAGCCGGGCGCCGTCCGGCAGCGCCGTCACCTCCTCGAACCCGTCGCCGAGCACCTCGGACAGCACCGCGCGGACGGCCGGGACCCCGGCGAGCACGCCGCCCGCCCGCGCGGTGAACGCGCCGACCGCGACGGCGTCGGCGGGCACGGTCGCGGCGGTGGTGGCGTCGGGGCCGTAGCGCAGGTCCTCGGCCAGCGCGGTGCGGACGACGCGCAGCAGGTCGGCAGGGTCGGGGACGCCGATCTCCGTGGCACCGCCGACCCCGGCGGCGACCCGGGCATCCACCGCGGTCCTCGTCCCGGCGAGCGGCCCGGCCGTCGGATCGACCTCGGACCGGCCGGTCATGCCGCACCCGCCAGCGCCTCGGTGGCCACCACCGGACGACCGTCGCCGTCCAGCCGGACCTGCAGGCTCGCGCGCTGCCAGGTGTCGTCGCGGTCGGGGTGGTCGATGCGCACGTGGCAGCCGCGGCTCTCGGTGCGGGTGCCGGCGGCGGCGAGCACCGCGGCGGCGAGCAGCGTCAGCGCCGCGTCCTCGACGCCCGCGCGGTCGCGCACGGGCCCCGGGCCGGTCGCCGCCTCCACGGCGTCCGATGCGGCCGCGAGCCCGGCGGCGTCCCGGCCGATCCCCGCCCCGGCGCTCATCGCCCGCTGCACGACCCGCCGGTCCGCCACGGCGAACATGGGCAGGGGCACTGCGCCGACCGGGACCGGGCGGGGCACGGCCAGGTCCGCGACCACCGCGCGGGCCACCCGCGCCCCGACGACGAGGCCCTCGAGCAGCGAGTTCGACGCGAGGCGGTTGGCGCCGTGCAGGCCGGTGCGGGCCACCTCACCGGCGGCGTAGAGGCCGCCGACCGCGGTGCGCCCGTCGACGTCGGTGACCACGCCCCCGCAGGCGTAGTGGGCGGCGGGCGTCACCGGGATCGGTTCGCGCGTGGGGTCGATCCCCGCGGCCCGGCAGGAGCCGGTCACCGTGGGGAAGCGGGCCGCGAAGCCCTCGACCGCGGTGGCGTCGAGCCACACGCACTCCGCGCCGGTCTGCGCCATCCGCCGGGTGATCGCCGCGGCGACGACGTCCCGCGGGGCGAGCTCGGCCAGCGGGTGCACGCCGACCATGAACCGGGCGCCGGTGCGGTCGCGCAGCACGCCGCCCTCGCCCCGGACCGCCTCGGTGACCAGCGGCCGGTGCCCACGCGCGCCGGGTACGTGCAGGACGGTGGGGTGGAACTGCACGAACTCGAGGTCCGCGGCGGTCGCGCCGGCGCGCAGGGCCAGCGCGACGCCGTCGCCGGTCGACGTGGCCGGGTTCGTGGTGCTGGCGAAGAGCTGACCGTAGCCACCGGTCGCCAGGAGCACGGCGGGCGCGTGCAGCACTCCGGGCCGGCCCGCGTCGTCGAGCACCGTGACGCCCGCGACGGTGCCGTCGGCCGCGCGCAGGGCGTCGACGGCGACGTGCCCGGTCAGCAGCGGCAGGCCGGCGCCGCGCGCGGCCGCGACGAGTGCCCGTTCGACCTCGGCGCCGGTCGCGTCGCCCCCGGCCCGGACCACGCGGAACGCCGAGTGGCCGCCCTCGCGGGTGCGCTCCAGCGCGCCGGTCGGGGTCGCGTCGAACACGGCACCGCGCGCCCGCAGCCGGGCGACCGCGGCCGGGCCGTCGGTCAGGATGGAGGCGACGGCGGCGGGGTCGCACAGGCCGGCACCGGCGGTGAGGGTGTCGGCGACGTGGGCGTCGACGCTGTCGCCCGGCACGTCCCCGACGACGACGGCGACCCCGCCCTGGGCCCACCGGGTCGAGCCGGCGTCCGCGGCGTCCTTGGTGACGACGACGACCCGCAGCCCGGCGCCTGCGGCGTCGAGCGCGGCGGTGAGACCGGCGACGCCGCTGCCGACGACGACGAGGTCCGCGCCGGCCTCCCAGGCGCCCGGCGCGCTCATTCCCCACCGCCCGGGCGGCCGATCGCGATCATCCGCTGCACCGCCGCACGACCGCGGGCGGCCAGCTCGGGATCGACGTGCACCTCGTCCGTGCCGTCGCGCAGGCTGCGCAGCACCGCCTCCGGCGTGATCATCTTCATGTAGCGGCACGAGGCGCGGTCGTTGACCGCCCGGAAGTCGATCTCCGGAGCGGCCTTGCGGAGCTGGTGCAGCATGCCGACCTCGGTCGCGACCAGCACCGTGACCGACGGCCGATCGCGATAGCGCGGGCCGCGTCGAGCATCCCGCCCGTCGAGAGGATCTTGACCCGGTCGGCCGGGACCGCACCGCTGCCGGCCAGGTAGAGCGCGGAGGTCGCGCAGCCGCACTCGGGGTGCACGAACAGCTCGGCGTCGGGGTGTGCGGCGGCCTGCGCGGCCAGCTCGGCGCCGTTGATGCCCGCGTGGACGTGGCACTCCCCCGCCCAGACGTGCATGTTCTTCCGACCCAGGGTCCGGCGGACGTGCGCGCCGAGGAACTGGTCGGGCAGGAACAGCACCTCCTGATCCGCCGGGACCGAGGCCACCACCTCCACGGCGTTGCTGGACGTGCAGCAGATGTCGGTCTCGGCCTTCACCGCTGCGGTCGTGTTGACGTAGCTGACGACGACGGCTCCGGGGTGCTCGGCCTTCCATGCGCGCAGCTCGTCGACGGTGATCGAGTCGGCGAGCGAGCAGCCGGCGCGGGCGTCCGGGATGAGCACGGTCTTCTCCGGCGCGAGGATCTTGGCCGTCTCCGCCATGAAGTGCACGCCACAGAAGACGATCGTCGAGGCCGACGACTCCGCGGCGATCCGGGACAGGGCCAGCGAGTCGCCCGTGTGGTCGGCGACGTCCTGGATCTCGGGCAGCTGGTAGTTGTGCGCCAGCAGCACCGCGTCGCGCTTCCGTGCCAGTTCGCGGACCTCGGCGAACCAGGCGTCGTCGACGCGGTCCGCCTGCGTTCCCACGTCCGTCACGGTCATCGTGCGCCTCCCACCGGCTCGCCTGTTTTCGCCTGATGAGCGAAAACAGGGTCGATCGTAACAACGGGTTCGCCGGTTGTCTCGGTGGACGTGACGTCGACCTCACCTTCCGGACACCAGCCGTTCACACCGCCCCGTTCCTCCTGGCCGGCACGACAGGCGGCCGCGGCCTCGGCCCTACGATCGGCGCATGCCCGACTGCGGGGCGCGACCCACCGCGCACGAGGTGCTCGCCGCGGTCCTGCAGATCCGGGACGGCACGCTGCAGGTCCTCGCCTGGCGGCGGGCGCAGCCGCCGGACGCCGATCGCTGGGCGCTGCCCGGCGGGCTGCTCGGCGACGACGAGGACGTCGAGGCGTCGGTGCGCCGGCAGCTGACGGAGAAGGTCGACGTCCGCGAGGTCGCCCATGTCGAGCAGCTCGCGGTGTTCAGCGACCCGCGACGGGTGCCCGGTGGGCGGCGCGTCGCCACCGCCTTCCTCGGGCTCGTCCCCTCCGACGCCGACCCGGCCGTGCCCGCCGACACCACCTGGCACCCCGTCGACGCCCTCCCGGACCCCGCCTTCGACCACGCCGAGATCGTCGCCGCCGCCCGGGACCGGCTGCGCGCCAAGCTCTCCTACACCAACCTCGGCTTCGCCCTCGCCCCCCGGGAGTTCACGATCTCCACGCTGCGCGAGCACTACGCCACCGCGCTCGGCCACCCCGTGTCGGCGACGAACCTGCAGCGGGTGCTCGCGCGCCGCTCGGTCCTGGTGCCGACGGGGGCGCTCGCCACGCCCGGACCGGCGGGGGGCCGCCCGGCCGCGCTGTTCCGGTTCGCCGAACCGACTCTGCGGGTGACCGACGCGTTCGCGGTGCTGAGGCCGCCAGGCGAGCAGACACGGGCGGCCTTACCGTGAGCACGTGGTCGCGAACCTCCCGTTGTTCCCTCTGAGCACCGTGCTCATGCCGGGAGCCCCGCTGCCGCTGCACATCTTCGAACCCCGATACCGCCAGCTGACCGTGGACCTCGTGACGGGGGCCGTGCCGGGCAAGCGGTTCGGCGTCATCGCCGTCCGCGAGGGCTTCGACGGCGACGAGACCGCCGTCCTGCACGGCGTCGGCTGCACGGCGGAGCTGCTCGACGTCCGCCGGTTGCCCGACGGCCGCTACGACATCGTCACGCGCGGCTGCCAGCGCTTCCGGCTGCTCGACGTCGACACCGAGGCGCGCCCGTACCTGATGGCGGAGGTCGAGTACCTGCCCGACCTTCCCCAGGAGCCCGCGGACGACCTCGCCGACCTCGCCGGTGCCGCACGCGCCGCCCACCGCCGCTACTGCGCCACCGCCTGGAAGAGCGGCGACTGGTCCGAGCCCGACCAGGACGTCGGGCCGGCCGAGCTGCCCCACCTGCTCGCCGCCGACTGCCTGCTGCCCATGTCGGACCGCCAGCGCCTCCTGGAACAGACGCGGCCGGCGATCCGGCTCCGGATGGTCCGGGCCCTGATGATCCGCGAGGCGGGGCTGCTCGGGACGCTGCACGCCGTCCCCGCCCCGCTACACACCTACACCGTCGCCGCCAGCCCCAACTGACCGCGAGGATCAGGCCCAGCCGTAGCGCGAACGAAGCTCGTCGGCGACCCGGTCGAACCGGCTCTCGTCCAGGACCGCGCCCTCGCGCCGGATCTCGTGCTCGCCGACCTCGATGACCCGGTCCAGCCGGACGTACGACGGGCGCCCCTCGCCGTCCCACGTGCCCGCGCCGATGCCGATCCAGTTCCGGTCGTCGGCACGCCCGGACTGGCTCGACAGCATCAACCCGACGAGGTCGCGACCCTCGCGCCCGACGACGAGCACGGGCCGGTCCTTGCCGCGCCCGTCGTCCTCCTCGTAGGGCACCCAGGTCCAGACGATCTCACCCGGGTCGGCGGCGCCGTCGAGATCGGGTGCGTAGGCGACGCGCCGGGACGCGCTCGCCCGCCGGTGCGGTGCGGGCGCCACCGCTGGACGGGCGCGGGCGCGCCTCCGTCCGGGACGTGCCGGGCCGCGACGGCGCCGGGCGCTGGGCCGTCCGCTCCCGCGGCTGCGTCGACTGCGTCAAGAGCTTGAGCCCGGCCTCCGCCACCTGCCGCAGCAGGCTCCCCCACGTCGCCACCGGCGACAGCATGCCCGCCCGACCCTGCGCCGGCTGCACCCACCCCGCGCGTGCTGCAGCGGGCGCGGGGTGCGCCGACAGGGCGCCACGTCGCGGACGTGGCGCGACGTCAGGCCCGGGCAGAGTCAGCCGGCGTGCCGGATCGGGACGACGTCGACCAGCGTCCCGACGCCGACGAAGTCGTCCGGGTTCATGGTCAGCAGCGGCAGGCGGGCGGCCGCTGCGGTCGCGGCGATCTGCAGATCGAGCCGGCGTGGGCGCGGATTGCGGCCGGCGATCCGGACGAGCTCGGCGAGCACCCCGTAGAACTTGGCCTCCTCGACCCCGAAAGGCACGATCTCGTAGCTTGTCGAGCACCCGGCGCAGCCGCTGCTCGCGCGCGTCGCGGTCCCCGGTGCCGATGCCGTAGGCGAGCTCGCCGAGAGTGACTGCGCTGACGACGACGGCACAGTCGAAGTACACACCGCGGTCCACCTTCTCGACGTCGATCACCACCGACGTGTCGTAGAGCGCGGCCGGAAGGCACGTCAGTACTCGATCCGGTCGTCACCGAAGATCCGGTCGGCTTCCTCGCGATCGCGATACCACTGCTCCATGTCGATCGGAGGCAGCTGCCGGAACTCCTCCTGCATGTCCCGACCGGTCTTCCGCCTCTTCGGCGGCGCGCCGTGCGGCACCAGGTCCGCGATCGGCTTGCCGTTGCGGGTCACCACGAAGCTCTCCCCCGCCTCGACCTGACGCATGATCTCGGCGTTGTCGTTGCGCAGCTCGCGCTGGGAGATCGTCCTGGGCATGCGCCAACTGTAGCGCAATTGCGCTACAGGCTCGCGGCCCGCCCCTCACACCTCCCACCCGTTGCGGTCCACCTGCCCGTCGGGCCAGTCGTCGATCACGGCGTGCACCGGCAGCACCATCGACACGCCGCCGTACACCTGGACCCGACCGTCTGCCCGCACCATGCGCGTCGGGCCCGGCACCGGCACCCATCCCGCGGTCGCATAGAACCCCGCGACGTGCTCGCCGCAGGTCAGGTAGCCGAACGGGAGCTCCAGGCCGGCCAGGACCGCGCGGCCGCGGACTGAGTAGTTGCGCGCCCAGACCACTGCCCTGCCACGCCGGGTCGACGGCCACCAAGTCCGACGTCGCCCACGACCACGTCCCGGCCCTCGACCCGCAGGAACCTCCGCAGCACGGCGAGGTGCGCAACCGGCCGCCCGTCGGCGTGCGCGACCATCTCGCAGCTCCGGGCGCGCGCTCGACCAGCTGCGGCCCGAACCGAACGGCGTGAACGACCGCGGGAAGCTGCGGGCGAGCAGCGCGCCGAGGGCCTCGTGCTCGGCGACGGTCACGTCGTTCTCCCAGGTCAGGCCCCAGGAGAGGTCAGCCGCGGCGTTCACCGTGGCGGCTGCACCGCGCGGTCCACCCCGTCGGCGTCACCTGCACCACCATCCGGCGGGCGCAGTGGGTGCAGAAGCGGGGCGGCTCCAGCCTCCGCCGCAGCGCGCACCGCACATGGTCGCCGAGCTCGACCAGCGACCCGCACTGGTCGCAGAAGGAGTCCATCCCCGCTCCCTACAGGGTCGCGTTCAGCGCCTTGATCGGCATCTGCAGCTCGCCGAGCAGGTCGATGTCCGCCTCCGCCGGGCGGCCCAGCGTCGTCAGGTAGTTGCCGACGATCACCGCGTTGACCCCGCCGAGCAGCCCCTGCCGCGCCCCCAGATCGCCCAGGGTGATCTCCCGGCCGCCGGCGAACCGCAGGATCGTCCGCGGCAGGGCCAGCCGGAACGCGGCCACGGTGCGCAGGGCGTCCGCCACGGGCAGCGGCTCGAGGTCACCGAACGGCGTCCCCGGGCGCGGGTTGAGGAAGTTCAGCGGCACCTCGTCCGGCTCCGAGCTCCGCGAGCTGCGGCGGCGAACTCCGCCCGCTGCGCCGGGGTCTCCCCCATCCCGACGATCCCGCCGCAGCACACCTCCATCCCCGCGTCGCGGACCAGCCGCAGCGTCTCCCACCGCTCCTCCCACGTGTGGGTGGTGACGACCTGCGGGAAGTACGAGCGCGCGGTCTCCAGGTTGTGGTTGTAGCGGTGGACGCCCATCGCGGCCAGCTCGTCGACCTGCGCGGGGGTCAGCATCCCCAGCGAGCAGGCGATGTTGATCTCCACCTCGTCCCGGATCGCCGCGATCCCGGCCGCGACCTGCGCCATCAGCCGCGCGTTCGGCCCGCGCACCGCGGCGACGATGCAGAACTCCGTCGCGCCGGTCTTGGCCGTCTGCTTCGCCGCCTCGACCAGCATCGGGATGTCCAGCCACGCCGAGCGCACCGGCGAGTCGAACAGCCCCGACTGCGCGCAGAAGTGGCAGTCCTCGGGGCAGCCGCCGGTCTTGAGCGAGACGATCCCCTCGACCTCGACCTCCGGCCCGCACCAGCGCATCCGCACCTCGTGGGCCAGCTCCAGGAGCGGGTCGAGCGCGTCGTCCGGCAGCGCGAGCACGTCGAGCACCTGGTCCTGCGTGAGCCCGTGGCCGGACTCGAGCACCTGGCGGCGGGCGACGTCGAGAATCGTCACGGTTCGGGAGTCTGCCATCGCCCACCCAGCGGCGGCCCCAGGCCGTGACGCGCGACGCGCGCGAACTCTGCCCGGTCCGTCACACCTGCCCCGTCGGCGAGGGCCCCGAGCAGCGGGACCCCGGTGACGGCCGGGAGGTCGCGCAGGTTCTCGCAGGCCGCGAGGTCCGGGACGGCGGGCCAGGCTCCGATCACCACTCCCGCGCAGGTCAGGCCCCGGGCTCGCAGCGCCTCGACGGTCAACGCGGTGGCGTTGAGGGTGCCCAGCCCGGCCGCGGCGACGACGAGCACCGGCGCGTCGAGCTCACCGGCGACGTCGGCCAGGGTGCCGCCCTCGTCGGTGAACCGGACGAGCAGGCCGCCTGCGCCCTCGACCAGCACGAGGTCGTGGGTCGCCGCGAGCAGGCGGGCGGCCGCCGCGGCGGCGCCGGGGTCGAGCGCCGGGCGGCCGGCTCGGCGGGCGGCCGTGGCGGGGGCGAGCGGGTCCGGGTAGCGGGCGAGCTCGCAGACGGTGTCGGGGGCCGCGAGCCGGACGACGTCGGCGAGGTCGCCCGGCTCCCCCGGCGCCACCCCGGTCTGCACCGGCTTGAGCACGGCGACCCGGTTCGGGTGCAGGGCGGCGACCGCGGCGGTGACGACGGTCTTGCCGACCCCCGTCCCGGTGCCGGTCACCACGAGGATCCGGCCCTGGTCCCACGAGCGTCGCCCCAGCGGCTGTGCCGACGCCCGCGGCGACGCTCGCGGCGATCATCGGGCTCCCACCGGCGCGAGGACCTCCTCCAGGACCTCGCGGACGCAGGCGAGCTCGGCCTCGGTCAGGTCCGCCCGGGCCGTCAGGCGCAGCCGGCTCGTGCCCTCGGGCACCGACGGCGGGCGGAAGCACCCCACCCGGACGCCGCGGGCCAGGCAGGCGCGGGCCGCCGCCACCGCCACCTCGGGCTCGCCCAGCACCACCGGCACGATCGCCGACCGGGGAACCGCCGCTCCGGCTGCCTCCGCGAGGGCGGCCGCATGGCGCAGCACCGCAGTCGGCAGGCCGGGTTCGGCCTCCAGCACGTGCAGTGCGGCGAGCGCCGCGCCGACGGACGACGGCGCGAGGCCGGTGTCGAAGATGAACGAGCGGGCGGTGTCGACGAGGTGCGCCGTCACCGCCTCGGGCCCGAGCACCGCGCCGCCCTGGGCCCCCAGCGCCTTGGACAGCGTCACCGTCGCCACGACGTCGTCCGCGCCCGCCAGCCCCACCTCGGCCAGCAGCCCGCGCCCGCCGGGCCCGCGCACGCCCAGCCCGTGCGCCTCGTCCACGACCAGCAGCGCGCCCCGCGCCCGGCAGACGGCATGCAGCGCGCGCAGCGGGGCGGTGTCGCCGTCCACGCTGTCGACGCTCTCGACCACCACCAGCGCCCGCTCCTCGTCCCGGGCGGCGAGCACCGCGTCCACCGCGGCGGGGTCGTTGTGCGGCACCACCGCGACCCGCGCGCGGGAGAGCCGGCACGCGTCGACGATCGACGCGTGGTTCGCCGCGTCGGAGACGACGAGTGCGCCGGGACCCGACAGCGCCGTCACCACACCGAGGTTCGCGGCGTAGCCGGAGGAGAACACCAGCCCGGCGGCGAACCCGCAGAACGCGGCGAGCTCCCGGTCCAGCGCGGCGTGCAGCTCCGTGGTCCCGGTGACCAGCCGCGAGCCCGTCGACCCGGCCCCCCACGCACGGGCGGCCGCGACCGCCCCGTCGACGACCCGCGGATCTCGGGAGAGACCGAGGTAGTCGTTCCCGGCGAGGTCGACGACGGGCTCGGCGGCGGCCCGCGGACTCAGCGCACGCCGCAGCCCCGCCTCCCGGCGACGGGCGGCGTGCGGCTCGAGCCAGGCCAGGGGGTGCGGCGGAGATGCACACACACGGGCACGATAGGCCCGCCCACCGACAGGACCGGCCGACCAGCGAGCAGGATCACCGCGCGGCCGCCGGCCGCCGGCCGCCGGTCACGGGCATCCGTCAGGCCGACGGCGGCAGGATCCCGACCTGCTCGAGGAACTCCGCCATGTTCCAGTACTCCGTCACGTCCGCAATCTGCCCGTCCCGGACGCGGCCGACGCCGCAGCCACGGATCCGGAACGGCTTGCCGGTGGCGGGCAGTCCGGGGACGTCGCCGGTGTGCACACCAGTCATGATCCACTGTTTGGCGTACGTGTCACCGGCGACCAGCAGGTCGGTCACCTCGATGCGCAACTCGGACCACATCGCCAGCAGGTTCACGACGTCGTCGCGGAACGCGGCGCGGCCCTCGATGCGCGTGCCGTTGCCGACGTTGGTGAAGACGCAGTCCTGCGCCATATGGCTCGCGGCGCCGTCGGGGTCGTGCCGGTTGAAGCACTCGGTCCACTCGAGGACGAGGCTCCGCACGTCCGCCGTGATCGTCACACTCATCGCAACCTCCGGGGTTCGGGTTCGGACGTCGACGAGCGTGCCTCGGCCGGCACCACGACACAGCGGGACCGACTACGTATCCGCCGGAGAAGCACTGCGTACCCAACCCCGATGCCGCAGCTCGCCGCGGTGGGCAGCCCCGGTCTTGGCCAGCAGCCGCTCGACGTGCTTGTCGACCGTCCGCACCGAGATGTAGAGCCGCGCGGCGATCTCCCGGCTCGTGAGCCCGGCCACGACCAGCGCGAAGACGTCAGCCTCCCGGTCGGTGACGCCCAGCGCGGCCAGCTCCGGCCGGACCGCCCGGTGGCCGTGCTGCCGACGCGGCACCGGGGCGCCCGCGCGGCGCAGCAGGGAACGGCAGGCCCGTTCGAGATGCTCCTGGCCGACTTCGCGGAAGAACGGGGCGGCTTCGGTCAGCCACGCGATCGGGTTACCCCATCCGTCGGCGAGCGCGCACTCGGCGACGATCCGCTCCGCGAGGTGGCGCTGCGCCCGGTTGCCCGGTGACGCGACGGCGGCCCGGGCGGCCGCGAAGCTCGCCTCGGCGTCGTCCGCGTGGCCGGCGCGACCCGCGGCGACCGCGTCCGCGTAGTGCAGCAGTGCGTCGCCGAAACCGCCCGCCGCGGTCACCGCCCTGACCTCGGCCCGGGCCTCGTCGCCGCCCGCCCCGTCCACGGTGCGCAGCAGCGCCCACGTCTGCCAGTACGTCCGGACGTACACCTGAGAGCCGGTGCGGGCGAGCGCCACCGTGGCGTCGAACTCGGCCACGGCGCGTACCCGGTCGTCGCGGAGCAGCGCGTACATGCCCCACCGCGAGCGCACCGCCGCCTGCAGCTCGGGTTCGGGCCGGCCGAGCGCACCGATGTCGGCCTCGACCCGTTCCATGGCGGCCCGTCGGCCGGTCATGGCGTGCGCGCTCATCTCGGACGTCAGCGCTTCGGCGAGCAGGAGCTCCAGGCCCCACCGCCGCGCGACGTCCGCGCAGCGGCGTGCGGCGGCGAGGCACTCCTGCGGGTCCAGCGCGAGCCACGCGACGACCGAGAGCTGCAGATCCAGCGTGGCGACCGTCGCCAACGCGCCGGTCTCGACGGCGAGGTCTCGCGCCGCACGCAGCCGCGTGGCGTCGCTGTGCCTCCGGAGGTCGAGTCCGCCGAGCTCATGGGTGGCCCGCATGGCCCACACCGTCAGCCCGTGCGCCTGCGCGGTGCGCAGCTGCCTGGTGAACACCGCCTCCGCCTCGTCCGTGTCCCGGTCGCGGGTGATGCGCCCGAGCACCTCCAGCGCCCGGCACGCGGGCTCGCCGAGGTCGAGCCGCTCAGCCTGCGCGAGTGCGCGACGAGCCACGCGTTCTGCCTTGCCGAGGCGCCCCGTGTCGAGCAGGACGTGCGCCGCGGTCGCCTCGGCCCGCGGCGCATCCGCGGGCGCGAGGGCCAGTGCGCGGCCGGCGTCCAGCTGTTCCTGCGCGGCGGGCCACCGGGTCGCCGCCACCGCCGCCTCGGCGAGGCGCAGGTGGATCCGCGCCCGCCGCCCGCTCGCCTGAGGCAGCGCGTCGAGTCGCTCGACGAGCACCGTGCCGAGCGCGAAGGCGGTGTCCGCGTCGCCCGCCAGTGCAGCCACCTCCACGCGCAGCTCGACGACGTCGAGGGCTCGGGCCGCATCGGCCGGCAGCAGCTCCTGCGCCCTGTCCAGGGCTGCGGCCGCGGTCGGCAGCGCTCCCGACGCGACGGCCCGGCGGGCGGCCGCGAGCAGCAGGCCGGCCGCGTCGTCGGTGTCGCCCACCCGCAGGGCGAGTTCGACCGCGAGCGAGTCCCACGGGTCGGGCAGGCCGGGATGGGCGACCTCGACGGCGGCCCGGGCCCTGGCCGCCAGGTCCCGGATGGCCGGCCCGGGCAGAGTCGCGAGCACGGCGTCGCGGGCCAGGGCGTGCCGGAACCCGTACCCGCCCAGGTCGCGGGTGACGAGCTGCGCGGCGGTGCAGCGTTCCAGCGCCCGGAGGACCTCGCCGGGCGCGCGGCCGACGACCGCACCGAGCAGGGCCGCGTCCACCCGGCTGCCGAGCAGCGCGGCAGCGGCGGGGACGTCGCGATCGACGGGGTCGAGGGCGGCCACGCGCGCCGCTACGGCGTCAGCGTAGGTGCGCGGCACCACGTGCGGGTCGCCCGGCCCGGCCCGCCAGCCGCCGCCGTCGCGGACCAGCGCGTCGGTCTCCGCGGCGGCGGCGAGCAGCTCCTCAACCAGGAACGGCACCCCTCCCGCGCGGGCGAGCAGCCCGTCGAGGCCCGTGGGCACCGCGCCGCCGAGGCAGCAACGGGCCATCCCGGCGACCTCCGGCGGGGACAGGGGGACCAGCTCCAGCAGTGCCGCGGCCCGTCGGGCGACGAGGTCGTGCAGCACGCGGGGAACGACGCCGGACCGGCTCGTGGCGACCAGGTGCAGCCGCTGCTCCCCGGAGTGGTCGGCGAGGTACTCGAGCACAGCGAGGGTGTCCGGGTCGGCCCAGTGCAGGTCGTCGAGCAGCACCAGGACCGGGCGCCCGGCGCCGAGCACGTCGAACACCCGCAGCAGGCCCTCGCCGAGCACGACCGTCGACTCGACGACCGGCACGTCCGGGCGGTGCCACTCGGGCAGCAGCCGGCCCAACGCGGCACGGTAGGGGGCGAGTTCTGGCGCCTGCGGCGGGCCGCCGCGCCGGCAGGCCGCGACCAGCGCCTCGGCCACCGGCCGGTAAGGCGTCGGGTGGGCTGCCTGTACCGCGCGGCCGCCGACGACGAGGGCGCCTCGGTCCCGGGCGCGTGCCGCGAGCTCGCGGAGCAGCCGGGACTTGCCGACGCCCGCCTCGCCGAGCAGCACGACCGCGCCGCCGCGGGGCGCGCCGACGCGCTCGACCAGACCGGCGAGCTCGGCGTCGCGGCCGACGACCACCGGGCAGAGGAGCTGCGCCACGGGTACAGCCTTGCGCAGGGCGTGCGCACGGGGCCAGGGCAGAGCCGGCCGGTCTCAGGCCGGTTACCCGGCCGCCGCCGCCGCCCGCACGCGCTCGCCGATCATCGCCAGGTCGTCGGGACCGCACACGTAGGGCGGCATCGTGTAGACCAGGTCGCGGAACGGGCGCAGCCACACTCCCTGCTCCGCCGCGGCGCGTCGTAGCCGCCGCGACGTCGACGGGATGGTCGAGCTGGACGACGCCGATGGCGCCGCGCACGCGCACGTCGGCCACCCCGGGCAGCCCGCGCGCGGGCGCGAGCCCCGTGCGCAGCCCGGACTCGATCGCCCGGACCTCGGCGCGCCACCCGCGCTCCTGCAGGAGCCGGATCGACGCGATCGAGACGGCGGCAGCGAGCGGGTTGCCCATGAACGTCGGCCCGTGCATGAGCACGCCTGGCCCACCGGCTCGGCCGGATCCGTCGACTCTGCCGTCGGAGATCCCGCGGGCGATCGGCGGGGTGCACAGCGCGGCGGCCATCGACAGGTACCCGCCGGTCAGCGCCTTGCCGACGCACATGACGTCGGGCGCGACGCCCGCGTGCTCGGCGGCGAAGAACGCACCCGTCCGGCCGAACCCGGTGGCGATCTCGTCGAACACCAGCAGCACGTCGTGGGTGAGGCACAGCTCGCGCAGCACGTGCAGGTAGCGGGGGTCGTGGAAGCGCATGCCGCCTGCGCCCTGGACGACCGGCTCGACGATCACCGCGGCCAGCTCGTCGGCGTGCGTCTCGACCAGCCGCGCCAGCTCCGCGACGTAGTCCTGCTCGAACGCGGCCGGGGGCGGTCCGGCGAACACCTGCCGCGGCAGCACGTCGCGCCACAGCGCGTGCATGCCGCCGTCCGGGTCGCAGACGCTCATCGCGCCGAAGGTGTCGCCGTGGTAGCCGCCGCGCCAGGTCATCAGCCGATGCTTGGCCGGGTGTCCGCGCGACCGCTGGTACTGCAGACACATCTTGATCGCGACCTCGACCGAGACCGAGCCGGAGTCGCAGAGGAAGACGTGCTCGAGCCCGGCGGGGGTGACGTCGACGAGCAGCCGGGCCAGCTCGACGGCCGGACCGTGCGTGAGGCCGCCGAACATCACGTGGCTCATCGCGCCGAGCTGGTCGCGCACCGCGGCGTCGAGCACGGGATGGCGGTAGCCGTGGACCGCCGCCCACCACGACGACATCCCGTCGACCAGCTCGCGCCCGTCCGCCAGCCGCAGCCGCACCCCCTGCGCCGACACGACCGGCAGCGGCGGCACGGCGGCGGGCATCGCCGCGTAGGGGTGCCAGACATGCGCGCGGTCGGCGGCCAGCAGGTCGTCGACGCCCTCCACGCGGGGGAGCCTAGGGCGGGCCGTGGGGCTCCTCGTCCCGGCGCCGGCTCACGGCGAGCAGCACCACCGGTTCGTCGCCGACGTTGTGCAGCACGCGCAGGTCGATCCCCTCCAGCCAGAGGACCGCGCCGCCGGAGAACCGCCGCCGGCCACCTGCCGCGCACTCGAGCTCGACGTCGCCGCGCTCGACGATGACGAGCGCGTCGCGCCACTCGGCGTCGCCGGACGGCCGCGACTGCCCGGGCTCGAGCACGACCGAGCGGCGCCGGAACGCCGACCCGCGGCCGGGCAGGAGCGGGCTCGTCTCGTCGCACACGTCGAACCCCTCCCCGAGGGCCGCGACGACCCCGCGGAAGTGCTGACGCGCCGCAGCACGGTTCTCATCGGTGCCGGCCTGCGACACACGGTCACGCACTCAGCTTGGTGCTAACCTCTACACATGCGTATGCACATTGAGCTCGACGACGACCTGGTGGCCCAGGTCGATCGGATTGCCGGTCCCCGCGGCCGGAGCGGGTTCGTGCGCACCGCTGTCGAGCGAGCTGTGCGACAGGAGATGCGCTGGGCCTCGATCGAGGCTGCAGCCGGCGCGATCGACGACGAGGGTCACGGCTGGGACGACGACCCCGCCGCGTGGGTACGGGAGCAGCGCCGAGCCGACGCCCGGCGGGCAGGCTGACGACCCGTGGGTCTGTACGTGCTGGATTCGACGGTTCTGATCGACTTCTTGCGCGGACGCCCGGCGATCGAGAGGGTCGCCGCCCTGCGCGAGGCGGGGGACGTCCCCGCCACCACGGCGATCAATGTCGACGAGATCGTCCGCGGGCTGCGGGCAGGAGAGGAACCCGCAGCCCGCTCGCTCGTTCGACGGCCTGGCCGTTCTCCCCGTCGGTCGGCGAGTCGGATGGCGAGCCGGCGAGTGGCGACGCGACTTCGCCGCGCGCGGGATCACCCTTTACCAGGCCGACTGCCTCGTCGCCGGGGCCGCCTGGGCGCACAAGGGCGTGCTCGTCACCGGCAACCCGAAGGACTTCCCGATGGACGACGTGACCGTCGAGCACTGGCCGGTCGGCACCTGACGCCCCTCGCGCTCAGCCCAGGCAGCCCGGGCCCAGCAGCGCCTTGAGGTCGCCCATCAACGCGGAGCTGTGCGTCACCCGCAGCCCGTCGGCCAGGCGCAGCGGAGTGACCCGGCTGCCGTTGACCAGGTGCAGGTGCACCTCCGACCCACCGGGGTGGTGCGTGAGCACCTCCTTGAGCTTCGCCACCCGCTCCGGTGTGCACAGCTCCGTGCGCATGCTGACCTTGATCGGCAGCCCGGCCTCCCCCGGCGCGACCAGCTCCGGCACGGCGAGATCGTTCGCGATCAGCGACACCCGGTCGTCGCGCTTGTTCACCCGCGCCTTGACCAGCACGATCGCGTCTTCCGCGACGTCCACACCGACGACCTGGTAGCAGCGGGGGAAGAACAGCACCTCGATCCCTCCGGCGAGATCCTCGATCTGCGCCGACGCCCACGGCTCACCGTTCTTGTTCACCCGGCGGTTCACCCCGGCCAGGATGCCGCCGACGGTGATCTGCGCGCCCTCGCCGACGTCGCCCGCCAGGATCGCCGAGATCGGGGTGTCCGCCTTGGCCGCCAGCGCCTGCTCGATCCCGTCCAGCGGATGGCCCGAGACGTAGAGCCCGAGCATCTCCCGTTCGACGGCCAGCCGGTGCTTGGGGTCCCATTCCTCGGTGGGCACCTTCACGTCGAACACGGCGTCCAGCTCCGACGACCCCGACCCGTCCATCGAGCCGAAGAGGTCGAACTGCCCCATCGACGCCGCCTTCTTCGTGCTCATCACCGCGTCGATCGCGTCGGCGTGCACGAGCAGCAGGCCCTTGCGGGAGTGCCCCAGCGAGTCGAACGCCCCGGCCTTGATCAGCGACTCGATGACCTTCTTGTTGCAGACCACCGCGTCGACCTTGCGCAGGAAGTCCGAGAAGTCGGTGAACCCGCCCTTCTCCTTGCGCGCCGCCACGATCGCGTCGACGACGTTCACGCCGACGTTGCGGATCCCGCCCAGACCGAAGCGGATGTCCGCGCCGACCGGCGCGAAGTTGCGCACCGAGTCGTTGACGTCCGGCGGCAGCACCCGGATGCCCATCCGCCGGCATTCCGCCGAGATAGACGGCGGCCTTGTCCTTGTCGTCGCGGACGGAGGTGAGCACCGCGGCCATGTACTCGGCCGGGTAGTTCGCCTTGAGGAACGCCGTCCAGTAGGAGACGACCCCGTACGCGGCGGAGTGCGCGCGGTTGAACGCGTAGTCCGAGAACGGCAGCAGGATGTCCCAGAGCGTCTTGACCGCGGCCTCGGAATAGCCGTGGTCCTTCATGCCCTGGGCGAAGCCGGCGTACTCCTTGTCCAGGATCTCCTTCTTCTTCTTGCCCATCGCCCGGCGGAGCAGGTCCGCCTTGCCGAGCGTGTAGCCGGCGAGCTTCTGGGCGATCGCCATGACCTGTTCCTGGTAGACGATCAGGCCGTAGGTCTCGCCGAGGATGTCCTTGAGCGGCTCCGCCAGCTCCGGGTGGATGGGCGTGACCTCTTGACGCTTGTTCTTGCGGTCCGCGTAGTCGTTGTGCGCGTTCGCGCCCATCGGGCCGGGCCGGTAGAGCGCGCCGACGGCGGAGATGTCGTCGAACTCGGTGGGGGCCATGCGGCGCAGCAGGTCCCGCATCGGCCCGCCGTCGAGCTGGAACACGCCGAGCGTCTCGCCCTTGGCCAGCAGCTCGTAGGTCTTCGGGTCGTCCAGCTCGACGTCTTCGATGACGAGCTTCGGCTTGCCGTTGAGCTCGATGTTCTCCAGCGCGTCGTCGATGATCGTGAGGTTGCGCAGGCCGAGGAAGTCCATCTTCAGCAGCCCGAGCGTCTCGCAGGCGCCCATGTCGAACTGCGTGATGATGGCGCCGTCGGAGTCGCGGCGCTGGATCGGGATGACGTCGATCAGCGGCGTGCTCGACATGATCACGCCCGCGGCGTGCACGCCCCACTGGCGCTTGAGGCCCTCGAGCCCGCGGGCGGTGTCGATGATCTCCTTGACCTGTGGGTCCGACCTCGTAGAGCGCGCGGACCTCGGTGGCCTCCGAGTAGCGCTTGTGCGCGGGGTCGAAGATGCCCGTGACAGCGGGATGTCCTTGCCCATGATCGCCGGCGGCATGGCCTTGGTGATCCGGTCGGCCACCGCGTAGCCGGGCTGGCCGAACAGCACCCGCGCCGAGTCCTTGATCGCGGCCTTCGCCTTGATCGTGGAGTAGGTGATGATCTGCGCGATCCGGTCTTCGCCGTACTTCTCGGTCGTGTAGCGGATCATCTCGCCGCGCCGGCGCTCGTCGAAGTCCATGTCGATGTCGGGCATCGAGATGCGCTCGGGGTTGAGGAACCGCTCGAAGATCAGCTTGTGCTTGATCGGATCGAGGTCGGTGATCCCCAGGACGTACGCGACGAGCGAGCCCGCGGCCGACCCGCGGCCGGGGCCGCAGCGGATGCCGACGGACTTGGCGTGCTGGATGAGGTCCGCCACCACGAGGAAGTAGCCCGGGAAACCCATCTGGATGATGACACCGAGCTCGTACTCGGCCTGCTTGCGGTACTGGTCCGTGACGCCGTTCGGGAACCGCTGGTGCAGCCCCTGCTCGACCTCCTTGACCAGCCACGACTCCTCGGTCTCGCCCTCGGGGACGGGCGCGCGGGGCATGAGGTCCTGCCCCTCGGTGAACCCGACGTCCACCCGCTCGGCGATCAGCAGCGTGTTGTCGCACGCCTCGGGGAACTGCGGGTCCCACTGCGCGCGCATCTCCGCCGGAGACTTGAGGTAGAAGTCCTGCGCGTCGAACTTGAACCGGTTCGGGTCCGCCAGGGTCTTGCCCGTCTGCACGCACAGCAGCACCTCGTGCGGCTTCGCGTCGTCCGCGTAGGTGTAGTGCAGGTCGTTCGTGGCCAGCCCCGGCAGGCCCAGCTCCTTCTTGAGCCGGAAGAGGTCTTCCTGCACCTGCTTCTCGATGCTGATGCCGTGGTCCATCAGCTCGCAGAAGAAGTTGTCGCGGCCGAAGATGTCGCGGTAGTCGGACGCGGCCTGGCAGGCGTCGGCGTAGCGGTCCTGCTGCAGCAGCCGCTGCACCTCGCCGGACGGGCACCCGGTGGTGGCGATGATCCCTCTGCCGTAGGTCTCGAGCAGCTCGCGGTCCATGCGGGGCTTGTAGTAGTAGCCCTCGAGGCTCGCGAGGCTGGAGAGCCGGAAGAGGTTGTGCATCCCCTCGGTGCTCTCGGCCAGCAGCGTCATGTGGGTGTACATCTCACCCGGGTTGTCGTCGCTCGTCTGGCTCGTGCCGTTTCTGGCCGAGGGTGGCGCGCTTGCGCTCGTGCCGGCTCCCAGGCGAGAGGTAGCCCTCCATGCCGATGATCGGCTTGACCCCGTGCGCCTTGGCCTTGCGCCAGAACTCGTAGGCGCCGAAGACGTTGCCGTGGTCCGTCATCGCCAGCGCCGGCATCCCCATCCGGGCGGACTCCGCGAACAGGGCGTCCAGCCGGGCCGCACCGTCGAGCATCGAGAACTCGGTGTGCGTGTGCAGGTGGACGAAGCTGTCACCGGAGGGGCTTGCCACGAGGTCGTCTGCTCCGTCCTCACGCGGTGCCGGCGGGCGGCGCGTGCTCGGGACCGTGTCTGATGCCTGGGTCTGATGCGCTGGGGGTCTGACGTTCTGGGGATCTGATGCTCTGGGGAAGGCCGCCAGACTAACGCCGGGGTCCGACAGTTCCGCGCAGCCGGGGCCGACCGCCGTGCAGCCCCTGTCGGACGTCAAACCGCTCGCCCGCGGCGGGCCGGGACGGCACCATCCCGCTCGTGTCCTCCGAGTCCCGCTCCGGGTGGCGCGCCCGGCTCGCGGGGTTGCGCCTCGACCTCACTCCGCTGCGCACGTCCCGCGACTTCCGGGTGCTGTTCGTCGCCGGCTTCGTGTTCTTCCTCGGCGCGATGGTCGGCTACGTCGCGGTCCCGTTCCAGCTCTACGCGCTGACGGGCTCGAACTTCGCCGTCGGCGCGTACGGGCTGGTGCAGCTGGTCCCGCTGGTGCTCGCCGGGCTCTACGGCGGGGCGCTGGCCGACCGGCTCGACCGCAGGCGCGTGCTCGTGCTCACCGGCGTCGCCCAGGTCGCGGGAACGGCGGTGCTGCTGGCCAACGCGCTGGCGCCGCACCCGTCGGTGCCCGTGGTCTACGGCGTCGGGGTGGTGATGGCCGTGGCGCAGTCGCTGCAGTCGCCCAGCCGCGAGGCGCTCGTCCCCCGCACGGTGCGCCACGCCGAGCTGCCCGCGGCCGTGGCGTTGTCGTCGGTGGGCGCGCAGGTCGGCATGCTCGGCGGCCCCGCGCTGGGCGGGGTGCTGCTCGCGTCGGTCGGCCCGCCGTGGGCCTTCGGCGTCACGCTGGTCGGCTTCGCGGGCGCGACCGCGCTGTTCGCTCTGCTGCGCCCCTACCCGCCGTTGGAGGAGCCCTCCGCGCACCGGGACGGTGCGGGAGATCCGCGACGGCGTGGTCTACGCGGCGCGCCGTCCCGACCTGCTCGGTACCTACGTCGTCGACCTGGTCGCGATGTTCCTGGCGATGCCGGTGGTGCTGTTCCCCGCACTGGCCACGGAGGTGCTCGCCCGGCCGGCGCTGCTCGGGCTGCTGTACTCGGCCGGGACGGTCGGGTCGCTGCTGGCCACGGCGACGAGCGGGTGGACGGCCCGCGTGCACCACCACGGGCGCGCCGTCGTGCTGTCGGCAGCGGCGTGGGGGGCGTCGGTGGTGCTGGCCGGGCTGACGACGGTCCCGGCGGTCGTGCTGCTCGGCCTCGTGCTGGCCGGGGCGTTCGACATGATCAGTGGGCTGTTCCGGGGGACGATCTGGCACCAGACGATCCCCGACTCCCACCGCGGACGCCTCGCCGGGATCGAGATGCTGTCCTACACGGTCGGCCCGCTCGGCGGGGAGGCACGCGCGGGGCTGGTGGCGGACGCGACGTCGGTCCGCACGGCCATCGTCAGCGGCGGCGTGCTCTGTGTCGCCGGTGTCGCGGCCACCGCGGCGGCGCTGCGCTCGTTCTGGGACTACGACGCCCGGACGGACGAGCACGCGGTGCGGGAGCGCGAGCTGCGGGCCGCGCGGGAGGCGGCCGGGCGATGACCGAGGATCCGGCGGCACAGCGCGGCGAGTGCCGACAGAATGCAGTGAGGAAGTGCGACAACCAGAGTCGCGCCCCAGAGGCGCGTCATCGCTGTACGGACGTGATCGAACAGCAAGAGCGCGCCGTTCACGCGCGTGCTCGGCGCGCCGCGTCGGCCCGCAGCGGCCCCTGCCGATCAGGATGCCGGCGGCACCGGGCCGTCGTCCGGCGGCGGGTCCGCGCGGGCGGTCTGTTCCGGCAGCAGCGGCGAGAGCGCGAGCTCCGCGCCGGTCGTGCCCGGCGGCGCGGCCTCCACCGCCCGCACCGGGGCGCGGCGGGCGACCGCGTCGAGCCCGGCGTCGGTCGCCGTCGACGACCAGCGCGACGACGCAGCGGCAGTCGGGCCGACCGAGCGCCGCCGCCTCGGCCGCGGCGACCGCGCCCGGCCGGTCCGTCAGGTGGCTCGCGTCCGCGGCCGCTTCCCGCTCGGCGCGCACCCGCGCGTTGTCCAGCGCGGTCGCCACGGGCACGCCGGGCTCCAGCGCGACGAACCGCAGCGCGGTCTGGACCCGCGGCAGCGGCACCCGGAAGACCGCGGTCAGCGGTGTGGTGCCGGCGACGGCGGCGAGTGCGTCCGGCGCTGTCGCCTCGGCGTCCAGCTGCACCAGCGCCGGCGCGCGGGCCCCGTCCGGGGGCAGGGTCGCGGGCAGCCGGGCGAGGTAGGCGGCGACGTCCTCCCCCGCCTCCGGCCCGAGCCGCACGGTGCCGCCTGCGGGCGCCGCCGGGGACGGGGCGAACCGGGACCCGGCGTACCACGCGACGGCCAGCGCGACGAGAACGCAGCCCGCCAGCACCGCGAGGCGCCCGCGGGTGCTCACGCGCTCACCGCCTGCCTTGCGCGCTGCCGGGTCGACGCGGCGCAGGCGTGCGTCCGCCGTTCACTCGCGCAGCAGGTCCAGCGCCCGGTCGAGATCCGCGGGGTACGGGCTGGTGAACGTCACCCACTGCCCGTCGGCCGGGTGGTCGAAGCCCAGCTCCCGGGCGTGCAGCCACTGCCGCTCGAGCCGCAGCCGCTTCGCCAGCACCGGGTCCGCACCGTAGGCGATGTCGCCCACGCAGGGGTGGCGCAGCGCCGCCATGTGCACGCGGATCTGGTGGGTCCGTCCGGTCTCCAGCCGGATGTCGAGCAGCGAGGCCGCCCGGAACGCCTCGATCGTGTCGTAGTGGGTGACGCTCGGCCGGCCGTCGGCGACGACGGCCCACTTGTAGTCGTGCTTCGGGTGGCGGTCGATCGGGGCGTCGACCGTGCCGCGCGACGGGTCCGGGTGCCCCTGCACGACGGCGTGGTAGCGCTTCTCGACCGTGCGCTCCTTGAACGCCCGCTTCAGCACGCTGTAAGCGTGCTCGGACTTCGCGACGACCATGACCCCGGTCGTGCCGACGTCGAGCCGGTGCACGATGCCCTGCCGCTCGGCCGCGCCCGAGGTGGACACGCGCACGCCGAGCGCGGCGAGGCCGCCCAGGACCGTCGGGCCCGTCCACCCGGGACTGGGGTGCGCCGCGACGCCGACGGGCTTGTCGACCACCACGATGTCGTCGTCCTCGTAGAGGATCCTGAGCCCGGCGACGACCTCGGGCGGCGCGGTGATCGTGGTCGGACCCTCCGGCTCGGGCAGGTCGACCTCGAGCCAGGTGCCGGCCACGAGCCGATCCGACTTCCCGGCGGCACGGCCGTCGACCGCGACGCGACCCTCCTCGGTCAGGGTCGCGACCGCGGTGCGGGACAGGCCGAGCAGGCGGGACAGCCCCGCGTCCACCCGCATCCCGTCGAGACCGTCCGGCACGGGGAGCTGGCGCGTGTCACCCACGGTCGGCCCTCGGCGTCGTGCCCTGCGGGGTCGTCGTCCGGGGCCGGGCGTGGCGTCGGCGGCCCGTGCGCGGCCGGTGCTCGACGACTCGGGGCCCGGCGCCGCACCACCCTTCGCCACCCCGCCCTTCGCGGCATGCTGGCGGACGACGCGGGTCCCGTCGAGCTCGCGCCCGGTCAGCGCCAGCAGCACGAGCAGCACTCCCCCGGTGACGATCGAGGAGTCGGCGAGGTTGAACACCGGCCACACGCTGCCGTCCGGGGCGAACAGCGACACGACGTCCACCACGTGGCCCTGCAAGCGGGCCCGGGGCGCGGAAGATCCGGTCCGCGAGGTTGCCCAGCGCCCCGCCGAGCACCAGGCCCAGCGCCACCGCCCAGCCCGTCGACCGCAGCCGCCGCGCGATGCGCGCGATCACCACCACCACCGCGACCGCGACCAGCGACAGCACCCACGTGTAGCCGGTGGCCAGCGAGAACGCCGCCCCGGGGTTGCGCACGAGCACCAGGTACACCGCGCCGCCCAGCAGCTCGACCGGCTCGCGGCCCTCCAGCCGGGTGACCGCCAGCACCTTGGTCACCACGTCCAGGACGAGGACGAGCGCGGCGATCCCGACGAGCAGCGGGACACGGGGCCGCGCAGCGGCGGGCGACTGTCCAGGGGCGTCGGCGGCACTCACGACCCCATCATCCCTCACCGGGATTACCGACCGGACTCCCCGTGCCAGCGGGCCAGCCGCCCGGCCCGGTCGACCGCCCGGATCCGCCGCTCGGTGGCCTCGCGGGCCGCGACCGTGGTGACGACCAGAATCTGATCGCCCACGCGCAGCCGGGTGTCGGCCGTCGGGGTGAACGCCTCCTCATCGCGGACGACGAGGCTCACCGTGGCGCCGCGCGGCAGCCTGAGCTCGCGCAGGTAGACCCCGCGCAGCCGGGAGCCCGCCGGCACACGGACCTGCAGCAGGTCCGCACCCAGCTCGTCCAGTGGGGCGGCGTCGACCTCGATCTCCTGAGGCTCGCCCGCCACCACGCCGAGCCGACGCGCCACGAACGGCAGCGTCGTGCCCTGCAGGAGAGTGAGGACGACGACGAGCACGAAGACGGCGTCGACCAGCCGCTGCCCGTTCGTCGCCCCCTCCTGCAGCGCCACGAGCGCCAGCACGATCGGCACCGCACCGCGCAACCCGGACCACGACAGGAATGCCTGCTCGCGCCACGGCACCCGGAACGGCGCCGCCGCCACGATCACCGAGAGCGGCCGTGCGGCCACCACGAGGACGACCCCGGCGATCAACGCGGGGACGACGGCGTCGAGCAGCCGTATGGGCGAGGCGTAGAGCCCGAGCAGGACGAAGAGCCCGATCTGGGCCAACCAGCCCGTGCCCTCGGCGAACGACAGCACGTCGCCGCGGTGCGGCAGGTTGGAGTTGCCGAGGACCAGGGCGGCGACGTAGGTCGCCAGCAGCCCGGAGGCGTGCGCGAGCGTGCCGGCCGAGTACGCGAGCAGGCAGCAGGCGATCGCGGCCAGCGGGTACAGGCCCGTCGACGGGAGCGCCGCGCGCCGCAGCGCCCAGGCACCCGCGCGGCCCAGCGCGTACCCGACGACCGCACCCGCCAGGAGCTCGTACACCACGAGGACCGGCGTCAGCCACGTGATCGGGTCGTCCGAGGCGAGCACGACGACGGCGAGCACCACCGGCGCGTCGTTCATTCCCGACTCCAGCTCGAGGGCGCCCCGCAGCCGCTTGCTCACCCCCACCCCGCGCAGCACGCTGAACACCGCCGCGGCGTCGGTCGACGACAGCACCGCGCCCCAGAGGAACGCCGTTCGCCAGTCCAGGCCGAGGACGGCGTGCAGGGCGGTGCCGACCACGAGGATGCTCACGACGACCGCGACCGTCGACAACGCGATCCCCACGCGCAGCGCCGGCCGGACCGCGGCCCACCGCGTGGTGATGCCGCCCTCGGTGAGGATGAGGACGAGCGCCCCGAGGCCGGCCGCCTCGGTCACGCCGGCGTCGGAGAACTGGATGCCGAGCACCGACTCGCCCAGCAGGATGCCGATCGCCAGGTAGAGCAGCAGGGAGGGCAGTCCCAGGCGCACCGAGATCCGCACGGCGAGCACGCCGAGCAGCACCACCGCGGCCGCGACGCCGAGCAGCACCTCCAGGCTCGCCATGCCCACCTCCGCCACTTGATCACCCTAACGGGCGGCGGCCGGTCAGGGGTCCGTGCCGAGCCGACCGGCCCCACACGGGCAGCACACAGCGACGTCACGCACGATGGGTGGGTGACGACGCTCGCGCCGCCCCTGCCCGCCCGGACCGGGCGACCGTTGCGGATCCGTCTCGCGCTCTTCGCGGCGGTCACGCTGCTGGCGGTCTCGAACGTGGTCAGCAACCGGCTCTGGCCGCAGGGCTACCTGGTGTGGAACCTCGGCATGACCGCGGTGCTGCTCGTCGTGGCCCGGATCGGCGGCCTGACGTGGGCGGACCTCGGGTTGCACGGAGTGCGGCTGCGGCGGGGGCTGACGATCGGGGCGCTCGCCGTCGCCGCGGTCGCGCTGGTCTACGCCGCGGCCGTGGCGGTGCCCGCCGTGCGGACGGCGTTCGTCGACGACCGCGGCACCGTCTCGCTGGCCGCGGTGCTGTTCGTCGCGCTCGTGCGGATCCCGCTGGGCACCGTCGTGCTGGAGGAGCTGGCCTTCCGAGGCGTCCTGCCGGCGCTGGTCGGGGGTGGCTGGTGGCGGGCGACTCTGGTGTCGTCGGGGCTGTTCGGGCTCTGGCACGTGCTGCCGTCGTTGGGGTCGGGGTCGGCGGTGACGAACGCGCTGGGCACCTCGGGGGCGGTGATCGGAACGGTGCTGTTCACCACGGCGGCCGGCGTGGTGTTCCGTGCCTGGCAGCGGTGGAGCGGCCATCTCGTCACCCCGATGCTGCTGCACGCCGCCACCAACTCGCTCGGCGCGCTGATCGCGTGGTGGGTCACGCACCGCCCGCACCCCTGACGCCCACGTACACGGACGGCGCTCAGGGCCGCCAGGTGAGGGTGGCGACCTGCCGAGGGCGGGCGGGGAGCTCGGCCAACGCCGCAGCGACGTCCTCGGTCCGCTCCGGCGGGAGGCACAGGCGCCGGGCCACCCAGGCGGCGTCGCCCCGCGGCACGGTCGCCCGGTCCCAGCGCGCGACCTCGGGCCGGATCCCCAGCTCGCCCAGCACCGCGACCGCGTCGTCCACGGTGGCCGGCGGCGGGCGCCGCAGGCCGTGGAACCGCAGCCACAGCGGGTCCAGCCAGGCCAGCGGGTGCTCGGCGAGCATCTCGACGACCACGCCCCGCCGCGCCGCCGCGGTCAGGGCGCGCAGGAACGGGGGCAGGTCGACGACGTTGTGCAGCACGTGGTGGCACAGCACCACGTCCGCCGCTCCCGCCGCGCCCGCGACGTCCGGCCACGTGCCCGACACGATCCGGTGCGGCACGCCGCGCGCGGTCGCGGCCGCCGCGAACAGCTCCAGCATGTCGCGCTGCCGGTCCACGCCCGTCACCGCCGTGATCCCGTCCAGCGCGAACGCCGCCGCGCCCCCGCCGCACCCGACGTCGAGCACCGTCCCGCCCTCGCCGAGCAGCACCGTCGCCGCGTCGCCGGGACGGCGTCTCGACCGCGATGTCCGGGGCGGTGAAGTCACGCGGCTCGTGCGTCCACGGGTCGTCCCGAGCCGCGGCCAGGATCTCCGGCGGTATTCCCCGCCCGCCCTGCAGCTCGGCCCACCGCCGCGCCGCCTCGCCCACGGGGTCACCCTAGTGACCCCACCTGTAGATCTTCGCTGATCGCTGTATGTATCAGTGCCCGGGTCGCAGCGCTCTGTAACAGGACGGGGCCGGGACGCCGACCCCGTCACCGCCGCGACCGCCGCATCGCCGGCCTCGCGACATCTCGACCGTCCGCCCGGGCGGTCCGACACCTCAGGAGGGGTAGATGAGTGAGTTCTCCGTCAGCGGAAAGACCTCGGCGGACGGCAATTGGTACTCGTTCGAGAAGAGGCGCACGACCAACGCCCACGGGGACATCTCCTTCGACCCGGACGTGATCGCCGGCAGCCCCTTCACCATGCGGCTGCGCTCCACGCACGACGGCAAGCCCGTCTTCAGCGACGAGGTGTTCTGGGCCGCGGGTGACCTCGGGCGCAAGACGCTCGCCACCAACGTCATCGCCGGCACCGAGTTCACCATCGACGCCCGTGGCAGCCAGGGAAAGACCACCTTCACCGGGAAGCTCTTCACCGCCTGACCGAGGGGTCTGCCGGATGCCCCACGGTGCGCCTGCGCCGTGGGGCATCCGCGAGCCGTCAGCGGGCAGCGGGCGCGACGAGCACGCGCACCTCGTGGCCGTCGGAGACGGTGCCGACCAGCGTCGGGTCGAGCACCGGCGCGTAGTCCACGGACATCGCCAGCACCTCCCCCGCGACGAACGTCTCGTGCTCGCGCACGGCGTCCACGACGGGCTCGGGCGCGTCCAGGGTCAGCGTGATCCGGTCCGACACCTCCAGACCGGCGTCCCGACGGGCCTGCTGGACGAGCCGGACCACGTCGCGGCCCAGACCCTCCCGGGCCAGCTCGGGCGTCACGTCCGTGTCCAGCACCACCAGGCCGGTGTTGCCGGGCAGGGCGGTCGTTCCCGAGGGGTCGGCGGCGACCAGCTTCTCGGTGAACTCCCCGGCCAGCAGCGTGATCCCGCCCGCCTCGACGGTGCCGTCCGGGTTCGCCGTCCACTCCCCCGCCTTGACCGCGCGGATCACCTTCTGGGTGTCGCCGCCGAGCCGCGGCCCGCAGGCACGGGCGTTGACGGCGACCTCGAACCGGCCGTAGGCCGCCACGTCGTCGGTGAGCACCACGTCCTTGACGTTGACCTCGTCGCCCAGGATGTCGGCGAACGGCTGCAGCGTCGCCGCGTCCGTGGCCGCGACCGTGAGCCGGGCCAGCGGCAGCCGGACCCGCAGCCCGCGGGCCTTGCGCAGCGACAGCGCCGCCGACGCCACCTGGCGCACCCGGTCCATCGCCGCCACCAGTGCGTCGTCGTGCGGCAGCTCGCCCGGGGCCGGCCAGTCCGTCAGGTGCACCGACCGCCCACCGGTCAGCCCCTGCCACACCTTCTCCATGGTCAGCGGCAGCAGCGGTGCGGCGACCCGGGCGGTGACCTCCAGCACGGTGTGCAGGGTGTCGATCGCGTCGGCGTCACCGTCCCAGAACCGCTCGCGGGAGCGGCGGACGTACCAGTTGGTCAGCACCTCGGCGTGGTCGCGCACCTGCTCGCACGCCCCGGCGATGTCCTGGACCTCCAGCGCCGCGGTCACCCCGTCGACCAGCGCCGCGGTCTTGGCGAGCACGTAGCGGTCGAGCACGTTCGCCGAGTCGGTGCGCGCCGTGCCGACGCGACCGGCCGCGTTCGCGTACAGCGACAGGAAGTACCAGGTGTTCCACAGCGGCAGGATCGCCTGGCGGACGCCCTCGCGGATGCCCTGCTCGGTGACGACGAGGTTCCCGCCGCGCAGGATCGGGCTCGCCATGAGGAACCAGCGCATGGCGTCGGAGCCGTCGCGCTCGAAGACCTCGTTGACGTCCGGGTAGTTCTTCCGCGACTTCGACATCTTCGCGCCGTCGTCGCCCAGCACGATCCCGTGCGCGACGCAGGAGCGGAACGCCGGCCGGTCGAACAGCGCCGTGGCCAGCACGTGCAGCGTGTAGAACCAGCCGCGCGTCTGGCCGTTGTACTCGACGATGAAGTCGCCCGGGTAGTGGTGCTCGAACCAGTCGCTGTTCTCGAACGGGTAGTGGACCTGCGCGAACGGCATCGAGCCCGACTCGAACCAGCAGTCGAGCACCTCCGGCACCCGGCGCATGGTCGAGTTCCCGGTCGGGTCGTCCGGGTTCGGGCGGGTCAGCTCGTCGACGAAGGGGCGGTGCAGGTCCGTCGGCCGCACGCCGAAGTCGCGCTCCAGCTCGTCCAGCGAGCCGTAGACGTCCGTGCGCGGGTACCGCGGGTCGTCGCTGACCCACACCGGGATCGGCGAGCCCCAGTAGCGGTTGCGGGAGATCGACCAGTCGCGCGCGCCCTCCAGCCACTTGCCGAACTGGCCGTCCCGGATGTGCTCGGGCACCCAGGTGATCTGCTGGTTCAGCTCGACCATCCGGTCGCGGAACTGCGTCACCTGCACGAACCACGAGTCGACCGCCCGCTGGATCAGCGGGTTCCCGCACCGCCAGCAGTGCGGGTAGGGGTGGTCGTAGGTCTCGTGCCGCAGCAGCAGTGCCTGCGTGTGCGGGGCGCCGGTCGCGCAGGTCCCGGATGATCTGCGGGTTCGCGTCGAACACCAGCATGCCGGTGTACGGGGGCACGGTCGTGTCGAACTCGCCGCGGGTGTCGACGGGGACGACGGCCTCGATCCCCGCCGCGTCCGTGACGACCTTGTCCTCCTCGCCGAACGCCGGCGCGATGTGCACGAGCCCGGTGCCGTCGTCGGTCGTGACGTAGTCGGCGGCCAGCACCCGGTGCGCGTTCTCCCGGCCCTCGAAGAAGTCGAACGGCGGGACGTACGCGGTGCCGAGCAGCTCCGCGCCGGTCAGGCGGCGCAGCACGCGCGGGTCGTCACCCAGCTCGCGGGCGTACGCGCCCAGGCGGGCGGCGGCGAGGACGAACCGCTCGCCCGGGTGCGCCGTGGAGTCAGCCGTCTCCACCAGCACGTACTCGACGTCCGGGCGCACGGCGACGGCCAGGTTCGACGGCAGCGTCCACGGCGTCGTCGTCCAGACCAGGGCGTACGCGCCGTCCAGGTCCCTGCTCTCTGGGTCGCTCTCTGGGTCACTGCCGGGGGCGAGCAGCCGCAGCCCGACGGTGACGGCCGGGTCCTGCCGGTCGGTGTAGACGTCGTCCATCTTGGTCTCGGTGGACGACAGCGGCGTCTCGCAGCGCCAGCAGTACCAGAGCACCCGGAACCCCGAGTACACGAGCCCCTTGTCCCAGAGGGTCTTGAAGGCCCACATGACGCTTTCCATGTAGTCCAGGTCGAGCGTCTTGTAGTCGTTGTCGAAGTCGACCCAGCGGGCCTGGCGGGTGACGTAGGCGCGCCACTCGTCGGTGTAGCGCAGCACGGAGGCGCGGCAGGCGTCGTTGAACTCGGCGACGCCCATCTCCTCGATCTCGGACTTGTGCTTGATCCCGAGCTGGTGCTCGGCCTCGACCTCCGCCGGCAGGCCGTGGGTGTCCCAGCCGAAGCGGCGCTCGACCCGGTGGCCGCGCATGGTGCGGTAGCGCGGGACGACGTCCTTGACGTAGCCCGTCAGCAGGTGCCCGTAGTGCGGCAGGCCGTTGGCGAAGGGCGGGCCGTCGTAGAAGACGTACTCGTTGGCGCCGTTCTCCCCGGTCGGGCGCGCGTCGACGGAGGCCTCGAAGGTGCCGTCGGCGGCCCAGAAGTCGAGCACCTCGTGCTCGAGGGCCGGGAACGCGGGGTGCGCGGGAACCGTCGGGTAGGCCGGCGGGGTCTCGGGGGTGGTCACTGGAGGGCTCCTCGTGCGGCGGTGTGGAGGCGCGCTCTGCTGTCGCTTCGCGCGTCCGGGCGTTGCCGGCACGGGGACGACGGCCCGGCCCACACGTCGGGCCGGGGACACCGCGGTACCACCCCGCTTGCCGCGTGCCGTCACCAGGACGGCCCGCGGCCTCTCGTTCTGCGGCGTTGACGGGCCGCACCCGTCCGGTTCTACTCCCCCGCGGGCGGGGTTTCTTCCGGAGGCTCCCCGGTGATGGCCGGATCGGTGCCTGTGCCACCAGGGTAGCGCCGTTGCGCCACCGGGTTCCGCGGCAGGGCCCGCACGACCCGACGAACGGGACCGCCGGATCCGGTCACCGGGCGGGAGCGCGGTGCCGGGCGCTCAGCGCCCGGTCGGGCGTGCACCAGGCGCAGGGGGTGAAGCCCAGCTCGACGGCCTCGCGGGCCGGCAGCGGGATCACCGGGATGCCCGCGAGCGAGCGGCAGCCGGCGAGGTGGTAGCGCGGCAGCTCGTCCACGACGAGCACCTCGTCCTCCACCCCGGCCACGAGCGCGGCGGCGTCGGCGTCGCGGGGCTCCTCCGGCGGAGCGCCGTCCGGCCCGAGCGGCGGCAGGGCCGGCCCGCGCCCGGCCGGAGGACCCGGCCGTCGATGGGGACACCGCGCGGCGGGCCGCCTGCGGGCGCGTCGGCGTGTGGTGAGGCGTCGCCGGCCGCGCCGGCCACCTTGACCGTGTCCTCGGCGTCCGGGTCCGCCTCCGGACGGCGCGACTCGCCGTCGCGGACACCGGACGGGCTTCCGGCCGCGTCGGATTTGGTCACGTTCTGTGACCAAATCGGCTCCGACGAGCCGATACCGCCACGAGCGCCCGACGGTCCCCCCGCAGAGCCGGGCGGCGCAACCGCACGCAGGACGACCGTCTCCTGCGCCTCCTGCCGTTCGTCGCCACCGGCAGGCGGCGAGCCCGGAGCGGCGCCATGGTCGCTCGGAGACGTGCCTGCGGGGACCGCGGGAATGACCTCCGTGGCCGGCTCCACGACCGGCTCGCGGACGTGGGAGGGGACGGCCGTGGGCGCGGCGTCGCCCGCCTCGGCCCCGGCCCGCAGCGCGGACCGGCGTTGCAGCCAGTCGACCAGCAGGACGGCAGCAGCGGCGACGCTGACACCGACGGACACCCAGGCCCACAGGACGCTGCCCGAGAGGAGGGCGACGACCAGCAGGCCGAAGGCGATCAGGACGAGGATGAGTACCAGGAGCAGCACGGTTCACTCCGTGTCCGGGTGGCGCGGTCGGTAATCCCCGCGCCACCCTGATGGGTGGGGTGGTCAGCTGCCGGCGTCGGCACGCTGGCCGTACCCCGCCGTCGCGGCGTACCCGCCGTTCGCGGCGGCCCGGGCGTCGGTTGGCGCCGCGGTCCCCCGCCCGTCCAGGTCACGCAGCTGAGACTCCAGGTAGTTCTTGAGCCGTGTGCGGTACTCGCGCTCGAAGGTCCGGAGCTGGTCGATCTTCTTCTCCAGCTCGGACTTGTCGCGGGTGATGCTGCCGATGATCTCGGTCTGCTTGCGCTCGGCATCGCCCACGAGCTGGGCGGCCTTGTCGCGAGACTGCCGTTCCAGGGTCTCGGCACGGGTGCGCGCGTCGTTGAGCATGGTCTCGGCGCGCGAACGCGCGTCGTTGACCAGGCCGTCCGACTTGGCGCGGGCGTCCGACAGCAGCTGCTCGGACTTGTTGCGGGCGTCGGTGAGCATCGAGTCGGCCTCGCTCTTGGCCTCGGCCGTCAGCCGGTCGGCCATCTCCTGCGCGAGCCCGAGGACCTTCGCGGCCTGGACGTGGTGGTCACCACCCAGGTCGCCGCGGTAGTCCGGTTCAGGCGGCCCACCCATCCCGCGTGGCGGCTCCATCGGCCGCTGCGGCATCGGTGGTGGCTCGAGCTGACGCTGCATCTGCTGCGTCGCGGCGGGTGCCGCCATGGCGGCCTGGGGACGCGCACGCGCCTCCTCCAGGTCTGCCTGGGCGTTCCCGAGTCGCTGCTCGAGTTGCGAGACCTGCTCGCGCAGGTCGTCGTTCTCCTCGATCAGCCGCGCTAGCTCGGCCTCGACGAGATCCAGGAACGCGTCGACCTCATCTTCGTTGTACCCCCTCTTCCCAATCGGGGGCTTGCTGAACGCGACGTTGTGAACGTCGGCGGGCGTCAGCGGCATCGGATCACCTCATGCAGTCCTCGGCGGCGAAACCGGGTGACTGGGGCTCACTCCGGCTACGGCTGGGCAACGCTCATCAGTATGAACACGACCAGCAGCAGAACCATAATCGACAGGTCCAGTCCCACGCCGCCAATCCGGACGACCGGAATCACTCTCCGCAACAACTTCACGGGCGGATCGGTGACGGTGAAGATCACCTCGAGGGCGACGGCGCTGGGCCCGACGGGCACCCACTGCCGGGCGAAGCTGCGCACCATCTCGGCCACGATGCGGGCGAGCAGGAGCAGCCAGAAGAAGAACAGCGCGTAGTAGAGGACGAACTGGATCGCGAGCACGTCCCCATCGTCCCTGACCAGCGCCTCGGCTACCAACCCGGTCGGTCGGCGTGCCGCGCCCTTTCACATCGGAGCGCACGGTCCGCGCCCCCGCTTCCCGGCGCTCCGCTCAGTCCTGCCGGAACAGGCCGCGCTCGGCGAGCCGGCGCGCGTCGTCCGCCGAGACCTCGACGTCCGCCGGGGTGAGCAGGAAGACGCGGCTGGTGACCTTGTCGATCGACCCGCGCAGCGCGAACGCCAGCCCGGCGGCGAAGTCGACGAGGCGCTTGGCGGCGGCGTCGTCGAGGTCGGTGAGGTTCATGATCACGGGCACGCCGTCGCGGTAGCGCTCGCCGATCGTGCGGGCCTCGTTGTAGCTGCGCGGCTGCAGCGTGGTGATGCGGGCCAGCGCGGCCGCACCGCCCAGACGCTGCTCCGGCACCGCGGGCGCCGGTGTCCGCTCGGGCAGCCGGGCAGGCTCGCGCAGGGCCGGATCCCGCAGTGTCTGATCGCGCAGTGGCGGCTCCCGAAGGGCGTCGGTGTCCATGGCCAAGGCTCCCCTCACCGCGGACGGGCCGAGGCCCGCTCCCCGCACCGGCTCGCGGTCCAGTCGGGAGACCGGCTCCCGCGGGCGCTCCACCGCGACCGGGCGGCTCGGCTCCCGCGCTGCGCGGCGGTCCCAGTCGTCGTAGCGGTCGGCGTCCCGGTCGTCGGCGACCCGGACCTCCGCGCTGCGGACCTCGGGGGCACGGGACTCGGCGACGCGGACGTCACGACCCGCGGTAACGTATTCGCGCTCGGGCGCGTACTCGCCGTCGCCCCAGCGGTCGTACTCGCGGCGCCGCCCGGCGTACCGCTCCACGGGCGGCTCGTCGGCGTACTCGGCCATGTCCTCAGCGGGCACCATGCCGAAGTAGGCCTTGAGCCGGTACATCGCGCCCATCCGCGCTCCCTCCCTCGACGCCCCGCCCGCTTGCACCGTTTCCGGTCGGCCGGCGATCACAGGGAGGCTAACGGCCGATACCCCACTAGAGCGGTTCCGACACGCACGACCCCGGAAGCATGACGGATGGCGACCTCGAGGTCACCGCTCATACCGGCCGACAGGACGGATGCGGCCGGATAGGCGGAACGTAGCCGGGCTGCGGCGTCGGCGATGTCGGCGAAGGCCGCCTCGGGGTCGGCGTCCAGCGGCGCGACGGCCATGAGCCCCTCCAGACGCAGCGCGGCGCAGCCGGCGACGTGATCCGCCAGCGGCAGCAGGCCGTCCGCGGGGACGCCGCCGCGCTCGGGGTCGCCGTCGACGCTGTACTGCAGCAACACGGGCAGCGGGCCGGGGCGCCTGCCCTCGTCGCACGCCCGCGCGGCCGCCCGGTCGAGGGCGTCGGCGAGGCGGGCGGAGTCGACGGACTCCACGCGGTCCGCCCACGCCACGACGGCCTTGGCCTTGTTGCGCTGCAGGCCACCGATGAAGTGCCAGCGCGGGTGGGCGTCGGGACGCAGGGCGGCGACCTCGGCGACCTTGGCACCGGCCTCCTGGGCCCGGTTCTCCCCGAACAGGGTGAGCCCGAGGTCGAGCAGCGTGGCGACGTCGGCGGCCGGCACGGTCTTGGTGACGGCCATGAGCTCGACCCGATCGGGATCACGCTCGGCCGCGGCGCAGGCCGCCGCGATCCGCTCTCGCACGGCCGCGAGCCGGCCCTCCAGCTCCGCCCGTCGCTCCCCCGCGTCCTCCGCCTGGCCCTCCCCCACGCGCGCCACCCTACGGCCCGCGAGTCGGGACGTTTGCGCGCGAGTCGGCACGTTCGCCGCGCGAGTCGGCACGTTCGCCGCCGCGAGTCGCCACGTTCGCTGGCCCGTCTGCGCGCTGGCCAGCCGGAGTGCGCACTCAGGCTGGCAAAGGTGCCGACTCGCGACCGCAAAGGTGCCGACTCGCGGGAACCCCCCGGACGATCAGGCGCGGCCGGGGTCGAGCCAGGTGACGGCGGCGAGGCGGCCCGTGCGGCGGTCACGGCGATAGCTGTAGAGGTCGGGGTCCTCGACGGTGCAGCGCGGGTCCACGCCGATCCGGCCGACGCCGGCCTCGACGAGCTGGGCACGCAGGCCCGCACGCAGGTCCAGGCCGGGTGTGCCGCGGCGGGTCCGGGCGGCGCTGCCCGGCAGGGCGGCCTCGACCTCGTCGCGCATCGCCGCGGGGACCTCGTAGCACGCCCCGCACACGGCGGGCCCCAGCAGCGCCTCGCAGTCGGCCACGTGCGCGCCGAGCCCGGCCATCGCCTTCAGGGTCGCCGACAGAACGCCGGCGGCAGCGCCCACCCGGCCGGCGTGCGCGACACCCACCACCCCGGCCCGCGGGTCGGCGAGCAGCACCGGGACGCAGTCCGCGGTGAGCACGGCCAGCGCGACGCCCGGCAGGGCGGTCACGGCCGCGTCGGTGCCGGGCCGGTCCGGTTCGCCGGGCCGCGGGACGGTGTCCACGACGGCCACCTGCGTCCCGTGCACCTGGCCGAGGAACACGACCCCGCGTACACCCAGCTTGTCGGCCAGCCTGCGCCGGTTCGCGGCGACCGCCACGGGGTCGTCCCCGACCCCGGCCGAGAGGTTGAACCGGGCGAACGGGCCGGTGGAGCGCCCGCCCGCCCGGGTGGTGACCACCCGGCGGACGCGCATCAGGCCGCTTCCCGTGGATCGAGCGGCCGGTGATCCACGGGACGCGGCCTCAGGTCAGCGCTTCATGAAGGACGGGACGTCGACGTCGTCGTCCGGGTCGCTCGCCGTCGCCGAGGCGGACGGCAGCAGCGACGACGAGAACGAGGAGTACGACGACCCGGTCGGCGCCGGAGGGGCGGACGGCGGGGCGGGCGGCAGCGTCGCGGCCGCGGGCTGGGCAGGCGCGTGCTGTGCTGAATCCGACTGGGCCCCGTCTGTGTTCGGCAGGCCGAAACCGGACGCCTCGCGGCGGGCCGCCTCCGGGGTACGCGGCGGCGGCGCGGCGTGTACGGCATGGAGTACGACGGCGCGGCGGGCGGCAGGGTGCCGGCCTGGTGCGCGGTCGCCGGGACCGGCTGAGCGGGGGCACCGTTGGCCACGAACCCGTTCGACGGGGTGTTGCCGTACCCGCTGCCGGCCTTCTGCGCGGGCGCGCCCGAGCCACCGTTCCCGTTGGCCGACCGCGGCGCCGAACCGAACGCCGTCGGCTCCAGCTTCTTGTGCGTGGGCGTGCCGGCCTCGAACCCGGCCGCGATGACGGTGACCCGCACCTCGTCGCCGAGCGAGTCGTCGATCACCGTGCCGAAGATGATGTTGGCCTCGGGGTGCGCGGCCTCCTGGACCAGCGACGCCGCCTCGTTGATCTCGAACAGGCCGAGGTCCGAGCCGCCCGCGATCGACAGCAGCACGCCCTGCGCGCCGTCCATCGACGCCTCCAGCAGCGGGGAGTTGATCGCCTTCCCGGCCGCCTGCACGGCCCGGCCCTCCCCGCGCGACGACCCGATGCCCATCAGCGCGCTGCCCGCGCCCGACATGACCGACTTGACGTCCGCGAAGTCCAGGTTGATCAGACCCGGCGTCGTGATCAGGTTCGTGATGCCCTGCACACCGGAGAGGAGCACCTCGTCCGCGGAGCGGAACGCGTCCATCAGCGAGACGCCCACGTCGCCCAGCTGCAGCAGCCGGTCGTTGGGGATCACGATCAGCGTGTCGCACTCGTTGCGCAGCGAGGTGATGCCGTCTTCGGCCTGACCCGCGCGGCGACGCCCCTCGAACGTGAACGGCCGGGTGACGACACCGATCGTCAGTGCCCCGAGCTTGCGCGCGATCGAGGCGACGACCGGCGCACCGCCCGTCCCCGTGCCACCGCCCTCGCCCGCGGTGACGAAGACCATGTCGGCCCCCTTGATGACCTCCTCGATCTCCTCGCGGTGGTCCTCGGCGGCCTTGCGGCCCACCTCGGGGTTCGCGCCCGCACCCAGGCCACGGGTCAACTCGCGGCCGATGTCGAGCTTGACGTCGGCGTCCGACATCAGCAGGGCCTGGGCGTCGGTGTTCACCGCGATGAACTCGACGCCCTTGAGCCCGACCTCGATCATCCGGTTGACGGCGTTGACGCCGCCGCCACCGATGCCGACGACCTTTATCACGGCCAGGTAGTTGTGCGGGGGTGTCATGCGCGGCACCTTCCAGTCGGGCTCGGGTTGGGCCTGTCCAGCTCGGTCGTTCCGGGCCGTCGCCTGGGCACGGTAGGTGGACGATGCACACCGGTCCAGCAGGCGCGCCGCGTGGCGGCAACCCCCCGACAAGGTGGTGTGCACGCAAGAGTGCCCGCAGTGTCGCAGGTCACTGAGGGTTGCGGGTCACGGACGCACGGTGGGCAGGTCCGGACTGGAGACGTCGTAGACCGAGCCCGGCTGGCCGAGCAGCGGCCCGAGCACGGCGATCTTGTCGGCCGACCGCTCGGGATCGCCCCACCGTACCGAGCGGTCGTCGACGAGCCCGAGGGTGACCTGGGTTCCGGCGACGGCGACGGTGGCCACCTGGGCGCGCAGCGGGTCGGTGAGGTCGCGGAGCACGGTGATCGCCGCGGCCGTGGCGGGGTCCTGCGGCGCGACGCCGGCGAAGGTCAGGCGGGGCAGCGCGGGCGGCGGGTCGGGCGCGCGGCGGTACGACAGCCCGGTGGTGTCGACCTCGTACAGGCCCGCCGGGGTCTGCCACAAGGCGACCGGGACGCGCTCGGTGACGTCGACCTCGACGGTGTGCGGCCACGCCCGCCGCACCTCCACCGCGGCGACGCCCTCCAGGGCCGCGACCCGGGACGCGATGCCCGCCGTGTCCACGGAGATGAGCGGACCTCCGGGGGTCACGGCCGCGGCGTCGCGGACGGCCTGCTCGGGAACCGTGGTCAACCCGGTGACCGTGAGGTCTTCGACGTTCGCGAGGCCCGCGTCGTAGAGCAGCACGCGCGTACCGAGTACCACGACGACGAGCAGCACGACCACCCCGATCGACGCCGCGGCCAGCCGCCGGCGCCGGTATCGCGACGCGAGCGGGCGCCCGGACGCCTGCGGCCGCCCGCGCGACGGGCGACGACCGAGCGCCTGCTCCGGCCGGCGGGGCACCGGAACCGCACCGGGTGGGACCGGGTCGGGCGGAACGGGTTTGGCCGAGCCGGGCTTGCCGGCGCGCGGGGCGTCCTTCGGCTTCGATCGCTCACCACTCCGGCTGACACGATCGGCCTGCCCTCGCGATCGGCCTTGCCCTCGCGCGCGGCGCGGCCGCGACCGGCGCGCTCCCAGTCCGACCCGACGTCGTCGCCCCCGCGCACCCGGCCCCGCCGGCCGGAGGCGGGCCGGCGCGCGGGCGGCGTCACCGCACGACCCGCGGTGCGCCGTTCCCGGCCGTCACCAGCCGCGCGGTCACGGATGCGACCCCTCGGGGCGGGCCGCCCGATCGAGCTCGCGCAGCACCTCCGGGCCGAGGACCGTCACATCGCCCGCGCCCATCGTGAGCACCAGGTCGCCCGGGCGGGCGATGCCTGCCAGCACGGCGGGCACCTCCGCCCACCGCGGCACGTAGTGCACCCGCTCCGGCGGCAGCGGTACGGCGTCGGCCACCAGCGCTCCCGTGACGCCCGGCTCGGGGTCTTCGCGGGCGCCGTAGACGTCGAGGACCACGACCTCGTCGGCGAGGCTCAGCGCGGCGCCGAAGGCGCCGGCGAACGTCCGGGTCCGGGTGTAGAGGTGCGGTTGGAAGGCGACGACGACCCGGCCGCCTGCGGCGACCTCCCGCGCCGCCCGCAACGTCGCCTCGACCTCGGTGGGGTGGTGCGCGTAGTCGTCGTACACGGCCACGCCGCCCGCGCGGCCCTTGTACTCGAACCTCCGCCGCACCCCGTCGAACGCCGCGAGACCCTCGGTCAGGCAGTCGCGGTGCGCGCCCATCTCGACGGCGGCCAGCGCGGCACCCAGCGCGTTGAGGGCCATGTGCTCACCGGGCACCGCCAGCCGCAGCACCACCTCGTCGCCGCCGAGCCGGGCCCGTACCCGGGCGCCCGCACCGGCCGGGGTGAACTCGAGCAGCACGGCGTCGGACGGCTCGGCGTGCCCGTAGCAGCGGACGGTGAGCCCCCGGTCGCGGGCCCGGGCGACGAGCGGGACGACGCCCGGGTCGTCCGTGCAGGCGATCAGCGTGCCGCCCGGCCGGATCCGGTCGACGAACTGCGCGAACACGGCGCGGTAGGCCTCCTCGGTGCCGTGGTGGTCGAGGTGGTCCGGCTCGACGTTGGTGATCACCGCGACGTCCGGGGTGAAGGCCGTGAACGAGCCGTCGCTCTCGTCCGCCTCGACGACGAACGCGTCGCCCGCGCCGTGGTGCGCCCCGGCTCCCGTCGTGGTCAGGTCGCCACCGATGGCGAACGACGGGTCGAGCCCGCAGTGCTGCAGCACGACGGTGAGCATCGACGAGGTCGACGTCTTGCCGTGCGTGCCCGCCACGGCGGCGACGCGGCGGCCGTCCGTCAGCGCGGCGAGCGCCTGGGCGCGGTGCACCACCGGCAGGCCCCGCTCGCGGGCGGCGACGAGCTCGGGGTTGGTCTCGCGGATCGCGGTGGAGACGACGACGGTGGCCTCGGGCGGAAGGTGGGCCGCGTCGTGGCCGACCTCCACGCGCGCGCCGAGCGCCCGCAGGGCGAGGACCGCACGGGAGTCCTTGGCGTCCGACCCGGAGACCGACACCCCGCGGGCGAGCAGGATGCGGGCGATGCCGCTCATCCCGGCACCGCCGATGCCGATGAGGTGGACCCGCTCCCCGAGCCCCGGCACGCTGCGCGGTGCCGTCACGACCGGGCCGCCACGACGTCCAGCACGAGACGGGCGAGGCGTTCGTCCGCGTCGGCGTGGCCGGACGCCCGCGCCGCCTTGCCCGCCACCTCCAGCCGCGCCGCGTCGCCCAGCAGCGGCACCAGCTCCGCCAGCACCCGCTCGGCGGTCAGCTCGGCGTCGGGGACCAGCACGCCGCCCCCGGCCGCGACGACCGGCTCGGCGTTGAGCGCCTGCTCGCCGTTGCCGTGCGGCAACGGGACGTACACCGCAGGCAGGCCGACGGCCGACACCTCGGCGACCGTCATCGCCCCCGCCCGGCACAGGACGGCGTCGGCGGCGGCGTAGGCCAGGTGCATGTCCTCGATGTAGGGCAGGGGTCGGTAGCGCTCCCGCTCGGCGTCCGATGCGGGCTCGGCCGGCGTGCCGGACGCACCGTGGGCGTGCAGCACCGCGATCCCCGCCTCGGCGAGCCCCGGCAACGCCGCGGCGACGACGGCGTTGAGCGTCCGGGCCCCCTGCGAGCCGCCGAAGACCAGCAGGACCGGACCGTCGGCGGGCAGGCCGAAGTGCGCGCGGGCGGCCGGACGCAGGGCCTCGCGGTCCAGCGTGGTCACCGACCGCCGCAACGGGATCCCGAGCACCTCGGCGTGCGGCAACCCGCTGCCGGGCACCGCGGCGGCGACCCGGGCCGCGAACCGGGCACCGACCTTGTTCGCCAGTCCGGCCCGGGCGTTGGCCTCGTGCACGACGATCGGGGTGCGGCCGCGCGCGGCGAGGTACGCGGGCAGCGCGACGTAGCCGCCGAACCCGACGACGACATCCGCGTCGGTCCTGCGCAGCACCTCGCGGACCGCGGACACCGCCGACCACACCTTCCCCGGCAGCCGCAGCAGGTCGCCGCTCGGCTTGCGGGGCAGCGGCACCGGCGGGATCAGCTCCAGCGGGTAGCCGCGTGCCGGGATGAGGCGGGTGTCGAGGCCCTTCTCGGTGCCCAGCGCGGTGACGACGGCGTCCGGACGCAGGCGGCGGATCGCGTCGGCGAACGCCAGCGCCGGCTCGATGTGCCCAGCGGTGCCGCCACCCGCGATGACGACGGAGAGTGTCCCGTTCTCCGACCTCATCGGACGCGTCCCGCGCCGGTGGGAAACCGGCCGGCAGGAGCCCGGTAGGGCTGGGGCGGCGGGATCCGCAGGAGGCGGCCGACGGCGTTGGCCGGCCGGGCACCGCGGCCGCCGCGGGTCAACGTCGCGATGGCCTCCGGCTCGTGGCGGGCCGCGTTGGCCAGCACCCCGAAGACGAACATGGTGACCACGAGCGAGGTTCCTCCCGAGGAGATCAGCGGCAGCTGCAGCCCGGTCACCGGCAGCAGCCCCACGACGTAGCCGATGTTGATGGCGGCCTGGGCGACCAGCCAGGTCGTCGACGTGGCGACGACGATACGCAGCCACGGGTCGACGCAGCGGGCGGCGATCCGCAGGCCGGTGTAGGCCAGCGTGGCGAACAGCGCGAGCACCGCGAACGCCCCGAGGAAGCCCAGCTCCTCGCCGATGATCGCGAAGATGAAGTCGTTGTGGGCGTTCGGCAGGTAGCTCCACTTGGCCCGGCCCTGGCCGAGCCCCACACCGAACAGGCCGCCGTCGGCGAGCGAGTACAGCGCCTGGGTGGCCTGGTAGCCGGGGCCCAGCGGGTCCGCCGTCGCCGGCGAGAGGAACGCGGCGATGCGCGCCTGCCGGTAGCCCGCGGTCAGGCCGAGGATCACCGCACCGGCCAGGCCGCCGACGGTCACCGCGGCCATCAGCCGCAGGGGCGCGCCCGCGAAGAACAGCAGGGCGACGAGCACCATGCCCATCGAGACGGTCATGCCGAGGTCGGGCTGCAGGATCAGCAGCACGAAGATCAGCAGAGAGACGGGCACGACCGGCGAGAGCGCGTGCTTCCACCGGTGCAGCACGTTGCGGCGCAGGGCCAGCACGTGCGCCCCCCACAGGGTCAGCGCGACCTTGACGCCCTCCGACGGCTGCAGCGAGAGCGGCCCGAACACGAACCACGCCCGCGAGCCGCCGCGCAGCGCACCGAGCCCGGGGATGAGGACGGCGACGAGCAGCACGATGCCGATCAGCAGCAGCGGCGCGGCCAGCATCCGCAGCTTCTGCGGCGGAACGCGCATCCCGACCCAGAACAGGACGAGCCCGAGCGCGCAGAACATCAGCTGCTTGACGAACACCGAGTACGACGAGCCGCCCGCCGCGTAGCTCTCCACCGACGACGCCGAGAGCACCATGACCAGCCCGAACAGGGTCAGCAGGCCGAAGACGCCGAGGATGAGGTGCAGTGAGGTCAGCGGGCGGCGGAGCCACTGGGCGAGCGCGGTCGCGCCGCGGTGCAGCGCCGCGGCGCCCGGGCTGGCGAGCAGGCCCGGGGCCTGCGCCGGCCGGCGCGACGCGCCGCCTGCCTGCCGGGACACCCGCGCCGCCCGGTCCGTCGTGCCCGTCGCCCGACCGCGGCCCGCGCTCACCGCGCTCCCTCGCTACGCTCGGTCGGCCCAGAGGGTTTCACGCACCTGTGCGCACGCGCTGTGATCACTCGTTCGCTCGCACGCTCGCTCACGGGCACCCCCTCGCCCGGCACCCCGGCCGCCGCGCCGAGCCCGGCGACCGCCGCGGCGAACGCCCGGCCGCGCTCCGCGTAGTCGCGGAACTGGTCCATCGACGCCGCGGCGGGGGCGAGCAGGACGACGTCACCCGGGCGGGCCAGCGCGGCGGCCCGGCGGACCGCCGCCTCCATCACGCCGCCGGGCGGCTCTGCGGTGCGCGCGGGGATCATCAGGCCATCGTGGCGCCCCTCGACCTCCACGACGGGGACGTCCGGCGCGTGTCGCGCCAGCGCGGCGACGATCGCCCGGCGATCGGTGCCGATCACCACCGCCGCCCGTAGGTGCCCGGCGTGCCCCGCGACCAGCTCGTCGACCGACGCCCCTTTCAGCAGGCCGCCCACCACCCAGACCACCGGGGCCGGGGCCTGGGCGGCCAGCGACGCGGCCGCGGCGTGCGGGTTCGTCGCCTTCGAGTCGTCGACGTAGCGCACCCCGGCGACCGTCGCCAGCAGGTCCGCGCGGTGCCGGCCGGGCCGGAACCCGGCGAGCCCGGCCGCCACGTGCCGGGGTGCGACGCCCGCGGCACGGGCCAGCGCGGCGGCGGCGAGCGCGTCGGTGAGCCCGGGCGGGCCGCCGGGGTGCACGTCGGCGACGCGGGCGAGCGCGATCCCCCCGTCCGTTCCGGAGTGAGCGAACGCGGCGTTGGCTTCGTTGTACTGTACCCAACGCCGCGTTCGCTCCGTCCGGGCGCGCCGGGAACGCGCGGTCGACCAGCATGCCGTCGATGATCCCGAGCTGGCCCGGTGCGGGCTCGCCCAGCGTCACCCCGACCTTCCGTGCCGACGGCGCCGCGGCGAGCAGCGCGGCCGCCGCCGGGTCGTCCACGCCCGCGACCGCCACCGGGCCGCGCAGCGCCCGCGCCTTGGCGGCCGCGTAGGCGGCCATCGAGCCGTGCCAGTCGAGATGGTCCTCGGCGACGTTGAGCACGCACCCGGCGGCGGGCACCACGGACGGCGACCAGTGCAGCTGGAAGCTCGACAGCTCCACCGCGAGCACCCGCCGCCCCGCCCGGACCGCGTCCACCACCGGGTAGCCGATGTTCCCGCAGGCCACGGCGTCCAGCCCGGCCGCGCCGAGGATCGCCTCGAGCATGCCCGTGGTGGTGGTCTTGCCGTTCGTGCCGGTCACAGCCAGCCAGATGGGCGGCTCGTCAGACGCCGCCCCGATCCACCACGCCAGCTCCGGCTCGCCGATCACCGGCACCCCGGCCGCCGCCGCGGCGGCGACGAGCGTGTGGTCCGGGCGGCGGCCCGGTCCGGTGACGACGAGCCGGGTGCCGACCGGCAGGTCCTCCCCCGCACCCGCCACCGCGCCGTCGGGCAGGTCGGCCAGCGCCGCGGGGTTCGCGTCGACGACCGTCACCCGCGCGCCCAGCTCGACCAGCGCCGCCGCGGCGGCGAGCCCGGAGATCCCGGCCCCGGCGACGAGCACCGGCGCGTCGACCAGCTCGGCGAGCTTCACGAGGCGGTGTCCTTCACGAGGCAGGCACCTTCATGAGCCGATGCCCGACGACGCCGTCAGCCACTCGCTGTAGAACAGCCCCAGCCCCAGCGCCGCGCACATCGCGGCGAGCAGCCAGAACCGGATGATCACCGTCGTCTCGGCCCAGCCCGCCAGCTCGAAGTGGTGGTGGAACGGCGCCATCCGGAACAACCGTCCGCCGGGTGGTCCGGAACACGACGATCTGCAGCGCCACCGACAGCGTCTCCACCACGAACACCCCGCCGATCACGACGAGCAGCAGCTCGGTGCGGGTGACGATGGACAGCCCGGCGATCAGGCCGCCCAGCGCCAGCGAGCCCGTGTCGCCCATGAAGATGCGGGCCGGCGCGGCGTTCCACCAGAGGAAGCCGATGCAGCCGCCCATGGCGGCGGCGGCGACCAGCGCGACGTCCAGCGGGTCGCGCACCTGGTAGCAGCCCGCCACTCCGTTGATCGCGCAGGCGTTGCGGAACTGCCAGAACCCGATGATCACGTAGGTGGCGAGCACCATCGCGGCGGTGCCGGCGGCGAGCCCGTCGAGGCCGTCGGTGAGGTTCACCGCGTTGGACCACGCGGCGATGACGAAGTAGCCGAACACCACGAAGCCGACGACCCCGAACGAGATCACCGTGATGTCGCGGACGAAGGACAGGTTCGTCGAGGCCGGGCTGAGCCCCTCGGCGTTGACGAACCGCGCCGCGAGGATCCCGAAGACCAGCGCCGTGACCAGCTGCCCGACCAGCTTGCTGGTCTTGTTCAGCCCGAGGTTGCGCTGGCGGCGCAGCTTGATGAAGTCGTCGAGGAAGCCGACGACCCCGAGCGCCGTGGTGAGGAACAGCACGAGAATCGCCGACGCCGTGATCGGCTCCCCGGTGAGCCCGTGCGAGACCAGGTAGCCCACCCAGATGGCGATCATGATCGCCACGCCGCCCATCGTCGGCGTGCCGCGCTTGGCCTTGTGGCTCTGCGGGCCCTCGTCGCGGATCTCCTGGCCGAAGCCCTGCCGCGCGAAGAACCGGATCAGGTAAGGAGTGAGCAGGATCGAGACCGCGAGCGCCACGCCCGCGGCGATGAAGACACCTCTCACGCGACGGGCTCCCGCTCCTGCACCAGCGCGTCGGCGAGCCGGTCCAGGCCGACGGCCCGCGACGCCTTGACCAGCACGACGTCGCCGGGCTCCAGCTCTGCGCGCAGCAGGTCGAGCGCTGCCGCGACGTCCGCGACGGCGCGCCCGCGCCCGTACTCGGTGGGGCCGACCGTCACGAGGTGGTCCACGCCCAGCTCGGCGGCGGTCGCCGCGACCTCCGCATGAGCGGCGGCTGAGGCGTCGCCCAGCTCGGCCATGGGCCCGAGCACGGCCCAGGTGCGCCGCGTGCTGCCCGCACTCCTCGGGCCGGAGGGGCCGGATGCACTCCTCGGGCCGGAGGGGCCGCACCCGAGCGCCGCCAACGCCTGCAACGCCGCGCGCATCGACTCGGGGTTCGCGTTGTAGGCGTCGTTGACCACGGTGACGCCGTCCGCGCGGTCGACGACCTCCATCCGCCACCGCGAGGCGGGGCCGGCCGCCGACAGCGCCGCGGCGACGCCGTCCGGGGTGGCGCCGCACTCCAGCGCGACCGCCGCGGCGGACAGGGCGTTGCCGACGTGGTGCGCCCCGACCAGCCGCAGCGCCACCTCCGCCGAGCCCTGCGGGGCGACCAGCCGGAACCGCGGGCGGCCCGCCGCGAGCGTCAGGTCCTCGGCGCGCACGGTCGCGTCCGGCGACCGGCCGACGGTCACGACGCGGGCCCGCGTCCGCGTCGCCATGGCGGCGACGGCCGGGTCGTCGGCGTTGAGCACGGCCACCCCGTCGGCAGGCAGCGCCTCCACCAGCTCGCCCTTCGCCGCGGCGATCGCCTCCGGCGAGCCGAACTCGCCCAGGTGCGCACGTCCGACGTTGAGCACCACCCCGATCCGCGGCTGCGCGACGTGGCACAGCGCGGCGATGTGGCCGCGCCCGCGGGCGGAGAGCTCCAGCACCAGGTGGCGGGTGCCGGTGTCGGCACGCAGTGCGGTCCAGGGCAGGCCCAGCTCGTTGTTGAACGACCCGGGCGGGGCGACGGTCGGGCCGAGCGGGGCCAGGACCGCGGCCAGCAGGTCCTTCGTCGAGGTCTTGCCGGAGCTGCCGGTGACCCCGACGACGGTAGGCCGGCTCTCGCTCAGCACGGCGACGTTGTGCGCGGCGAGGCGGGCCAGCGCGGCGAGGACCGCGGCGCCGGAACCGTCGGGGTCGGTGGCGGCGAGGTAGCTGCCCGCCAGAGGATTCGCGCAGCCGGCTGCCCGCATCCGCAGGGGGCACGAGCACCGCGGGGGCGTCGACCTCGCGCGCGGCCAGCACCGCGACGGCACCGGCCGCGACCGCGGCGGCGGCGAAGGCGTGCCCGTCGACCCGCTCGCCGGGCAGGGCCAGGAACAGCCCGCCCGGGCCGACCTTGCGCGAGTCGAACTCCACGCCGGTGACCCGCTCGGTGCCGGTGGCACGGTGCAGCCGCCCCCCGGTCACCGCGGCGACCTCGGCCAGGCTCATCTCGATCATCCGGGCACCCGGCCCGGGTTCGGGGTTCCCACGCTCGGCCTCTCGCCAGTGGTCGTCTCGCCAGTGGTGGTGACGGTGGCCGCGATCGCGGCCGCAAGCTCCTGGGCGTCGTCGAAGGGGAGCGTGACGTCGCCGATCTTCTGCCCGGTCTCGTGGCCCTTCCCGGCGACGACGACCGCGTCGCCCGGCCGGGCGGCGGCGACGGCGGCGGCGATGGCCTCCGCGCGGTCGCCGATCTCCCGCACCTCGCCGCGGCGGGGTTCGGCGCGGGCACCGGCCAGCACCTCCGCGCGGATGGCCGCGGGATCCTCGGAGCGCGGGTTGTCGTCGGTGACGACCAGCAGCTCGGCCCGGGCGGCCGCGGCGGCGCCCATCAGGGGGCGCTTGGCCCGGTCGCGGTCGCCGCCGGCACCGAGCACGACCAGCAGCCGCCCCGCCACCTGCGGGCGCAGGGCGTCGAGCAGCGCGGCGACGGCGGCGGGCTTGTGGGCGTAGTCGACGACCGCCAGGAACGGCTGCCCGCGCTCGATCCGCTGCATGCGACCGGGCACGGCGACCCGCGCCAGGCCCTCGGCCGCCACGGAGGGCGCCACGGCGGCCGCGTCCAGGCAGGCCAGCGCGACCAGCGCGTTCGCGACGTTGAACGGCCCCGGCAGGAGCAGCCGGACCGGTACCGGGCCGTGCGGGGTGACGGCGGTGAAGTGCTGGGTGCCGTCGGCGTCGGCGACGACGTCCCGGACGCACCAGTCGGCCCGGCCGCGCGCGGAGACGGTCACCGCCCCCGGCGTGCGGGCGGCCAGCCGCACGCCCCACTCGTCGTCCACGCAGACCACCGCGTGCTCGGTCCGCCCCGGCGTGAACAGCGCCGCCTTCGTGGCGAAGTAGTCGTCCATGTCGGCGTGGAAGTCGAGGTGGTCCTGCGAGAGGTTGGTGAAGGCACCGACCGCGAAGTGGGTGCCGGCGACCCGGCCGAGCGCCAGCGCGTGACTGGACACCTCCATCGCGACGTCCGTGACGCCCTCCTCCAGCATGACGGCGAACAGCGCCTGCAGGTCCGGAGCTTCGGGGGTGGTGAACGCGCTGGGCAGGGTGGCGCCGGCGATGCGGGTGCCGACGGTGCCCACGAGCCCCGTCGTCCGGCCGGCCGCGGCCAGCCCGGCCTCGAGCAGGTGCGCGACGGTGGTCTTGCCGCTGGTCCCGGTGACGCCGAGCACCCGCAGGCGCTCCGTGGGATCGCCGTAGACGGTCGCGGCGGCGGTGCCGAGCACAGCCCGCGGCTGCGGGTGCACCAGCACGGGCACTCCCGCGGCGCGGGCCCGCTCGAGGCCCGTGGGGTCGGTGAGGACGGCGGCCGCCCCCGCCGAACGCGCCTGCCCGACGAAGTCCGCGCCGTGGGCCCGGGCACCGGGCAGGGCGGCGAAGAGGTCGCCGGGCCGGACCTCGGCGGCCCGCAACGTCACTCCCGTGACGGACCCGCCGGGCTCGCCGGCGTCGACCGCGGCGACGAGAGCGCCGTCGACGACGGCGGCGAGGACGTGCAGGTCGACGCGTCGCGAGGCCCGGGGCCGCGGCGGCCGGGCGGCCGCGGCGACGGCAGAGGTGCGGACGGGCGGCACGCCGGAAGGCTACCGGCGCCCATGATCGCGCCCGACCGCCGCCCCACACCCCCGCATGCTCCCCGCGCCCGGTACCCGACGCCGGGCATGAACGAGCATGAACACGCGGTAAGCGAGTTGCGCGCCGTGGTTCGCGGGGTCCGGCGTCGGGGATGAGTCAGCGGGGTGGAGTGGGGTTCGGGGCGCCGGCGGCCGGGACGGAGGTCGGGGGCGAGCCGGCGGCGGGGACCTCGCCGTCGACGGGCGCCGAGGCCGCGTTGCCAGGCGCCGGGGCCGGCGCGGCGGGCGCCGCCGGGGGCGCATGGGACACCAGGGTCTGGATCGGCTGCGGGTCCGGGCTCACCGGCAGCTTCTCGCGCTGGGCCAGGTACGAGCCGATGTCGTGGAACAGCGGCGCGGCGCTCGTCCCGCCCTGCGGGGCGTCCAGCATGATCGCGACGACGTACCGCGGGTCCTGGGCGGGGAGCATGCCCGCGAACGTGATCCAGTACGTCGACGAGGCGTAGCAGCCGCACGACGGGTCGACCTGCTGCGCGGTGCCGGTCTTCCCCGCCACCTGGTAGCCGGGGATCGCCGCGGCGTAGCCGGTGCCCCGGGAGTCGGAGGTGTGGCCGTCCTGGGTCACCGCGGTGAGCATCGTCCGCAGCGTCCGCGCGGACTCCGGCGAGATGACCCGCACCGCCTCGGGCGCGGCCATGGGGGTGCGGACGCCGTCCGGCCCGACCGTGGCCTCCACGATCCGCGGCGGGATGCGCACGCCGTCGTTGGCGACCGCCTGGTACATGCCGGCCATCTGCAGCGCGGTCACCGACAGGCCCTGCCCGATGGGCAGGTTGCCGAAGGTCGAGCCCGACCAGGTCTCGCGTGCCGGCACCCGCCCGGGGCTCTCGCCGGGCAGCCCGACGCCCGTGCGCTTGCCCAGGCCGAAGCGGGCGAGCATGTCCGCGAAGCGGTCCTCGCCGACCTCCCGGGCAGCCATGATCGTGCCGACGTTCGACGACTTCGCCAGGATCCCGGTCAGCGTGTAGGGCTCGGTGCCGTGGTTCCAGGCGTCGCTGACGGTGCGGTCGGCGACCCGGATGCTGCCGGGGACGGCGAACACGCGGTCCGGGGCCGCCGTGCGGTACTCCAGCGCCGCGGCCATCGTGACGACCTTGTTCACCGATCCCGGCTCGTACGGGCTGGACACCGCGGGGTTGCCGAGGGTCGTCTCGTCGGCCGAGGAGAAGGCGCGCGGGTCGAACGTCCGCGCGTTCGCCATCGCGAGGACCTCGCCCGTCTTCGCGTCGAGCACGACGGCCGAACCGCCCTTGGCGCCCTTCGCGGCGGCGTACTCGGCGAGCTGGCGCTGCATCGTGTACTGCAGATCCGAGTCGAGCGTCAGCTGCAGGTCCGACCCGGGGGTCGCGGGCCGCTCGAACCGGGTGCTGCCGGGGATGACGGCCGAGCTGCCCTCGGCCGTGTCGACCACCCGCAGCCCGTCCTGCCCGGCGAGCAGGTTGTCCTGCGAGCTCTCCAGGCCCATCAGCCCGGTGAGCTTGCGGTCCGTGGCGTTCCACGACGCGACGCCGACGACGTTCGCGGCGAGCGCCCCGCCCGGGTACTGCCGCGACTCGCGCTTCTCCTCCGCGATCTCCGGATACTTGTCGCGCAGCGTGCGGGCGACGTCCGGGTCGACCAGCGGGACGAGCACGACGTAGCCCTTGTCGCTCTCCAGCGCCGTGCGCAGGGCGGTCGCGTCGGCGCCGGTCGCCTGCGCGATCGTCGCGGCCATCTCCGTGACGTAGGCCGCGGTGCCGGCGCCCTTGGTCGTGGCGATCAGCCGGGGGTTGGTGACGAGCGCGCGGGCCTCGACGCTGAACGCCAGTGGCGCGCCCGCGCGGTCGAGGATGCGGCCGCGCTCGGCGGGCAGCGCGATCTCGCTGGTGCGCTGTCGGGCCGAGCCCGCCTGCAGCGTGCCGGCCTGCGGGCCCTGCACGACGACGAGCTTGACGGTGGCCACCACCAGCGCGACGACGAGCACGATCTGCCCCACCCGCAGGCGACGGCGCGGGTCGGGCGTGCGTGTGGTGGGCCGGCCGCCGCGCCCCCCGGGACGGGGAGCCGAGGGCGAGCTGCGGGCGGCGCCTGCCGGGCGGGTGCGGGGCGGGGCCGCGGGCATCAGCCGGTGCCCGTTGTCGTCCGGGTGGCGCGCCCCGAGGTGCCGTGCGCGGCGTTGCTAGAGGCCCCGGTGCGGGCGCCCGCGGAGGCACCCCCGGTCGTCTCCCCCGTGTCGGTGTCGGCGGCGGCCCGCGAGTTGCCCGTTTCGCTGTCGTCGTGCGCCGCTGTCGGTGCCGCTGTCGGTGCCGCTGTCGGTCGTCGTGTCGTCGCCGGACCGGGCAGCGGTGCGCGAGGTGCCGGTCGCGGAGTCGGTCGCGGACTCGTCGCCGGCGGTACGCGCGGTGCTGTCGGAGTCGGTGTCCGCCGAGGAGCTCGACCTGGAGTCGGCGTCCGAGCTGGTCCCGCCCGTCGCGTCGGGGCCGTCGCCCTCCGCGGCCTGCGTCGCCGCCTCGGCGGCCTCCGCCTCCTTGGCCACCGGCTTCACCGCCGCGACCGCCGCGGCCAGCACCGCCTGGGGCGCCGCCGCGAAGGACGTGGTGGACGGCGCCTCGGGCGCGGGTGCCGTCACCCCGCCGCCGAGCCCGGGCGGGGCGGCGACGACCGGCGGCGCGACGGCCGCCGCGGGCTCGCCCACCACCGTCGTCGTCCCGTCGGAGGCGACGACCAGCCGGGCGGGATCCTTGGCAGGCACCATGCCCAGCTCCGTCGCGCGCTGGGCGAGCGCGGGGGGCGACTGCAGGGCGGCCACGTCGCGGCGCAACCGCTCGCTGCGCTCGCTGAGGTCCCGGGCCGCGCCGCGGGCGTCCTGCAGTCGGTACGAGTCGGCCGCCGCGGCCGTCGACAGCCACAGCGTCGCGACGAGCCCCATCCCGAGCAGGACCATCACGGTCAGCACGAACTGGGCCCGGCCGGGGGCGACCACCCGTGCCACCGTCCTGGTCGCCGGGCGCGCCCGGTTGCCGTCGCGCTGCGGGCGGGGCCGCCCGGGGGCAGCGGGATGCGACCCGGGCTGCACCGTCGGCCGGGTGGCGGTACGGGTCGCGGCCGTGGCGGTACGGGTGCTGCCCGCCCTCGGCCGCTCGATGACCGGCGCACTCATCGCTCCCTCGCTTCGCTCGGCAGCGCTGCGCGCAAGCGCTGTGACACTGATTCGCTCGCACGCTCGCTCATCTGCCCTCCCCGGGGACGCTGACGGTGCTCGACGATCGCCGAGCCGGCTGCTCGACGACCCGGTGCTCACGCTGCGGCCTCCCCGATCCGTTCGGCGGCCCGCAGCCGCACCGAGGCGGCGCGCGGGTTGTCGGCGATCTCGTCGTCGCTCGCCGTCTCGGCTCCGCGCGTCAGGAGCCGCAGCTCCGGGCCGTGCCCGGGCAGCTCGACGGGCAGTCCCTCGGGTGTGCGCGACCGGGCCCGCTCGGCCAGCTCGCGCTTGACGATCCGGTCCTCGAGCGACTGGTAGGCCAGCACGACGACCCGTCCGCCCACGGCGAGCGCGTCGATCGCGGCCGGCACCGCCGCCGCGAGGGCCTCCAGCTCGCCGTTGACCTCGATCCGCAGCGCCTGGAACGTCCGCTTCGCCGGGTGGCCGCCGGTGCGCCGGGAGGCCGCCGGAACCGCCTCGTACAGCAGCTCGACGAGCTCGGCGCTGCGGCGCAGCGGGCGCTGCGCCCGGCGGCGGGCGATCGCCGTGGCGATCCGGGAGGCGAACCGCTCCTCGCCGTACTCGCGCAGCACCCGCGCCAACTCCGGCACGGGATAGGTGTTGAGGACGTCCGCCGCCGTCTGCCCGCGGTCCGGGTCCATCCGCATGTCGAGGTCGGCGTCGCGGGAGTAGGAGAAGCCGCGCTCGGTGGCGTCCAGCTGCAGCGACGACACGCCGAGGTCGAACAGCACGCCGTCGACGCGGGGAAGCCCCAGCTCCCCCAGGACGTCGGGGATGCGGTCGTACACGGCGTGCACGAGGTGGGTCCGGTCGGAGAAGGCCACGAGCCGGCGGCCGGCCAGGGCGAGCGCCTGGGGGTCGCGGTCGAGACCGACGAGCGTCAGCCGCGGGTGGGCGGCAAGCAGGGCGGCCGCGTGGCCACCGAGCCCCAGGGTGGCGTCCACGAGGACGGCCGGTCGATCGCGGAGAGCCGGATCGAGGAGTTCGGTGACACGGGGCAGGAGGACGGGGACGTGCCTGGCCCCAGCCGGCCCGCCCGCCGCATCCGCGTCGGGGTGTTGCCCCACCGCTCACCTCCCGCCCCGCGCCGTTCCCGAACGTCCGCCGACGGCAACCGGAGTAGTTCCGCGCCGTGACTTCTCGAAGTCACGGCACCGTCCCCGCCAGGACGGCGCCCAACTACCCCGTCCGCTGCCGTCGCCGTCCGGTCGGGCCACCGCCGCGCACCCTCCCGGAGGCCGTGCGGATACGACGGCGAACCTGGCACCGGGGAAGGTGTGTCAGGGCCGCCGGGCGTTGTCGCACGGCATCCGGGAGGGCGCACGGGCGGTGTGGTCTTCACCGCCTCGCCCGCCGGCTCTAGAAGAGGCCGGGGAGAACCTCCTCCTGAGCCTTGGCGTACTCGTCCTCGTGCTCTTCCTGGTAGCGCTGCCAGAGCTGCGCGTCCCAGATCTCGGCGCGGGTGAAGGCGCCGAGCACCACGCAGTCCTTTGTGAGGCCCGCGTAGCGACGCAGCTCCGGGATGATCGCGATCCGGCCCTGCGCGTCGGGGTTCTGCTCATCTGTTCCGGAGAACAGGTTGCGCTGGAACGCGCGCGCCGACTCGCTCGTCAGCGGCGCCGATGCCACTTTCCGGGCCATCTCCGCGAAGGTCTCGCGGGGGAACACGTACAGGCAGTGGTCCTGCCCCTTCGTGATCATCAGCCCGCCTCGCAGCTCGTCCCGGAACTTCGCCGGCAGCGTCAGCCGCCCCTTGTCGTCCAGCTTGGGGGTGTAGGTGCCGAGGAACACGACCCCACCTCCGCCTGTGGCCCCCGTCGTGCTCCAGCGATCACCACACTACCCCACTTTGCTCCACCGTCAATCACCACAGACGATCCTCACGACCGTGTCGATGTTCGTTCTTGCAGGTGAACGGGGGTGGCGCGAAGTGGGGGAAGTCGACGCCCCACCCGTTGGGAGGACGTGTCGCCACCCGAAGATCAAAACAATCTGTCACGTCCACGTATACAGAGAGTGACTTTTCGTCGCCGGGGGCCGCGGCGGTGGGGGACGGTGGGGGGCTGCGGCCCCCACGGTGGGGAGCGGGCCCGCAGACCTCGCCGAACGGTCAGGGCGGGCCGACCACCCGGGGCGCCCGTGCCTGCTCGGGACATTTGACAGACTGGGTGGAGTCCCGGTGCGCGGGGCGGCGAGGAGGGTCGGGTGACGACGACGGGCAGCTGGCCGACGCCCGCGGTGCGGGCCGACCGGGGGAACGGCGGAGTCCCCCGCCCCCCGGCGGGCCTTCCCGACGTCGCGGAGCTCGCCCACCGGATCGGCGCGAACGTCCAGCACGTGCTCGTGGGCAAGCCGGACGTCGTGCGCATCGCACTCGTCACGTTGCTCGCCGAGGGGCACCTCCTGGTCGAAGACGTACCGGGCGTGGGGAAGACGTCGCTGGCCAAGGCCATGGCGGTCTCGATCGACTGCTCGGTGAGCCGGGTCCAGTTCACCCCGGACCTGCTGCCCGGCGACATCACCGGCATGTCGATCTACAACCGGCGCACCGAGGAGTTCGAGTTCCGCCCCGGGCCGGTGTTCGCGAACGTCGTCATCGCGGACGAGATCAACCGAGCCTCGCCCAAGACCCAGTCCGCCCTGCTGGAGTGCATGGCCGAGCACCAGGTCACGGTGGACGGCGTCACCTACGGGCTGGCGAGCCCGTTCCTCGTGGTCGCCACGCAGAACCCGATCGAGATGGACGGCACCTACCCGCTGCCCGAGGCGCAGCGCGACCGCTTCACCGCGCGGGTCAGCATCGGCTACCCCGACCCGGCCGCCGAGCTGACGATGCTCGACGAGCACGCCGCGGCGGAGCCGCTGGAGCAGCTGCGGCCGGTCGCGGACGCGCCCACGGTGCAGGCGGTGATCGAGGCCGTGCGCCGCATCCGGGTCGGCCAGGAGGTCCGGCAGTACTGCGTGGACCTCGTCACCGCCACCCGTCGGCTGCCCGACCTCCGGCTGGGCGCCTCCCCCCGGGCGACGCTGCAGCTGGTGCGGGCCGCCCGGGCGCAGGCGGCGCTGCAGGGGCGCGGGTTCGTCACCCCGGACGACGTGCGCGCCGTCGCCGTCTACGTGCTGGCCCACCGGCTGTTGCTCGCCCCCGACGCCCGCGCCGCCCGGCGCTCGACCGCCGAGCTGGTGCACGGCCTGCTGACCCGGCTGCCGGTGCCGGCACCGGCCCGAACCTGAGCGTGCAGGCGGACCCACCGGTCCGGTCCCGCGCAGCCGCCGAGCCGGACGAGACGAGCGGCTCCGCCCTCGGTGCGGCCGGTCGCCGGGCGGACCGCACCGTCCTGAGCACCCGCGGACGCTGCCTGCTCGCCGCCGGTGTCGCCACCGCCGCATGCGCGGTCCCGCTCGCCGAGCGCGACCTGCTGCGGGTCGGCGCCTTCGCCACGCTCCTCCCGCTGCTGGCCCTGCTGCTCGCGCTGGCCACGCGGCGCACCGTGCGCCTGCACCGGACGCTGACGCCGCACCGGCTCCCGGTCGGGGCAACGGCGACGATGACGTTGCAGGTCGCGGGGGCCGGCATGGCCGGCCCGCTGGATCTGGTCGACACCGCGCCGGACGCCGCGGGCGCCACCGCGCCACCCCGCTTCCGGGTGTCGCCCGCGACGGGGGACGCGGTCGCGCACTACACGTTGCGGCCGGTGCGGCGGGGTGTGCACCGCATCGGCCCGCTCGTCGCGTACGGCACGGACCCCCTGGGCCTGGCCGAGTTCGCCCGCACGGTGCCGGTTGATCCGGCGCGGGGCGGCGAACGGCTGCTCGTGCTGCCGAAGACCGTGGCTCTGCACGGGATACCGCACGCGCTCGGCTCGTCCGACGGGGCGCACGGCGCGGGCGCGGCGGGCTCCGGCCAGGGCCGCTCGGACGTGCTCGTGCGGCCCTACCGCAGCGGCGACGAGCTGCGGCGCGTGCACTGGCGCAGCACCGCCCGCCACGACGAGCTGATGGTCCGGCTGGAGGAGCGCCCCTGGCGGGGCGGGGTCACCGTCCTGCTCGACCGGCGGGCAGGCGCACACCGCGGACACGGGCCGACGGCCAGCCTGGAGTGGGCCGTCACCTTCGCGGCCAGCGCGTGCGTCCACCTGATCGACCGGGGCGAACCCGTGGAGCTCGTCACCGAGGACGGTGCGTGCCCGGTCCCACCCGGCGCCTCCGGAGGTGCCGACGGAGTGCTCGACGCGCTCGCGACCCTGCGCCCTTCGGCGCACACCGACCTCGGCGGCCCCGCGCTGCCGGGCTCCGGGGACGTCCTCGCGATCCTCGGCTCGACCGGGCTCGACGAGCTTCCGGCGCTGCTCGCGCGGTGTCCCGGCCAGGGTCACGCCGTGCTGCTGGACGTCGGGAGCTGGGGTTCCGGCACGGCTCCGGTGTTCACGGCCACCGGGTCGCCGGCGTCGGCCGAGGCGACGGCCGCCGCGCTGCGGGGTACGGGGTGGGCGGTCACGGTCGCCACCCGCGGTGCCCGGCCCGAGGACGTGTGGGACGAGCTGGTGTCCTGCCCGGCGCCGCGGGCAGGTGTGCCGTGACCGAGCTTGCGAGGTCACCATCCGACACAGCGTGCCGCGGCGCGGCGTCGACGAGCGTCAGCGAGGAGGCGCCGTGACAGCGCTGGCCGCCCGGCCCGGGTCCCCGACCCCGCCGCCGCACCCCCGAACCCGGTCCTGGGTGCGTCCGGTCTGGGCCGGGATCGCGCTCCTGCTCGCCGGGTCGCCGGTGGCCGCCGTCGTGCAGGGCATGTCGTGGTGGGGGTACGCCGCGGGCGCCGTCGCGCTCGTCGTCGCGGTCGGCCTGCTCGGCGCCGCGCTGCGCGGCACCGCACCGGCGCTGATCGCCTGCACGCAGCTCGCGACCCTCGCCGTGCTGGTCACGACGCTGTTCACCGGCTCCGGCGTGCTGGGTGTGCTGCCCGGCCCGGCGGCCGCAGGCGAGGTGAGTGCGCTGGTCGCCGACGCCGCGACCCAGATCCGCACCGAGGCGGCCCCCGTACCGGCGACGCCGGCGATGCTGCTGCTCGTCACCCTCGCCTTCGGGGTGACGGCGGTGGCGGTGCACGCCGTCACGGTCGGCGCCGCGGCGCCCGCCGCGGCGGGCGTGCTGCTGCTGGCGGTGTTCGCGGTCCCCACCGCACTCGCCGACGACCTGCTGCCCACCTGGATGCTCGTCGCGGCGGCCGCCGGGTTCGGGCTCCTGCTCTTCGCCCGGCCCGGGCCGCCGCCCGGACGCCGCCAATGGCGGCCGGGCGCCGGTGGTGCGGCGATCGTGGCGGCGGCGATCGTCCTCGCCCTGGGGGCGGGGGTCGTGGCCGCCGGTGTCGGCACGGCGGGCCGGTTCCCGAGTTCCGGTGGCGCGGGCGCCGGCCGGGGCACCGAGATCGGGCTCAGCCCCTTCACCGCCCTGCGCGGGGAGCTGCAGGAGGCCACCCCGACCGAGCTGTTCCGCATCGCCGGCCTGCCCCGGCCCGCCTACCTGCGCGCACTCACGCTCAGCACCTATGTCCCGGACAGCGGCTGGCAGGTGCGCCGCCCGGGCCCGGGCACCCCGCTGACCGGGGAGCTGCCGGCGGCAGACGTGTCGGGCGACCGGGCGAGCGTCCGTGTGGAGAACGTCGGGTTCCGCGACTACTGGCTGCCGGTCTACGGCGTTCCGCTCGCCGTCTCGGGGTTGTCCGCGGACGGGTGGAGCTTCGACCCGCTGAGCGGGACCGCCTACAGCACCCGCCCCCGGCAGGAGCAGGCGTGGACCCAGGAGGCCCTGCTCCCCGCACCGACGGCCGAGTCGCTGCGCGCCGCCGGCGGCGGCGCGGCGGGCGTGGACCCGGTGTTCCTCGCCACGGAGGGCGTCGACCCACGGGTGGCGGCGCTGGCGCGGGAGGTCACCGCGGGCGCGCCGACCGGGTTCGATCGGGCGGTCGCGCTCACGCAGTGGTTCACCGGTCCGGGCTCGTCGTTCACCTATGACCTGTCGACGGCGCCGGGCAACGGCGACGACGCCCTCGTCGAGTTCCTGACCAGCGGCAGGCGCGGCTACTGCGAGCAGTTCGCGTCGGCGATGGCGGTGATGCTGCGCACCCTCGGGGTACCGGCCCGGGTCGCGATCGGGTTCACCGGAGGCCGGGACGTGGCCGGGGCCCGCTCGGTGGGCACCGCGGACGCGCACGCGTGGGTGGAGGCGTGGTTCCCGGGCGCCGGGTGGACGACGTTCGATCCGACGCCGCTGACCGACGGCCGCGCGATCGTCCCGCCCTACGTCGTTCAGGCCGCCGGGGAGGCCGACGGCCCGGCCGGCGAGCAGCCGGCCCCGGAGGAGGCCCCGCCGCCCGCTCCGGAGGAGACCGCGACCCCGCAGGCCGGTGCGCCCGACACCGTCGCACCGGAGTCCGCCGACGCCGCGCCCGCTCCCGATGCACCGGCGCCGGCCGGGTCGACGCCGCCGGTCCTGGTCGGGCTGGCGACGGCGCTGGCGGCAGTCGTCCCGGTGGTGGCTGTGGTGGCCGGGCCGATCGCCTGGCGGGCTCGGTTGCGCCGTCGGCGCCTGGCCGCGGCGGACGCCGGTGGTGCCGGGGCGGCCGGGGCCGCGTGGGACGAGTTGCTGGCCGAGTCGGCGGACCGCAGTGCGCCGGCGGTCGCCAGTGACACCGTCCGGATGGCGGCAGACCGGATGACCCGCGCACACGGCCTCGACGCCCTGGTCCGGCGGGCGCTCGACACGGTGGTCGAGACCGTCGAGGAGAGCTGGTACGGCGGTGTCGACCCGGCCCCGGGCGCGCTGTCGCGCTCGCTGCGCACGGTCTCCGACGCGCTGCGCGCCGTGCCGGCACCGCTGCACCGCAGGCTGTTTCCGGCGTCGGTCGTCGGCGGGCGGCGTCGCGCGCGGACGAGCGCCCGAGGATCAGAACACGGACGATCCGGCCGGGAACGATCGGGGTTAGCGACAACGCCGCGGTGGCTCGGCTGTGAAACCGGACCACCGCGGTGTCGGAGGATCAGAAGGAGGAGGGCGCCCCCGTCGGCGAAGAGGGCGTCACTCCTGCTCGAAGCGCCGGCGGAACCGCTCTTCCATCCGCCCGGTGAAGCGGCTCTTGTCGGGTTCGCCGCGCTTGGCCGCACCGGCCTGCTGCCCCTTGGCACCGACGGCTGTCACAGCCATCACGGCTCCGCCGAGCATCACGAGGAAGCCGACGACACTGAGCACGGGGAAGTTGTCCGCGATCCAGAGCGCCCGAACGGCGACGCCCAGCACGAGCAGTACCAGCCCGAGCGCGAAGACGGCGATGCCCTGGAGGCGCCGACGGCGGGTCGGTTTGCGCAACCGGCCACCACGGACGGTGGATACGAACTTGGGGTCCTCGGCGTAGAGAGCACGCTCGATCTGATCGAGCAGTCGCTGCTCGTGCTCGGAGAGGGGCATGGCTTCGCCTCCGGCACTACACGTTCCTGTCGGTCTCTTCCATGGTGCCGGAGCGACGCGACGAGCGCCCGGGTGGACGTCCACCCGAAGGATACGAGTCCTTCGGCCCGGCGACTACCCGGACTCGGTCAGTGGTGACACGGACAACCACCGACGGGTGGACATGTGGTGTCAAAACCCTCACATCGGGATCACGTGCTTCGGACGGTCGACCCGGCGGGGCGAAAGGCAGACTAGCGGGTGGGTCACGGCACCGACACCGCCGGTTGAGTCGAGCGCACGCGAGCGACCACCAGAGTCACAGCGCCCGCGCACAGTGTTGAAACCCTCTGGGCCGACCGAGCGCAGCGAGGGAGAGCGGTGAGCGAGCGCAGCGAGCGAACCAGAGTCACAGCGCCCGCGCGAAGCGCCGACCGAGCGCAGCGAGGGAGAGCGGTGAGCGGCACCCCGGGCGGTCAGCCCTCGCAGCGGGTCAGGTTGCGACTCACGGGACACGACCCACGGCGTGCAACCGCGCCGCGAGCTCGCGCAGCGGGGTCACCCCCGTCGCCAGCTCCTCGAGCTCGGCGACGGCCCGGGCGGCCGACGGCCCGCCGTCGCGCGTGGCACCCGGCACCCACCCCTCCAGCACGCCGTCGCCCTGCAGGACCTCCACCCGCAGGCCTGCGCCCTCCAGGAGCTCCCGCAGCGCATCCGCGCCGAGTCGCCTGCGCAGCGCGTCGTCCGGGCCGAAGCGGCCGTCGGGGTCGGTGAGCAGCGTCCGTGCCTCGGCAAGACGGCCGGCCACCGTGCGCGACAGCACGGCGGCGTACCGCCCCGCCGTCAGCACGGACACCGCCGCACCGGCATCGGCAGCGACGGTGAGGGCCGCGATGGCCCGGACCGGGTCGTCGACGACCTCGAGCAGGCCGTGGCCCAGCACGAGGTCCGCCGAGCCGGCCGGTACGACGTCGCCGAGCGCGTCCACATCGCCCTGCACCGCGCGGACGCGGTCGTGCACCCCGGCGTCGCGCGCCCGACGCTGCAGCGCCGCCAGCGCGTTCGGGCTGGAGTCGACGACCGTCACCGCGCAGCCGAGCGCCGCGAGCGGCACCGCCCACGCACCGCTGCCGCCGCCCACGTCGAGCACGCGCGGCGCCGTCCCGGGCCGGGTGGCGCGGAGCCGGGCGACCTCGGCTGCCAGCACACGCCCGGCGGCGCCGCCGCTCACCGCGCCGCTGCGCGCACGCTCTGCCTCGCTGCGCTCGGTCGGCGCCGCGGCCGTGGGCTGTGACATCTTCTCGCTCGCTTCGCTCACCCCGGCAGCCGACGTAGTCACAGCGGAAGCGTAGTCGGCGACCCCGATGAGTAGATTCGCCCCGTGCTGGTCGTCGCGACGTTGAGTCTGAAGGGTGGGGTGGGCAAGACCACGGTCGCCCTCGGCCTCGCCGGAGCCGCCCATGCGCACGGGGTGCGCACCCTCGTCGTGGACCTCGATCCGCAGGCCAACGCCACGGTGGCGCTGGACGCGGCGGCCACCACCGCCACCGTCGCGGACGTCCTCGACGACCCGACCACGGCCGTGGTGCGCAGCGCGATCGCCCCCAGCGGCTGGGGGGACGGGGTGGACGTGCTGGTGGGCGCGGAGCAGACCGAGCGGCACAACCGGCCGGATCCGGGTGTCGCGCAGCTGGGCCGGCTCTCCCGCGCCCTCGACCGCCTCCGCGGTCCGGCCGACCTGCCGGGCGAGCCGTACCGGCTGGTGATCGTCGACTGCCCGCCGTCGCTGGGCCAGCTCACCCGAAGCGCGCTCGCCGCCGCCCAGCGGGCCCTGCTCGTGACCGATCCGACGATGTTCGCCGTGGCCGGGGTGCAGCGGGCCTTCGACGCGATCCAGGTCGAGCGCGAACGCGAGCGCGGCAACCCGGACCTGCAGCCGCTGGGCGTCGTGATCAACCGGGTGCGGCCGCGCAACAGCGAGCACGAGTTCCGGATCGCCGAGCTCCGCGAGCTGTTCGGGCCGCTCGTCTTCAGCAACGTCCTGCCGGACCGGTCCGCGATCCAACAGGCGCAGGGGGCATGCCTGCCGATCCAGCGGTGGGACACGCCCGGTGCGCGCGAGGTCTCGGCGGTGTTCACCACCTTGCTCGGCCGTGTGCTGCGGACGTCCCGCACCCGTCGGGAACCGGACCGGACCGACCGGTCCGACGACGACGGTCAGGCCGATCCGGCGGCCGACGGCACTGCGGTCGCGACCGACGACGAGCGCACTCCCGCCGCGACGGCGGCACCGGCGGTGCACCGCTGAACGGGGCCGGCCGCACCGCAGGTCCCGCCCGTCGGAGCGGCCGCGGTCAGCGCACCGGAACCACCTCCCGGACGATCCCTACGAACTGCTCGGCCTGACGCAGCAGGTCGTCCGCGTCCCGGCGGCCCACCAGCCGCGCGATGCCCGCCTCCGCCGCCGCCCGGGTGTCGGAGCACGAGGCGAAGAACGCCGCCCACTCCCCCAGTTCCGGCGCGACCTCCGCCAGCAGGTGCCACACGTCGCGCGGGGCACCCCGGCGCGGCTTCGGCCGCGCCCGGACCGCGAGGACGGCCGCGGCCGCGCGCAACGCCGCGAGGTAGGCCGCGGGGTAGCGGAGCAGCGGGTCCGCCTCGCGGTGCGCCTCGGCCAGGCCGTCGCCTGCCTGCCGGAGCAGGCCGAGGGCCGCCCGGGAGGTCGGTGCCGGCATCGGAGGCGGCGTCCCGGGTACCCCGCCGCTGTCACCCCGGGTGCGGGCCGGTCCGGCCCGCCCTCGGACACGCTCGTCGCCCTGCGGCCCGGCCCACGCCGCCGCCCGCTCCGTCGTCACCGTCATCGCCGTCTCCCCGCTCCGCTCCCGCCGCCCGACCCTGCGCCCCGACCGCCTCCCGACACCCCGTGTCCGGACGGCGCGTTCCCCGGCCCGCGGTCACTCCGCCACCCGCACCAGGTCCCACACGCCGGGCCCCGCCCGCATGCGCAGCACGAACTCGTGCGGCGGCGCGTACGGCTCCTCCGCCGACCGCGCCAGGACCCGCCAGCACCGGAGCCGGTTGCCCCCGACCGGCATCGGCGACGGGAACGGCCACGGCGACTCCTCGATCCACCGCTCGCGCACGTCCGTGATGAGGAACCGCGAGCCCCTCCGCAGCGGACGGCGCTGGAACTCGACCGGTTCGCCGTCCTGGTACCGGACGTGCACGGGCGCGGGCGACCGCCCGCCGAACATGCGGTTGAAGGGGCTCACCTCGGTACTCTCCTTCCGACCGGCCGGAGCCGGCCGCCCGGCGGAGGAGTGCTTCCCCCACTCCCCCACCGGACGCCGCGATCGAACACATGTTCGATCCGGGTCCAGTAGAACCCGCCGCGCGGCGGGCGTCAAGTCCTGCCCGGAGGCGGCCGGAGCCGCAGCGTGATGCGCCCGACCGTGGTGTGATGACCGCGTGCAGCGTTTCCGCACCGCCGCCGCTCGGCGGAGGGCCGACCCGTGACGTCCGCACCGGCCCGACCCCGGCTGGTCGAGCTCGACGCGCGTGACCTCGCGGACCGGCTGGCCGAGGCCCTGCACGTCTACGTCGCCGCGATGGGCTACCCGCCGGGCACGGCCCGCCAGCGCCGCTCGCTCTGGCTCGACCACGTCCGCAGGCCCGGCTGGCGGGCGGTCGGCTGGCTCGACCCCGCAGGCCCGCTGCTCGGCATCGCGTACGGCTACACCGGCGGTCCGGGCCAGTGGTGGTACGAGGAGGTCCGCCGGGGCGTGCGCCCGAGGTACACGGCGATGACGGACGACTACTTCGAGCTCACCGAGCTGCACGTGCGACCGGACGCCCAGGGTGGAGGTCTCGGCGAGGGCCTGATGCGCGCCCTGCTGGCCGGGACGGACCGGGCCCACGTGCTGCTGTCGACCCCCGAGCACGGCCCGCGGCCACCCGGGCGGGCCTGGCAGCTCTACCGCCGGCTCGGCTTCCGCGACGTGCTGCGCGATCACCTCTTCACCGGCGACGCCCGCCCGTTCGCCGTGCTCGGCCGCGAGCTGCCGCTGCCGCCACCCGCCGCCCGCCCCGAGCCGCGGCGCCCCGACCAGCCCTAGGCGAGCAGTGTCTGACCGATCTTGACGGGCGGGGCGGGCGGCCATGATCCCCCGCTACGGGTGTTCAGGGCAGTGATCACGGTCCCGGGTGTACACGGTCGTCGCCACAACCACCCTGACCCGGAGCCGGGAATCATGACGGGCCACCGCTGCCATGGCACCCGTAGCGGGGGATCACCGCCCTGCGAGATCGCTGAACAACCAATCGTTCAGCGCGTCCTACAGGCCCGGTGCGGCACGCCGTTGCCCCGGTTGGCACGATGATGCCGTGCTGTCCCATCTCGCGCCGTCCCGGCCGGAGCGTCGTTCGGTAACCGATCCGACCACGACGCGTCGGATCAAGAACCGCGCACCGGGCCGCGCCCTCGCCCTGGCGCTCGCCCTGCTGGTCGTGTTCACGGCGCTGAGCGGCTGCGCCCGCGTCCGCGCCGCGCTGGCCGTCCAGCCCGACGACACCGTCAACGGCGAGATCGTGGTCGCGACCCCGGAGACCGGCCCGGACGACCCGGGGCCCGCGATCAGCGTGCCGGAGGAGATCGCCGACGACGTCGACGTCTCCGCCTACCGCCAGGAGGGCTACACCGGGTCGCTGCTGCGCTTCTCCGGGCTGACGTTCGACCAGCTCAGCCGGCTCTCGGCAGCCGCGGGGCCGGCCGGTGAGCGGGTGCAGTTCTCCTTGCGCCGGGCCGGCAACCGGCTGCTGGTGAGCGGGAAGGCCGACCTGACGACCGTCCCCGTCGACAAGGCCGACTTCCAGCTCAAGATCACCACGTCCGGCGAGGTGCTGGAGACCAACGGCGACGCGGACGCCGGCACGGCGAGCTGGACGTTCGACGCGGGCAAGGTCGGGGACGTGACCGCGGTCATCGCGGTCGCCGACCCGAACGCCCCGTCCGCGACGAGCTGGACGCTGCTCACGGCGACACTCGTCGTCCTCGCCTGCGGCGTGGTGGTGCTGCTGGCCCACCGCACGCGCAACCCCCCGGTCCGCCCGCACCCCTGACCCCGACCTCGCGCCACCGTCACCGACCAGCCGGTCAGCCCGGGAGCGCCGCCGGGGAGGTCAGCCCCAGGCGGTGCACCAGCTCGGCCGTCGCCGTCGAGCGGTTCAGCGTGTAGAAGTGCAGCCCCCGCACCCCTTCGGCCAGCAGCCGGGCGCACAGCTCCGCGGTGACGTCCAGGCCCGCCGCGCGGAACGCCACCGGGTCGTCCGCGAAGGGCTCCAGCCGCTCCAGCACCGCGCGCGGCACCGGCGCCCCCGACAGCTCGGGCCCGCGCCGCAGAGTGCGCACGCTGAGCACGGGCATGATCCCCGGCAGCAGCGGAACGTCGCAGCCCAGGGCCGTGAGCCGGTCGCGCAGCCGCAGGAAGCCCTCGGGTTCCAGGAACAGCTGGGTGATCGCGAAGTCGGCGCCCGCGCGGATCTTGGCGAGCAGCCGGGCGGTGTCGGCGTCCGTGTCGGCCGAGCGCGGGTGACCGTACGGGAACGCGGCGACCCCGACGCAGAAGTCGCCGAGCCGGCGCACCAGCCGCACCAGCTCGTCGGCGTAGGTCAGGCCGTCCGGGTGCGCGACCCACTCGCCCAGCGGGTCGCCCGGGGGGTCGCCGCGCACGGCGAGGATGTTGCTGATCCCGGCCGCCGCATACGCCCCGATCACGTGCCGGAGCTCGGCGACCGAGTGCGACACGGCCGTCAGGTGCGCCATCGCGACGAGCGTGGTCTCGGTCGCGATCCGGCCGGTGGTGCGGATCGTGCGGTCCCGGCTGGACCCGCCGGCGCCGTAGGTGACCGACACGAAGGCCGGGTCCAGCGGCTCCAGCCGCCGGATCGCCCGCCACAGCTCGGCCTCCCCCGCCTCGTCCTTCGGCGGGAAGAACTCGACCGAGAACACGGGCCGGTCCGGGTCGAGCCTGTCGGTCACCTTCACCGGCCCAGGATAGTGATGCCCGGATGTGACGCGGTCGCGTCGCCGCGCCGTGCTCGGGAGGCGCCGATACGCTCCGTGCCGTGTCCTCCCGACCCCCAGGCGCGCTCCCCCGGCCCGGACGACCCGGATCACGCCGATGAGTCCCACCGCCGCACGGCCCGCGGAGGTGGGCGTGCACGCCGCCGACCTCGACCTGCCCGTCCGGCTCGAGGAGACCCTCACGGCCTTTCTCGACCGGCGCCGCGCCGGCGCCGCGGCCATCGACCCCGCGTTCGGCGCCGCCGCGGGCGACCTGTGCGAGTTCGTGCTGGGCGGGGGCAAGCGCATCCGCCCGACCTTCGCGTGGTGGGGCTGGCGCGGCGCGGGCGGCGACCCGGACGGCCCGGCGGTCGACGCGGTGCTGCGCGCGGTGTCCGCGTTGGAGCTGATCCAGGCGTGCGCGCTCGTGCACGACGACCTCATGGACGCCTCCGCCACCCGCCGGGGCCGCCCGACCGTGCACGTCGCCTACGCCCGCCGGCACGCCGACGCGGCGTGGCGCGGGCGGCCCGCCCGGTTCGGCGCCGCCGCCGCCATCCTGCTCGGCGACCTCGCCCTGGTCTGGGCCGACGACATGCTGCGCGGTGCCGGGCTGGACGCCGACGCCGCCGCCCGCGCGGCGGCCCCGTGGGAGGCGATGCGCACGGAGGTGCTCGGCGGGCAGTACCTCGACGTGTTCGTCCAGTCCACCGGCGATTCGTCGGCGCGCGCCGCACTGCAGATCGACCGCTACAAGACGGCCGCGTACACCGTCGAACGGCCACTGCACCTCGGCGCGGCGATCGCCGGTGCGGATCCGGACCTGGTGGCCTGTTACCGCCGCTTCGGGGCGGACATCGGGGTGGCGTTCCAGCTGCGCGACGACCTGCTCGGGGTGTTCGGCGACCCCGCGGTGACCGGCAAGCCCGCGGGAGACGACCTGCGCGAGGGCAAGCGGACGCTGCTGCTCGCCCTGGCCGTCGAGCGGGCAGCCCAGCGCGGCTCGACGGACGCGGTGGCCGAGATCGAGCAGGCCGTCGGCGACCCGGAGCTCGACGACGCCCGCCTCGACCGGATCCGCGACCTGCTCGACGAGCTGGGTGCCGTCCAGGCGGTCGAGCAGCGCATCGCCGCGCTGACCGGCTCCGCACTCGACGCCCTGGGCGCGGGCGGGGTGGCCGAGCCGGCCGCGTCCCGGCTCGCGGACCTCGCCGTGGCGGCCACCCGGCGGCGCCGGTGAGCGAGCTCGCGAGCGAACCAGTGTCACAGCGCATCGCGAAGCGGGCGACCGAGCGCAGCGAGGGAGCGCGATGAGGTCCGTCTCGGGGCCCACCGACCACGTCGTGGTGGTCGGCGCGGGCCTCTCCGGGCTGTCCGCCGCGCTGCACCTGCTCGGCGCCGGGCGCCGCGTCACGCTCGTCGAGCGGGCGGACCACCCGGGCGGGCGGGCCGGCGCGCTGGACCTGGAGACGGCCGCGGGCACCTACCGGGTCGATACCGGCCCGACCGTGCTGACGATGCCGTCGCTGCTCGAGGAGGCGTTCGGCGCCGTCGGGGAGAAGCTCGAGGAGCGGCTGGACCTCGTCCCGCTCGATCCCGCCTACCGCGCGCGGTTCGCGGACGGGTCCACGATCGACGTCCACACCGACGTCGACGCCATGGAGGCCGAGATCCGGCGGGTCTGCGGGCCGGACGCGGCTGCGGGCTACGGCCGGCTGCGCACCTGGCTGACGCAGCTCTACCACGCCGAGATCGACCGCTTCATCGGCGCGAACATCGACTCGCCACTGGGGCTGCTCGGGCCGGACCTGGCCCGGCTGGCCGCGCTCGGCGGGTTCGGCCGGCTCGCCCCGCGGATCGCCCGGTACCTGCCCGACGAGCGGTTGCAGCGGATCTTCTCCTTCCAGGCCCTCTACGCGGGCGTGCCGCCGCAGCGGGCGCTCGGCGCGTACGGCGTGATCGCCTACATGGACACGATCGCGGGGGTGTACTTCCCCCGGGGCGGGATGCGCCAGGTCGGCCGGGCGCTCGCCGGCGCGGCGGCCGACGCCGGCGCGGAGATCGTGTACGGGCGCACGGTGACGGGGCTGGAGCGGTCGGGCGGGCGCGTCACCGCGGTCCGGCACCGGGCCGCCGAGGGCGGCCCGACCGAGCGCCTGGCCTGCGACGCGGTCGTGCTCACCCCGGACCTGCCGGTGGTGCACCGGCTGCTCGGCCGGGCGCCGCGCCGTCCCGTGCCGCTGCGGTGGTCGCCGAGCGCGGTCGTGCTGCACGCCGGGGTCACGCGCGCCTCGTCCGGAGCTGGCCCACCACACGATCTCGTTCGGCACGGCGTGGGAGTCGACGTTCCGGGAGATCATCGACGAGGGCCGGCTGATGAGCGACCCGTCGCTGCTCGTCACCCGGCCCACGGCGACCGATCCCGGGCTCGCTCCCGCCGGCCGGGACCTGCTGTTCGTGCTCGCCCCGTGCCCGAACACGGCGGCCGGCCCGATCGACTGGCCCCGGGTCGGGCCCGCCTACCGCGACGAGCTGCTGCGCGTGCTGGAGGCCCGCGGCCTCGGGCTGGACGGGCTGGCGGCCGAGATCGAGGTGTCGCGGCTGGTCACGCCGGCGGACTGGGCGGCCGACGGGCTGGGGGCGGGCACGCCGTTCGCGCTCGCCCACACGTTCGCGCAGACCGGGCCGTTCCGGCCGCACAACCTCGTGCGGGGGGTCGACAACGTGGTGCTGGCCGGTTGCGGCACCACTCCGGGCGTCGGGATCCCGCCGGTGCTGATCTCCGGGCGGCTCGCCGCGGAGCGGGTCACCGGTACCGGCCGGGGGTCGAGGGGCCGTACAGCCCGCTGACGACCCTCGTGCGAGCATTGGCGACGACATGACCGCACAGCCGTCCTCCCCGGTCGACGAACCGGCGACGCCCGAGCGGGTGGCCGCGCCGCCCTCCCGGGTGCTCACGGCCGCGCCGGTCGAGGCCGGCCCGGTGGTGTCGGCACGGCCGCCCGGCCGGTTCGGCGCGCCGCCGCGCGTTCCGCTCCTGACCGGGCTCGTCGCCTCGCTGCTGTTGTTGATCGGCGGCTTCGGTGGGGGCGGCATCCTCGTCCGCGACCCCATCCTCACGAACTCGCCGCTGGGCTTCTGGCGCTACGGTCACGGCCGCGAGCTCGCCACCGCGCTGATCTACCTGGGCGTGGTCCTGATGGCGTACGCCTGGATCCGGCTCGGCCGCGAGGTGCTCGCGGAGCGCGTCGGCGGGCGGGGGGTGCTCACCACCGCCGGGGTCTGGCTGATCCCGTTGCTGGTCACGCCGCCGCTGTTCACCCGGGACGTGTTCAGCTACCTGGCCCAGGGTGCGCTGCCGCTGGCAGGATTCGACCCGTACGCGGTGGGTCCCGAGGCCATGCCCGGGATCTTCACCACGAACGTCCACTACTTCTGGCAGGACACCCCGGCGCCGTACGGCCCGCTGTTCATCCTGCTGGCCAAGACGGTGGCCTGGGCGGCGGGCTCGAACATCATCGCCGGCGTGCTGCTCATGCGGTTGACGCTGGTGGTGGGCCTGGTGCTGCTGGTGTGGGCGCTGCCCGAGCTGACGCGGCGGCTCGGCGGGCGCGTGCCGGTGGCGCTGTGGGTCGCCGTCGCCAACCCCATGATGATCATCCACATGGTCGGCGGCGGACACAACGACCTGCTCGTCATGGGGCTTCTCGCCACCGGCTCCCTGTTCGCCCTGCGCGGGCGGCACGTCGTCGGCATCATGCTGGTCACCGCCGCGATGGCGGTGAAGGCCAGCGCGGGCGTGGCGCTGCCGTTCCTGGTCCTGGTCTGGGCCGCGCACATGAGCGGCTCGCGAACGGCCCGGATCACCAAGGCCGCCGCAGCGGGCATCGGCGTGTTCGCCGGGACGTTCGGCCTGATCACCCTCGCGGCCCGGGTGGACCTGGGCTGGCTGCCGGCGCTGAGCGCCCCGTCGATGATCGTCAACTGGATGTCGCTGCCCACCGGCGTCGGCGAGTTCGTGCACTGGCTGCTCGAGATCCCCTTCGACCTGCCCAAGCAGCCGTTCATCAACGTCGCGCGGATCCTCGGCGGCATCGTCCTGCTGGTGATCGCGGTCCGGCAGTGGTGGGCCGCGCGCGACGGCGGCCCGGACGCGGTCCGGCGGGCCGGGATCGTGCTGATGGCCGTCGCGGTGCTCTCCCCGGCGATGCTGCCCTGGTACCTGAGCTGGGGCATGGCGCTGGTCGCCGGGGCCCCGTGGTCGCGCCGGGCGCTGTCGTGGCTGGTGTTCGTCTCGTTGATGCTGGTGATCGCCTACTACCCGAACGGCGAAGACGCCCTCTACAACTGGCCCTACCTCGCCGTCTGCGCCGCCCTGTCCGCGCTGGCCGCGGCGTCGCTGTACCGGGTCGACCCACTGCACCTGAGCCTGCGTGGCCCCGCCGCGCCCGCCTCCGTTCCCGACGAGTTCGCGCATGCCGGGCAGCGGAGCGGCTGAGCTCGACGCCGCCGGGATCACGGACCCGGCGCTGCAGGCGGCCTACGCCACCTGCCGGGCGCTCAACGCCGCGCACGGGCGCACCTACTTCCTCGCCACGCGGCTGCTGCCGGCCGCCCGGCGGCCCGCCGTCCACGCGCTCTACGGCTTCGCCCGCTACGCGGACGAGATCGTGGACGACCTCGACGACGACCGCCCGGTCGCGGCGAAGGCCGTCCAGCTGGACGGGCTGACGGCGGACATGGAGGCCGCGCTCGACGGTGCTCCGGCGGCGCACCCCGTCCTCGCCGCGCTCGCCGACACCGTCCACCGCTACGACATCGACCGGCGGCACTTCGCGGACTTCATGGTGTCGATGCGGATGGACACCACGGTCACCGAGTACGCGACCTACGACGACCTCGCCGTCTACGTGCACGGCTCCGCCGCGGTGATCGGCCTGCAGATGCTACCGATCCTCGGCACCCGGGTGCCGCGCGAGGAGGCCGAGCCGCCGGCAGCGGCGCTGGGCGTGGCGTTCCAGCTCACGAACTTCCTGCGGGACGTCGGCGAGGACCTCGACCGCGGCCGCGTCTACCTGCCTGCGGACGAGCTGGCGGCGTTCGGTGTCGACCGTGGCCTGCTGTGCTGGTGCCGACGCACGCGGCGGTCCGATCCGCGCGTGCGCCGAGCGCTGGCCCACCTGGTCGCCCGCACGCGCGGCACCTACCGGCGTGCGCGGCCGGGCATCGACATGCTGGAGCCGGTGTCGCGGGCCTGTGTCGGCTGCGCGTTCACCCTGTACCAGGGCATCCTCGACGAGATCGAGCGGGCCGACTACGACGTGCTGCACCGCCGCGTCGCCGTGCCGAACCGGCGACGCGCGGCGGTCGCGGTCCCCGGCCTGGCCCGGGCGCTGGTGGCCCGGGCACGCTCCTAGAACGCCATCGCCTGGGCGCGCCGCTTGACCTCCCGGTGCCGCCCCGCGCGCAGGGATGCGATCGGGCTGGCCGGCAACGAGGAGTCGTCGGAGAACAGCCACCGGAGGATCTCCGAGTCGCCGTACCCCCCGTCGCGCAGCAGCACGATCGTCCCGAACAGACCCTTGAGCGGGGCGCCGTCGGCGAAGAAGTCGGACGGCACCCAGACCGCGCCGTCGCGACGCACCGAGAGCAGATGACCGTCCCGGACCATCTGGTGCACCCGCGACACCGGGACCCCGAGCATCTGTGCGACCTCGGCCACCGGCAGCACTGCGACATCTCCGGACAGCTGAGCCGTGTCGCTCGCCAGCTCGTTCACGGCTGTCCCTCGCCCCGGGCGATCGCCGCTCCACTCGTCCATCCGCCGTGTGTCCCTGGTTCGTGTGGGAGGTCCGTCACGGCGGACACCATGCCACAGCACCGGGGTGCACCGGGAGCATCCGGACGGGCGGTACCGTCGCCGTATGGACGAGCGGCCGGGGGCGGAGCTCACGGCGGTCGCCGGCCGGCCCGCCGGGGTGCTGCTCGACGGCCGCTACCGGCTCGGTCCGGCGCTGGCCCGCGGTGGGATGTCGACGGTGTACCGGGCCACGGACACCCGGCTCGACCGCCCGGTCGCGGTCAAGGTGATGGATCCGCGGCTGGCGGCGGACCCGGCGTTCCTGACCCGGTTCGAGCGCGAGGCGCGGTCGGCGGCCCGCATCGACCATCCCGCGGTCGTCGACGTGCACGATCAGGGCACCGGCGTGCTCGGCGACGGCGAGCCCGTCGTGTTCCTCGTGATGGAACTGGTCGAGGGCGGCACGCTGCGCGACGTCCTGCGCGCGCGCGGCGCGCTGCCGGTGCCGACGGCGGTGGCCGTCCTCGGCCCGGTGCTCGACGGCCTGGCGCAGGCGCACGCGCGCGGGCTCGTGCACCGCGACGTCAAGCCGGAGAACGTCCTGATCAGCCGCACCGGTGAGGTGAAGGTCGCCGACTTCGGACTGGTCACGGCCGCTTCGCAGGCCGGGGCGAGCCACGCAGGCATGATCCTCGGCACCGTCGCCTACCTCGCCCCGGAGCAGGTCGCGACCGGGGCCGCCGACGCCCGCAGCGACGTCTACGCCGCCGGCGTCCTGGCCTACGAGCTGCTCACCGGCGTGCCGCCCTACACCGGCGACACCGCGATCTCCGTCGCCTACCGGCACGTCCACGACGACGTGCCCCCACCGTCGTCGCGCGCCCCCGACGTCCCGCCGGAGCTGGACGACCTGATCGTGCGCGCCACGCGCCGCGACCCGGCCGTCCGCCCGGTCGACGCCGCCGCGTTCCTGGCCGCGCTGTGCCGGGTCGTCGACCGGGCCCGGATCACGCCTGCCCCGCCACCGGTGCCACCCGCGCGGCCGGAACCCGTCGACGCCGGCCACGCCACCACCACGGCCGCGCCGCAGCGGCTCCCGGGCATCCCCGGGCCGCGCGGAACCCGGGCGCTGCCCCGGGAGGAGGCCGCCTGGGCAGCGGTCGGCGCGCCCCCGCCCCCGCCTGCCACGGACCCCGACCGGCTCCGCCGGCGCAGCCGCAGGGTGTTCGGCGCCTGGGTCTCGGTCGTCGCGGTGCTCGGGCTGCTCGTCGGGGCGGCCGGCTGGTGGCTGGCCGACGGGCGCTGGACGAGCATGCCGACGGTCGTCGGGGTCGAGCGGGCGGCCGCCGAGCGGCTGCTGCTCGCCGCAGACCTCGTCGCGACGGTCAGCGTCGCCCGTGACGACGAGGTGGCCGCCGGGCTGGTGTCGGCGGTGGACCCGGCGCCGGGCGCGCGGCTGCTGCGCGGCAGCGCGGTACGACTGACGGTCTCGAGCGGCCGACCGCAGGTGCCGGCCGTCGCCGTCGGCACCCCGGTGGCGGCCGCGGAGCAGGCCGTCCGCGACGCCGGCCTCACACCCACCCGGTCCGGGTCCGCCCGCGAGTACAGCGCGACGGCCCCGGCGGGCAGCGTGGTCCGCACGGACCCGGCCGCGGGCACGGCCCTGCCGAGCGGCGGCAGCGTGACGCTCGTGATCAGCCGGGGTGCCGAGCCGCCCCGTCAGGTCCGCGTGCCGTTGCTGATCGGCCAGACGGCTGCAGAGGCGACCGCCGCGCTCACCGCCGTGGGCCTGCAGGCCGAGGTCGACAGCGGGTTCCCGTTCGGCGGCCGGCCGGCCGACGAGGCGCAGGTCGTCGGCCAGAGCGCCGGCCCGGGCAGCATGGTCGACCGCGGCACGACGATCACCCTGCGCGCCTTCTGAACCGCCCGGCAGGACCGGTGATCAGCCGCGCAGCATCTCGGCGACGAGGAACGCCAGCTCCAGGCTCTGCTGCGTGTTGAGCCGGGGATCGCAGGCCGTCTCGTAGCGGCCCGCCAGGTCGTGGTCCGAGATGTCCTGGGCGCCGCCCAGGCACTCGGTGACGTCCTCGCCGGTGACCTCGACGTGGATGCCGCCCGGGTGGCTGCCCAGCGTGGCGTGCACCTCGAAGAAGCCCTGCACCTCGTCCACGATCCGGTCGAAGTGCCGGGTCTTGTAGCCGGTGGTGGACTCGTGGGTGTTGCCGTGCATCGGGTCGCACTGCCAGATGACCTTGTGCCCGGACGCCTCGACCTTCTCGACGATCGCCGGCAGCACGTCGCGCACCTTGCCGTTGCCCATCCGGCTGATCAGCGTGAGCCTGCCGGGCGTGTTGCGCGGGTCGAGCCGTTCGACGTACTCGACGGCCAGCTCGGGCGTCGTCGTCGGGCCGATCTTGAGCCCGATCGGGTTGGCCAGCAGCTCGGCGAACGCGATGTGCGCGCCGTCGAGCTGGCGGGTGCGCTCGCCGATCCACAGGAAGTGCGCCGACAGGTCGTAGAGCCGCGGCCCGTGGCGGGTGTCGAGGCGCAGCATCGCCCGCTCGTAGTCGAGCAGCAGCGCCTCGTGGCTGGCGTAGAACTCGACGCTGTGCAGGTTGTGGTCCTTGACCCCGCAGGCGTCCATGAACCGCACCGCCCGGTCGATCTCCGCGGCGACCGCCTCGTACCGCTCGCCCGCGGCCGAGGTGCGCACGAAGTCCTTGTTCCAGTCGTGCACCAGCGACAGGTCGGCCATGTCGATTCCGGTCAGCGCCCGGACCAGGTTCATCGCCGCGCCGGCGTTGGCGTACGCGCGGATCATCCGCGTGGGGTCGGGGACCCGGGCGGCGGGCTCGGCGACCAGCGAGTTGACGATGTCGCCGCGGTAGGACGCCAGACCCAGCGCGTCGATCGGGGAGGTGCGCGGCTTGGCGTACTGACCGGCGATCCGGCCGACCTTGACCACCGGCATGCTCGCGCCGTAGGTCAACACGACGGCCATCTGGAGCAGCGTGCGGATCGTCGCCCGGATGTGCGGCTCGGTGTTGTCGATGAACGTCTCCGCGCAGTCGCCGCCCTGCAGCAGGAACGCCCGGCCCTCGGCGACGTCGGCCAGCCGTCGGTGGAGACGGTCGACCTCCGGCGGCAGCGTCACCGGCGGCACGCTCTCCAGGACGGTGCGTACGTGCGCCACATCCGTCGCGTTCGGCCACTCGGGCTGCTGGGTGGCCGGGCGGGACAGCGCCTCGTCCAGCCGGGCGCGCAGGTCCCCGGGGAGCGGGGGCAGCTCGGGCAGTACGTCCACCGGGGCGTCGATGGTCCAGTTCACGGTGCCCAAGACTAGGCGCAACCTGTTCGGCGGCGCCCGTGGGTTCCGCATCAGGGCAATTCGGAGGAACCGCGCACAGATTCACTCGATCGACGGAGTCGATCACTCGAACGCATCGATTCCACTGAGGACCATTGCGGATACACAGCCGCCATGGCAACCCTCCTGTGGATCCTCGCCGTCATCCTCGTGGTGGCCGGCATCTTCGCGATCATCCGTCGCCAGCTGCTCTGGGGCATCGTCCTGATCGTCGTCGGTCTTCTCGTCGGCCCCGGCGGGGTGAGCATCTTCAACGTCTGACCACGGGCGGCCGTCCACCGGACGGCCGCCCTCCTATCGCGCGGCGACCGCCGCCTCGATGGCCTCCCACCGCAGCCGGTTCAGCCGGGCGTCGGCCAGCGCGTCGTGCGCGTCCGGCGTCGGCGGCGGCAGCGGCGGGCGGCCCGCGTCCTCCCAGCGCTGCCGCAGTTCCCGGGTGAACCGCGGCAGCGCGCGGGGGAGCGCGGGCATCGCCCCCCACAGCTGGCAGAGCGCCACGTGGTCGTACGCGGCGATCCACGCCCACAGCTGCACCTCGCCGGGCGCCGAGGTCAGGAACTCCAGCAGGTCCGCCCGCAGGCTCTGGCGCGACCGCCAGGCGCGGTCGGCGGGCGACGGAAGCTTGGGGAGCACGTTCGCCCGCACCCACGCCCCCGCCCGGGACGCGTCGAACTCGGTCGACACCGCGTAGAACTCGCGCCCGTCCTCGCCGACCACCCCGATCGACACGAGGTCGATGGTCGTGCCGTCCTCGATGAACTCGCAGTCGTAGAAGAAGCGCATTCCCGTCCCGTCCGTGGCATCCGGTCGCCTGCGAGCCTAAAGCGCTCGCCCGCGCGCGGTGTCTCGGCGCCGTCAGCCGGCCTGCGAGTCGGGGAGCCGGGCCGCCTCGCGGGCCGCGGCGCGCTCCTTCACCGACGCCGCGTAGATGTCGACGTAGGTCTGCCCCGACAGCTCCATGAGCGCGTACATGATCTCGTCCGTCATCGAGCGCTCGATGAATCGGTCACCCGCCATCCCGGCGTACCGCGAGAAGTCCAGCGGCTCGCCGATGCGGACGTGGACGTGGTGCGGGCGCCACATCCGGGAGCCGATCGGATTCAGCTTCTCCGTGCCGATCATCGCGACGGGGACGACCGGGACCGCCGCCTCCAGCGCCATCCGGGCCACGCCGGTCTTCCCCTTGTAGAGCCGCCCGTCGGGCGACCGCGTGCCCTCCGGGTAGATGCCGAGCAGCTTGCCCTCACCGAGCAGCCGCACCGCCGTGTCGAGCGCGGCCTGCGCGCCGGACGCGCTGGCCCGGTCGACCGGCACCTGCCCGACCCCGGTGAAGAAGATCTTCTTGAGCCGGCCGATCAGCCCGGGCTGGGTGAAGTACTCCCGCTTCGCGAGGAACGTGATGCGGCGCCGCACCAGCAGCGGCAGCAGGAACGAGTCGGCCACCGCGAGATGGTTGCCGGCGAGGATCGCGGCACCCCGCTGCGGGATGTGCTCGAGACCCTCGATCGTCGGCCGGGCCAACAGGCGCATCAGCGGGCCGAGCAGCACGTACTTCGACCACCAGTACAGCACCGGAACTCCGGACTCCTCACGTCGACGTTGACCAGCCTAGAGACGTTGTTCCCGCCGTCACAACGGGCACTCCTATCGGCGCGGGGCGGCCGGCCGACTGCGCGGACGCGTCGTGGCCGGATCGTCGTGGCCGGATCGGTCACAGCCCCGATTGCTGCACCTGCACACCCCCGGCGTCTCCGCGCGGCGGGCGACGACGTGCCAAGATGACGTGCCGGGCGGGACGAGTGGCGTGGGAGGCCGGGTGAACCGCGAACCCGACGAGCCCAACGGGCCGGATCACGCCGCTGACGAGTTCGAGGCGATCGTCGCCGGGTGGCGCCGCGAGGGCGCCGTGCCCACCTGGCCCGGCGACGAGCGGCCGCCGATCGAACCGCCCCGCACCCCGCCGTTCGCCGCGCCTCCGGTCCCTCCCGGGCCGGCGCACCGGCCGTACGAGCCCGAGACGGACCGCTTCGAGCACTTCATCCCGCCGGAGCCGCCGCCGCTGCCGCGCATCGGCCCGCCGGCCGCCGTCGGGATCACGCTGCTCGTCCTCGGTCTCGTCCTCATCATCGCGCCGAACGCGGTCGGCATCTCGAACGTCTACGGGCTGCCGCTGGGCCTGCTCGCGCTGGCGGCCGGACTGGGCTGGCTGGTGCTGCGGCTGTGGCCCGCTCCTCCGGACGAGCGCGACGAGGACGACGACGGCGCGCAGCTCTGAGCTCCGATTACCGGGCCAGCGCGTGCTCGCGGGCCAGCTCCGCCGCGCCCACCACCGCGGCCGCCTCGCCGAGCTGGGCGACGCGCACCCGGGCGAGCGGGCGGTTGCCGCGGCCCGTCAGCCGCGCCGCGTAGTGCTCACGCGCCTCGTCCAGGAACAGCGGTGCCGACTCCGACACACCGCCGCCGATCACCATCAGCTCGGGGTCGAAGACGTCGGCGACCAACGCCAGGCCCTCACCCAGCCAGCACGCCAGGTCCGCCATGGCCGTGCACGCCACGGGGTCGCCCTCGCGGGCGGCGGCGGCGACGCGCTGGCCGGTCACCTGTCCCGGATCGATCGCGGCGAGCCGCCCGAGCACCGGGGAGTGCAGGTGGTCGCGGGCCAGCAGCTCGACGGCCGTGGTCGCGAGGCCGGTACCGCTGCAGTAGCGCTCCCAGCAGCCGTTCTTCCCGCACGCGCACGGCCGGCCGTCGGGCACCACCCGGATGTGACCCAGCTCCGGCGCCACCCCGAAGGCACCGCGGTAGAGCTCGCCGTCGAGCAGGAGGGCGGCGCCGATGCCGGTGCCGAGCGCCACGAACACGACCGTCGTGGCCCCGGAGGCGGCACCGAACCGCCGCTCCGCCAGCGCCGCCGCGTTCACGTCGTGCTCGACGACGACGGGCAGGCCCAGCCGGTCCGTGATCCGGTCCGCGACGGGCGCGTCGCGCCACGCCAGGTGCGGGGCGAACCGGACACCGCGCCGGTCCGGTGTCACGAAACCCGCCAGTGCCAGCCCGACGGCGCCGACGGGGTGCCGCTGCGCGAGCTCCGTGACGACCCCCGCGACGGCGGCCTCGAGCGCCTCCTCGCTGCGGGGCGTCGAGGTGCGGGCGGTGTCGATGATCTCGCCCTCCGCGTCGACCACCCCCGCCCGCACGCGGGTGCCGCCCACGTCCACGCCGACGGTCAGCACGACGGCCCCCGCTCGACCGCGATGTGCTGGACGACCCGCTCCGGTCGCGACGGGGCCGGCTCGGGGCCGTCCGCCCCGTCGGCGAGGACCGCCCGCAGCGCGGTCATCAGCCCGGCCGCGTGCCGCGCCACCTGCGCCAGCGCGTCGGGATGCCCCGTGCGCACGTCCGCGAACGCCACGCAGACCGGGCACGAGGTGCACCGGTGCTCCGGGGTCCCCGCCGGGTCCGATGCGGTCGACACCGCCGGGTCCGGCGCCGCCGACACCGCCTCGGTCAGGCGGTCGACCAGCGGATCCAGCCGGTCCAGTGCCAGCAGTCCCAACGCGCGCAGCTCCTCCACCACGGCCGCCCGCGCGGCTCCGCGCGCCGGCTCCTCGGCCTGCCCGGCACCCGTCATCGCAGCCACAGCGCGGGGTCCGGGCGGAACGCCACCCGCAGATCGTCGCCGTCCAGCCGGGCGCGGGTCACCGTGCACCGCCGCAGCACGGCGGGCAGTGCCACCAACCGGCGCACCCCCGCCGCCGTCACCGCCAGCTCGTCGCCGATCCGGGCCAGGTCGAGCGGGGCCGTCGCGGCGCCGGGGAGGTGCAGCGCGAGCTCGAACTCGGAGTCCGCGGACCGGCCGCTGCCCGCCGTCCGTCGCACGGCCAGGGGCGGCGTCGACGCCCGCTCGGTGGTCGGGTCGTCGTCGCCCCACAGCTGCGCCGCGAGCGCCAGCAGCGCGCCGACGCCGGTGGGCTCGGCCGCGGCGTGCTCGACGGTGCGCACGGGGGGTCCGAGCCGCTCCACGTCCGCGAGCACCGCCGCCTGCTCGGCCGCGCGCTCCCGCATCCAGCGGGCCGCCGCACCGGGGGCGTCCGCGGTCGGCATCGGCACGGTCCGGTTCGCGACGAGCCCGTCGACGTGCAGGCCGAGCAGCGCCAGCGCGGTCAGCGTGCGACGGGTCTCGGCGGCGACCACGCGCTCGGGGGTGAGCACGAGCCGGACACCGGTCCGCGGGGAGACGAGCAGGGTGCGCAGGGCGGCGAGCTCGGCCACGAGGTCGTCGAGGGCCTCGGCCGTGCGGTCCCAGCGGCGCGCGTCGGCGCGGTCGCGGGCGAGCAGGCCCCGCACGGCCCGGCGGTGCGCGGGGAACAGCCGCTCCAGGTACCCCGCGACGGCCTCGGGCAGGGCCAGCAGCCGCAGCGTCTCGGCCGTCGGGCCGCAGTCGACGACGACGACCTCCCACGGGCCGGTCTCCGCGGCGCGGCGCACCGCGGACAGCGCGAGCAGCTCCTCGACGCCGGGCAGCACCGTCAGCTCGTCCGCGACGAGCTCGTCCACCCCCGCCCCGGCGAGCACCGTGGCCAGGTGCTCCCGCAGCCGGCCCCAGGCGCCGTCGAGCAGGGCCCGGGCGTCGACGTGCGCGGCGAACAGCCCGCCGGTCCCGTCGACCTCCACCGGCTCGCCCCCGAGGTTGCACTCCAGCGCGTCGCCCAGCGAGTGCGCGGGGTCGGTGGAGACGGCCAGCGTCTTGCGCCCGGATCGCGCGAGGTGGGCAGCCGTCGCCGCGGCGAGGGTGGTCTTGCCGACCCCACCCTTGCCCGTGAACAGCACGATCCGCATCCCGCGAGCGTAATCGCCGCGGACCGGGAGGTCAGGCGGTGCCCTCCACGCGGCGCTTGAGCCCCTTGAGCGCCGTATCGATGATCACTTTCTCGGCCTTGCGGCGCAGCATGCCGATCATCGGGATGTTCAGGTCCACCGCGAGCGAGTAGGTGACCGTCGTCCGGCCGGCGGTCCCGACCAGTGCGTACGACCCGTTCTGCGCCTTCTGGATCTGTCCCTTGACCAGCGTCCAGCTCACCGAGCGGCCGTCGGGCGCCCACGTGTAGTCCAGCGTGTAGGAGTCCTTGATCGGGCCGGCGTCCATCTGGAACCGGACGCGCTCGGGACGGCCTGCGGCGTCCGTGTCGAGGATCTCGACGCTCTTGACCTGCTCCGCCCATTCGGGGTAGGCGGCGAAGTCGGCGATCACGGCCATCACGTGCTCGGGATCGGCACCGATGGTGATCGAGGAGGTCGTGGCGTCGGCCATGGACGGGGAGGCTACCCAGTCCGGTTCGGCGTGTGCGCCTCGTGGCCGCGTTTCACGCTGAGACGGTACGTTGCGCGCAAGAGGCCAGCGTCGGCGGAGGAGGTCGGGCCGTGCGCGAGTTCAGTGTCCCCGCGAGCGTGCGCGTGGACGACGGCGACACCCTGTCCGACACCGTGTTCGCCCTCGCCGAGGAGCACCCCGGGGCCGTCGCGCTCCGCAGGCGGGTGGACGACGGCTGGGTCGACGTCACGTACGCCGCCTTCACCGCGGAGGTCGTCGCCGTCGCCCGCGGCCTGATCGCGTCCGGGATCGAGCCGGGCGACCGCATCGCGCTGCTGTCCCGCACGCGCTACGAGTGGACCCTGTTCGACTACGCGATCGTCGTCGCGGGCGCCGTGACCGTCCCGATCTACGAGACCTCGTCGGCGGACCAGGTCGCGTGGATCCTCGCGGACTCCGGCGCGAAGGCCGTGATCGTGGAGGACGACCGGCACGCGGCGACCGTGACGAGCAGGCCGGACGCCCCCGACCACATCTGGCGGATCGCGCCCGACGGCGACTGGCCGGGTGCGGTACGGATGCTGACCACCCGCGGTGCCTCCGTGCCCGCCGCGCAGGCGCACGAGAGGCGCACGGCGGCCCGGGCGGCCGATCTCGCCACGCTGATCTACACCTCGGGCACCACCGGACGTCCCAAGGGCTGCGAGATCACCCACGCGAACCTCGTCGCCGAGGTGCGCACCGTGATCACGGTGCTGCCCGAGCTGCTCGACGGTCGCGGCTCGCTGCTGCTGTTCCTGCCGCTGGCCCACGTCTTCGGCAAGGTCGTGCAGTGCGCTGTTCTCGACAGCCGGACCGTGCTCGGCCACTCCCCCGACGCCAAGCACCTGCTCGACGACCTGGCCGCCTTCCGGCCCACCGTGCTGCTGGCCGTTCCCCGGGTGTTCGAGAAGGTCTTCCACGGCGCCCGGCGCAAGGCCGTCGACGGGGGCAAGGGCAAGATCTTCGACGCCGCCACCGCCACCGCGGTCGCGTGGAGCGAGGCGTGCGACGCAGGCGGTCCCGGGGTGGGGCTCAAGCTCCGGCGCGCCCTGTTCGACGTGCTCGTCTACCGGCGGCTGCGGGCCGCGCTGGGTGGGCGGGTTCGGGCGGCCGTGTCGGGCAGTGCCCCGCTCACCGCGTTGCTCGGGCACTTCTTCCGCGGGATCGGTCTGCCGGTGCTGGAGGGCTACGGCCTCACCGAGACCACCGCCGCGATCTCGGTGAACACGCTGTCCGCGCACCGGATCGGCACCGTCGGGCGGCCCATCCCGGGCCAGACCGTCCGGATCGGAGACGACGGGGAGATCCTCGTCCGCGGTCCCGTCGTCTTCCGCGGCTACCACGACAATCCGGACGCCACCGCCGAGGCGCTGGCCGACGGCTGGTTCCGCACCGGCGACGTCGGCGAGCTCGACGAGGCGGGGTTCCTGCGGATCACCGGCCGCAAGAAGGAGATCCTCGTCACCGCCGGGGGCAAGAACGTCGCTCCTGCTGTGCTCGAAGACCGGCTGCGGGCGCACCCGCTCATCGGGCAGGTCCTCGTCGTCGGTGACGGGCAGCCGTTCATCGCCGCGCTGGTCACCGTGGACGCCGACGCGCTGCCCCGGTGGCGGCGGCAGCACGGCAAGGCCGAGGGGACGGGGTCGGCCGCGGACCTCGTCGACGATCCCGAGCTGCGCGGCGAGATCGCCGCGGCCGTCGAGGAGGCGAACCGGGCCGTCTCGCGGGCCGAGCAGATCCGCAAGTTCCGGATCCTGCCCGGCGACTTCAGCGAGGAGGGCGGCGAGCTGACGCCCACGCTGAAGGTGCGGCGGTCGGTGGTGACCAGCCGGTACGCCGACGACATCGCGGCGCTCTACTCCGGGGTCAACCAACCGGCCTGACCGCACCGCCCCCGGGCGCGCCGCGCCGCGAGTCGGCACCTTCGCCGCCGCGAGTCGGCACCTTCGCCAGCGTGAGTCGGCACATCGCAGTGCGTGCCCTGCGTCGGGCGATCACGAACGGTCGGCGACAGCCTCCGGGACGGGCGGAGCCGGGCACGGCGCGCCGCCGGCCAGCAGCTTCCGCAGCCGCTGCACCAGCGCGGGGAGCGCCCACTCGCGCAGCATCCACTCGCGCCCGGCGGCGCCCATCCGCCCGGCCCGGTCCGGGTCGGCCAGCAGCCCGGCCAGCGCGTCGGCGAGCGCCCCGGTGTCCCGGCCGCCGACCACGTGGCCGGTGACCCCCTCGCGGACGGTCTCGGGCGCGCCGCCGGAGTCACCTGCGACCACGGGCAGGCCCGATGCCGAGGCCTCCAGCAGGACGATGCCCAGGCCCTCGACGTCCAGCCCGCCGCCACGGGTGCGGCAGGGCAGGGCGAACACGTCGCCCACCGCGTGGTGCGCGGGCAGCTCCGCGGCCGGGACCGGGCCGGTGAAGACCACGTGCTCGGTCACGCCCTGCACGTCGGCGAGGCCGCGCAGCCGCCGCGCGTCCGGCCCGTCACCGACGAGCAGGAGCCGGGTGCCCGGCACTCGGGCGCGCAGCTGGGGCAGCACCCGCAGGAGCTGGTCCTGGCCCTTGCGGGCGACCAGCCGGGACACGCACGTCACGACCGGCGCGTCGCCCAGGCCGTAGCGGCGGCGCAGGGTCGCTCGCGCCTGCGGGTCGGGCCGGAAGGTGGCGGCGTCGACCCCCGGGTGCAGCAGCTCGAGCGCGGCGTCCGGACCGAACGCGGCGGCGAACCGGCCGCGCGTGTAGCGGGAGACGACCGTGACGGCGTCCGCGTCGTTCCCGATCCGCCGCAGCGCCTGCCGGGCGACCGGCAGCATGGACCAGCCGACCTCGTGCCCGTGCGTGCTCGCCACCACCCGCCGGATCCCGGCGTGGCGGCGCAGGTGGGGCCCCAGCAGCGCGAGGGGTGCGGCCGCGCCGAACCACACGGTCGACGCCCGGTGAGCGCGGGCGAGCTGCACGGCCCGCCGGGCGACCGTCGGCACCGGCAGCATCAACGAGGTGGGGTGCCGGTGCACCGGGTAGGGCGCAGCGGCGTCGAACTCCGCAGCTCCGGGCCATGCCGGGGCGTAGACGGCCACCTCACCCGGCGGTAGCCGGTCGACCATCGCCTGCAGGTAGTTCTGGATCCCGCCGGCGCGCGGGGGAAAGTCGTTGGTCACCAGCAGGGTGCGCGCCACGCCCTCGACGCTACCGGCGGTGATCGACCGCCCGAGAGCGGCCCCGGCACGGCAGCGGACGACGACCGTGTGCGACCCCGACACGAATGTCGGGCGGCGGCCGAGCCTACGGGCGCGGCCGCCGCCCGCCAGAGGGGAGCGGACGAAGCTCTGGGGTGCTACAAGCGGCGGGCGCCGCTGAACGTGCTCCGGTTGACGGTCGAGTAGCGCACCACGTCGCCGGTCTGCGGTGCGTGGATCATCTTCCCGCCACCGGCGTAGATGCCCACGTGGCTGACGGGGCTGTGGAAGAACACGAGGTCGCCGGGCTGCAGGTCGCCCAGGGCCACCGGACGCCCGACCCGCGCCTGCTGGGAGCTGGACCGCGGGAGCGTGATGCCGGCCTGGAGGAAGGAGAACGAGGTCAGGCCCGAGCAGTCGAAGCTGCGCGGCCCCTCCGCGCCCCACCGGTAGGCCTTCCCGAGCTGGGCGGCGGCCGCGCGCAGGGCACGGACGCCGGCGCCGGAGCCCGACGGCAGCACCGGGGCGTCCACGTCCGGTCCGAGGTAGTCCTGCAGCGCGCGCGGGGTCAACCGGCGCAGCAGCGCCTCGGCCTCGTCGATGCGCCGGTCCGCGTCGCGCTTGCGGGCCGCCAGCTCCTGCTCGGCGCGGGCGGCCTCGTCCGCCGCGACCTGGGCGCGGGCGGCGGCCGCGTCGGCGTCGTCCTGCGCGTGCCGGGTGCGGTCGACGACGGCGGTCAGCTGGTCCAGCGCCGACGCGTGCTGGGCGGCGACCATCTCCAGTGCCGACATCTGGTCCAGGTAGTCCTGCGGCGTCCGACTGGCCAGCAGGGCGTTGAACGCGTCGAGCCGCCCGCTCTCGAACGTCGACAGCGCGACGGTGTCGACCTGCTCGCGGTAGTGCTCCTCGTCGCCGCGCGCGGCGTCGGCCGCGGCGCGGGCCGGGTCGATCGCGCCGCGCAGGGTGTCCACCTCCGCGCGCCGCGCGGTGACGTCGTCCTGCGCGGCGTGCCACTGCTCGGTGAGTGCCTCGGCCTCCTGTTGCACCTGCCGCAGCTGGGCGGCGGCGCCCGCGGCGTCCGTCGGCGCCGGGGCGGGGCTCGGGTTCGGCGCCGAGCCGGCGCGGCGGGGCGGCGTCGCCCTCGGCCGGGGCCGGAGCCGCCGGGACCGCGTCGGCCGGCGCGGGGACCAGGGGCAGCGGCACCGCGACCGCACCGTCGCCCGGAGGCGGCACGGGGATCGCGGGCTGCGCGGCGGCGGGGCTCGCACCCAGGACGGCGCAGGTCAGGGTGAGGAGGGCCACGAGCACCGCGGCGGGCACCGCCGAGAGGCGGGGCGGCAGGAGGCGGCCGGAGGACACCGAGGGCGGCCGGGACGACCGGAAGCGCCGGGGCGGGACCACGCTGACGCGACTCCTTCCTCCGTGTGGCGCCGCCCGACCCGACCCGAGGGCCGCGTGGGTGACGCTCGTGTCCTCCGACGGCGCCGTCCGTACCGGACGACTCCCGTTCGCGAGGTCTCGCGGAGATTACGGAGGGGCGCCAGACGGGGGCAGGCGGGTGGCCCCCCGCCGGAGATCGCATGGCGACGATGACCCGGCCGGGTGAACAAAATGCGGACAAAACGGCGGAAAACGGCGAGATCTCACCCCGCGTCACGGGCGTTCTCGCCATCGTGTCTCGCTTCTGCTCACCCGCCGCAGTGGGGTGGACACCAGCCGCAACCGCGGGACGAGTCCCTGATCCGCGAGCACGGCGAGCGCCCGCTGCTCCGGTGCGTCGAGATGCACCGCAGACGCGCCGGACGGTCGCCGACCGGACTCCTCCGTCCCGTCCGTAGTCCCGTCCGCCGGCCCGTCCAGTGCCCCGGGCGCCACCCCCGGCATCCCCAGCAGCACCCCGACCACACAGTCGCCACAGGCGAGCCCCCGGACCTCGCACCGCTCGCAGTCGATCACCATCGCCGATACCTCCGTCCCGTTCGAACCTGTCGGGCCGGACGTTAGAGGCGGCCACCGACAATTCCGTGGCGCGCGCACTGCGCGAGCCTGTGACCAGCGAATACGGCACGAAGTGCGGTGACGAGCGCTCGGCGACGAGCGCTGCGGGCGACGCCGTCAGCTGCGCGCGAGCCGCTGCAGGAGCACCCGCGAGGGCACGCTGTGTGCGCCCTGCGCGCACACCGAGGTGACCACTGCCTTGTCCGAGGTCGCGACCACGACGGGACGGCCCTGCGGCTCGGCCGCCACCAGCGCGCGGATGACGTCGTCCGCGAGCACCCCGGGATCGCTGAACAGCACCCGCACCCCCCGGGAGCCGCGCGTCGGCGCCGCCACCACCCCCGCACCGTCGAAGACGACGGTGATCTCGACGCTCGTCCGCGCCGCGAGCGCCGCGAGCTGGCCCGCGAGCCGGGTGCGCTGGTCGGCCAGCGGCAGCTCGGGGTAGCCGGTCTTGGTGACGTTGTAGCCGTCGACGACGAGGTGCAGGGACGGCACCGACAGCAGGGCGTCGAGCGCCATCACCGAGTCGACGGCGCCACCACCGCGGACCGACCGCGCACCCGCCACCAGATCTCCCGGACGCGGACCGCCACCGCCCAGCGCCAGCTCGCGGCGCAGCCCGGCCAGCGCGCCGCCGACGGTGTCGAGCAGCAGGCCGAGGCGGACCTCGTCGGACTGCCGCGCCTCCCGCGCCGCCTGCCGGGCCGCAGCGACCTCGGCGACGGCGTCGGCCGCCCGGCGCCGCTCGGCCTCCGCGCGCTTGCGCTCCCGGTCGCGCTCGGCGGCGACCGCCGCCCGGTCCGTCTCCGCGGACACCCGCAGCTCCTCGAGCGCCTGCTCGGCTGCGGCCCGCCCGTCGAGCGCCGCCCGCAGGCGGGCCCCCTGGTCACTCACGCGCCTGCGCAGCTGCTGGTACTCGGCGTCACGCTCCTGCCCCGCGAACCGGGCTGCGTCCCGCGCGTCGGCCAGCTCGGCGCGCAGCCGCTCGAGCTCGCTCGTCAGCTTGTCGACCCGGGCCAGGGCCTCGTCGCGCTCGGCGCGCAGCTCCACGGCCTCCCCCCGGCGGGCCGCGAGCGCCACTGCGTCCGCGGCACCCGGGTCCGCGACGAGCACGGCCGCGGCGGCGGCCGCCAGCGGGTCGGCCGCGGACGGCGTGAGCTCCCCGGGACGGTGCTCCTCCCACCAGGCGACGACAGAGGCGCGGAACGCGCCGGAGCCCTCCATCTCGGCGAGCAGCGCCGCCCTGCCCAGCCGGGACCGCTTCGCGGGGGTGAAGCGGGCGAGCCGGCGCAGAGGCACCGGAACGTCGTCGCACGGCATGGCCCCGACGGCGACGGACGCGGCCTCCGCCAGCCGCGAGCGGACCGGCTCGGGCAGGCTGACCCATGACGGCCCGGTCGAGGGAGCCGTGTCGTCCGGGACACCGGACCCGTCCTGGACACCGGACCCGTCCGGGCGCACCGGATCGCCCGCGGCGGGCGGGAGCCGGTCGCCGGACGTGTCGGACATCGGTCCAGGTTAGCCGCGTCCGGCCCGTCATACGTCGTGGCGGCGCGGGACCACTCGGTCGATGCCGGGCCGACCACCTCCGCACGATTCACGGAACTGTCGGGGGCCCGGGCTAGCGTCCGCGACCGTGCCCGCTCCCCCGCCCGCACCCGCTCCCCAGCTGTCCTTCGACGAGCTGGGCACCCCCCTGCGGGACGTCACGTTCGTCGTGCTGGATCTCGAGACCACCGGCGGCTCCGCCGAGCGCGACACCATCACCGAGGTCGGGGCGGTCAAGGTGCGCGGCGGCGAGCAGGTCGGCGAGCTGGCCACGCTCGTCGACCCGGGCACCGGCATCCCGCCGCAGGTCGTCGCCCTCACCGGCATCACGACCGCCCTCGTCACCGGCGCGCCGCGGCTGCCGCAGGTGCTGCCGTCGGTCCTCGAGTTCCTCACCGGTGGCGTCCTCGTCGCCCACAACGCGCCCTTCGACGCCGGTTTCCTGCGCGCCGCCTGCAGGCGCCACGGCGTCACCTGGCCGCGCCCGCCCGTGCTGTGCACCGCCCGTCTCGCCCGCGCCGTGCTGACCCGGGACGAGGCACCCAGCGTGCGGCTGGGCGCGCTCGCCGAGCTGTTCGGCACCACCACCCGGCCCACGCACCGGGCGCTGGCCGACGCGCGGGCCACCGTCGAGGTGCTCCACCACCTTCTCGAACGGATCGGCAACCTGGGCGTGCAGAGCCTCGAGGAGCTGCTCACGCTGGTCCGGGACGCCACGCCGCACCGGCCGACGGAGCGCCAGCGCCGCAACCGCCACCTCGCGGAGTCCGTGCCGGCCGCACCGGGGGTGTACCTGTTCCGCGGCGCCCGCGACGAGGTCCTCTACGTCGGTACCAGCGGCGACCTGCGGCGCCGGGTGCGCAGCTACTTCACCGCGGGCGAGCGCCGCAGGCGCATCCGGGACATGGTGGCGCAGGCGGAGCGGGTGGACGCGATCGTCTGCGCGCACGCCGTCGAGGCGGCCGTGCACGAGCTGCGGCTGATCGCCGCGCACCGGCCCCGCTACAACCGCCGCTCCCGCAACCCGCACGCGACGTGGTGGGTGACGACCACGGCCGAGCCCTTCCCGCGGCTGTCCGTGGTGTCCACACCGCGCGAGGGCGCGCTCGGGCCGTTCCGCTCGCAGCGCGACGCGCGGGAGGCCGTCGACACCGTGCTCGACGCCGTCCCGTTGCGCCCGTGCACGCTGCGCATCCCGGCGCGCGGCGCGGCGGCGGGGCCGTGTGCCTTGTACGAGCTGCACCGGTGTGCCGCGCCGTGCGCGGGGCACCAGGACGTCGAGGGCTACGCGCCCGCGGTGGCGGCCTGGCGGGAGCTGGTGGACGGCGCGGACGACGGCCCCCTGCACGTCCTCGCGGACGAGGTCTCCACCCTCGCGGCGCGGGAGCGGTTCGAGGCGGCCGCCCGCCGGCGCGACCGGCTCGCCGGCCTCGTCGGGGCGCTCGGACGCGTGCAGCAGCTGACCGCCCTCGCGGGGCTCGCCGAGGTGGTCGGCGCCCGCCCCGACGGGAGCGGGGGCTGGGACCTGGTCGTCGTGCGCCACGGCCGGCTCGCCGCGGCCGGGGTCGCGCGCCGGGGCGTGCCGCCGATGCCGGTCGTCGACGCGCTGCGGGCCGGCGCCGCCACGCTGCTGCCGGGGCCCGGGCCGCTGCGCGGTGCCGCCGCCGAGGAGGTGCGGCTCCTCCACCGCTGGCTGACCGGCGGCGGCACCCGGCTGGTCCTCTCCAGCCTGCCGTGGGAGGAACCGGCCCGCGGCGCCGGGAGCTGGGCGGAGTGGGCGCGCCGCGCCCGTCCGGTGGAGGTGGCCGTGGACTAGGGACACGCCCTACCCTGCAGCCGTGATCACCGCGATCGTCCTGGTGCATGTCGCCGCCGACCGGATCCCCGAGGCCGCGCAGGCCATCGCGGACCTCGACGGGGTGGACGAGGTCTACTCCTGCGCCGGCGACGTCGATCTCATCGCGATCGTCAAGGTCACCCGGCACGAGGAGCTGGCGGACGTGATCGCGGGGCGGCTCAGCAAGGTCGACGGGGTGCGCCGCACCGACACCCACATCGCCTTCCGCTCGTGGTCGCGAGCGGACACCGAGGCGACCTTCGATGTGGGGCTCGATTCCTGACCGTCCGCCGGGGCCGGCGCGCGTGCTGCTGACGGCGCACACAAGCCGGGCCACCATCTGCGCATGAGCCCCGCGGTCCTGCCCTCCGCGTCCACCCACCCGCCGCGCACCTACCTGATCTCGGGCGTGCTCGGCGTCACCTTCTTCACCCTGTCCTGGCTGTGGTGGGACGGGCAGTCGTTCATCGGGTCGTTCTTCCTCGAGCTCGGCGGCGGCGCGTTCATCGTGTTCCTGCTCGAGGTGCTCCTGCCCTCGGCGCTGGGGTACGCGGGCTCGGCGCTGGCCGCCCTGCAGGTGACGACCCTGCTGGAGTGGTCGGACGGCGCGGTCGAGGCGCTACTGTCCGGCTCGTTCGACGACGTCGAGCAGGCGCGCCTGCTCGACGTCGTCGCCCACGGCCCTTTCCCGGCCCGTCGCTCGCTGCTGCGCCGGGTGTCCGACACGCGCGAGCGCCGGCACGGGCACCGGGTGCTGGAGAAGGTGCTGCCCGCGGGACGGACGACCATGCGCTACTACGTGAGCGAGCGCAGCGGACGCCGGCGGACGGTCGTCATCGTCGGGCTCAGGCGCCACCACCGCGGCGGCGGGTAGCTCGCCTACGGCCCGGCGGTGCGTGCGGCTGACCGTGCGGCGGGCCGTGGTGGAGGCCGGACTGCGGCGACCAGTGGGCGGCGCGGCCGTCGCCGAAGAGGGCTGCGGGACCGGCCATCAGCTCACCGTTGGTCACCACGCCGAGCACGACGACGGGCCGCGACGCCGGCGCGGCGAGCGAGCGGAGGTAGACCAGCACGTACTCGTAGGGCATCTCGCTGTGCCCGCCGCCGGCGTCGCCCCCGGAGATTGCGCCCGGATCCGCCTCGTCCTGGGGTGTGATGCCGCGGCGCCACCAGAATCCGTTGTCGAGGCGGCCGCCCCAGTCGTCGGGGTGGCGGTTCAGCGCCGAGCGCGCGACCGCGAACAGGTACCTGCGGACCGGGCCGGTGCGCACCTTCGTCTGGAGGTCGGCGACCGCGGGGTGGGTCCACCGGACCTCGTACATGAGGCAGTTCTAGCCAAACGGCACCGGGCGGCCAACAGTGGGGCCGCTGCTATCACTCAGGTGCCCGGATCGGTCACCCGGTCGCAGCATCTTGTTCGACCGAGCGATCGCTCGGCGCCGGTCAGGACCAGCCGTCGATCCGGGCCTCGACCTCGTCGGCGGACAGCGACGGCTCGCTGAGCGCGGCGTGCTTGCGGGAGCGGTACTCGTCGGCCAGCGGCCCGCGGGAGAGCGCGGCGGCCTCGACCTGGCCGGCCGCCAAGGGCGTGAGCATCGCGACGAACCGCCCGTGCCGCGTGATCACAGCGGGCCGTCCCGACTCGTTGACCTCCTCCAGCACCCGCGCGGTCTGCTGGTTGAGCTCCGTCATCGTGTATATCCGCGGGGCCTCGACGCACTCGCCCGAGGGCGTCACAACCGTGACGTGGGCGCGGCCACTGAGCGCACTGGTCATCGGGATCCGTCCCCTCGTCGCGGGCTCTAGGAGATTTCTACTAGATTTCTCCCGCGAAGTCCAGCGTGGCGTCAGCCACGCAGCTGCGTCGAGAGCTCCACCCAGTGGGCCAGCACCTGCTCCCCCGCTCCGGAGTCGACGGCTCGGCCCGCCCGCACGAGCGCGTCCGCCAGCGCGGCGTGCACGTCCGCGGGCGGCCCGGCCGCGACGCCGTCGAACGCCACCAGCGCACCGGCGGCGTTGACCAGCACCGCGTCCCGCACCGGACCGCGTTCGCCGGCGAGCACCCGCCGGAACACCGCGGCGTTGACGGCGGCGTCCCCGCCGCGCAGGTCCTCCCGCGTCGCCGGGGCCACCCCGAGCGCCGCCGGATCGACGACCTCGCGGCGGACCTCCCCGCCGCCGACCACCCACACGGTGCTCGTGGTGGTCGTGGTCAGCTCGTCGAGCCCGTCGTCCCCGCGCACCACCAGCGCGGACCCGCCGCGGCCCGCGAGCACCTCGGCCAGAACGGGCGCCAGCCGCGCGTCGGCGCACCCGACCAGCGCGGCGGGCGGCTGGGCGGGGTTGGTCAGCGGCCCCAGCACGTTCATGGCCGTGGGCACGCCCAGCTCGCGACGCACCGGACCCGTGTGCCGCATGGCCGGGTGGAACACCGGCGCGAAGCAGAACCCGATGCCGGCCTGCTCGACGGACGCGGCCACGGCGTCGGGCGGCAGGTCGATGGCGACGCCGAGCGCCTCCAGCACGTCCGCCGCGCCGCTGGCCGACGACGCGGCCCGGTTGCCGTGCTTGACGACGGGCACGCCCGCCGCCGCGACGACGACGGCGGCCATCGTCGAGATGTTGACGGTGCGGGCCTGGTCGCCCCCGGTGCCGACGACGTCCACCGCCGGGCCGGTCACCGTCACCCGGCGCGCGTGCCGCAGCATCGCCGCCGCCAGGCCGGCGACCTCGTCCGCGGACTCGCCCTTGGCACGCAGCGCGACGAGGAACCCGGCCAGTTGAGCGGCGGTCGCCTCACCCGACAGCACCCGGTCCATCACCCAGGCCGTGTCGTCGGCCGCGAGGTCGGTGCCCGCGAGCAGCATGCCGAGCAGGCCCGGCCAGGTCTGCCCGCCCCGACGGTCCGTGGACGTGTCGGCCACGGCGTCAGCCCCGGTCGAGAGCGTGGGCGCCCCCTGCGTCGATGCCGTCCGCGTCCTCGGCCTGCGCGCGGCGCAGCACGTCCGCGACGGTCTCGGCGGCGGTCAGCGGGTCCAGCGGGTGCACCAGCACCGCGTCGGCCTGCGACCACGTCGCCAGCCAGCGGTCGTCGCGGCGACGCACGGTGACGATGATCGGCGGACAGTCGTCGATCTCGTTCTTCAGCTGCCGGGACACGCCCATCCCGCCCGTCGGCTGCGCCTCCCCGTCGAGGATGGCGAGGTCGATCTGGCCCGCGTCCGCCGCCGCGAGGACCTCGGCGATGCCCGCGACCTCGAGGAACCTGACCCTGCCGACGTCGGGTGCCGGCCGCCGACCGACGGCGGTGATGATGGCCTCCCGGACCTCCGGGCGGTGGCTGAACACCAGCACGGTCGACGTCCGCTGCGCGACGGGGCTCGTCGCACTCCCTCGCTGCGCTCGGTCGGCGCTCGCCCCACGGGGCTGTGTCATCGGTTCGCTCGCTGCGCTCGCTCACTCACGAGCCGGAATGCTAACGCTTGTCGACTTCCACCCCGCGGGAACCGTGATCGAGCCGCAGCCATCCCGACAGGCTGTAGAAGATGGCGGGGGTCATAATGCCTCCGTGACGACAGCGGCTCCCACCATCAGCGCGCGGATCCACTCGCTGAACCGCCCGAACATCGTCAGCATCGGCACCATCGTCTGGCTGTCGAGCGAGCTGATGTTCTTCGCGGGCCTGTTCGCGGTGTACTTCACGGTTCGCGCCCAGAACGTCGGGCCGTGGCCGCCGCCGCCGACCGAGCTGGACATCCCCTACGCGCTGGTCGTGACGATCGTCCTCGTGGCGTCGTCGTTCACCTGCCAGCTCGGCGTGTTCGCGGCCGAGCGGGGTGACGTCTTCGGGCTGCGCCGCTGGTACCTGGTGACGCTGGCGATGGGCACGTTCTTCGTGCTCGGGCAGGCCAACGAGTACCGCAGCCTGGTCGAGGAGGGGACGACGATCCCCTCCAGCGCCTACGGCACGGTGTTCTACCTGGCCACCGGCTTCCACGGGCTGCACGTCATCGGGGGGCTCATCGCGTTCATCTTCCTGCTGATCCGCACCAAGCTCAGCAAGTTCACCCCCGCCCAGGCCACCGCCGCGATCGTCGTGTCGTACTACTGGCACTTCGTCGACGTCGTGTGGATCGCGTTGTTCTCCGTCATCTACTTCATCCGATGAAGCCCGTGAACCCACTGACCACGACCGCCAGGACGGGGAAGGCGCGCCGATGACCACCACACCCGAACCGCCGCCCGAACCCGAGATGCCCGCCGCCGCGAGGTGGTGAGACACCGCCGGGCGCGCCGGACGTGGGCCCGCTTCCTCACCCGTTCCGCGTCGCCGCGGCGGCGGAGCCGGCTGCACCGGCGCGTCGCGGGTGCCCTGGCCATCGGCCTGGGCCTGCTGACCACCGCCGGTCTCTACACCGCCGCCACCGCGGACGTGAACAGGGCACAGGCGCAGGCGGCGGACGCCGCACTGCTGCAGCGCGGCCAGGAGCTCTACAACGAGAACGCCTGCATCAGCTGCCACGGTTCCAACCTGCAGGGCGTCGAGGGCCGCGGCCCGAGCCTGATCGGCGTCGGCGACGCCGCCGTGTACTTCCAGGTCTCCAGCGGGCGGATGCCGCTGGCGCGCCAGGAGGCGCAGGCCAGGCGCAAGCCGCCGCTGCCGATCTTCGACCCGGACACCGAGGAGGGCCAGGCCAACCTGGACGCCCTCGGCGCCTACATCCAGGCCAACGGCGGCGGCCCGACCCGGCCGGAGGCGCGTGGCGAGGCGCTGCGGGGCGACGACCCGGCGCGCGGTGGCGAGCTGTTCCGCCTCAACTGCGCCTCGTGCCACAACTTCACCGGCCGCGGCGGCGCGCTGTCGTCCGGCAAGTACGCCCCGCACCTGGACCAGGCCACCGAGACGCAGATCTACACGGCGATGCTGACCGGCCCGCAGAACATGCCCAAGTTCTCCGACCGGCAGCTCACGCCGGAGGAGAAGGAAGACATCATCGCGTACGTCAAGTCGGTCTCGGGGCAGGACAACAGCGTCGGCGGCTACGCCGCGGGCGGCATCGGCCCGACAGCCGAGGGCATCGTCGCCTTCATCGTCGGCCTGACGGCGATGATCGGGATCGCGATCTGGCTGGGGGCGAAGGCATGAGCACCACCCGATCCGACGGCGGACCCGGCTCCGGACGGCACGGCGACGGCGCCCGGCCGCCGCACCCGACCGAGACGCCGCACCCACCGCAGGTCACCGAGGCCGACCTCGATGCCATGTCGCAGGAGCAGCTGGCGCGCCTCGCGGCGAACCTCGACGACGTCGAGGTGGTGCACAACGCGAACCCGTGGCCGATCGCCGGCACTCGCGCGGAGAAGCGCGCCGCGCGATCCGTCGCGCTGTGGTTCCTCATCTCGGCGGTGTGCGGCCTGGCGTTCCTGGTGGCGTTCCTGGCTTGGCCGCACGAGTACCGGGCTCCGGGTGACCCCGGCTACGTGATGTACGCCCTCTACACGCCGGTGATCGGCACCATGCTCGGCCTCGGCATCCTCGCGCTGGGCGTCGCGGTGATCCAGTACGTGAAGAAGTTCTTCCCGGACGAGGTCTCGATCCAGCAGCGACACGGCGGCCCGTCGGACGAGGTCGCCCGTCGCACGGTCATCGCGCAGCTCCAGCAGGCCGGCAAGGACACCGGCATCGGCCGCCGCGGGATGATCCTGGGCACCGCCGGCCTGGCCACCGGCATCTTCGCCATCGGGCTCGGCATCGCCGCGGTCGCCCCGCTGGTGCGCAACCCGTGGAAGGGCGGGCCGGACGCCGCACTCTGGCACTCCGGCTGGCGGCCGGTGAACGGTGAGACGGTCTACCTGCGCTACGACACCGGCGACCCGTCGGAGATCGCGCTGGTCCGACCCGAGGACCAGGAGCCGGGCTCGGTGATGACCGTGTTCCCGTTCCGCGAGTCCGAGCGGGGCAACGAGGAGGCCCTGCTGGACGGCCTCCGCCGGGCGGACAACCCGACCATGCTGATCCGGTTGCGGCCCGGCACCGTGTTCGTGCCGGCGCCGGGGCACGAAGGCCTCAACTACGGCGACTACGTCGCCTACTCGAAGGTCTGCACCCACCTGGGCTGCCCGGCGTCGCTCTTCGAGTCGCAGACCAACCGCATCCTCTGCCCGTGCCACCAGTCGCAGTTCGTCGCGTCGGAGCACGCCCGGCCGGTCTTCGGTCCCGCCGCCAGGCCGTTGCCGCAACTTCCCATTACCGTGAACGATGAGGGTTACTTCGTCGCCACCGGCGACTTCGACGGGCCCGTCGGTCCGGCCTTCTGGGAGATGGGGAAGATATGAGCGCGATCACGACGCCGGCCGCCCGCGGTGGCACCGGTCCGGTCGGCAAGGCTCTCGACGAGCTGGACCAGCGCTTCCATCCCGCGGCCGGCCTGCGCAAGCAGTTCAACAAGGTCTTCCCGACGCACTGGTCGTTCATGCTCGGCGAGGTCGCGCTCTACAGCTTCGTCGTCCTGCTGATCTCCGGCATCTACCTGGGGCTGTTCTTCGACCCGTCGATGACCGAGGTCGTCTACGACGGGCCGTTCGACAACCTGCGCGGCGTGCACATGTCCCGCGCGTACGAGAGCACGCTGGAGATCTCCTTCCAGGTCCGCGGCGGGCTGTTCATCCGCCAGGTGCACCACTGGGCGGCGCTGCTCTTCGTCGCGGCGATGTTCGCCCACATGTTCCGGACGTTCTTCACCGGCGCGTTCCGCAAGCCGCGTGAGACGAACTGGGTGGTCGGCGTCCTGCTGATCTTCGTCGCCACCTTCGAGGGCTTCTCCGGCTACTCGCTGCCGGACGACCTGCTGTCGGGCGTCGGCCTGCGCATCGCGTCGGGCATCACGCTGACCGTGCCGATCATCGGGACGTGGGCGCACTGGGCGATCATCGGCGGCGAGTTCCCGGGCACCGAGATCATCCCGCGGCTCTACATCGTCCACGTGCTGATCTTCCCCGGCGTGCTGCTCGCGCTGATCGGCCTGCACGTCGGGCTCGTGTGGTACCAGAAGCACACGCAGTTCCCCGGCCCCGGCCGGACCGAGAAGAACGTCGTCGGCGTGCGGATCCTGCCGGTCTTCGCGGCCAAGGGCGGCGCCTTCTTCGCCGTCTGCGCCGGCATCATGGCGATGATGGGCGGGATCTTCCAGATCAACCCGATCTGGAACCTCGGCCCGTACAACCCCGCGCAGATCTCCTCCGGGTCGCAGCCCGACTTCTACATGTGGTTCAGCGAGGGCATGGCCCGCATGTTCCCGGCCTGGGAGATCGTCCTCGGGAACTACCGCATCCCCGCGGCGTTCTGGCCGACGGCCGTCTTCCTGCCGCTGCCGTTCATCGTCGCCGCGATCTACCCGGCGATCGAGCGGAAGATGACGGGCGACAACGCGCTGCACAACCTGCTGCAGCGTCCGCGGGACGTCCCGGTGCGGACCTCGCTCGGGGTCATGGCGATCGCGTTCTACGTCTGGCTGTGCCTGAGCGCGATCAACGACTGGATCGCGTTCTTCTTCGACATCTCGCTGAACGCCACCACCTGGGCGGGCCGGGTCGGGCTGCTCATCGTCCCGCCGATCGCGTACTGGGTGACCTACCGGTGGTGCCTGGGCCTGCAGCGGTCGGACCGCGCGGTGCTCGAGCACGGCATCGAGACCGGAATCGTCCGGCGCCTGCCGCACGGCGAGTTCATCGAGATCCACCAGCCGCTGGGCGGTGTGGACCACCACGGGCACGCCATCCCGCTGGAGTACCAGGGCGCCTCGGTGCCGAAGCGGATGAACCAGCTCGGGTCCGCGGGCGCCCCGGTGGCAGGCTCGCTGATCAAGCCGGACCCGGCGTCCGAGACGGCCGCGCTGGAGCAGGCCCGCCGGGAGATCGCCGAGGCCGAGTCGCGGGAGAACGGCGAGTTCCCGGCCGGTGAGCACCGGCCGAGCGAGAGCGCCGCGCTGGCCGGGCGGCCGAGCGACCTGGAGGAGTGAGACAGGAGCGTCCCGACGAGGGCCCCGCCGGATTCCGGCGGGGCCCTCGTCGTTCGGGTAGGTGACCGTGGTGCCCCGGGTCACACCCTCACGCCCCCGTTCTGCTACGGTGATCGACGTGCGCGCAACGAGCCTTCTTCTCGTAGCCTCGCGCGTCGGCTGAGCCAGATCTCCGACGCGCCGGGCGGTCCTTGACCGCGCATCTCATTCCCCGAGATCTGGCTCGGGTCCTTCCTCCCCGGACCCACCCCAGGAGTCGACGATGACCGTTCTGGACCACTTCCCCCGCAACAATGTCTCTCGGGCGACCGGTGACTGGCAGCCCCGCCTGCACCGGCGCCACGAGATCGTCACCACCGGTGGCATGGCGGGCGTCCTCCGCGTCGGCGCGGCGCTGACCACGTGCGGCTACCAGGTCCACGAGTTCGTCGCGGACGTCCAGGACGGCGTCCCCTACGGCTCGGTGACCTGCACCGTCGCGCTGCGGGCCGACGAGACGACGCTCTTCGCCGAGCGGCTGCGCGAGGTCCCCACGGTCATCGCGGTCGACCCGCGCTGAGGCGGGCCGCGAGCTCACTCCTCCGGACGGAGGCCGCCGCTCACCGCCCCGGCTCGGCCGCGGCGGCAGCGCCGTGCACGGCGGCCAGCATCTCCTGCAGTTCCGCGACCTTGACCCGCTCGGCCCCGCGTGCCTGCCCCAGGCGGATCTCCTCGGCGTCCAGCCGCAGCCACGCCGTCCAGTCGACCGGCCGGACGCCGTGCTCGGCCAACACCCGCGCCAGGTCGTCCGGATCCGGTCGGGCCGGGGGCGGCAGCGTGGGCAGGTCGGCCAGCACCGAGGCGGCGACCTCCACGGCGTCGTGCTTGTTGGTCCCGATCACGCCGGTCGGGCCGCGCCGGATCCAGCCGGTGACGTACTGCCCGGCGACCGGTGCGCCGTCGTCGCCGATCACGCGGCCGGCGACGTTCGGCACCGTGCCGGTCGCGTCGTCGAACGGGAGGCCCGGGATCGGCTCGGCGGTGTAGCCGACGGCCCGGACGACGAGCCCGACGTCCAGCGTCTCCTCCTCCCCCGTCCCCCGCACGCGGCCGTCCGGGGTCAGCACGTTCCGCTCCACGACGATGCCGGTGACGTGGCCCTCGCCGAGGATCCGCACCGGGCTGCGCAGGAACCGCAGGTGGATGCGCCGGGCGGCGGGCACCGGCCGGGAGTGCGCCCACTCGGCGAGCGCCGTCATGTTCGCCCGCTCGCGGCGGTCCGTCACGTCGTCCGGGATCCCGGCCTCGAGCAGGCCGTCGTCGTGGACGACGACCTCGGCGTCGGCGAGGTCACCGAGCTGGCGCAGCTCGACGGGGGTGAACTTGACCTGCTGGGGGCCACGGCGGATCAGCACGTGCACGTCGCGGACGGCGCTGGACCGCAGGGCGTCGAGGACGGTGTCGGGGACGTCGGTGCTGACGAGCTCGTCCGCGGTGCGGGCGAGCACACGGGCGACGTCCAGGGCGACGTTGCCGGCACCGACGACCGCGACGCCTGTGACGTCCAGCCGGGGCGGGGTGCCGTGGTCCGGGTGGCCGCAGTACCAGCCGACGATGGCGCCCGAGCCGAGGCTGTCCTGCAGGGCTTCACCCGGGATCCCGAGCCGCCGGTCGACGGCACAGCCGGACGCGTGCACGACGGCGGTGTAGTGCGCGCGCAGCACCGGCAGCGGCACCTGGCCCGGCCCGGTGCCGACCTCGACGCCGCCGAGGAAGCGGACCTCGCCGGGGCCGAAGGGCCGGGCCAGCACGCGGATGACCGACTTCATCTTCATGTGGTCCGGGGCCACGCCGTAGCGGACCAGCCCGTAGGGGGCGGGCAGGCGGTCCAGGACGTCGACGTCGACGGCGATGTCCGAGGCGGCGAGCGCCGCCGCCGCGTACAGCCCGGACGGGCCTGCGCCCACCACCGCCACCCGGGGACGCGCCCTCGTCATGCCGCCTCCTCGCCGTCGGGGTAGAGCCCGATCCTGCCCTCTGGGACAGGTTAGGTCGACACCCGGGTCAGGCCGTCGCGGCGGAGGGCTGCGGGCAGGGGGTCGCGCGGAAGGTACGGCGGTAGTCGGCCGGGGCGACGCCGACGACCTTGCGGAAGTGGTGGCGCAGCAGTGCGCCCGTGCCGAAGCCGCAGCGCTCCGCGACGTCGTCGACGGCGAGGTCGGTGTCCTCGAGCAGGCGCTGCGCGAGCAGCACGCGTTGCAGGGTGAGCCAGCGGTGCGGGGTGGTGCCGGTCTCGGCGACGAACCGGCGCGCGAAGCTGCGGTCCGACATCCGGGCGCGGCGGGCCAGGTCGGCGACCGAGTGCTCGACGCTCAGGTTCTCCAGCACCCAGTCCAGGGTCGGGGCGAGCCCGTCCGCCGAGCACTGCGGGATCGGCTGCTCGACGAACTGGCGCTGCCCGCCGTCGCGCTGCGGCGGCACGACCATGCGGCGGGCGATGACGTTGACGACGGCACTGCCGAGCTCGCGGCGCACCAGGTGCAGCGCGGCGTCGATGCCGGCCGCGGTGCCGGCACTGGTGACGAGGTCGCCGTCGTCGACGAAGAGCACGTCCGGGTCGATGATCGCCTCCGGGTGGCGCGCTGCGCAGCTCGTCGACGCTCTTCCAGTGCACGGTGCACCGGCGGCCGTCCAGCAGCCCCGCTGCTCCGAGCACGAACACCCCGGTGCAGACGGTGAGCAGGGTGGCCCCGGCGGCGGACGCGTCGCGCAGCGCCTGCAGCGCCTCCTCCGGGAACTCGCGCAGCCTCGGTGGCGGGGACCGCCACGAGGTCGGCACCCTGCAGCCCGTCCAGTCCGTGTTCGGGGACGACCTGCACGCCGGTGGTGGTGGTGACCGGTTGCCCGGCGCGCACGCCGCACACGCGGAAGTCCAGCAGCGGGACGCCGTCGTCCGTGCGGTCCAGCCCGAAGACCTCACAGAGCACCCCGAACTCGAAGACCGCCAGCTGGTCGAGGACGAGAACGGAAACGCTGCGCAGCATGCCGACAGTGTACTGGCAGTATCTTGTCGAACGCTGTCTCCTCCGCCACTGTTGGCAGGAACTCGCCCAGCGAATACTTTCTGCCATGACCGCATGGATCCTCCTCCTCGCCCTCGCCGCCCTGTTCGCCCTGGCCGTGCGGCACGGTCGCCCGGCCGAACCCCGCGTGCCGTCCGGCTTCGACGGCGAACGCCAGCTCGCCGAGCTGCGCGCTCTCGTCTCCTCCACCACGAACATCCGCCTGCCCTGACGTGCGTCACTCGGAAGCCGCGTGGAAGACCGTGAGCCGCTCGGCCTCCTCTTCGACGGCACGGCGCGCGACGGTGGGCAGGTCGTGGAACGGCACGGTCACGACCTGCCCACCGACGGAGGACCAGGTGCCGGCGACCTGGCCGTCCACGAGGAACGTCGGCACGGAACGCGGCATGGACGTCGCGAAGACGCGCGGGCGCAGCGCCTCGGGTAGCAGCTGGGTGCGCCGGGCGTGCACGAGCAGCACGGCGTCCCAGGTGCCCAGGAAGCGCACGGGTGCGGGCGTGCCGGCGTCGGGAAGCGGCGCGTCCGGCACGTCGACCAGCACGCCGCCCGCCTCTGTGCGGAAGATCCGCAGGTCACAGCGGTCGAGCACGGCGCGCACGTCGGTGATCGAAAGCCCGGTGAACGACGCGACGTCGGCCGGGGAGGCGGGCCCGAAGGCCCGCAGGTAGCGGGTGACGAGCAGCTCGCGGGCGGCGTCGACGACCGGATCGGACGGTCGCGGGTCGTCCGGAGGGCGCTGCTCACGACATGCTCCGCCAGCGCGAACAGGTGGGCCCGCGGCTTGTCCCACGTTCCGGCGGGCGGCACGCGCAGCAGGTCGACCCACAGTTGCACGCCCGTCCACGCGACCCTCGGGAACCCGTCCGCCGCGAGCAGAGCGACGAGCCGGGGCTGGCTGAGCGGGCCGTCCCCGAGGTACCGGCGCACGGCCGCGGCGACGGCCGGCATGTCCATCCCGGCCGCCCGCTTCTCCGCGCGTAGCCACTGCGCGCGCCGGGCGGCGCGGACGGCCGTGGTGAACGGCAGGTAGTCCGGGGCGGCGACCATGTGGATGGTGCTGCGCATGACCCAGCCCTGCACGACCTCCGCCCGCTCGAGAGCTGCGGTGAGATCGGCCCGCCGGAACGCGGCCGCCCGCGACCACATCCCGATGTAGCCCGACGGCGCGTGCTGCGTCTGCAGCCCGCACACCCGCGCGACCACCTCGGCCGGAGGCGCCGCGGCAGGCTCGAGCAACAGCTGCCGGGCGAGCAGCGCGCGGTTCAGCTCGCGAGTGGTGAGCACCCGCTCCGCCTGATGCCGTGCCGCCTGATCTCGGGCCGCCTGATCTCGCGCCGTCTTCCCCGCCACGCCGGCAGCGTCCCACCCACCCCCGACAGTTCCGCGAGTCGGCACGTTCGTCAGCCTGAGTCCGCAGTTTCGTGAGGCAACGCGCGCTGGGCGCAGGCCGACTCGCGGCGGCAAACGTGCCGACTCGCGGGGGCGGGCGGATCGGCCGACGAGCGCGACGTGCACCACGTGGACCCGGCGTGTCGGCGGCGTGTCGGCGAGGATCGAGGGCGTGGACACCCCTGCCCGGCCGCCCGCGACCGTCCTGCTCGACCTCGACGGCACCCTCATCGACTCCGCACCCGGCATCCTCGGCTCGCTGGCGGCGGCGTTCGCCGAGCTCGGGATCCCCCTCCCGGACGGCGGGCTGCCGCGCACGCTGCTCGGCCCGCCGCTCTACCGGTCGCTCCCGCCGCTGGTCGGTGCGGACCGCGCGCCGGAGATGCTGGCCGCCTACCGCCGGATCTACAGCGAGGTCGGCGTCCGCGAGTGCCTGCCGTTCGACGGCATCGAGGCGCTGCTGCACGACCTTGCCGCGGCCGGCGCGACGCTCGCCGTCGCGACCAGCAAGGCGGAGGTCTACGCGAACAAGATCGTCGAGCAACGGGGCTGGACCGGACCTGTTCGCGACGGTCTGCGGCGACACGCTCGACGCGGACCGCCCGACGAAGGCCGACGTCGTCGGCGAGGCGCTGCGTCGGCTCGGGAACCCCGCCGACGTGATCATGGTCGGCGACCGGCTGCACGACGTCGAGGGCGCCCGCGTCCACGGTCTCGGCTGCCTCGGGGCCGGGTGGGGTTACGCGGCGCCGGGCGAGCTGGAGGAGGCGGGTGCGCTGGCCGTCTACCCGGATCCGGCCAGCCTGGGCGCGGCGCTGCACGGGGCCGGCACGGCACCGAGCGGGACGTTCGTCGCGTAGGCCGCCTGGTGTCGATCAGGACGCCAGGCGGGTCGGGGCGAGTGCGGCGGGGTCGAGCGGGACGTCCGGCGGCACGGCCGTCCCGGTGATCACCGCGGCGGCCAGTGCGGACAGCGCCGGGGCCGTCTCGATGCCCGATCCCGCCCTGCCCCGCCACGAACCAGAAGCCCGGATGCTCCGGCAGGGCCCCGACGACCGGGGCCCGGTCCGGGACGAACGTCCGCAGCCCCGCCCAGCTCGTCACGACCGAGCGCAGGCCCAGCCCGGTGACCGCCTCGACCCGCTCGACGGCGAGCGCGACGTCGAGCTCGTCGGGACGGGCGTCCCCCGGCTCGGCGGGGGTCTCGTCCGCAGGCGAGACCAGGAGATGAGGTCCGTCGGCCTTGAAGTACCAGCGATCCGTCGCGTCGCACGCCATGGGCAGCGGCCCACCGTCCGGCGACCGCAGCCGCGCCGGGTCCGGCACCCGGGCCACCGCGATCGTCCGGCGCAGCGGCGTGAGCCCGAGCGGCGGGACGCCGGCGAGCGCCGCGACCCGGTCCGCCCACGCCCCCGCCGCGTCGACGATCTCACCGGCGTGCAGCTCGTCGCCGCCCGCGAGGCCCACCCGCCAGCCCGCGCCGTCCCGGCGAAGCGCCACGACCCGGGCCGAGGTGCGGACGGTCCCGCCACGAGCCCGCAGCCCGCGCAGGTAGGCGGCGTGCAGGGCGGCGACGTCGACGTCGGCGGCGGCCTCGGTGAGCGCCGCGGCGCGGACCTCTCGCAGGGCCGGGCACCGCAGGCGCGCCTCGTCGGGATCGACGGGGACGGGCGCGTCCGGCTCGCCCGCACGCTCGGCGACCTGCGCGGCCAGCGCCGCCTCGGCGTCGGCGTCGAACGCCGTCCAGAGCACGGGCCGGGGCGCGAGCAACGGCGGTGCGTCCCACTCGGCGGCCAGCGCCGCGAACCGCGGGCCCGATGCCGTGATCAGCGCGCGGACTGCGGCGACCCCGTGACCCGGGATCCAGGTGGCGGCCGACCGCGCCGTCGAGTGCGTGCCGAGCGCGGTCTCGGCCTCCAGCAGCACCACGGACCGGCTCGCCGCCAGCTCGTAGGCGACCGAGGCGCCGGCGATGCCGCCGCCGACGACGGCGACGTCCCTGATGGTCGACATCCGTTCACCGTAAATCGGTCGCGGCGGGCACCGGGACGCGCCTAGCCTCGCCGCATGCGCATGTGAGAACGCCGCCGCGCCCCGAGGGGCGCGCTCCCGTCCCAGCCACCCGGCCGGCTGTCCGCCGCCCCGGCCCCGCTGCGCCGGCCCCGTTCTCCGCAGGAGGTCCTCATGCGTGCACATCCATCAGACCCGACCCCGTCGGCACCGGCCGTCCCGCTACCGGACGCCGAGCCGACCGACGATCGGCCCAACCGCGCAGCGCGTCGCGGGCGCCGCGGGGGCACCGTTCCCGGGTCCCACGGCCGCGGCGCCGCCCCCCACGCCAGGGGCGCGCAGGGCCGCCGGATCAACCCCGTCCGTCGGACGGGCTGATCCGGATCCGCGCCGCCGGGGCGTGTGGCGGGGGACGCCCCGCCCGCCCCGGCGGCGCCTCATCCGTGTACTCGAGGCCGCGATCGTCGGCTGCACGCCGACGGCGGCGGCCGGCGACGCCGCGTAGCGTGCACGAGGTGGCCACCCCGACGTCGCGATGCACGGTCTGGTGGGCCGCCCCGGTCGATCCCGAGTCCGCGCCCGAGCTGGTGGACCTGCTCGACGAGCACGAGCGCGACCGTCTCGCCCGCTTCCGTCGCCCGGCCGACCGGGGGCGCTACCTCGCGGCGCACGCGCTCGCCCGGCTCGTCCTCGCCCCGCTCGTGGGTACGGCGGCCGATGCCCTCGCCTTCGACCGCACGTGCCGCTGCGGCGCGCCGCACGGCAAGCCGGTCCTCCCGGGCGGCCCCGGGTTCTCCCTCAGCCACGCCGGTGACCTCGTCGGAGTGGCGGTCCGGCCGGACGGCCCGGTCGGGCTGGACGTCGAGCAGCTGCGCGACGTCGCCGACCTGGACGCGCTCGCGGCGCACGTCCGTTCCCCCGCCGAACGCTCCCGTCCCGGCCTGGACACCGCCGGGTTCTTCCGCACCTGGACGCGCAAGGAGGCCCTCGTCAAGGCCACCGGGGACGGGCTGTCGGCGCCCATGACCGCGATCACGCTCGCCCCGGACCGGCCGGCCGTCGAGCGGTGGACGGGCCCGGGCGCGCCGTCCGGACCGATGTGGCTGCACGACCTCTCCCCCGCAGCCGACCACCCGGCCGCGGTCGCAGGCCCGGGCGAGCGGGCACCCGAGATCGTGGAGGCCGACGGCGACGCCGTGCTCCGGACCTGATCCCGACCTCGCGCCGCGATCGTGTGCGCCCCGACCCCCGCGCGGAGCGCGGAACTGTCGGTGGGCGGCGGGACAATGCGCACGTGGGTTCGGGTCGGTGGGTGCTGCATCTCGACATGGACGCGTTCTACGCGGCCGTCGAGCAGCTCACCCGGCCCACGCTGCGGGACCGACCCGTGCTCGTCGGCGGGCTCGGGCCGCGCGGGGTCGTGGCCGGCGCGAGCTACCAGGCCCGCGTGTTCGGGGCCCGCTCGGCGATGCCGATGGGGCAGGCACGGCGGCTGTGCCCGCACGCCGTCGTGCTGCCGCCCCGGGGCGGCCTGTACTCGGCGGTGTCGGAGCAGGTGATGGCCGTGCTCGCGGAGGCGGCGCCGGTCGTCGAGCCCGTGTCGCTGGACGAGGCGTTCCTCGAGCCACCCGCGCTGGCCGGTGCCACGCCGGCCGAGGTCGAGGAGTTCGGCACCACCCTTCGCGCCGCGGTACGGGCCCGGACGGGCCTGCCGGCCTCGGTCGGCGCCGGGTCGGGCAAGCAGCTCGCGAAGATCGCCTCCGAGCTGGCGAAGCCGGACGGGCTGCGGGTGGTCGCGCCCGACGAGGAGCACGAGGTGCTGGGGCCGCTCCCGGTGCGTGCGCTCTGGGGAGTCGGGCCGGTCGCGGAGGCCGCCCTGCACCGGCTCGGGGTGCGCACGGTCGGCGCGCTCGCCGCGCTGGACCTCCGCGAGGCGACGGACGTCCTCGGCGTCGCGATCGGCACGGAGCTGCACCGCCTCGCCCGCGGGATCGACGAACGGCCGGTCGCGCCACGCGGCGCGGCGAAACAGATCAGCGCCGAGACCACGTTCGACGTCGACCTCACGACGATGACGGCCGTCCACGACGCCGTCACGCGCATCACGGGAGGGGCGCACCGGCGCCTGGTGGAGTCGGGGCGGGCGGCGCGGACGGTCACGGTGAAGATCCGCAGTGCCGACTTCACGACGCACACCCGCTCGGAGACGGCGACCCTCGCCACCACGGACCTCGGCACGCTGACCGCCGTCGCCCAGCGCCTGGCCCGCGCCGCGGTGGGCGAGGGTGGGGTGCGCCTGATCGGGGTGTCGCTGGCGGGGCTGGGCGACGAGCCGCCGCCAGGGCTGTTCGGCGACCCCGAGCCGGCCGACGACGTGGCCGGCGTTGCGAGGGCCGACGGCGCCCGTGGCGTTCCTGGGGACGGCGGCGCCGGTGGGACTGCCGACGGGACGCGCGCGGCCGACGGGACCCACGCGGCGGACGGGACACGCGCGGCCGACGCACGGCACGAGGCCGACCCGACGCACGAAGGCGACGGCGGACGGCCGGCCGCGGAACCCGCGCCCGCGCCGCGCGAGGAACGGACCTCCGCTCGGTGCCGCGCCACCGGAACGCGCCCGCAGCTGGCGAGCCGGCGACGACGTCACGCACGCCGAGTTCGGGCACGGCTGGGTGCAGGGCGCCGGGCACGGGCGCGTCACGGTGCGGTTCGAGACCCGCAGCACCGGTCCCGGCCGCGCCCGCACCCTCGCCGCGGACGACCCGGCCCTGCGCCCCACCGGCCCACTCGCGAGCCTCGCGTGAGGCCGGCACACACCTCGTCGGGCCGGCACACGGTTCGTGACCTTGGTACGAGCCCGGCTACTTGTGTGCGAGCGCGCGGCGCTCTCCCCGAAACCCGGACGGCGCCGGACGACGGGTCGCGCTACTCCACCGGCCGCCAGGGCCGCGGCGGCAGCATCGGCAGGCCGCTCGGGGCGCACTGGCCCCCGCGCTCCCCGGCCAGCCGGAAGATCAGCCACCCCACCACGCCCGCCAGCACGGAGCCGGCCAGGATCCCGATCTTGGCCTGGGCGACGAGCGCCGGGTCGTGCAGCGCCAGCTCCGTGACGAACAGCGCCACGGTGAACCCGATCCCGGACAGGCCGGCACCGCCGATCAACTGCCCCCACCGCAGCGTGTCCGGGACACGCCCGAGCCCGGTCCGCAGCGCCACCCACGTCCCGACGATCACCCCGATCGGCTTGCCCAGGACGAGGCCGACGACGACGCCCCAGGTCACCGGCGACGTCGCGGCCGCCCGCAGCGTCTCGGCCGTCAGCTCCACACCCGCGTTCGCCAGCACGAACAGCGGCACGATGACGTAGCTGCTCCACGGCTGGATGCGCAGCTGCAGCCGCTCGTTGGGCGAGACCGCCTCCGTCACCGCCGCCTGCGCCGCCGCCGCGCGGCCCGGCGTCGGATCGACGAGGAAGCTGCGGCCGGCGAGCTGGACGCGGGCGATGTCGCGGCGGCGCGGCGCGTAGGCGTTGACCAGCAGCCCCATCGCCACCCCGACGACGCTCGGGTGCACGCCCGACCGCAGCACGGCCAGCCACATGGCGACGCCGATCAGCACGTAGACGGGCGTGCGCCAGAAGTGCACGAACCGCAGCCCCAGCAGGCAGGCGAACAGCGTGACGGCGAGCAGGAGCGCGACGACGTCGACGTCGTCGGTGTAGAACAGCGCGATCGCGAGCACCGCGCCGATGTCGTCGGCGATGGCCAGGGCCAGCAGGAACAGCCGCAGCTGGTCCGGGCAGCGCGGGCCGACGAGTGCGAGCACGCCGAGGAGCACCGCCGTGTCCGTCGAGATCGGCACACCCCATGCCGCCGCGCCCGGCCCGCCCGCGTTGAACAGCAGGTACACGCCGGCCGGCACGAGCAGGCCGCCGACGGCACCGAGCGAGGGCGCCGTCAGGGCGCGGACGCCGCGCAGCTCGCCCAGCGCCGTCTCCCGGGAGATCTCCAGGCCGACGCTGAGGAAGAACAGCACCATGAGCCCGTCGTTGACCCAGTGCCGCAGGTCCAGCCCGAACTCCGCGGTGCCGAGCCGCAGCGTGAGCTCCGTGTGCCAGAACTCCTCGTAGTTCCCCACGACGTTCGTCCACAGCAGAGCGAGGACGGCGGCGCCGAGCAGCAGCACCGCGGATCCGGCCTCGGTGCGCAGGAAGGACCGCGCGGCCCGGCTGAGCTCGCCGCGCTCGGCTAGGGTCGCGATCGCCACGGACCCGATCCTTCCGCATGTCGACGAGGAGGCCGCGATCACCGACCAGGTCACACCGCTGGACCCGCCGATCGGGCCCTACGACCACCTGGAGGGCGTGCTCGGCGCGGCGCACAGCCTCGTCGAGTACGGCGACTTCGAATGCCCCTACTGCCGCGCCGCCGCTCCCGTGATCGCGAAGGTCCGCGCTCAGATGGGTGATCGGCTGGTGTTCGCGTTCCGGCACTTCCCGCTCGCCGAGGTGCACCAGTTCGCCATCGCCGCGGCGTTGGCGGCCGAGGCCGCGGGCGTGCACGGGCAGTTCTGGCCGATGCACGACCGCCTGTTCGCGGGCGACGAGCCGCACCTGCGCCAGGCGGACCTGCGCGAGTACGCCGCCGAGATCGGGATACCGCCGGAGAAGGTGGTGTGGCCGGCGACGCAGTTCGTCGAGGACCGGGTGGAGGCCGACTTCAACTCCGGGGTTCGCAGCGGGGTCCGCGGCACGCCCACGCTGTTCATCGACGGCGTGCGCTACCGCGGCGACGTCACGGTGCGGGCCCTGCTCACCGCGCTGGAGGGCTGACGGCTGCGGATCGCCACCTTCAACCTGCTGCACGGCCTGGACGTGCGCAGCAACCGGGTCGACCTCGACGCGGTCGCGGCAGGCCATCGACGCCCTGGACGCCGACGTCGTGGCGGTGCAGGAGGTCGACCGCGGGCTGCCGCGGTCCGGCGAGCTGGACCAGGTGGCCGAGCTCGCGTCCCTCCTCGGCCGAACGGGGGTGTTCGCCCCCGCGCTGCTCGGCGACCCGACGCTGCGCTGGATCCGGGGCCCGGGCGCCGACCCGGACCCGGGGGGACCGGCGTACGGCATCGGCCTGATCAGCAGGCTGCCGTTGACGACCGTCGCGATCTCGGCGTTGCCCGGCGGCGGCCCGGGCAGGCCAGGCGCCGGCGGCCCGACGCCCGCAGGCCCCCGATCCCCTACCGCGACGGCGAGCCGCGCGCCGCGCTGCGGGTGACGGTGGAGGCGCCGTGGGGACCGGTCGCGGTCACGACCGCGCACCTGTCCTTCGTGCCGTGGCGCGGCCGCCGGCAGCTCGCCACGGTCGAGGGGTTCGCGCACGGCGGGCCGGACGGGACGCGCGCCGCGGTGCTCCTCGGCGATCTCAACCTGCCGCCGAGGGTGGTCGAGCCGGGTCTGCGGCGCGGCGGCTGGCGGACGCTGCCTGCCGGGCCGACGTTCCCCTCGTGGTGCCCGGTCGCGCAGCTCGACCACGTGCTCGTCCGGGGCGCGCTGGTGATGGACGACCTCAAGGCCGGTCCGGCCGGGCCGAGCGATCACCTTCCGCTGACGGCGACCCTGCGGCAGGCCTGCTGAGCCTGCACCGGCGACTACCCGGCGGCGCGCGCCGTCCCGGCCGTCCAGCTGCGCACCGCGCGCTGCCGCCCGTCGCCGCCCGAGGCGAACGGCAGCGCCCCGAGCGCGGCGCCGAGCCCGACGGCCTCGGCCAGGTCCGCGCACCCGCGCAGGTCGCCGCCCACCGCGGGGTCCGCGCCGCACCACGCGTCGGCCAGGGTCCACGCGAGGACCGCCCAGGCCGCGAGGTCGCGCTCGCGGTGCCCCGGGCCGACGGTCACCGCGACGAGCAGCGGCGCGCCGTCGGGAGCGATCACGATCTCGGACGGGTGGAGCGCGCCGTGCCCGAGGCCGCGGGTGTGCAGCGCCCGCAGCGAACGTCCGACCGCGCCGAGCACCGCCGCCGCGTCGCCCGGCCCGAGGCCGAGGCCGCGCCCGCGGGCGAGCAGGTCGTCGACGGTCGGGCCGGACGGCACCGGGGTGGCGACCCAGACCCGGCCGTCGTCCTCCAGGACGGTGGCGATCGGCATCAGGCCCGGCAGCCCCAGCCGGCGCAGGCGGCGGATCGCGCCCGCATCGGCGCCGACCGGAAGCCGCAGCAGCGACCCCGGGCCGTCGGCCGGGAGGTACCAGGTGCCCTGCGCGGTCTTCCGGACGGCGGACCCCGGGGCGGGGCGCACGACCGGCTGGTACGGCACCGGCGGACGCTCGGCGGACGTCGTCTGCGGCGTTCGGGCGTCGCTCACGTGGGCCGTCCTCCCCGCGGATCCCGGGCGGGATCGTTCGTGAGAACGTTCGCCGCACCGCCCGCGACGTTACGCCTTGCGGCCGAGTCGTGACCTGCCGTTCACCGCATCGGTTCAGTCTCCGGTCTTGTCGACCACTCCCGCCGCGTCGAAAGTCGCGACGTCCTGCAGCGCCCGCGCCGCGCCCGCCACGACCGGCAGCGCGAGCAGCGCCCCCGTCCCCTCGCCGAGGCGCATCCCGAGGTCCAGCAGCGGGGTGATCCCCAGGGCGGCGAGGGCCAGCGCGTGACCGGGCTCGGCGGACACGTGCCCGGCGAGGCAGTAGCCGACGGCGTCGGGTGCGAGCGCGGCGGCGACGAGCGCGGCGGCGCCGGCGTTGACGCCGTCGAGCAGCACCGGCACACCGGCCGCCGCCCCGCCGAGGACGAACCCCGCGAGCGCGGCGTGCTCCAGGCCGCCCACCGCCGCGACGACCCCGAGCGGGTCGGCCGGGTCGGGGCGGTGCCGGTCCAGCGCGCGGCGCACGACGGCGGTCTTGCGCGCGAGCGTCACGTCGTCGATCCCGGTCCCGCGGCCGGTCGCGACCGCCGGGTCCGCGCCGGTGAACGCGCAGATCAGCGCGGCGGCGGCCGTCGTGTTGGCGATGCCCATGTCCCCGGTCACCACGCAACAGGTGCCCCTCGTCGACGAGCTCCCGGGCGACCGCGATGCCGACCTCGACGGCCCGCCGCGCCTGGTCGCGGCTCATCGCCGGCCCGGCGGTCATGTCGGCCGTGCCGGCGGCGACCCGGCGGCGCCGCAGGTCGGGGTGCGCGTCGAGCGGGGTGCGGACACCGACGTCGACCACGGTGACGCTCGCCCCGACCTGCCGCGCGAAGGCGTTCACCACAGCCCCGCCCGCCAGGAAGTTCGCCACCATCTGCGCGGTGACCTCCTGCGGCCAGGGCGTCACCCCCTGGGCGTGCACGCCGTGGTCGCCCGCGAAGACCGCGACGGCCGCGGGTTCCGGCAGCGGCGGCGGGCACGCGCGGGCGATGCCGGCGAGGGCGACGGCGAGGTCCTCGACGCGGCCGAGCGCGCCGCGCGGCTTGGTCATGCGGTCGAGCCGGTCGCGGGCGGCCGCGCGGGCCTCGGCGCTGACGGGGCGGACGGCGGCGGCGGTGTCGGCGACGATGTCGGCGGCGGGCATCCGGAGAGCCGACCACGGCGCGCGGCCGACGGTCAACGCGACCTCCGTCGCTTTCGGGGGCATGTCGGTTACCCCCCGAGCACGGACGCACGGCCGGATCAGGTTTGACACACCCTCGTAACAGACACCCCCGGGACAACGGTCGCCCGATCGGGTGGACCGTGCGTCACAGGGAGGAGAGCCCGGTGAGTGGCACCGCGGTCGTCCTGATAGTCGTCGTACTGCTGGTCCTGGTCGTACTCGGGATCGTGCTGTCCCGGCGTCGCCGCTCTACCCAGCTGCAGCAACACTTCGGGCCGGAGTACGAGCGCAGCGTCGCCGCGACGGGCGACCGCCGTAGCGCCGAGGCCGAGCTCGCCGAGCGGCGCCAGCGCCGCGAGGAGTTCGACGTGCGCGACCTGGACCCGGAGGAGCGTGACCGGTTCCGCGGGTCGTGGAACGAGATCCAGCGCGGCTTCGTCGACGACCCGCGGCAGTCGCTGCAGGGCGCGGACCTGCTCGTCGCCGAGATCATGCGCGCTCGCGGCTACCCGGTCGACGACGACTTCGACCGGCGCGCCGACGACCTGTCCGTCGACCACCCGCGGGTCGTGCAGCACTACCGCGAGGCGCGGCAGGTGCGCGACGCGAGCGGCGAGGTCGACACCGAGCGCCAGCGCACGGCCGTCACGTCGTACCGGTCCCTGATCGACGCGCTGCTGGGCGACGGCGACACCGGGGACACCGCCGGTGACGCACCCTCCGCCCACGACACCCGCCGCACCGAGCACGCCGACGCCCGGCGCGAGGTCCGGCACGACAGCCGGCTCGACGGCGACGCGGCCGACCGCGTCGACGGCACATCCGACGGCCGGCACTCCTTGCGCCATGACGAATCCGGGGCAGCCGGCCCCGACGACACCAGGGGGGCCCGGAGCCCCCGGACCGAGGAGCACACGCGATGACCACTTCCGAACCGCGCACCCCGCATGACGACACCCCGCGGGAGCACCGCCGGCTCGGCCAGCGGATCCTCGACGCCGTGCTCGGCGATCCCGCCGACACGCGGCCCGACGACCCCGCCGACCCCCGCCGTGGCGACCCGAACCGCACCGAAGGCCGCACCGGCGCGGAGGGCTTCGCCGGCGACGGGCCGCGCGGCGACCACGCCTCGTACGAGCAGGCCACGCGCGACCATCCCGTCGGCGGGACCGCCCAGGACGACCGAGCCGCTACGCCAGGGGTACCTCGCCCCGACTCCGGACGCCGGCGACATGCCGACCGACGCTCTGCACGACGTGAGCCAGGCCGGGCACACCAACCGGGACGACGCCCTCCGCGATGCCGGGTACAACGCGGGTGACACCGTGTCCGACGCCCGTCGGGACACGGGCCAGGCCGGCTATGTCGACCGGAACGACGCCGTCCGCGACGCCGGGTACGACGCACGTCAGGACGCAGGCCAGGCCGGCTACGCCGACCGGAACGACGCCGTCCGCGATACCGGTGACACCGATTCGACGACCGGCGTGGGGCCGGCCGGGCGGACACCACCGCGGCCCCGCCGGACCTGGGCTACGACCAGCCCGGTTCCCGTGCCGAGACGGCCGCGGCGCACGACCTTCCCCGTCCGGGCGCCGGCACCGCCGGCGACGACCGCGACCTGGTCACGTCCAGCTACGACCCGGACCGGGACACCGGCTACGACCCGCACGCCGCCGGCACGGCGGTGGGCAGCGCCGCCGGGGCGGGTGCGGCCCGGGGCGGCACGGACTACGACGCGGGCCGCGACACCGGCTACGTGGACGACCCGCGGCGCGGCGGGGCCCGTGACTACGATCCCGCACAGGACACCGGCTACGTCGACGCGCCCCGCGCCGAGACGGACCGGACCACCGGCCGCCGGGATGACGATTTCGACACCGGCCGCGCCGACCTCGGTCGGGCCGACCTCGACCTCGACCGGGATGCGGGCGACCGGGTGCCGACCGAGCCGGTCGACCGGGACCGCGACGACACGCACCGCGGGGTAGGCGTGGCAGCGGGCGCCGCGGGAGCGGGTGCGGTCGCCGCAGCCGCGCTCCGGGACGACCGCAGCGACACCGCCCGTGACACCGATCGGGACCTCGACCGGGACAGCGACCGGGACGCCCGGTTCAGTGCCGTCGACGACACGGCGACGGTGGACAGCACCGACACCGGCCGCACCACCGCGGAGGCGGCAGCCGCCGGCAACGGCCGGGCCGCCGCGGGTGTCGCCGACGAGGACGGCGAGTCCGGCACCCGGGAGCGCCTGGTCCCCGCCGAGCGGGCCGACGACTACGGCTCGCGCTGGGACGCGCTGAAGGGCGACTTCGTCGACGAGCCGCGCCGGGCCGTCCGGCAGGCCGACGAACTGGTCGGTGAGCTGCTCGACGAGCTCCAGCGGCTGTTCGCCGACCAGCGCCGCAACCTCGAGCAGGGCTTCGACCACGACCAGGCCTCGACCGAGGACCTGCGCCTGGCCCTGCGCCGGTACCGCAGCTTCTTCGACCGGCTGCTGTCCTTCTGACCCTCACGCCGATCGGGTCGCGCCGGAGCCTCCGGCGCGACCCGATCGGCCGTCCCCACCGACCGTCTCCTGCGATGCCGGGCCGGGTCTGCGTACGCGGGCCCGGCCCGTGCGCGTGCCCGGCTCGCTACTCCGACACCGGCCCGTCGACCAGCCCCGCCACCGGGCCGATCACGATCACCGCGGGTGGCGCGATCTCGTGCGCGCGCATGTCCGCGGCGGCCGACGCCAGGGTCGTCCGCAGGGTCCGCTGGATGCGGGTGGTGCCGTCCTGCACCACCGCCACCGGTGTGTCGGCCGGGCGCCCACCGGCGAGCAGCGCGTCGGCGAACGCCTCGATCCGCTCGACGCCCATCATCAGGACGATCGTCCCCCGCAGCCGGGCCAGCGCGTCCCAGTCCGTCAGGCTCTGCGGGTGGCCGGGCGCGACGTGCCCGGACACGACGACGATCTCGTGGGCCACCCCACGGTGGCTGACCGGGACGTCGGCGACGGCGGGAACGGCGAACGCGCTGGTCACGCCCGGCGTCACGGTGACGGGTACGCCCGCCTCCGCGCAGGCCAGCACCTCCTCGAAGCCGCGGCCGAAGACGTAGGGGTCGCCCCCCTTGAGCCGCACGACGAACCGGCCGGCCCGGGCGTGCTCGACGAGCAGCTCGTTGATCCGCTCCTGGTTCATGGCCCGCCCGTACGGGATCTTCGACGCGTCGATGACCTCGACGTGCGGCGCGAGCTCGTCGAGCAGGTCGCGCGGGGCGAGCCGGTCGGTGACGACGACGTCCGCGCGGGCCAGCAGCCGCCGCCCGCGCACCGTGATGAGTTCGGGGTCGCCGGGGCCGCCACCGACGAGAGCGACGCCGGGGCGGACGGGTTCGGCGTCCACCCGGTCGACCGGCACGGTCCCCGCCTGCAGCGCCTCGACCAGCGCCGTGCGCACGGCGGCGGACCGCCGTGGGCGGCCACCGGAGAGCACGCCGACGGTCAGCCCGTCGTGCTCGCCCACCGCCGGGGTGACCGCGGTGCCGCCCGGGGCGTCGTCGGCGCGGACACAGAACACGCGCGCCCGCTCGGCCGCGGTGGCGACGGCGACGTTGACCTGCGGGTCGTCGGTGGCCGCGAGGGCGTACCAGGCGCCGCCGAGGTCGCCGTCGCGGTAGGGGCGCGCGGTCCAGCGCAGCTCCCTGGCCGTGGCCATGCCCTCGACCGCGGGGGTCACGTCGGGAGCGACGACCTCGACGTCCGCACCCGCGGCCAGCAGCGCCGGGAGGCGGCGCTGGGCGACGGTGCCGCCGCCGACGACCACCACCCGGCGACCGGCGAGCGTGAGCCCGACCAGATACGGCCGCTCACCGCCGGTCACGCGTAGCTCCGGCCGGCGGAACGACGTGCTCGACGAACCGGGCCTGCGTGGACCGGCGACACGCTCGCGCGCACGGGCAGCTCCTCCTCGGACGTTCGCCCACCCGTGGGGCCGGTGGGTCGTGGCGCGCGGCGCACTCCCCGGAGGCCGGTCACGGGGCAGTGCGGCCCCGGATCGCTCCCGGGTCGCGCGGCCGAACGGCATCGAGCATAACCGGACGAGGGCCGCACGAGACCCGAGCGCGCGCAGCCTCACATCACCGGCCGGGATGAGCTGATCGTGCGGCGGCTATCAGGGCTGCGGGGGTGGCCATAGCTTCCACACGATCAACCGAGCTGATCGTGCGGCAGCTACCGGGGCTGCAATGGCCGTCATAGCTCCCGGAGGATCAGCTGCCTGTCAATCGAGCTGATCGTGCGGCAGCTATTGGGGCTGCCGGGGCGTTGCTAACTCCCGGACGATCAGCGAGGTTGATCGTGCGGCGGCGCGGGCGAAGCGTGCGACGGCTGCCGGGGCGCCGGCCGGGTGGGTGTGCAGGAACGACGCGTGCACCCCCCCGACCACGAAACCCTCGGGCTCGGCGCCGCGCCACCCCCAGGCCGGCGCGGCCCCGGCCCGGGGGGTCACCGCGCAGTGGTGGAACTCGTGCCCCGCCACCCGCTGCCCCGCTGCGAACGGCGCGGAGTCGGTGAGCGCCACCGCCTCGCGGTAGCCGAGCGTGAGCCGGCCGGTCATGGCGGCGGTCACGGGCAGGACAGCGGCGAGCGGGTGGCCGTCGAGGTCGGCGCAGAGGTAGAGCAACCCGCCGCACTCGGCGTGCACCGGAGCACCGGACGCGGCGAGGTCGGCGACGGCGGCGCGCAGCGGGACGTTCGCCGACAGCGCCGCGACGTGCTCCTCCGGGAAGCCGCCGGGGAGCACGAGCGCGGCCGTGCCGTCGGGCAGGCGCTCGTCGTGCAGCGGGTCGACGACGGCGACCTCGAGCCCGGCGGCGGCCAGCAGCTCGGTCTGCTCGGCGTAGCCGAAGGTGAACGCCGCGCCCCCCGCGACCGCCACCACCGGCCGCTGCGGGCCGCGCCCTGAGGAGCGAACGCCGCGTTCGCTCCGTCCGAGGCCCCGACGGATGGAGCGAACGCGGCGTTGGGTGCATCTACCGCACCGAACGCCCCGTTCGGTGCATCGGGCGCGGCCGCGGAGACCTCGGCCGCCGGGTCCCAGGCCGGCCCCGGGGGGATCGGCTCGGCCAGGCGGACCACCGCGTCGAGGTCGACGTGCGCCGCCACCAGCTCGGCCATCGCCGTCGACCGCCGCCGTCGCCGCGTCGCCGTGCTCGGCCGCCGTCACCAGCCCGAGGTGCCGCGACGGCACGGCCAGCTCCGCCCGCCGCGGCAGCGCGCCGAGCACCGGGAGCCCGACCTCGTCGCAGGCGGCGCGCAGCACGGCCTCGTGCCGCTCGCTGCCGACCCGGTTGAGCACCACCCCGGCGACCCGCGTCGCGGGGTCGAACGACCGGAACCCGTGCAACAGCGCCGCGACGCTGCGCGACTGCCCCCGGCAGTCGACGACCAGCACGATCGGCGCCCCCAGCAGCCCGGCGACGTGCGCGGTCGAGCCGTGCCCGTCGGCCAGCCGCCCGTCGAACAGGCCCATCACGCCCTCGACGACGGCCACCTCCGCGCCCGCCGCCCCGTGTCGGAACAGCGGGGCGATCCGGTGCTCGCCGACCAGCACCGGATCCAGGTTCCGGCCCGGCCGCCCGGCCGCGAGGGTGTGGTAGCCCGGGTCGATGTAGTCGGGCCCGACCTTGAACGGCGCCACCGCGGTCCCGCGGCGGCGCAGCGCAGCCATCAGCCCGGTCGCGACCGTCGTCTTCCCGCTGCCCGACGCCGGTGCGGCGACGACGAGCGCCCGCGTCACTCGTGTCCGAGGATCGGGTGCGGCACGTACGGCGCTTCCGGCATCGCGATCTCGAGCACCCAGTCCCGCGACGACGACCGGTAGCTCATCATCCCGAGGCAGATCTGCGAGACCTGCAGACCGGAGGCGCCAGGCGCGTGTACTCCACGTCGCCGACCCTAACCCCGACCGGGAGCCCACCCGGATCCCGGCGGCGATCACGCGCGGCCTGACGCCGGTCGTACGTGACGAAGGCGCTCACGCTCTTCCCCGCCGCGACCAGCACCTCGGCCGTGGCGAGGTGGATCGCCTCGAGCGACCGCAGCGCGTCCGTGACGTAGGCGCCGGCCGTCGCGCGTACGGACGCGGTCCATCTCGACCCGACTGATCCGCGCGACACGCCGGGCATCGCGGCGAGATACGCGGGCCCGGACCGCCGGAGGGCACGCGGCACCTCCACCTCCGCCAGGACCGAGGTCACGGGCACCTCGTTCCGCGCGTTCAGCCAGGCGACGAGATCTCGGCTCTCGATCCCGGCCGGATCATTTTCACGACCGCCGAGCTGTCGAGGTAGATCACCACCGCTCCTCGTCGCGGAGAGAGGACAGCAGCGCTCCGGAATCGGCGTCATCGTCGACAAGACCCTCCGGAGGTACGAAGGGTGCGCTGAGCGTCGCCGGAACGACCCGACCGACTTCACCTTGAACAACTGAGCCGACCTCACCACTCGATCCCCCGCTGCCCCTTCTGCCCCGCGTCCATCGGGTGCTTGACCTTCGTGGTCTCCATGACGAGGTCCGCGGCCTCGATCAGCTCCGGCGCGGCGTCGCGGCCCGTGATGATCACGTGCTGGCGGCCCTCCCGCCGGGCGAGGACGTCGACGACCTCTCGGGCGTCCACCCAGCCCCACTTCAGCGGATAGGTGAACTCGTCGAGCACGTAGACGTCGTGGGCCTGCGCCTCGATCCGGCGGCGGATCTCCGCCCAGCCTTCCCGCGCCTTCGCCGCGTGGTCGTCGTCGGTGCCCTGCTTGCGGGTCCACGACCAGCCCTCGCCCATCTTGTGCCACTCGACGGGTCCACCCTCACCGGTGCGCTCGTGCAGGGCACCGAGCGCGCGGAACGCCGTCTCCTCCCCCACGCGCCACTTCGCCGACTTCACGAACTGGAACACCCCGATCGACCACCCCTGCGCCCACCCGCGCAACGCGAGCCCGAAGGCGGCGGTCGACTTGCCCTTCATCTCGCCGGTGTGCACCACCAGCAGCGGCCGGTTGCGGCGCTGGCGGGTGGTGAGGCCGTCGGCGGGGACGGCGACGGGCTGGCCCTGCGGCACGGTGTCCTCCTCAGGACGCGACGGCGGTACGCGACGCATGGAGCGAACGCGGCGTCGGGTGCAGTGAACGCACCGAACGCCGCGTTCGCTCCATCGTCAGGCGGCGCGGGCCGCGTGCACCACGCCGGCGACGCGGTCGGCGGACAGGTCGGCGAGGGCGACCAGCGGCGCCCCCGCGGCGGCCGCGACCCGCGCGGCCAGGCCGAGCCGCACCGGCCCCGCCTCGCAGTCGACGACGACCGTCGCGATCCCGTCCGCCGCCAGGAGCCCGGCGGCCCGGCAGGCGTCCTGGACCGGGTCGTTGCCGGGGCGGGCGGCGACCGTGGCCCGGCCGTCGGTCAGCACCACGAGAAGGGCGCGACGGCGGGGGTCGCGCAGCCGCTCGGCGGCCAGCAGCCGCCGCGCCCGCAGCAGGCCGTCGGCCAGCGGTGTCCGGCCGCCCGTGCGCAGCGCGGAGAGCCGGGCCTGCGCGGTGGGGACGCTGGACGTCGGCGGCAGCACGACCTCCGCACCCGTGCCGCGGAAGGTCAGGAGCCCGACCTTGTCGCGGCGCTGGTAGGCGTCGCGCAGCAGCGACAGCACCGCCCCGGAGACCGCGGCCATCCGGCGGCGGGCCGCCATCGACCCCGAGGCGTCGACGGCGAACAGCACGAGGTTGCCCTCGCGCCCCTCCCGCTCGGCGCGGCGCAGGTCGGCGCGCTCGACGACGAGCCCCGCGCCGGCCCGGCCGCGGATCCCCTGGTGCGGGGCGGCGGCCGCGACGGTGGCGGGCAGGTGCAGCTCGACGGCGCGCCGCGGCGTGCCGTGCGTCGGGCGGACGATCCGCCCGCTGTCGGTGCGGGCCCGGGACCGGCGGCCGGGGGCGCCCTCGCCGACGCCGGGCACCTCGAGCCGCCGGGCGCGGAATCCGGTCGACGGCGGGGGCGCGGCCTGCCCCGGGCCGTCGCCGGCCGGCCGCGCGCCGTCCGAGCGACCGAGCGAACGCGGCGTTCGGTACATCTGACTGACCCGACGCCGCGTTCGCTCCGTCGGGACGCGCCGTCGGCGCCGGGCTCCGGCGCGCCGCCGCCGGGACCGTCGGGATCCGGGCCGCCGGGTCCGGCTCCGGCTCCTCGTCCGCGCCGTCCAGGGCCTCGTCGAGCGCCTGCTCGTCCATGCCCGGCTCGTCGAACGGATCGCGGCGGCGCCGGTGCGGCAGTGCCAGCCGCGCCGCCGCCCGCACGTCCTCCTTCGCCACGGCGTCGGCTCCCCGCCACGCCGCGTGCGCCGTCGGCCGCCCGGGCGATGACCAGGTCCGCGCGCATGCCGTCCACGTCGAACGACGCGCAGACCGCGGCGATCCGGCGCAGCTCGGCGTCGGGCAGCACCACCGAGGCCAGCCGGGCCCGCGCGTCGGCGATCCGGCGCGCCGTCGCCGCCTCGACCTCGGCGAACGTCGCGGCGAAGGCCGCCGGATCCGACTCGAACGCCATCCGCCTGCGCACGACCTCGACGCGGGTGTCGACGTCGCGCGACGCCCGGACCTCGACGGTGAGCCCGAACCGGTCGAGCAGCTGCGGCCGCAGCTCGCCCTCCTCCGGGTTCATCGTCCCGACCAGCAGGAACGACGCGGCGTGCGACACCGACACCCCGTCCCGCTCGACGTGCGCGCGGCCCATCGCGGCGGCGTCCAGCAGGAGGTCGACGAGGTGGTCGTGCAGCAGGTTGACCTCGTCGACGTAGAGCACGCCCCGGTGCGCCTCGGCGAGCAGCCCGGGCTGGTAGGCGCGGACGCCCTGGGCCAGCGCGCGCTCCAGGTCCAGCGACCCGACCAGCCGGTCCTCGGTGGCGCCGACGGGCAGCTCGACCAGCCGCGCCGCGCGCGCGTGCCCGGTCGAGGGCGGCGTCGCGAGCAGGGCCAGGCCGTCCCGCCTGCGCACCTCGGCGTCGGCGCGGTCGTCGCTGACGCACACGCGACCGGCCCGGGGCGGCGTGCGGCCCGTCGGGGCAGCGCGGATCCGGGACGGCCGGGTCGCAGGAGAACCGGCAGTCCGGCACCACGGCCACGTCCGGCAGCAGCGCGGCCAGCGCGCGCACCGCCGTCGACTTCGCCGTGCCCTTCTCCCCCCGCACCAGCACCCCGCCCACGCCGGGGTGCACGGCGTTGAGCAGCAACGCGAGACGCAGATCGTCGTGGCCGACGACGGCGGAGAACGGGAACCGGACGACGTCTCTGCCGTCCGGTGCGACACGCGGCACTGAGGAGGTCACTGCAGGAAGCCTGCCAGACCGGAGGTCACCGTCGGGAGGTTCGGCGGCGCGCCGTGACCGATCACATCCCGCACCGCGGCGGTGTCGAGGTGCTGCGCGACGAGATCGCCGAGCAGATCGAGCTGCGCGGCCCGTTCGGCGGCGAACGACGTGCCGGGTGCGGCCCGGAACCCGGTGCGGCCGGCCTGCTCCGCGACGCGGGCGAGCAGCGCGCGGCGGAACCCGTCGTTCTCCAGCAGCCCGTGCCAGTGGGTGCCGAGGACGACGCCCGCGTCGGAGCCCTCACCCGGCCCGTCGAGCAGCACCGGATCGCCCGACCGCACCACGCGCCCGTGGTGGATCTCGTAGCCGCGCACCGGATGGCCCCAGGCCGTCCCGACCGGGTTCTGCAGCACCTTGTCCGCCGCGAACTCGACCTCCAGGTCCAGCAGCCCCAACCCCTCGGCCGATTCGGCTTCGACCCCGTACGGGTCCGCGATCCGCCGCCCGAGCATCTGGTAGCCGCCGCAGATCCCGAGCACCGGCCGCCCGGCCGCCGCGTGCGCGACCACCGCGTCGGCCAGCCCGGTGCGGCGCAGCCACCCGAGGTCCGCGACGGTCGCCTTCGAGCCCGGCAGCACCACGAGGTCCGCGCCCTCGACCCGCGACGGCTCGGTGACGTAGCGCACCGCGACCCCCGGCTCGCACGCCAGCGCCTCGGCGTCCGTCGCGTTCGAGATCCGCGGGAACCGCACCACCGCCACCCGCAGCCACTGCGCGCCGTGCGGCGGCGCCGGCCGCCCGAGCACCCCGTCGGTGACCGCGGAGAGCGAGTCCTCGGCGTCGAGCCACAGCCCGTCCGCCCACGGCACCACCCCGAGCGTCGGGCGGCCGGTCAGCGCCCGCAGCTGGTCCAGCCCCGGCGCGAGCAGCGCCGGGTCGCCGCGGAACTTGTTGACGACGAACCCCGCGATCCGCGCCTGGTCCGCGGGCGACAGCACGGCGACCGTGCCGAACAGGTGCGCGAGCACCCCGCCGCGGTCGATGTCGCCGACCACCACCACCGGCAGGTCGGCGGCCTGCGCCAGCCCCATGTTCGCGATGTCGGTGGCCCGCAGGTTGATCTCGGCGGGCGAGCCCGCGCCCTCGCAGACGACGACGTCGTAGCGCGACCGCAGGTCGGCCAGGGTGGCGGTGACCACCTCGAGCAGCGCGCCCTTGCGCTCCCGGTACGACAGCGCGCTGACCGTCCCCTGCGCCCGTCCGAGCACGACGACCTGCGACGACCGGTCGCTGCCCGGCTTGAGCAGCACCGGGTTGAACGCCACGCTCGGCGCGAGCCCGCACGCGTGCGCCTGCATCGCCTGCGCCCGCCCGATCTCGCCGCCGTCGGTGGTCACGACCGAGTTGTTGCTCATGTTCTGCGCCTTGAACGGCGCGACCGACACGCCCTGGCGCACCAGCCAGCGGCAGATGCCGGCGACCAGCGCGCTCTTCCCCGCGTCCGAGGTCGTGCCCGCCACGAGCAGCGCGCCGCGCAGTGCTGTGCCGTCGGTCCTCTGGCTCACCGGGATACCGTAGGCACGTGCGGTTTCTGCTGCGTCCGGGCTGGCTGGCCTTCATCGCGCTGGTCGTCGGGTTCGCGGTGGCCTGCTACGCGCTGCTCGCACCGTGGCAGTTCGGTCGGGAGAGGCAGCGGGAGGCCCAGGAGCAGGCGATCGCCACCGCCGACGCCACCCCGCCGGTCCCGCTGGCCGAGCTCGTCCCGCCGGGTTCCGCGGTGACCCCGGAGCTCGAGTGGCGGCAGGTGACGGTCACGGGCACCTACCTGGCCGAGGCCGAGGCCCTGGTGCGCCTGCGGACGCTGGACAGCAAGGCGGCGGTCGAGGTGCTCACGCCGATGCGCCTCGACGACGGCCGGGTCGTCGCCGTGGACCGCGGGCTCGCGCCGCTCACGGACGCAGGCGCGGTGCCGGCCTACCCCGCGGCGCCCGGCGGCACGGTCACGGTGACGGCGCGGCTGCGCGCGGACCAGCACGACCCGTCGGATCGACCGGTCGTGCGCGGTGCGGGGGCGCCGCAGCTCTACGCCGCCGACTCGACCGTGCTCGGCGCGACGGCGGGGCTGGACCTCGTTGTCGGGGATCCTCCAGCTCCCGGCGGACCAGCCCGGTGTGCTCGCTCCGGCGCCGGTCGGGCCGACGGTGGCGGACGCCGCACCCTTCACGAACTTCTCCTACGCCCTGCAGTGGCTGACGTTCGGGCTGATCGCGCTCGTGGCGCTGGGCTACTTCATCCGCCTGGAGATGCTGCAGCGCCGCGGGGGCGGCGGCCGCCGGTCCCGCCGGACGGAGGTGCGGCGGGCGCTGGCGGGCGACGACATCGGCTCCGACGCCTGATCCCGCCACCGACGCGCGAGCGCCCCGAGAGCGGCGAACACGGTCGCCGCCACACCGACCAGCCGGGACAGCCGCGCCGCCCGCCGCAGGTCGGCCGCCCCCGGGGGCGGGCCGTCGCCGAGCCGCGGGCGCTCCTCCGCGCCGTGGGGGTACACCGTGCGCCCGCCCAGCGTGACGCCGAGCGCACCCGCGGCCGCCGCCTCCACCGGACCGGCGTTCGGGCTCGGGTGCGCTGCGGCGTCCCGTCGCCACGCCCGCAGGGACGCGCCCGGCGAGCCACCGACCGCCGGCGCGACCGCCGCCGTCAGCAGCGCGCACACCCGCGCCGGCAGCAGGTTCGCGACGTCGTCGAGCCGGGCGGCGGCCCAGCCGAACCGCGCGTACCGGGGCGAGCGGTGCCCGACCATCGCGTCCAGCGTGTTCACCGCCCGGTAGCCGAGCAGCCCGGGCACCCCGGCCAGCGCGCCCCACAGCAGCGGGGCGACCACGGCGTCCGCGGTGTTCTCCGCCATCGACTCGGTGCCCGCCCGCGCGAGCCCGCCCGCGTCGAGCGCCGACGGGTCGCGCCCGCACAACCCGGGCAACCGTGCCCGGGCCGCCGCGAGGTCGCCGCGGTCCAGCTCGGCGGCGAGTGCCGCACCCTCCCGTGCCAGCGACGTCCCGCCCAGCACCACCCACGTCGCCAGCGCCGTCACCGCCGTGCGCGCGACCGGCCCGCGGGCCGCCCGCTCGGCCGCCGCTCCCAGTGCCACGGCGCCGCCGACCAGCACCGCGACGTGCCGGACACCGGCGCCCCGCCGATCGGCGTACCCGCGCCGTTCGAGCGCGGCCGCCACGGCGCCGAAGCCGGCCACGGGATGCCCGCGCCGGGGGTCGCCGAGGACGGCGTCGGCGGCGGCGCCGAGCGAGCAGGCCTGCGGCCCGGGCGAGCGAAGGCGTGATCAGCGCGTCGCGGTCCGTGTCGATCGCCTGCGTCAGGTTCTGCTCGTGCAGCCGCCGTGCCTGGGTCGCGATCCGGTGCAGGCTGCACGGCCACTTCTCCCCCGAGCCGGTGGCGCTGCGGCAGGCACTGCACCTGCCGAACCGGTCCGGGACGTGCGCGGCGAGCAGCCGCCGCCACACCCCCGGCATCTCGGCCATCACTTCGGCCATCGGGACGGCCGCAGCTGCCGTCCCCGTCCTGGTCCCCCACATCGTCCCCCTCGTACCGCACCCTCGCGCGCGCCGTGCCCGGGCGCACCCGCTCCGTCCACTGTCGCCGCCGGGAGTCCCGGGCGTCGTTACCCTCGCGTGAGGAGAGGCACACCTACAGTGTGAACTCCTCCAAGGGTGCCTGACCGGTGGAACGCGCCTTCTCCCGGCCCCGCAGCTCGACGCGGCGGATCTTGCCCGAGAGCGTCTTGGGCAGCTCCGCGAACTCCAGGCGGCGGATGCGCTGGTAGGGCGCGAGGTGGTCGCGGGCGAACTCCAGGATGGACCGGGCGGTCTCGGCCGAGGGCTGATACCCGTCGGCGAGCACGACGAACGCCTTGGGGACGGCCAGCCGCAGCGGGTCCGGCGAGGGCACCACCGCCGCCTCGGCGACGGCCGGGTGCTCGATCAGCACGCTCTCCAGCTCGAACGGGGAGATCCGGTAGTCGCTGGCCTTGAACACGTCGTCCGCGCGGCCGACGTAGGTGATGTAGCCGTCGGCGTCCCGGTTCCCGACGTCGCCGGTGTGGTAGTAGCCGTCGGCGGTGGCCCCGGCCGTCAGTGCGGGATCGCCCGCGTAGCCGACCATCAGGCCCAGCGGCCGCGCCTTGAGGTCCAGGCAGATCTCGCCCTCGTCGGCCGGCGCCGCCCGTGGCGGGGTCGATCAGCGCGACGGTGTAGCCGGGGACCGGACGGCCCATCGAGCCCGGCTTCACCGGCTGGCCCGGCGTGTTCGCGATCTGCACCGTGGTCTCGGTCTGGCCGAACCCGTCGCGGATCCGCACGCCCCACGCCCGCTCGACCTGCTCGATGACCTCGGGGTTGAGCGGCTCGCCCGCCCCGACCACCTTCGTCGGCGGCCGGCGCAGGCCGCTCAGGTCGGCCTGGATCAGCATCCGCCACACCGTCGGCGGGGCGCAGAAGCTCGTGACGGCGCACCGGTCGAGGACGTCCAGCACGCCCGGCGCGTCGAACCGTGCGTAGTTCATCACCAGCACGCACGCCTCGGCACACCACGGGGCGAACACGTTGCTCCAGGCGTGCTTCGCCCAGCCCGGCGAGGAGATGTTGAGGTGGACGTCGCCGGGCTCCAGCCCGATCCAGTACATCGTCGACAGGTGCCCCACGGGGTACGACGCGTGGGTGTGCTCGACCAGCTTCGGGCGCGCCGTGGTGCCGGAGGTGAAGTAGAGCAGCAGCGGGTCGTCGGCGCGGGTGACGCCGTCCGGGGTGAAGTCGGGCGACGCCGCGTCGGCCGTGCCGTAGTCCAGCCACCCGTCGGGCGCGCCGCCGACCGCGATCCGGGTGTAGTCGCCGGGCACCTCCACGAAGGCGCCGGTCGCCGACGCCGCGACGACGACGTGGCGGGCGCCGCCGCGGTCCAGGCGGTCACGCACGTCGGCGGCCCGCAGCTGAGTGGTCGCGGGGATGACCACCGCACCGAGCTTCATCGCGGCGAGCAGGGTCTCCCACAGCTCGACCTGGTTGCCGAGCATGAGGACGATGCGGTCGCCGCGCCGCACCCCCCACTCGCGGAGCCGGTTGGCCACCCGGTTCGACCGGGCCGCCAGCTCGGCGAAGGTCCAGTGCGCCTCGGAGCCGTCCTGCTCGACGATCCACAGCGCGCGGCGGGCGCCGCGCACCGGGTCCGCGGCCACGGCGTCGACGTGGTCGAGCGCCCAGTTGAACGTGTCGAGCTCGGGCCAGCGGAAGTCGCGGTAGGCGGTGTCGTAGTCGTCGCGGTGCGCGAAGAGGAAGCCGCGAGCCGCGTAGAAGGCCCGCACGGAGTCGCCTGCAGCCATGACCCACCTCACCGCTCGCCGCTCTGCTCGACGGAAACCCTAATGCCCCGTCCGGCAACGTCCACCCGACGTCACGGGACGGGCCACTCGTGCCGCGCGGAGGTCCACGGGAAAGCGAGACCGCGGTTCCCACGGAGGGCTGAACGGACGAGGGCATCGTCCACTCCTTCGAGTAGACAACGGCCTCCGTGTGCAGCATTCGGCCGCGGAACGGCGATCCCGTCGTCGACGCAGTCGCACGAGCCTGGAGGGAAGCGCCGGATGAACAGCGAGACCGTCGCGCAGGACATGTTCACCGTGCTGCACGGGCAGCCGGCCCCGGTCGTCACGCGGTGGACCTACTCCGCCGCCGACCCGTTCGCGGTGACGCTCGGCATCCGTGGCCGCGGCGACCGGTTCGTGGAGTGGCTCGTCGCGCGCGACCTGGTGCTGGCGTCGCTGGCCGGACCGGCGGGTTGCGGGGACATCCGGATGAGCCCGCAGCACGTCCAGGGCTACGACATCGTCGAGATCGAGATCCGCTCGCCGGACGGCAGGGCGGTGCTGGAGGTCGACCGCGACCTGCTGGTGCAGTTCGTCGACGCCGCGGTGGCCCTCGTCCCCGTGGGCGAGGAGTCGGCCCGCATGGACCTCGACGCGGAGATCCTCAAGATCACGCGCAGCTGCGCGGGCTGACCGATCGTGTCCTGTAAGTCGACGCCGCGGCGGAGCAAGGCGGAGATCCACAGGTGGAGTGACTAGTCGCCGCCCCGGTAACGCTCCGCGTAGCGCCGCGCCTCGGCGTCGCGCTGCGGGGCCCGCGCCTCGTCCCGCAGCGCCTTCGCGTAGCCCTGCGGGAAGCCCGCCTTCATCGCGCGGTGCTCGACGGCCTCGTCGATGAAGGCGACCACGTAGATCATCGCCACGAAGATCCCGCCGAGGACCGCCATCAGGCGGATCGCGAGCGAGCCGGGGATCAGCAGGCCGACGACCAGGCCGACGGGCGCGGCCTGCACGAGGGCCCGCACGATCTGCCGCCACCACCAGCCCGGCGCCGTCGTGTCCCGCAGCACCCAGTCGCGGTACCGCGGGGGAAGGCCGCCGCCGAGCGCGTACCACCACCAGCGCAGCGGGCCGGGGCGGGCAGGACGGTCGGTCGGCCATGACTCCAGGGTACGTCCGGCGCGACCGTCCGGAGCGACCGTCCGGACCCGGATCGTGACTCACCAGTCACGGCTCCGCGGGGTCGCGCTCCTCGTCGACGTCGGAGTCGAGGTCGGCGTCGGCCCCGAGGTCGGTGTCGGTGTCGACGACGTGCACCGCCGCCTCCTCCGCCGACGCCGCGCCCCCGTCGATGCCGACGTCTCTGCCCCTCCATGGAGTCGGTCCGCTCCATCACGCCGAGCTGCTCCGGGTCGGCCAGCCGGCCCGCGCGGTCGACGTCAACGGGCTCAGCGCCCGCCGTCGTCGGTTCCAGCCGGAGGATCAGCTCGGTCTCGAGTGGGCTGATCGTCGGGGAGCTATGTGCGCCGGATCCGTCCCGATTCGCCCGGAGGTCAGCCGCTCGAGCGATCAGCTCGATCTCGATCTCGGAACTGATCATGCGGTGGCTATCGCCGTCGGATCTGCCCCGATCGCGCTCGGAGGATCAGCTCGACCCAGGCGAGCTGACCATCTGGTCGTTCTGAGCCCGCCCGACGAGCGGCTCACCATCGCGCAGCGCGAGCTCACCGGGAGGTCATCGAGCCCGGATGGTCCGGTCACACTTCGGGCCCTGGTCTCATCCCTCCGTCGTCGACGCGGCGCGTGTGCACCCGGACACCGCCCTGCAGCCGGCCACCGCTGTTGCGCACCACGCCCAGGCAGGTCTCGGTCCACAGGTTGAGCTGGATCTCCTTGGCCAGCAGCAGCTTGTTGTAGAGCAGGTGCGAGACCCGGTCGCCGGGGCGGGCCCACGACTCGATCTCGAACACCAGCTCGGACCCGGGCTCCTCGCACCGCGCCCGGAACTCGATCTGCCCCGCCTCCAGGTGTCCGGTCAGCGTCGCGAACCGGAAGGACGTCGGCGTCCGGTGCACGACCCGGACCGGGCCGTCCCACGGGCCGGGCATCCGCACGACGTACTCGTCGCCGACCTGCATCTCGCCACAGGACGTGTCACCGGCCTCCTTCGACTTGACGAAGACCGCGGCGTCCTGCGGGGCCGCCGAGTTCGGGTCGGCCGCCAGCAGTGCGACGACCTGCTCCGGCGTGCTGCGGGAGTCCACGACGCGGACGGCGTACCGGCGGTGCAGCAGCGGGCCGTACCCGTCCGCGAGGCCCTGGACGTCGTCGGTCTCGACGCCGTCCGGAATCGGCGGCGGCAGGTCGTCCGGCCCGCCGTCCTCCTCACGCCGGTAGACCGGCGTGATCCGCCACAGGTAGCGCCAGCTGATCAGCACGAGCCCGATCGGCCAGCGCAGCACGATCCCCAGGCGCGTCGACAGGCTGCCCGGCCTGCGGGTGTAGCGGGAGCGTGACCACACGGTGCGCTGGGTACCCGCCGAAGGTGATCAGCACTCCGGATCTCGTGCGCCGCGTCGGCATCAGCGGCCTGCCCCTGCACGCCGCCTCGCTCGGCTCCATCGGCCTGTGCATCGGCCTCTGGATCCGGGCGAAGACCGTCAGCCAGGAGGAGCGCGCGCAACGCCGAGCGGCGCGCGCTGTTCGTCGGGCTGTGGCCGCCGATGTTCTGGCTGATCGGCGACACGGTCGACCGCGCCCGCCGCGGGACGCAGGGGAGCGGGACGCTGATCACCATCGGCCGCAGCGACCTCCCCGCCGAGGTCGCCGACCTCACCTCCCGCCACGTCAACTACGACGAGCGCGACGCCCCGCCGCACGTCACGGCGGGCTGGCACCGCGACCGCGTCACGATCGAGCTCGGGCACGAGGCGCCGGGCGAGCCCGAGAAGGGCGGCCTCGCCGAGACCGCGGGCGAGCTGGTCAACAGCTACGAGTTCAGCGACCCCCGGATCCTGCGCGCCGCCTACACGCACCCCGGCGACCTGATCGGCCGCAACATGCTGCTGGAGGGGCGGTTCCTGTTCCTGCGCTTCCTGCTCGGGGTGCGGATCGTCGCCGCACACGACGAGCTGGTCGACGGCCCGAACGGCCCCGAACGCCTGATCGGCTGGTCCTACGCGACGCTCGACGGGCACCTCGAGCAGGGCAAGCTGCGCTACGAGATCGCCAAGGAGATCGACACCGGGCGCGTCGAGTTCCGGATCATCGCCTACTCGCGCTGGTCGCCGATCGCGAACAGGCTGGTCTGGGCCGGGTTCAACCTGATGGGTCGCCGCACGCAGCTGACCTGGTACCGGCATGCGATGACACGCCTGCAGCCGCCTGCTCGACGACCCGCCGCCCACTCCGAAGCCGGACGCCGACGGCATCGTGCGCGCACCCTCGGGCGCCGGTCCGGGCCGGTTCGAGGGATTCGTCATCCGGTTCGCGCACCCCGGCCTCGACACACGGCATCCCGATCGCACGACCCGGGCCGTCCGCTCCGCACGGTCGGTCGATCCCAACCCGGCCGCGCGCCTGTGACCAGCGCGGGCGCCGGGGCAACCAGCTCTGGGGCACCCACGCGTCTGGGGCCCGGTTCAGCCGGGCGGGCGTTCCACGGGGACGCGCAGCCCCAGGCCGTCGTCGGTGAGCCGCTCCCCCGACGACGCGACCAGCTCGTCGAACCGCTCCGCCCAGTCCGCGACCGTGGCCAGGAGTGCGGCGTGGGTGCGCAGTACCGCGAGATCGAGCACGACGTCCCCGGCGCTCTCGTCGGGCACCGAGCCCGTGCCCGTGCGCAGCAGGGCCGTGCGCAGGCGGGCGCCGTCGAGCGTGGTCTGCACGTGCACCGCCGAGCAGTCGTCGGCGTCCGCCACCACGGCCCCGTCTGCCTCCAGTCGCACGATCACCCGGCGATCCTGCCCGGTGCGCGGTGGGCCTGCGCGACCGGGCCGGACCGGACGCTGCCTGGGACACGGCCCTAGCCCGCGGGCGGAAGGTCCAGGCCCATCCCGCGCAGCACCGTCACGACCCGGTCCGCGGGGATGGCGAACGCGATGTCCTCCACCGACACCGACGGGTCGCCCACCAACGCCTCGGTGGTGATCCCGACGACCGTGCCGCTCCGGTCGACCAGCGCACCGCCCGAGCTGCCGGAGCTGATCGCCGCATCCGTCTGGATCACGTCGGTCAGCGTGGCGGTCGACCGGCCGACGGCCGACACGACACCCCGGGTGACCGAGGGCAGCCCGTCGAGGTTCAACGCGTTGCCGATCGCGACGACGTCCTCCCCCGGCCGCACGGCGCCGGGCCCGGCCAGGTGTACCACCGGCAGCCCCTGCGCGCCGTCGATGCGCAGCCACGCGATGTCCGCCGCCTCGTTCGCGGCGATCACCCGGGCGGTGCTGCTCCGCCCGTCGGGGGCGATGAGCGTGGCCGTCGACTCGCCGTGCACGAGGTGCTCGTTCGTGACGACGTCACCGGTCGGGGTGACGACCAGCGCGGTGCCGGCGGTGCCGGTGTCCGGTGCGCCGGACTGGAGGCGCAGCATCGCGGGCGCGACGGCGCTGACGGCGTCGACGAGACCGTTCGGCGTGGGCGCGGGCGGTGGCGGGGCGGGGGGCCGGAGCGTGAGCGCCGCCCACGCTCCGACGACACCGCCACCGGTCGTCAGGAGCACGGCGAGGAGCACGGCACCCGCGACGCGCCAGGCCCGGCGCCGGACGGGCCCGCCGGCGGGCGGCTCCGACGAGGTGGGCGGCTCCGACGACCCGGGGGGCTCCGGCAGCGGAGCCTCGTCCGGCCGCCCGTCCGCCCCCGGCGGCGACGCCTCAGCCGGCTCCCGCGGCTCGGGAAGAGCCATCTCCTGGGCCGACGGCGCCGCGTCGTGCTGCGCCGCGTCCTCGTCGCCGGCCGACGACGACGCGACCGGGCCGGGTTCCGGCGTCGCGTCCGGCGGCGGCCCGCTCGGGCGGGGGCGAGGGCGGGGGCACCCGCTCCGGTGGGGGCGCAGGCGCCTCGTCGTCGATCGGCGGGCCGGCAGCCCGCTCCCCCTCCACCGCCGTCATACCGATCATTGTTCCGGGTGCACCGACAGGACCCGACCGCCCGGGTACCTCTCAGCCCGAAATCGTCAGCAATACCCGTTCAGCCCACCGCTGCACACCTCGGCTCAGCATCCGAGTGCCGGACCGCCGTCGGGGTGACGGGAGCCGTCCGGAAGGGTGGCGACATCACAGCTCACACATGCACGCGGTAAAGCGCAAGGACAATTCTGAGTAACGGTTCGTGCCGCACGGACGACGAGTGGGGTGGCCCCGAGTATGGGCCGTGAGGAGGACAGGCGTGCGGAACCCGGGGCGGCGCGACGGCGACGACGTCCGCGCGGGCTCGACCGACCCGACCGTGCCGCAGGCGGGGTCGGACGGTGGCCCGGCGGACGACGAGATCGTCGGCATGCGCGCGTCCGACGCTCCCGGATCACCGCAGCCGCACGACGCCGACCACGCCCTGCCCACCGGGCACGACGGCCCGCTCAGCGGCCCGGACGACGACCTCGACCTCTTCAACGACCTGGACGACGACCTCGACGCCGATGCGGCGGACGTGGACGACGACCTGCTGTTCGACCCCCTGCTCAGCGACGAGCCGATCGACCTGGCCGCCGTGCGTGCGGACGACGCGCTCATCGACGCCCTCAGCGGCGGCGGCCTGGCCGGCGCGGACGACCTGGACGACGACGACCCGCTCATCGCCATGCTCGCCGCGTGGGCCGCGAGCGCCCGCCCCGATCCGGCGGCCGCCACGCGGCCCACGGACCCGGATGTCGCGGCCACCGGTCCCGCGCCCCATCTGCGGCCGGTGACAGCGGCTCCCGCTCGACGAGACCGTCGGCATCGAGTCGGTCGATGGCGGCCGCCCCGATGTCGGGGCGCCGGACACCGGGTCGCCGGACGCCGGGTCCTCGGACGGCGAGACGCCGGATACCGGATCACCGGAGCAGGACGAGACCGACGGCGTCACCGAGCGCCGCCCCGACCTGGACCCGCCCACCGTCCGGCTGTCCGCACCGCACCGCACCACCGCCGATGACCGCCCGGACGGGGAGCCGGGTGACAGCCCGGCCGGTGCCCCACGCGTCGCGGCCACCGCAGCCGCGTCGGTCGTCACCCTGATCTCCCGCGTTCGCACTGCACGGCGCACCCGTCCTCCCGGCCAGGCTCTGCCCCCGGGGCATCCGCTGCGCCGCGCGGCCGTCGCCGTGGTCGTCGCCGCGCTCGGCGTCAGCGGGGCCGCCGCCAGCGGCGGGACCGCACAGCCGGGCGATCCCGCGTGGGCGATCACCAAGGTCTTCTTCACGGAGCGGGCGAATTCCATCGAGGCCGCGCAGGTGGTCAGCGCGGGCCTGGAGCGGGCGCAGCTCCTGCTCAGCCAGCGGCAGCCCGAGCTGGCCAAGCAGGTGCTGGCCACGATCGCGGCGTCACTGCCGAGCGTGCGCGAGGAGGAGGGCCACACCCGGCTCCTCGACCAGCAGCGGATGCTCGAGGCCGTCGCCGCGCTGACGCCGCCGCTGCCGGGTGACCCGAACCTGACCTCGACGACGACCCCCAACCGGCGGACCGATCCCGACACCTCGGTCCTCGCCCAGGGCACCCCGCACGCGGCCGGCAGGGACGCGGCCGCGCCGCCGTGGTCGCCAAGCCCGCAGACCCGGCGACCGGGTCCTCGGACGCGACGCCGGGCACCACCACCGGCGGCACTACCGGCACAAACCGGCACAACGACCGGCGGCACCGGTACCACGGGCACGACCAGTACCGAGACGGGCAGCACCGGCACCGGCACGACGGGCAAGACCACCACCGAGACGGGCACGACACCGGCACGACCGGCAACGACGCACAGGAACGACGGGCACCGGATCCACGGGCACCGGATCCACGACCGTCGACCCGCCGGGACAGGGACAGGGACAGGGACAGGGACAGGGACAGGGACAGGGACAGGGACAGGGACAGGGACAGGGACAGGGACAGGGACAGGAGGAAAAGGAAAAGGAAAAGGAAAAGGAAAAGGGAGAGGGAGAGAGAGAGGGAGAGGGAGAGGGACAGGGACAGGACCTGGCGAGAGCGAAAGGGGACCCGGCGACACCCTTCCCCCGGGGCCGGAACCGGACCGGCCGGCACCGGCACCGCACTCGCCGAGGCCGGCGCCGGACCGGCTACCACCGACACCGGCGCTTCCCCTGGGTACGCCGGCGCGCAGGCCGTCGTTCCCGCTCCCGACCCGACTCTCGACAGCGCTCGCAGCGCCGGAACGTCCGGGACCCCCGCTTCCGGGACCCAGACATCGGAGAGCTCCGCGTCCGAGCCACCACGGACCCCACATCCCAGTTGGTCGCCCCGCCGCCGAAGGAGCCGGAGACCAGCCCGCCTGCCCCTCCCGCAGCGGACGAGCCGGCACCTGTCACCGTCCTGGGTGCACCCGAGCAGCCCCCGGACGCTCCGAAGGCGCTGGCCGCGGGCTCCGCGCCGCCTTCCGGCCGCCTCCGCGGGCCCCGCGGAGGCTGGCGGCGCGGTCGTCCCGGACCTTTCCGGACCGTGGTCGAGACGGGTGTCGTCCCCGAGCCCGTGAACGTCGGGGCCCCCACGACCACCCACGAGCCCACCGACAAGCCGGCCCGCGACACGGCCGCGGACCGCACGAGCAACGCCGACACATCAGCCGACACACCGACGCACACCACCTCCCCACGGGACACCCCCGCCGCGCGGGACAGCACCGACACCCCCGAGCCCGTCCACGTCACCGCCGACGACAACCGCGGTCCGGGTAGCTCCGGCTCGAACTCCGGCTCGAACTCCGGCTCAGGCTCGGGCAGCGGATCCGACTCCGGTAGCGGCTCGGACAACAGCGGCTCGGACAACAGCAGCAGCTCCGACAGCGGCAGCAGCTCCGACAGCGGCAGCAGCTCCGACAGCGGCAGCAGCTCCGACAGCGGCAGCAGCTCCGACAGCGGCAGCAGCTCCGACAGCGGCAGCAGCTCCGACAGCGGCAGCAGCTCCGACAGCGGCAGCAGCTCCGACAGCGGCGGTCCCGGGGGCGCCCGGGCCTCCGCCGCCGTCTCGATCCATTCGTAGAGCGGTCGTTAGAGCGGATCGTCAACCGCGGCCCGATAAACGGCATCTTCGTCGCCATCACGGTCAGGAACTGGACGTTGGCGTCTAGCGGCAGGCTGGCCATGTAGACCACCGCCTCCGCCACGTGCCGCACGTCGATGCGCGGTTCCGGCGCGATGCTGCCGTCCGCCTGCGGTACGCCCGCGGACATGCGCTCGGTCAAGGGTGTCGCTGCGTTGCCGATATCGATCTGGCCGCAGGCGATGTCCCAGGCCCGCCCGTCCAGCGAGATCGATTTCGTCAGTCCCGTGATCGCGTGCTTGGTCGCGGTGTAGGGCGCCGAATTCGGCCGCGGCACGTACGCCGAAATCGACCCGTTGTTGATGATGCGCCCGCCGCGCGGCGTCTGCGCCTTCATCATCCGGATGGCTTCCTGCGCGCACAGAAACGCGCCCGTGAGGTTGACCGCGACCGTCGACAACCACCCGTCGATCGGGATCTCGTCGACCCCGCCGACCGGGCCGAACGTGCCCGCGTTGTTGACCAGCAGGTCCACCCGCCCCCACTCGCCGTGCGTCGCCGCGAACAGGTCGGTCACCGACGCCGGATCCGCGACGTCCGTCGGCACGACCAGCGCCGCGGCCGTGCCGTCCGCGGTCTCCTCCAGCGCCTCCGCCCGCCGCCCGGCGAGCGCGACGCTCCACCCCGCGTCGAGCAGTGCCCGCGCGACCACCCGCCCGATCCCCGACCCGGCTCCCGTCACCACCGCCACGTTGCGTGTCACGGGACCGGACCGTAGCGGGCGCACAACCACTCTCCGGCGTGTCGCCCGATCGAGCGGACTTGATCCAGTAGGAAGGAGTCGACATCGGCGGTCGGTGCCGGGAGGTGGCACGTGCTCCAGGGCACCCGTACCCGTCGGCGGCGGATTCCCCCCTTCCGGCGCCGCGAGCTGCCGAGCATCTACCTGGCCGTGCTGGTCTTCGGTCTGGTCGCCCCGCAGCTGCCGCCGCTCGGGATGCCCGAGGTGCCGATCACGGCCCCGATCCTCGCGCCGGAGCCGGCCCCGGCGCCGCCGCCCGTCCAGGTGCAGCTCGTCGCCCCCGCTCCGGTGGTGCCGCGCGCCGCGCTCCTGAACAAGCTCGCCGACAGCCACACCATCGCGCTCACCTTCGACGACGGCCCGGACCCCCGCTGGACGCCCAAGATCCTCGAGATCCTGCAGCGCCACGGCGCCGTCGCCACGTTCTGCATGGTCAGCAAGAACGCGGCGGGGCACGAGACACTGGTCAAGCAGGTCGTCGACGCCGGGATGCGCCTGTGCGACCACTCCCGGACCCACGACGAGCAGCTTCCCGACCGCGACCCCGCGCGCATCTCCGATGAGGTGGTCGGGGCCCAGAGCACCCTGTCGGCGGCCGCTGACGGGGCCTCGGTCGAGTGGTTCCGGGCGCCCGGCGGCAACTGGTCGACCGACGTCGCCACGCTCTCGGCCGAGCACGGCATGCAGCCCCTGAGCTGGAACGTCGACCCGCGGGACTGGGAGCGGCCGGGCGCCGCCGCCATCATGGCCGCGGTGCAGCAGCAGATCCGGCAGCAGGCGCCGGACGGGCCGATCGTGCTGCTGCACGACGGAGGCGGCCCGCGCGACCAGACCGTGGAGGCGCTGGAGCAGCTGATCCCCTGGCTGGCCGAGCAGGGCTACCGGTTCGGTTTCCCGGTTCCCTGACCGCCGTCCGGATCCCGCACGAGCAGCTCCCCGTGCGGGTCGTCGAGGTCGACCGCCCGCCCGCGCAGCCACGTATCCCGCACCTGCCCGAGCAGCGCCCGCCCGCGGTAGGGCGTCAGCGGGTGGCGATGCTGCAGCCGGAGTGCGTCGACCACGCACGCCTCGTCCGGCGCGAACACGCAGAAGTCCGCATCCGCCCCGACCGCTATCCGGCCCTTGCGGGGCAGCCCCGCCAGCGCCGCGGGCCCCGACGCTATCCAGGCCACGACCTCGTCCAGCGAGTGCCCGCGGGCTCGGGCCTGCGACCAGATCGCCGTCAGCCCCAGCTGCAGCGACGAGATCCCGCCCCACGCCTGCCGAAGTCGCCGGTGTCGAGCCGCTTGAGCTCCGGCGTCGACGGCGAGTGGTCGAGACGACGAAGTCGATCAGCCCGTCGGCCAGCCCCTGCCACAGCAGCTCCCGGTTGGCCTCCTCCCGGATCGGCGGGCAGCACTTGTACTGGGTCGCGCCGTCGGGGATCGCCTCGGCGGTGAAGGTCAGGTAGTGCGGGCAGGTCTCGACCGTCACCGCGACCCCGTCCCGGCGCGCCGCGCGAGCATCGGCAGCGCGTCCGAGCTCGACAGGTGCAGCGACGTGCGTGCGCGCGCCCGTCCAGCGCGCCCGCTCCATGAGCCGCGCGATGGCCAGATTCTCCGCGCCCCGCGGCCGGGAGGCGAGGAACTCCGCGTAGCGGTATCCGTCGGCGGCCGGGGCCCGGTCGATCGCCTCGGCGTCCTCGGCGTGCACGATCAGGAGCGACCCGAGCGCGGCGATCTCGGCGAGCACCGGCTCGACCTCCTCGGGCGGCCAGCGGCGGGAACTCGTCGACCCCCGAGTCGAGCAGGAAGCACTTGAAGCCGAACACGCCCGCCTCGTGCAGGCGCGCAGCTCTTCGAGGTTGCCCGGCACCGCGCCGCCCCAGAAGCCGACGTCGACGGCGACCTGCCCGCGGCGCAGGCCCGCTTGTCTCCAGTGCCTCGACGTCCACGGTCGGCGGCATGGAGTTGAGCGGCATGTCGATCAGCGTGGTGACGCCGCCGGCCGCCGCCGCCCGCGTGGCGGTGGTGAAGCCCTCCCACTCGGTGCGCCCCGGCTCGTTGACGTGCACGTGGGTGTCGACGAGGCCCGGCAGCAGCACCTCGTCCACGCCGACGTCGACGACGCGGGCACCGGACGGCACGGGCGTGTCGTAGGGCTGACGGCGACGATCCGCCCGTCGTGCACCCCGACCCAGCGCGCCGCCGTGCCGTCGGGCGTGACCACCCGCCGGGCGCGTAGGACCGTCTCCACTGGCTGCATCTGCTCAGACCTCCACCTCGTCGGCGTCGAGTGCACCGCAGCCCACCCCCCGCTCCAGGTACGCCACCAGCGCCCGCTCCGTCGCCGGTTCGTCCATCACGCCCGACTCGGCCTCGGCGCGGTAGGCGCGCAACCGGGCGACGGCCGACGGCCGATGGCGCACCCTGCCGGAAGAACGCGTACGTCACGAGGAACCGGGCGGGCAGCTGCGCCGGGTGCATGTCCCAGCCCTGGTAGAGCCCACCCGCAGGGCCCGCCACACCAGTCGCGCCTGCACCGTCCAGGCGTGCAGGACGGCGTCGTAGTCGCCGACCGGCAGGATGTTCGAGGAGCC